>DXAU01000016.1 GCA_019116885.1 Candidatus Mediterraneibacter pullistercoris | reverse complement strand
ATAATCTGTCGGATTTGGTCTTTTGCTACTGCCATAAATAAACTCCTTTTCGATAAGAATTGTCATATCTGTAATTCTTACCAAAAAGGAGCCATTTTTTACCAAAGCCACAAAGTTTTTTACACTACCCGCTCAATCATCTAATTTGATGATTTTGCGACACCCTCTTTTACCTGTTCCGTTTTTTGATTCAAGACCGGGAATAGCAGGTAAATACGGGATTTTAGTAATTCTCAGCTTTTCTTTCAAAGTAAGCTTTCGGGTGAGCGCATACCGGACATACTTCCGGAGCCTCATTACCCTCATAGATGTATCCGCAGTTACCGCATTTCCACCCGAGCGGAGCCTCGTCTTTGAAAGTCTTGCCTTCGCGATAGTGGTCAAGCAGTCTCTGGTAACGTTTCTCATGAGCAGCTTCTACTTTTGCAACGCCGCGGAATTTTGCAGCCAGTTCAGTGAAACCTTCAGCCTCTGCTTCTTCGGCCATGCGTTTGTACATATCAGTCCACTCATAATTTTCACCTGCGGCAGCATCGGCGAGATTTTCTTCTACATTACCGATCCCATGGAATTCTTTGAACCACATTTTTGCGTGCTCTTTTTCCTGATTTGCAGTTTCCTCGAAAATGTTTGCCATCTGCACAAAGCCAGCTTTTCTTGCAGCAGATGCATAGTAAGTATATTTGTTGCGAGCCTGTGACTCTCCGGAAAAGGCTTCGATCAGATTCTGCTCAGTCTTTGTTCCAGCATATTTAGACATAGTGTAAACTCCTTTTTCTTAAACCATAGTTGTGTAATAGTTATGACCCGGATTATTAAGATTAGCCGAAGTATCTCTTAAGGAGTCCCTCGAATGCTTTTCCGTGGCGAGCCTCGTCTCTTGCCATTTCATGAACAGTATCATGGATAGCGTCAAGGTTAGCAGCTTTTGCACGCTTAGCCAGATCGAATTTTCCGGCTGTAGCTCCGTTTTCTGCCTCTACACGCATCTCAAGATTCTTCTTTGTGCTGTCTGTAACGACTTCGCCGAGGAGCTCAGCAAACTTAGCAGCATGTTCAGCCTCTTCATAAGCAGCTTTCTCCCAGTACAGACCGATCTCAGGATAACCTTCTCTGTGAGCAACTCTGGCCATTGCAAGATACATACCAACCTCTGAACACTCACCTTCAAAGTTTGCTCTTAAATCAGCAAGGATGTCCTCGCTTACGCCTTTTGCAACACCTACAACGTGCTCAGCAGCCCATGATCTCTCTCCTGACTGCTCCTGGAATTTTTCAGCCGGTGCATGGCAGACCGGACATTCAGCCGGAGCTGCTTCTCCTTCATAAACATAACCACATACTGTGCATACCCATTTTTTCATAATTCTTGTCTCCTTTTCTTTTTAATGATATTGTTAAGACTTTTTAATGCAGTCACTGCATTCACCGTAAAATAATGTGGAACTGGAGTCTATCAGCCCGTCAAAGTTCTCAGCCGCCAGCCGGTTCACCTCGTCGATGCTTTTCATATCAAGCTCCAGATCAAGTAATCGTCTGCATTTCCTGCAGAGAAAATGATTATGCGGCTCGATCCGCCCGTCAAATCTGTCACCCCCGTCAGGAGTAGAGATCTTGACGGCCTCTCCGATATCAGTCAGCAGATTCAGATTTCTGTATACAGTTCCAAGACTAATATTTGGAAAGTCTTTTTTCACATGCATATAAACCTCATCAGCAGTAGGATGCTCTTTGGTCATCATTAGAAAATGTTTGATGGATTCTCGTTGTCTACTATATTTCAAAGCTGTCAATGGGAATCCCCCCTTTCATGACTAAATGAGAATGGTTATTAAGATAATAACAATAACGATTACTGTAATTAGAATATAATACATATATCCGGAAATGTCAACTGCTATTTTATTAAAAAAATGTAAACATCCGGAGTAATTTCTGAATCATCCATAAAGAATAGGGGAAAAAGAATATTTGTGAAAAAATATTACAAAATAATTAAAGATATAATATATAAATACAGAACGCGACAAAACTGTATTAATTCGTGTGTCGATAAGTGTCAGAGGAAACATGAAAAATCCGGTTGACACTCAGATATAGAGTTGATATAATGTCAGCGTAACAAATTTAACAAATGTGTAACATTTAGAACTTCCTACAAAAGATAAAAACACAGATATCAAGGAGGTTTTATATGGGTAAAACACACATCAGACAGAAAATGGTCTTTTCCGTTATAGCCGGAATGATCATGATCCCGGGGAACGCTCTTCATGCAGCAGCGGCAGAAAAAGCAGAAGAGCAGCCGTTCGTGCAGGCGTCGGGGATCGAATCGGTACTGGAAGAATGTTATGAAACAGAGGTGAAAGATAATATTGATCTCTATCTGGTGCCAACAGAAGAGGGTGAGTATTTGAATATGGCGTTTTCTGATACGGGCGATTATACCTACATCAGAAGCGCCCCGGATGAGGAGAGCGAATGGGTAGGAAAGCTGTACAAGGATTCAGCGGCCCAAGTGCTTGAATATCTGGACGGCTGGACAAAGATCCGGTCAGGATCTGCCGAGGGGTATGTTCCTTCAGATGCGCTTATTACAGGAAATGAGGCTGAAGAACAGGCCGGCGAATATGAAAACGATAAAGTCACTGTCACTGCGTCTGTCTTAAATGTCAGGGATGGACAGGGGACTGACACAGATATTCTGACCCAGGTCGAGCTGGATGAACAGTATCAGGTGACTGGTGATCCGGTTGACGGCTGGTATCCTGTAAAAGTGGGAGAAATTGACGGCTGGGTATCCGGTGAATACGTGACAGAGGAAACTACTTACTCCTATGGAGAGACAAAAGAGGAGGAAGAGGCACGGATCGAGGAAGAACAGGCGCGCCAGGAGCAGGCGGAAGCAGCCGCAGCAGGCGTGCCGGTAAACAGCAGCGGGGTATCCGGACAGGCAGTGATCGATTATGCCTGCCAGTTCGTCGGCAATCCTTACGTCTGGGGCGGGACAAGCCTTACAAACGGTGCGGACTGTTCCGGGTTTGTCCAGTCGGTATATGCACATTTCGGAGTCAGTCTGCCGAGGACGACGTACGATATGGTAAATTCAGGTTATGCGGTGAGTTATGAGGAAGCCCAGCCCGGCGACCTGATCCTGTATGGAGATGCAGGGCATGTAGGACTGTATATGGGTGACGGCAATATCGTCAATGCGCTGAACGCAGAGAAAGGTATCTGCATATGCAGCGCCACTTATACAAATATTTATTCGGTAAGGCGCGTGCTCTGACAGCGGGCAAAGTACAAACAGAAGATATATTATAGGTAAGAACGGGAAGATTGTATTTTACTGTAATGCAGTTTTCCCGTTCTCGACATAATCAGCCATAAAATAAGCAAAATGCACAAAAATGTTTTTATTTGTAAAAATACGTCGAAATCAGAAGTCAGGAAGTTTTCAACTTATCCACACTCCGAAAGATGAAAAACGTGGAAAAAGCGAGGATTTTCATAAAGTTATCCACACTATCCACATAAAAACATATGTTTTTGGTGAATTACTCAGCTGTAAAAAAAGAACGGACGTTTTGGTGAGATATCATGAAATTGTGGATTTGTCGAAAAAAACCAGATTCATTCTTGACTTTTGAGTATTCAAAAAAACGAAAATACTGTGAGAACAAGTCTGAAAATTCAGAAAAGATTTTCTTCACGGCGCTGTATAAAATAGAAAACACAGTTGATAATTTAATTGTCAGGGATTATAATAAATACCACTGGAGACAATTATTTAATTAAGGAGGAAATAGAAATGGCACAGATTTCTAAAGATACAAAAATCGGAGAACTTCTCAACATTTTTCCGGACTCAGCGCCGATACTTATGGAGATCGGGATGCACTGTCTCGGCTGTCCGGCTTCTCAGATGGAGACAATAGAGGAAGCGGCTATGGTGCACGGCATTGACAGCGCACTCCTTGTAGAGAAGCTCAATGCAGCAATGGCAGCACAGCAGTAAAAGTAAGACAGAAGTAAACAGATGAAAAAGAGCAAAAATAATCCCGGGATGTATTCTGCATCCCGGGATTTTCTTAATCCTTATAATAAGGACAGTTTCTGTACGGCGTCTGCTGGAATGACAGTATCGCAGTGCTCTTCCAGATAAGCAAGGACAGAAGAATCCGCCTTTTCCGGAGAGCCGTACTCAGAAAGCATATTGCAGATCTTGTTGAATTCGTTTGTGGAGTGCTCCGATGGAGCGAGCGCGAGCAGGAACATTCCGTTGTTCTTATCTTTATAAAGAGTGTTCGCTCCTCTGTACACTGTGGCGATCAGGCGGGAAGCGCGTATCACGCCATCCAGGTCTTCAAAAGCAAAAATGCGGACAGAAAATGCGGGGGGAGCGCTGTCTTCACCGGACTCGGCCGTTCTGGTGCTGGCGGCAGCCTCTTTTACTTTATTTAAAAGGTTGAGGAATTCGTCAGCGCCTTCCAGCTTTTCCAGGGTCTCCATATTGAGCGGTTCTGTCTCGCCCGATGGAGTGAATTTGGAAAAGCGTGTGTCCAGTTCTTCGGGGTCTTCTACCTTGGTTATAATCAGGACGATAGAATCCGCAGAGGATGGTATCGCCTCTATCATAAGGGGAATATTCTCCGCCTCGAATCCAAGATCAAAAGAAGCCTGCTGCATCATATCTCTAAATAAAGATTTTGCTTTCTCAGTTCCGTAGGCGAGCTCGCTCAGTTTAAGATGGCGGGCTGCCAGATCAGCATGTGTCAACGTACAACGAATCTGATTCTCATTGAGTTTCTCAATCTTCATATGATCACATCCTTATGTTATATAAGATAATATGCACATCAAATTGATTTAGATACATATTCTCACGATTAGTATAAACAAAATCATAAAAGATGTAAAGATAAATATGAAGACTTATCAACAAATCCCATAGGGTTATGAACAATAAACACATTGAAATCGCAGGCCGCGGAACATATAATGGCACTTACAAAAGATGGCACTGCCTGATAAGTAAATCTGATGAAAGGAGGAACGAACTGACAGGTCAGAACCTGAAGCGGATGCTGCTGTCTTTTGCTCCGTCCGGGATGCGGCAGTATGTCACAATGCGCACCTGTGAAAGGCAGGGGACGGAGTTCACTATTTATCGCAATCCGCAAGGGAAAGGAGTATACTGCAATGAAAATGGATGAAACAGGGTACAGAAATCTGTTCACGGAACTGGAGAGATACGAAAGAAACGGAGTGGACATATCGCTCGATGGGTACAGGGCCAGCCCGCTCCAGATCGTGACGGCACATATGACAAGAGAAGAGGGCACATATATGAGGGACTATGACATGAGCAGTGACGGAAACATAGCAGCGCTCAGATTTACTGACATCAATACAGACAGCCGGACATGCGATACCCCTGGGACTGCCGGCGGGATGAACGTGCGTATATATGACGATGCAGATGTTTAAAAACTTCCGAAACAGGCAAATAATTAATGACGTGTAGGGAAAATATGTTATAATAATGCCTGATAGGAGGTGCGGCATGGACGAAAGAGAAAGAAAGGGCAGAACTCCGGGACGTGTCAGACAGGACAGTGTCCGGAGGCAGCGCCCTGACAGATACGCCCAGAGACCAGCAGGCGGAAGCCATCCCCCACACAGGCAGAGGCCGGGGAGACGGAGCAGCAGAGCGAGACGCAGACGGCGCAATGCCATGATACGCTGGATGATATTTATTGTATTGATCCTGGCAGCGATCGGCGGTTTTCTGATCTGGAAGAGATACGGTGCATCAAATGAGAGAGCTGATCTGGAACAATATTATGAACTCAGTTCAGAAGATGAGGTCGCAGTGGTAGTCAACAATGAGGTCATCCGGGAGAATGATGATGAGCAGGCTGCGTCAGAAGAAACAGAAATCCCACCGGCAGGAAAGGTATATGGCGATCAGTATTATATCGAGTATTCTGTGGTGAGGGACAATATCAATAAGCGGTTTTACTGGGATCCCAACGAAAATATCATGCTGTACACCCTGCCGGAAGGCAATGTTACCGTGGAAGTTGGCAGCAATGAATATACAGACGTAAATGAAAAGAAGAGTGCCGATTATGATATCCTGAAGACCGAAGGCAGAACCGCATATATCGCCCTGCCCTTTATCCAGGAGTATACGAATATGGAATATGAAGTGTATGACAGCCCGGCGAGGGTCGTGGTAACCTCAAATTGGGGCGAAATCCAGACTGCCCAGATCCGGCGTGATACACAAGTCCGCTATCAGGGCGGAGTAAAGAGTCCGATCCTTACGGAGATATCAAAGAATGACAAGGTTACGGTTCTTGAGGATGAAAATGACTGGATGAAGGTCGGAACCAGCGACGGGTTCATCGGATATGTCAAGACAAGTACGCTCAGAGATATCACGACCGAGACAACGTCAAGAGAGTTTGAGGAGCCTGTCTATACTAATATTTCCAAGGACTATGCGATCAATATGGCGTGGCATAACGTATCCAATGCGGATGCGAACAGCTATGTGCTTGAGACGATCGCTGATACAAAGGGACTTACAACGATTGCTCCGACGTGGTACAGTCTGGCTGATACAGAGGGGAATATCTCTTCACTGGCAGATTCGTCCTACGTGAATTATGCTCACCAGTCTAACTTGGAAGTGTGGGCTGTATTAAGAGATTTCCATGGCGGAATCAACTCTTATGATGAGACTTACGAAGTTCTCAGCTATACCTCAAAGAGAACGAAAGTCATCAATCAGGTGGTCGCTTCAGCGATCGAAACCGGCGTTGACGGCATCAATCTGGACTTTGAACTGATATCGGCGGAGTGTGGAGAACATTATATTCAGTTTGTCCGCGAACTGTCGGTACGGTGCAGACAGAACGGGCTGGTCTTGTCGATAGACAACTATGTGCCGCAGCCATATAACGAGCACTATGATATTGAAGAGCAGGCGGCTGTGGCTGATTATGTCGTGATTATGGGATACGATGAACATACAGACGGTTCCTATGAAGCGGGTTCTGTAGCATCTATCGGATATCTGGAGAATGGCATAGCGGACGCGCTTAAATCTGTACCGGCAGATAAGCTGGTTGCAGGAATACCGTTCTTTACACGGCTGTGGTTTGAGACGCCGAAGACAGAGGAAGAGCTGGCGCAGGAAGAGGGTACCGAAGCCGCTTCGTATCCGAACAAAGTGACCAGCGCTGCATACAGTATGAATGACGCGGCTGCGCTGGTGAAAAATGCAGGAGTCGAAGCTCAGTGGGATGAGGAAACGAAACAGAACTACGCGGAGTGGGAAGCCGAGGGCGGTATCTATAAGATCTGGCTTGAGGACGCCCAGTCGCTGGAAGAAAAGCTGAAAGTCATAACGGCGAATGATCTTGCCGGCGTGGCAGAGTGGAGTTTGGGAATGGAAGATTCCGGTGTCTGGGATCTGATTCTGCAATATGTCAATTAGACCTGATAAGCAGGAAGATCAGAAATGATCGGAAAAGAGCATCCCCTTTTTGCATATACATTAGATATATGTGAAAGGGGGATGTTTTTATGCGCCAGAAATTAATGACAGCAGCCGGGATAGCCGGGCTTGCCGCTCTGATACTGATCTGCCAGATGCTGGGCACATATCTGAAAGAAAGAACCGCGCCGGATGAAAAAGCAGCCGAGACAACAGCAGGTGCCCGCAGAGGCTGCACGGTCGTCCTTGATCCCGGACATGGCGGGATTGATGCAGGTAAGACAGGAGTAAACGGCACAGAAGAAAAGGAAGTGAATCTGAAGATTGCATTAAAGATAAAAGAGATATTAAAGAAAGAAGCCATAGAAGTGGTAATGACGCGGGACACAGACGAGAGACTGGCCGATTCCCAGGTTGAAGACCTGAAAGAACGCGTATCGGTTATGAACCAGGCAGAGCCTGTGATTGCTGTAAGCATCCATCAGAACAGTTACCACGAAGAGAGCGTAAAAGGCGCGCAGGTATTTTATCATTCGCAATCCAGAGAAGGAGAGAAAGCAGCCGGCGTGATTCAGGAACAGCTCAATGAACTGCAGACTGATAATACAAAAAAGACGAAGTCAAACGATACCTATTATATATTGAAGAATACGGAAGTGCCGGTGGTCATTGTAGAGTGCGGATTTCTCAGCAATTACGAAGAAGCAGAAAAACTCTCAGACAATGTGCATCAGGAAAAGATCGCGGCAGCAGTGGCCGGGGGAATCATGTCATATATGAGTGGGAAGTGACTTCCGGGTGGATGAGCCAAAAAAAGTTTTTTTTTAATTCAAATGATGGTATAATAAATTTTATGAAAACAAAAATAAGAAAAGTAGATAAAAATCAGATTGATGATGACATTATAAATGAAGCCGGAAATCTTCTGAGAGAAGGACGGCTCGTCGCATTTCCCACTGAGACAGTGTACGGTTTGGGGGCAGACGCTCTGCAGGAAGAAGCGGCAAAGAGGACATACGAAGCAAAAGGAAGGCCGTCAGACAATCCGCTGATTGTTCATATCGCAGATTATGAGGATCTTAAAAAGATCGCTGTGAACATTCCGGCGGAAACAGATATGCTGGCGGCACATTTCTGGCCGGGACCGCTCACTATGATTTTTGAGAAGAGCGATGCCGTTCCTCACGGGACTACGGGCGGACTCGACACTGTTGCCGTGAGGATGCCGGAAGATCCGGTTGCACTGGCGTTAATCCGCGCTGCGGGCGGATTTGTGTCAGCTCCCAGCGCGAATACTTCGGGACGCCCAAGCCCCACTACAGCAGAGCATGTAGTGGCGGATCTGGACGGCAGGATAGACATGATATTGGACGGCGGCGCCGTGGACATTGGGCTGGAATCCACGATCCTTGATATGACAGTTGCCCCGCCGGTGATATTAAGGCCGGGCGCAATCACCGCCGAGATGCTGGAAGATGTGATTGGACCGGTGACGGCGGATGATAATTCCATGAGTGAAAAGAGCGCTCGGGCGCCTAAGGCGCCGGGAATGAAATACAGGCATTATGCCCCAAAAGCAAAGCTGGTGATCGTAGAAGGCGATCTGCGGGAAGAGATACTTGCAATACGCCAGCTTGCATTTGAAGCGGACAGGAAAGGACGCCCGGTCGGCATCATCGCAACGAGTGAGACGCTTGCTTTCTATAAGTACGGTATCGTAAAAAATATCGGAACAAGGGAAAATGAGAGGTCTGTCGCACGCGGCCTCTACAAGATACTCAGGGAGTTTGATGAAGAGGATATCGATACGATTTACAGCGAATCTTTTGCCGCGCAGGGTATAGGCAAGGCTATTATGAACCGGCTGGAAAAGGCGGCGGGACATCATCGTATTCCTGCTGCAGACATTGTTAAGCTCCAGAAATACAGACAGATCACATTTGTGAGCGGTACGGATTCGGCCAGAGGGCCGATGGCAGCGGAGCTTCTCAGACATTGTGATCTGGTTCAGGAATATGTGATAAATTCCAGCGGTATGGTGGTGCTTTTCCCAGAGCCGGCGAATCAGAAAGCAGAAGCGATCATGAAGAGCGCCGGGATGACGCTGAAAGACCACAGCTCGCATCCGTTTGATGGCGAGAATATCCGGGAGGATACCTTGATCCTGACGATCGAGGAAAGCCAGAAAGAAAAGATATTATCAGAATACGGACATTCAGATAGTATCTTCACCCTGAATGAATTCACAGGTGACGACACAGAGATTCCTGACCCATATGGGAAGCCGCTGACAGCGTACGGCGAATGTTATGAAGTGCTGAACAGGCTGATTAATGAGCTTGCAGAAAAATTAAATTCACTTACGGAGGAAGAAAAATGACAGGAAGAACAGTAGTGATGGATCATCCGCTGATCGCGCACAAGATCAGCTACATCCGGCAGGAAAATGTAGGAACAAAAGAGTTCCGGGAAGTGATCGGGGAGATTGCCCAGCTTATGTGCTACGAGGCGACAAGGGATCTTAAGACACAGGATGTAAAGATAAAGACTCCGATCACAGAAATGACAGGAAAAGTGCTGGCAGGTAAAAAACTTGCGATCGTACCGATACTGCGGGCAGGGCTGGGAATGGTAGACGGCATGCTGTCTCTTATACCTACAGCGAAGGTGGGCCATATCGGACTTTACAGAGATCCTGAAACGCTTGAACCGGTAGAATATTACTGCAAGCTCCCTGCGGACTGCGGTGACAGAGAGGTATTCGTTGTTGATCCGATGCTTGCGACCGGAGGCTCCAGCACAGAGGCGATCCGCATGCTGAAAGAAAAGGGGGTGAAACATATTCGTTTCCTGTGCATACTGGCAGCGCCTGAAGGACTCAAGAGGATGCAGGAAGAACATCCGGATGTGGACATATATATCGGTGCGCTTGATGAGAAACTGAACGATCACGGCTACATCGTTCCCGGTCTGGGCGACGCGGGCGATCGTATATTTGGCACGAAATAGGGACGGCAGAAGGAGAGAGTATGTCAGAAAAAAGAACAGATTATCTGTCATGGGATGAATATTTTATGGGAGTTGCCATGCTGTCAGGCATGCGCTCAAAAGATCCGAATACACAGGTTGGATGCTGCATTGTCAGCCAGGACAACAAGATCCTGTCTATGGGATATAACGGGTTCCCCATCGGGTGTTCTGACGATGAGTTCCCATGGGCAAGAGACGGGGAAGATCCTCTGGAGACAAAATATGTATACTCCACTCACAGCGAACTTAATGCGATATTGAATTACAGCGGCGGAAGCCTTGCAGGAGCAAAACTGTACGTGACACTTTTCCCGTGTAATGAATGTGCGAAAGCGATCATACAGTCAGGGATAAGAGAAGTGATCTATGACAGTGATAAATATGCTGACACTGCAGAGGTAAAGGCTTCCAAACGAATGATGGACGCCGCCGGAGTAAGATATCACCAGTATCACCGGACAAACAGAAAGGTCGAGATCAGACTGTGAACAGAAAGCTCCCTTTGAGGGGGCATTTCTGTCCACTGACAGAAATACCAGAGAACGGAGGAACATATATTAATGAAACGTATATTAATGATGGTGCTGAGGAATCTGTTTATAGTGCCATACGGGTGGATACGTCTGTGCTATCGGGCGGCCCACGTGGACAAATATTCCGAGGAAGAGATGTACGAATTTCTTAAATGGATAGACCTCCGTGCCAACAGAGGCGGAAACGTCCATATAGATACACATGGGGTTGAGAATCTTCCTGAGAAAAACGGATTCATGTTCTTTCCCAACCACCAGGGCCTGTATGACGTGCTGGCCGTTATTGAGGCTTCGCCGAGACCGTTCTCAGTAGTGGCAAAAAAAGAGATTGGCAATATTCCGTTTCTGAAGCAGGTGTTCGCATGCATGAGAGCATATATGATAGACCGTGAAGACGTCAGACAGGCAATGAAGGTCATTGTAAACGTGACAAAAGAAGTAAAAAAAGGCAGGAACTATCTGATCTTCGCGGAGGGAACCAGGTCGAAAAACGGAAATAGAGTGGGCTCTTTTAAGGGCGGCAGCTTCAAGTCGGCAACAAAGGCTCAATGCCCGATTGTCCCCGTGGCTCTGATTGATTCATTCAAGCCCTTTGATACAAATACGATCAGACCGGTGACTGTACAGGTGCATTTTCTGGAACCGCTGTATTATGAAGAATATAAGGAAATGAAAACAACGGAGATCGCGGCGGTGGTGCAGGAACGTATACAGCAGAAGATTAATGCCAGTTCCTGATCTGCTGAGACCGGGAAGATGTGACCGGGCTCTGGAGTGAAGCAGAATTACTGTTACAGGTGGTGATTTGACTGACAGTATTGTATAATATTACTAAAAGTTATCTTTGTCTTAAGTATTTGGAGACAGTGTCGATAAATAACGTGAAATATCGGGGGAAAAAGCATTTGGCACATTAAAACTAGCTATTAAAAAGCGCGTTCACAAAAGAATTCAGTCATTTTAAATAAAACACGCTTCTCGTCCTGAAAGCTGAAATGCTCCTCGAAAACAGAACGGGAGGAAAACAAATGAGAAAAAACAGAATTTCAGAGAAGGCCGTCACAAAGGAGCGGGCAAAATTTGGCGTTCTGCCCAAGATGCTTCTTGGAACATTGATTCCCCTTGTGGTGGTGCTGACACTTATCGGAATCCAGCTCAGCGGAAAAATGGGCCGCACAGTCCGGGACATTGAGAGCGATTATCTTACCGCGGAGACCGGACGCGCCGTAGAGAGTATTCGGGGCTATTTTGAACGGTTTATGGGTGTGGCTGAATCTTCAGCGAAAATGCAGGAGATTGTGCAGGGGGCATCTGACTGGGGAGAGGACTTTGACGGATCCGCTCAACAGAGCGATTTGACTGCTGTCCTGCAAAAAATCTCGGAGGAAGAGGAATCGGTTGCTTTTGCGTGGGTGGCAGATATTCAGACAGGAGCGGTGCAGCAGTCCGACGGAACATATCTGGATTCTTCGTCTTTTGATATAGAGGGACGCTCGTGGTATGAGGGGGCAGTAAGCCAGAAGACAACTACAGTGACGGGAGCATATACCGACGCTGTCACTGGTGAAGTGGTTGTCACTGTAGCCACACCGATTTATTCTGGAAACAATCAGATAGCAGTGTTCGGACTTGATGTTCTTCTGGATACACTGAGTACGAAGATGTCGGAGATTACCGTCGGCGAGAGCGGGTATGTCACTGTATATGACAGTGAGAATAATATTATTTACCATCCAAATTCAGAGCTGCTTATGCTAAATGCCTCAGAAGTAGATTATTCTTCCAATATTAAAGAGGCCATTGTTAACAATGAAACCGTGGAAGGTCTGAAGTATACGCGCAGTGGGACGGAGTATACGGGCTCCACAGTTTATCTTGACGATCTGGGCTACTATGTACTGGGATTGATTCCGCAGGAAGAGTTTGAAATATATATTCAAGATACTAGCCGGACTATCACGCTGCGCTTTGCGCTGACAGTTCTCTTGCTTGCTGTGATCACAGTGATTTTCAGTTTAAGCATTACAAAATCTGTTAAAAAGCTGTCTGCGGCTGCAGGAAAAATCGCTGCCGGAGAGCTGGACGTGGAGCTGAATGTCAGTTCCAGAGATGAGGTCGGGCTGCTCGCCAAAGATATCCGGGCGATAACTGCCAGGCTGAAAGAATACATACTTTATATTAATGAAGTTACCGGCGCGTTGAACGAGATTGCGAATGGCAATTTTGTATTCCATCTTGAGTATGAGTACAAAGGTGAGTTTGCCAGGGTGAAGACTGCTCTGCTGCGTGTTCGCGATACAATGACACAGACACTCCGCCAGGTCGTGCTTGCCGCAGACCAGGTTGCGAGCGGAGCCGGACAAGTAGCTGCGGGAGCCCAGGCATCCGCACAGGGAGTTACTGAGCAGGCATCTGCTGTTCAGCAGCTTGCCGCCACTCTCCAGGATGTCGGACATCAGATCAGTGACAATACTAAATTGGTGAACGTCGCCGGAACGGAAATGGAGAAAGTTACGCGCGAAGTAGGCGAAGGAAAAGTGAAGATGCAGAATATGCTGGGTGCTATGGAAGATATTACCAGCAATTCGCAGGAAGTGGCGAAGATTATCAAAGAGATAGAAGATATTGCTTTCCAGACTAATATTCTGGCGCTCAATGCCGCTGTGGAGGCGGCCCGTGCCGGACAGGCAGGAAAAGGGTTCGCTGTAGTTGCTGATGAAGTGCGGAGTCTGGCCAGCAAGACGGCGGATGCGTCTCACAGTACTGCGACGCTAATAAAAAATGCTCTTGATGCAGTGAATAATGGAAAAGTTCTCGCGGATGATACTGCAGCATCCTTTGATGAGGTCTATGATACTGTTGATGAACTTGCCCGGAATGCAAGGGCGATTACAGAGAACTCCGGTAAGCAGGATGAAGCTGTGCATCAGGCTGCCGATGGTGTGGAGCAGATATCCAGCGTAGTTCAGACAAATTCTGCGACCTCACAGCAAAGTGCAGCAGCAAGCGAGGAGCTCTCGGGCCAGGCTCAGACACTGAAAGAACTTGTAGCCCGCTTCCGTCTGTCGGAGGAAAACAACGATACATTTTCTGCTTTCGGCAATTCAGATGAAACTTACGGAGATGAGTACTAAGAGATCAGCGTGCCTGTATGATTCATAAGGCAGAGCGTCTGGGAGAGTGGAAGAGCCGGTTTATCCGGCTCTTCCGGATTACTCTTTCTGAGAAAAGAGTGAGAAAAAGTGTAAAAAGCCGTTGACATTGCAAATTGTGTTTAGTATAATAAATTTCGCACTGTTAGTGCAAAACTGAATATATTTGCTGCAGTAAATATCTGCAGTTACATTCAGAATCAGGAGAAATACTCAAGAGGCTGAAGAGGCGCCCCTGCTAAGGGTGTAGGTCGGGAAACCGGCGCGAGGGTTCAAATCCCTCTTTCTCCGCTCGATATTATCTACAGAACTACTGGAGAAACCCAGTAGTTTTTGTATATTCAAAGTAAACTTGTGGATAATATCATGTAAAAATACCAGATATAGTGGCTGATAAAAATCAGGTAGAAAACTTGAAAAAACTTGTAAAAAACAGTTGACAGATGACAGGCAAAAATGGTACTATATCTGAGCTGACCCGTTGAGGGCGGCAAAAGAAACAGAAAAATAAAAAAGTTCTTGACAAAGCGGAAGAGGTTTGATAGAATATCAAAGCTGTCGCAAGGAAAGAACGACAGGAACCTTGATAACTGAACAATAGACAACAACCCTTGAAAATTTCTTTGAAGAGAAAATTTCTAAGAACGTCATTGAACAATGAGGTTCGACTCCGTCGAACGGCTTTCACACTAGATTCGTGAAAGACCTCATCAAGAGTTCAATGTCAACCATTAACACAGTAAAAAAGGGAAGAATTAGCTAGTAGTTAGTTCTGAACTTGGAACAAACATTTTTTACGAGAGTTTGATCCTGGCTCAGGATG
>DXAU01000015.1 GCA_019116885.1 Candidatus Mediterraneibacter pullistercoris | reverse complement strand
ATAATCTGTCGGATTTGGTCTTTTGCTACTGCCATAAATAAACTCCTTTTCGATAAGAATTGTCATATCTGTAATTCTTACCAAAAAGGAGCCATTTTTTACCAAAGCCACAAAGTTTTTTACACTACCCGGCGGTGATATAAATCCACATGCCGGATTCCTGCTGATCGAATGGATCAGCTCGCTCGGTCTTCATATCCCGGTCATCATCTGTTCTTCTGAAAAATTCCAGGCAGACTTCAGTCATCATGTGATCGGCTCAGTCCGGTATTCTAAAAAGACAGATATGGATCGGGAGTTTCAGACATTGCTCCACAATCTGTAGACTGTTCCGCCATCATAAAAGCGCCCGGTGCTTTTGCAAAGCTGCCGGGCGCTCTTATACCTGTCATTTTATTTCCTGTCAGAGCAGAGCTCCTTCCAGATCCTGAAGCATGATATCCAGAGCGTTAATTCCGCCCTCAGCCGTGTACCATACAGCCGGATTTTCAAGATATACGATATTGCCGTTTTTATATGCACCGGTTCCTTTCACAAGTTCATTCTCCACGATCTCCTGCGCAAGCTGTGCTCCTTCTGCGTTGATCGCTGCGTCACGGTCCATGACAAAGATGTACTGTGGGTCGCGCTCCACTACGAACTCGAAAGAAGCCTCATTTCCATGTGTAGATGTATCTACATTGGAATCAACTCCCACATTTTCAAATCCGATCTCGTTGCCGATCAGTGAGCATCTGCCGTCATTGCCAAGAATATTGAAGCTGCCGCTCGTGCACAGTCCGATGATCGCATTCTTTCCTTCTGCAAAAGAAGCCAGCGTCTGGATACGCTCGTCAAATCCTTCCATCAGGCCATCCACTTCTTCTTCCTTGCCAAAGATGGACGCAATTGCCGCTGCATTTTCACGCACACTCTCCACGACCCCCTTTTCTGCATCAGTGGAAAGATATACGACCGGAGCGATAGCGCTCAGATCGTCGTACACAGAGGAAAGCCGTCCGCCGATAAAGATGATTTCCGGCTCGCACGCCATGACCGCTTCCAGATCCGCCTCTTTGATCGTTCCGAGATTCGCCACTTCCTCATTTGTAACATATTCCTGAAGGTAATCAAGTGATGTATCTGCACTGCCGACTACACAGTCTCCCTCTCCCAGGCTGTCTATGATATCAAGCGAGGGCATATCCAGGATGGCAACGCGCTCCGGTCTGTATGGCACCTCAAGTTCCGTCTCTTCACCGCTGCCGTTCAGGCTGGTGATCGTTACTGTCTCAGGCTCGGCCGCATCACCGCTGCCTTCTGTGCCGGAATCTTCTGTCTGCGCATCTGCCGTATTCCCTTCTGTTCCCTGGGAGCCGCACGCCGCCAGGGAAAATGCCATAGCCCCTGCAAGTATCAATGTAATAAGTCTCTTTTTCATAATCCTGCTCCTTTTAGTAATATATCGATAAAGGTTTCCCCTCTATCATCTGAATCTCAAAATCCACCTTGTAAATTTCTGAGAGATTCTCTTTTGTCATAACTTCGTCTACAGTTCCAAATTTTGCGATCCGCCCGTCCGCAAACGCACAGATATAGTCTGAATAAAACGCCGCATAATTAATCTCATGGAGCACGAGCACTACTGTTTTCCCAAGTTCATCGCACAGCCTGCGGGCGATCTTCATCATATTGGTCGCGTGATAGATATCCAGATTGTTGGTCGGCTCGTCCAGCAGGACATAGTCCGTGTCCTGCGCGATGACCATGGCGATCAGGGCTCTCTGTCTCTGACCGCCTGACAGCTCATCTATATAACGGTCTCTGAACTCTTCCAGTTCCATGTAGCCAATAGCTCTGTCAATGATTTCCCTGTCCTCCGGAGTAATCCGGCTGCCAGAGTACGGGAACCGTCCGAATGATACCAGCTCCTGCACTGTCAGCTTCATCTGGATATTGTTGCTCTGAGTAAGGATGGCCAGCTTCTTGGAGAGTTCTCTGCTCTTCCATCTGCCAATGTCTTTCCCGTTAAAATCAACCAGTCCCTCATCCCGCGCGATCAGCCTGGAGATAATCCCCATGACCGTCGATTTTCCGGCTCCGTTTGGCCCGATCAGCGAGAGTACTTTCCCCTTGGGGATCTCAAATGAGACTGAATCCACGACCGGTTTCCCGTCGTATTTCTTTGTCAGTTCTTTTATGATCACGTATCAAACCCTCCGTCTTGTCAGCAGCAGGTACAGGAAATAGATCCCGCCTCCTACTGTAATAAATACACTCACCGGTATCGTATATGTAAAAACCTGTTCCACGATGAGCTGGCCTCCCACAAGCACAATCAGGCCGAACAGGGCGCTGCCCAGGATAAGCTGTCCGTGCCGGTAGGTCTGCAGAAGCTGGCGCGCCAGATTCGCGATGATCAGTCCCAGGAATGAGATCGGACCCACCATTGCCGTCGCCACAGCGATACAGATCGTCACACCCAGCAGGAGCCTGCGTATGGTCCTGTCGTAATCCACTCCCAGATTAACCGCCTGCTGTCTCCCAAGTGTAATGACATTGAGCAGTGCAAGATCCTTCCTCAGCACAAAGACAAGGATGGTAAGCACAACGAGAGAAAACAGGATGATTTCCGAATTCACATTGCTGAAACTGGCCACGAGTGTGCTCAGCAGATTGTCGTACTCATTCGGATCCATCACTCTGGTGAGCGTGGACTGAATACTTGAGAAGAACGACGTCAGCACCGTGCCGATGAGCAGCACATACAGTACATTGTAATTGGTCTTTTTAAAGAGCCATCCGTAGATCAGCGTCGCCGTGATTCCCATGATGACCAGGTCCACTGCAAACGAAACATTTGCATTGTTCGCCAGTACGCTCGTTGATCCTGCGAAGAACACGACCGCTGTGTGTATCAGAGTATACAGGGAATTCATCCCGAGCAGACACGGGGTGACGATCGTATTGTTGATCACGGACTGAAACACGAGCGAGGCGCCGCCGATAGCAAACGCTGTGATTACCATAACAATCAGCTTCGGCGTCCTTATCTGCATGGCATACGCGAACAGCTTCTCATTATCAAAGTTCACACCCACGAGCATATACGCCGCTGCGGCTGCGGCGGCCAGCACAGTCATAAGGGTCAGTTTCCGGATATTTGCATAATATACTTTTGTCTTCACCTTCCGTCACCCCCGTCCAGTCCTGACAGGCTGCCTGCGCACCCTGATGTCCCTGAAGCCGCCGCTCCTCTTATCACGACTGCTTTTCTTCCGTGCTTCAGCCGGTACAGCAGAAGTCCGATGAAAAGCAGACTCCCCAGGATACCGATGATCAATTCGATGGGAAGCTCATAAGGCCAGATGACGACCCGCCCGATCATATCGCATATAAGGACAAATATTGCCCCGAACAGTGCAGTATCCACCAATGTCCCTCTGATCTTGTCTCCCTTAAACATCGCCACAATGTTCGGAACGATCAGCCCGATATAGGAGATCGCTCCCACAACGACCACCACAGACGCGGTAATCATCGCCGCGATCGTGATCCCCATAAAGAGCACCAGATTGTAAGGCACTCCCAGATTCTTTGAGAAATCCTTTCCCATGCCGACGATATTAAAATGATTGGCAAACAAAAACGCAAGGATGACCAGAGGCACTACGAGGTATACGATCTCGTACCTTCCCCGCAGCACGAGCGAGAAATGCCCGACCAGCCATGATGACAATGCCTGCGTCATCTCATACTTGTAGGCAAGATAACTTGTGATCCCGCCGATCACATTGCCGAACATGATACCGACAAGCGGAACCATTACCACATCTTTGAACTGAATCCTCTGGATAAACAACACAAAGATCCAGGTTCCGAGTATCGCTGCCGCAAAAGCGAACAAAGCTCTTCCCCAGAGTGTAGATCCCGGCATGAACACAAGCGCCAGAAGTATCCCGAACTGAGCGGAAGATATCGTAGCTCCTGTTGTCGGCGAAACAAATTTATTCATACACAGCTGCTGCATGATCAGACCTGCCGTACTCATGCCGACTCCTGTACACAGGATGGCGAGCAGACGGGGCAGACGTGAGATGAGAAATATTTCCCAATGCTCCGCGTCTCCTTTCGCCAGCATCGACATATCCATGTCTATGACTCCGGCAAAGAGCGACACAAAAGACAGCACGACTAACACAACTGCCAGAATGACTGTTAATTTCCTCCCTTTTATATGATATTCCTCCTTTCCTGCTTCGTTCAGCGATACTGATTATAACACAAATTAGTTATAACTAACTAATATCGTTTCAGAATAGATATGCCAGTCGTTTCTGTTATAGCTTCTGCCTCAGTTTTTCTATAAATTCCTCGCACGGCCTGCTGAAATCGTGGTTTTCACGCGATACAAATCCTACAGCCAGAAAGGGCTCACAGTCACTGATCGTCAGCGTTTTTACTCCATAATCTTTATAGCGGTCGGCCAGAAAAGTGATGCCCATCCCACAGATATCCGTATTTACAAGGGCATTGATGAATACAGATTCACTGTTTGTGCAGATTACATTGTTGAGCGTCTCTCTCTTTATGATTCCCAGGCTCACGGTTTCCAGATGATGTTCCATTGAGAAATAATCCCGCACTCCACTGATGAACTTCAGGCCCGAAAGCTCAGAAAAACTGACGCTTTCCCGCTCATACAAAGGATTATTCCGCCCTGCGTAAATGCACAGTTCTTTTGTATCAAGAGGAAAAAATCCAAGCTTCTTATGGGTGAGAATATGACGAAAGGGTGCAAGCTGATTCTGTGCAATAAACACGATTCCTATTTCAGACAGCCCTTTCATCACATTGTCTGTAATCTCTTCCGCCGTCCCCTGCAGGTGTTCGATCTTATATTTTCTTTCTGTTTCTTCATAAAATTCAATAAGAAATCTCGCCAGCAGGCTGCTGGGAAATGTAGAGACTGCCAGCTTTTCACCTGGAGTCACAGATATGTTTTCATTGATCAGAAGAACATTTTTCAGGATGTTCTGCGCATACTCCTTGATCGTCTCACCAAATGGCGTAAGCTGTATCCCTTTGCTTTTTCTCTCAAAAAGTTCCCGCCCGAGCTCATTTTCCAGGGACGAGATCACCTTACTTACGTTTGGCTGTGAAGTATACAGACACTCCGCCGCTTTGTTAAAGCTCCCTTTCTCGCTGGCGGCTACAAAATATTCCAGTTGTTTTATTTCCATACTGCGCCTCCCCTCCGTTCGATTAGTCGTGTCTAACTATATAATATACCTCACACAAAGGTCAAGCTTTTTCCGTACTCTTTTTAAGATGTGAAATTTAGGGACAGGGTAAACCTTGATTGGGGACGTAGTAAAACCCGGTTTTACTACGTCCCCAATCCTGTTACTGCAGTGCTTCTTCCAGCCATTTCCGGGACTTTTCCCGCTCCCGCTCCATATCCGTTTCTATCTGTTCATAGTCCAGCGGCTTCAGGCAGGTCTCCAGAAACTCCCGGGAGTACCCTCTCCCGATGCGCTCCGCCGCTTTCCCGAACTGCTCAAACACGGTGAACCGGTCCGGCTGGCGGTTGACAA
>DXAU01000014.1 GCA_019116885.1 Candidatus Mediterraneibacter pullistercoris | reverse complement strand
ATAATCTGTCGGATTTGGTCTTTTGCTACTGCCATAAATAAACTCCTTTTCGATAAGAATTGTCATATCTGTAATTCTTACCAAAAAGGAGCCATTTTTTACCAAAGCCACAAAGTTTTTTACACTACCTGCCAATATGGCAGATGTAAACACCAGCCACATTAGCAATATTGAAAATAATCGTGTGAAAATTTCACTTTCTACACTTGTGCATGTATGTAACGCACTGAACGTAACCGTTGATTCTATTTTATCAGACGAGTATAATACCCCTGTCTCCGTTCTTGAGCATGAAATTCTTCTTGAAGTCCAGTCTTTCCCTTTAGAAACGCAAAAGCAGATTTTGAAAATTATTCGGGCTTTACATTAAATTCATCTGCACCATGTAATGCTTCTGCCATAAGTGCGCTCGCACACCGAAATCCTTTTACAAAGCCGCCCTCCTCTGCAATCGAAGCCACTAAAAAAAGTTTGTCCCTGTACTTTTCATACGTTCTCCAGTCCATAGTATTTTTCTCTTCTTGTGTCAGTTCCATAATCTTTTCATAAATTTCTTTGCTAATTATGTCAGTTCCATGTATTTTCTGTTCCATGCAGTTATATAACTCCCGTATTCTTCTATCCATTTTTTCACCCCTTATCCTTCCGCTTCTTTAAAACTGTAATACCCATCCCCCACGATCACATGGTCGTAAACTTCAATCCCGAAAAACGCAGCGCCTTTAACGATTCTCTGAGTCAGATTCCTGTCTATTTCACTGGGTTCGCAATCGCCGGACGGATGGTTATGGACTAAAATGATCCCTAATGCATTGTTGATGATAGCGTGTTTCAGGACTTCCCGCAGTTCCACACACGCCATATTTGTCGTTCCAATGCAGACAATTTCCACCGCCATCGGCTTGCTCTTGGCATCCACAGAGATCGCCAGAAAATATTCCCGGTCAGCATCCTTTAGAATCTGCTCTGCCAGTTCTGCCACCAGAGCGGGATCGTTCAGTCTCTTCGCCCCATACGGCAGTTCTCTTTCCCTTACCGCTGTCATACGGACTAACGGCACATAGCTTTGTCTTTCCATACTCTTTTACCTCTTTTCTTCTGAAATTTAATCAAGCCGGAGCATTTCTGCCCCGGCTCTTCTCAATATAACCCTTTATGCTACTACTTTTCTTAACAATTCCCGACTATTCCTATCTCTCCCCCGCCGCCATGACAGTATCCCGTCTGTTTCCGCCATAATCATAAAACTTCCGCATACCCCTAAAACATTTTGATAATAAATCATTTCATACAGGAGGGATACAACGTGACAAATCCATTTACGCCTGGCTTCATGTCATATAATGAAAACGAACCTGTTTTAATGACTGCCTCAGAACTTGCCGACTATCTTGGCGTTGGCAAAAACCGGGCTTATGAACTTCTAAATTCCGGCGAGATTAAAGGATTCCGAATAGGCTCTGTCTGGAAAGTGGCGAAAGCCGCTGTGGATCAGTACATTAACGAAAAATCCGGGCTTTGATTCAGCCCGGACTTTCTTCTCATTTTCTCATTATATTCTTTTTCGCGGTTTCTTAATCCCCCCCGTTTCCCCCGGTTTCCCCAATATCACGCACAGCAGTCCCTCGCAATAAATGTCCGCGCTCCGAATTGTGGTATACCTCCTGCATGAATAAAAGCCCCGCCTGAAAGCCGATCTCCATATAAACCACAGATATAACCTCTGTTAACGCCGTAGCCGCATCCACCAACTCAGAACTTTTATTTCCGCTATATTTATCTGCTATTTTCCCATACTGAGCAAACGCCTCCTCCATCCGGTTCTCATAGTCTGCAATATCTGTATCCGGTTCATACCCGTATAGCAGATGATCCACTACATTCTTTACCTTTGCTCTCTTAAATATCTTTTGTATGTAATCCATGCTTTTCCCACCTTCCTAAAATAACTCTTTGAACGTGAAAAAATCCCCGGAAGATACATTTTCTTCCGAGGATTTCACCCTTTTAAAAAATTTGGTGTAAAATTGGTGTATTTATATAAAATCTGGGATTTTCAGAAAATGAAGTACATCTCGTTTTAATAGAGCTTCGCTCCTGCCGGAATGTGATTATCAACCATTAAAAGGTTGAGTCCTTCACGACCATCTTCCTCGTGTACTGCTGAAATCAGCATACCCTCGGAATCAATGCCCATCATTTTTCTCGGCGGCAGGTTTACAATAGCAATACAGGTCTTGCCAATCAGTTCTTCCGGCTCATAATACTCGTGAATACCGCTTAAGATCACACGGTCTTTGCGTTCTCCGTCATCTAATGTAAACTTGAGAAGTTTCTTTGACTTCGGAACTGCCTCACAAGCCAAAACCTTAACTGCACGGAAATCGGACTTGCTGAAAGTCTCAAAATCAACCATTTCCTCAAAGATTGGCTCAATCTTCACATTAGAGAAATCAATCTTTTTCGGCTCGGTTTTCGGTGCTTCAGAAGGCTGATTTTTTACACCATTTTCGCTCTTTACTCCGCCGATGCTCTTCATTGTCGGGAAGAGCAGCACATCACGGATCGCCGCGCTGTCTGTAAGCAGCATGCACATTCTGTCGATACCGAATCCGATACCGCCTGTCGGCGGCATACCGATCTCCAGAGCGTTCAGGAAGTCTTCATCTGTCGTGTTCGCTTCCTCATCTCCCTGTGCCAGCTGTTCTTCCTGCGCTTTGAAGCGCTCTCTCTGATCGATGGGATCATTGAGCTCGGAGTAAGCGTTCGCCATCTCCCAGCCATTCATGAAGAACTCGAAACGCTCCACATAGTCCGGATTCTCCGGTTTCTTCTTTGTAAGCGGAGATATCTCAACCGGATGATCCATAACAAATGTCGGCTGTACCAGATGTTCCTCTACATACTCCTCAAAGAACAGGTTCAGGATATCGCCCTTCTTATGTCTCTCCTCGAACTCTACGTTATGCTCTTTTGCAAGCTCTCTTGCCTGTTCCAGAGTCTCCACTTCGTTCCAGTCTACGCCTGCGTATTTCTTTACGGCGTCTACCATTGTGATGCGCTCGAACGGTTTTCCAAGATCCATCTCAACGCCGTTGTAGACGATCTTTGTCGTGCCCAGCACTTCCTGCGCCACATGACGGTACAGGTTCTCGGTCAGATCCATCATGCCATTGTAGTCCGTATATGCCTGATAGAGCTCCATCAGTGTGAACTCCGGGTTATGCCTTGTATCCAGTCCTTCATTTCGGAACACACGGCCGATCTCATATACTCTCTCAAGTCCGCCCACAATCAGTCTCTTAAGGTAAAGTTCCAGAGAGATTCGCAGCTTAAAATCTTCATCCAGTGCGTTGAAGTGCGTCTCAAACGGCCTTGCGGCAGCCCCGCCCGCATTGCTTACGAGCATCGGCGTCTCCACTTCCATAAAGCCCTCGCCGTCAAGGTAACGTCTGATCGAGCTTAAGATCTTTGAGCGCTTGATAAATGTATCTTTCACTTCCGGATTCATAATAAGATCCACATATCTCTGACGGTAACGTATGTCTGTGTTCGTCAGTCCGTGGAACTTCTCAGGAAGGATCTGAAGGCTCTTGGAGAGCAGCTTCACATGGGATGCATGGATGGACATCTCTCCGGTCTTTGTCCTGAACACTTCACCCTCGATGCCGATCACATCGCCCACATCCAGTTTCTTGAACTCTTTGTAGTTCTCCTCTCCGACACTGTCACGTGCCACATAGGACTGAATATTTCCTTTCACGTCCTGCACATTGCAGAAAGACGCCTTGCCCATCACACGCTTGGACATCATGCGTCCTGCGATGGATACTGTCGTGCCTTCAAGCTCATCAAAGTTATCTTTGATCTCCTGGCTGTGATGCGTCTGGTCATATTTGGTAATGGCGAACGGATCTTTTCCGTTCTGCTGCAGCTCCGCAAGTTTCTCGCGGCGCACCTTTCTCAACTGGTTCAGATCTGGTTCCTGTCCGTTTTTCTGCTGCTGTGCCAATGTCTTTTCTCCTTCCTTACACGCGAATTCAGACCTCTTAATCATCTGCGTATTAAGAGGTCTGTGTCATGTCATATGTTTACTTTGAACGGCTGATCTCAAGCACTTTGTACTGGATGTCCCCGGCCTGTGTCTCAACGCTTACCGTCTCGCCGACTTTCTTTCCGAGGAGCGCCTGGCCTACCGGTGACTCGTTAGAGATCTTTCCTTCAAGGCTGTTCGCCTCTGTAGATCCGACGATCTTAAACTCCATCTCCTCGTCATATGTGACGTCAAATACTTTTACCGTACATCCCACATTAATCTTGTCAAAGTCAACTTCATCCTCGACAACTACCTCTGCATTTTTCAGGATTCCCTCAAGCTCTTCGATGCGGGCCTCGATGTCTCTTTGCTCATCCTTTGCAGCGTCGTACTCTGCGTTTTCAGAGAGGTCACCCTGCTCTCTGGCCTCTTTGATCTTGGCTGCGACTTCCTTTCTCTTCACCACTTTAAGATCTTCAAGTTCATCCTCAAGTGCCTTCAATCCGGCATAAGTAAGTAATCTTTTCTTTGCCTCTGCCATTGGTTACGCTTCCTTTCTGTTTCTCTAAGTTTCTTTCTATATTTTGATGTCTTTCACACAGGACCGCATGTCCTGTAATACTGTCATTTAAGTCTATTTCGCAATTTCAATATTATAACCAAACTCTATAATGATGTCAAGAGATTTTTCAGTTCTTCCAGACTCTCTACCGAGTTCACTTTCTCTCTGAGACGTGCCGCTCCTTTGAGCCCTTTCGTATACCAGGCCACATGTTTTCTCATCTCCCTGATGCCGGAAAACTCACCCTTGTATTCCAGCTGCAGGCGGGCGTGTCTGAGCATCATGTCACGAACTTCGTCCTTGTCCGGTCGGGGTGGGAGCTCTCCTGTCTCTTCCCAGTGTATCATCTCGGAGAAGATCCAGGGATTGCCCTGGGCTCCCCTTGCGATCATGACGCCGTCGCATCCGGTCTGCCTCACCAGTTCGTCCGCTTTCTGCGGGCTTGTAACATCGCCGTTTCCGATCACGGGGATCGATACTGCCTCTTTCACCTGACGGATGATGTCCCAGTCCGCTTTCCCACTGTAGTATTGTTCTCTTGTCCGGCCGTGAACCGCCACCGCTGCCGCTCCGGCTTCTTCTATGATCTTCGCGATCTCCACCGCATTTACATGGTCGTCGTCAAAGCCTTTGCGGATCTTTACCGTTACCGGTTTGTGGATCGCTTTTACGATGGCGCTGACAATCTCATAGACCAGTTTCGGATTCTTCATGAGCGCTGATCCCTCGCCGTTTTTGACAACTTTCGGCACCGGACATCCCATGTTGATATCCAGGATCGCGAACGGCCGATCCTCGATCCGTTTCGCCATCTCGCTCATAATCTTCGGATCAGAGCCAAAGAGCTGCAGGGAGACCGGCTTCTCATCAGGATGGATCTCCAACAGGCTCTCTGTGTTCCTGTTATTATAGTAGATCGCTTTTGCACTCACCATCTCCATACAGAGCAGACCCGCGCCCTGCTCCCGGCAGAGCAGACGAAACGGCAGGTCGGTCACACCTGCCATCGGTCCGAGTATATATCGGTTTTCAAGTTCTACGTTTCCTATCTTTAAGTGTTTCATAGTTCTGTTTATCCGTTCCCTTTCATCCTGTCGCAGATCAGCCGCAGTCCTTTCAGGGTAAGCTCGGGATCGTACAGATCAATGCAGTCTGTTTCATTTGCAACGATCCTTCCCAGCCCGCCTGTAGCGATCACATATGCGTCTGTGTAGCCGGACTCCTCTTTCATCCGTTCTACAATATACTCCGTCTGGCCGATAGCTCCGAATACAAGCCCGCCCTGCATGCCGGAGACAGTGTCTCCCGCCAGTATGGTGTCTGGCTTTTTTATCTGTATTGCCGGGAGCATGGACGCTCCGCCCCACAGAGAGCGCCCTGCCGTCTCAATGCCCGGAGCGATGATGCACGCCTCAAGGGTACGGTCAGGTCCGATCAGGTCATACGTGGTCGCTGTTCCGAAATCGATGACAATAGCAGGCCCCATTGCTATCGCATGTCCGGCCGCCGCATTGACAATGCGGTCAGCCCCGGTTCTCGACGGATGATCCGATATGACTTTTACCCCTGTGTCAGACTCTGCGGATACAAGGATCGGCGTTGTGCCCAGATACTTGATAATTCCGCTTGTAAAAGAATACATGATATCCGGAACAACAGATGCAATGATCACGTCTTTTATATCTTTGGGATCGATGCCGCGCTGTTCCAGTATACCGCATATCGTGAATCCATATTCATCGGATGTACGCGGACGCTTTGTCGTCATGCGGAACATGCCGAGCAGAACCTCGTCCCGGAATACCCCCATTGTGATATTTGTATTTCCTACATCGATCGTAAGCAGCATGTATCCGCCCCCTCGTTTTGTATGTTCCTTATGTCGCCTCTGTTCACAGTAACCTTATATTAACAATTATCTCTCGCTGCCGTCAAGTTTGTTCGCACCGGTTCTCCGTATCCGTTCAGTCAGGAAAGCTCCCGGCTGGCGGGAGCTTTCCTGATACATTTTAGAATCTCTTGATCTTTCTTGTCGTCGTCTTCTCAAACTCTGTATCGCGGACGATCAGGCTGTAGATCCTCTTCTGGGGAGCCGCAGTCTTGTTGTACTTGTCAATCACTTCCTGGAGTTTTGTCCGGATGTCTTTTATTCTTTTCTTCTTCACATAGTCCTGGTCCGGATATATCTCCGCTTCTATCACTCCGTCTTTCTCACGGACGAGAACCTCTCCGACAAGCCGGTCAGAACTGAGTGCATTTTCCAGCTCTTCCGGGGAGACATTCTCACCGTTCTTCGTGATGATCAGATTCTTCCTGCGTCCTGTCAGGTAGACGAACCCCTCGTCGTCTACATATCCCAGATCCCCGGTCTTTAGCCACCCATCCTCGAGCGTTTCAGCCGTCTCTTCCGGCATCTTGTAATATCCCTGCATCACGCTGCTCCCCTTTACCCAGAGTTCTCCATCCACAGTCTTTGCCTCACAGTTGGGCATAAGCTGTCCGACAGACTCTTTGCGGATGTTCCAGCTCTGGGAGGTGCTGATGACCGGGGAGCACTCAGTCATACCGTATCCCTGCTGGATCGTGATGTCATATTTTTCAAACAGGTCGATGTATGACGGATCAAGATATGCCCCGCCGCTGCAAATCGTGCGGAACTGCTTTCCGAACACCTGGCTCTTTACAATCTTTGCCGGAAGAAGGGACGCCTCCTCCAGTTTCTTCGCCATCGCCTCAATCATCAGCGGCACCATCAGGATCATCTCCGGCTTAAAGAGCTTGATATTCTTTGCAACTCTCATGAGCGAATCATTGATGCATATCACTGCTGCCAGAGAGACGCCTTTCAGGATATCCATACTCAGACAATATGCATGGTGGATCGGGAGCACTGTCATAATCACTGTCCGCTCCGGGATCTTCATATCCAGGCATGTGGCATTTTCCGCCACATTTCTGTGCGTCAGCATGACTCCTTTGCTCCTGCCCGTCGTTCCCGATGTGAACATGATCGTGCAGAGCTGATCCGGCTGCGGCTCATAGTCAAAGCCGCCTCTGTGTTCTTCCAGCAGTTTTGCAAACGCATACGCACAGCCATCGTGCTCCGTCTGCTGCATGGAAATGAGATATTTCAAACCGGAACAGCGCTCTTTTGCAAGCGCCGCAACATCTTTTCGCACTTCATCATAAACAAGCACCGTTGAGTCTGAACGCTCAATCAGGCTGCACACTTCCTCTGCCGGGAGGTTCACATCCAGCGGAACGATCACGCTGCCGCTGTTTACAGTTCCGAAATATGCCGTCAGCCATGTGTATGAAGTCGGTCCGATCACAGAGATATGGCTTCCCTGCGCTCCCAGGCTTTTCAGCACATTCGAGAATCTCTCGCTGTCTTCTCTTAACTGTGTATAAGTTTTCGATCTGATCTCATTTTTACTGATCTTATAACGCACCGCGTCTTCTGGTCCGTATCTCTCCTCTGTATTAACCAGAATCCGGCGTACTGTACTGCAAAGCATGATTTGGTCTTCCCTCCCCTCCGGTGTATGTCTGACTGTTATGCCAATGTTTCAAGATAATCGACGGCTTCCTGCACTGTGCGGATATTGACCGCCTCTGACTGCTCGATCTCCACATCGAACTCATCCTCGATCTCTCCGAGCATGCTCATGAAATCAAAAGATGTAAAGCCCAGATCTTCTACAAAACGGGACTCCGGTCGGATGTCTCCAGGCTCAGTTTCAACATATCTGCAGATAATATCTACTAATTTTTCATACATAATTCTCTCTCCTTCGGTTTACAGATCTTATATTACGCTGCCGTCAGGCTCAGACTAGCTTCATAATCTCCCCAATGGACAGATCCGGGTTCTCCGTGCCTTTAAACATGATCCTGCACAGATAGTAATACAGGTATTCCAGCTCTTTTCTTGAAACTGCTTTGATCTGATGCTCAAAGTTAAAATCCAGACCGTTGTCCTCCGGGCGGTGCATTACGGTAAGATACATTCCCTGGGGACATATCCCGTTCGGATACCATTTCGTTTTATAGCGGATATCTCCCAGTTGATCCAGCCCTTTCTCCTTTAAGGTAAGGGGCTGGTAAGTCAGCGAGATCGGTTCGTACGTCAGCCCTTTCGCAGGCTGCGGGTAGACTTTTGCACGATGGGCAAAATACGCCGTCGGATCATAGTCTGCGTGCCGGAAATATTCGTTCTGCTTATCCCGGAGCGCATATACGCCGTCGAGAAATCTCATATCCTCCGGGAAGATCGTGCGAAACGGAAACGAGTGAATCCTTGTGCCGCCGGATTTCTTCTCTTTGAGCGTAGCGCGCCTTGCGATTGTCGTGGTCAGCGACACATCTTCATAGCCGTTCATTTTCTGATAATATGTGCGCAGGCCCATGAGCAGGAGGCAGGCCAGCGAGACATGGTATTTCCCACAGAAATCCATCAGACGCTTCGTAGGCTCTTCCTCCAGATGAAAGATATCGAGCGCGGACTTCATATCATCCGACACGCAGAAAGCAGATCGTAAATTCGGATCTTTGAATCTCTCGCGCATATGCTCCAGTTTGTCTCTTCCATGGAGATCATTATAGATGGGCTCGCCCGCCTCGATCTCTTTCCTGAAATATTCCTCGTCCCGGAGCTGCGCCCTGCTTCCTGCTTCATATGCGAAATCCCGTTCGATCTGCTCGATATAGGAAGACATATCTTTCGGATACGGGACGCCCTCATATTTCGCGCTGCAATACAGTTCGATGATATCTTTCAGGAAACAGATCAGGGACTGAGCGTCCACGATCATATGATTTCCAAGGAAATACACCCCGTTGAACCCGTCCGGCATCTGGATCATAACCACTCTTGTCAGAGGTGCGTCGAACATCTTAAACGGAGCGCTTGTCCACTTCTGCATCACGGCTTCTGCCTCCTCCAAAGTGCCCTCCGAAAAGCCGGCAAACTCGATCTCCATTTCTTCAGGATCTGTCACGTACTGATACCAGTTCCCCTCTTTGTCCTTTGCCAGACGCACACGCATGGCCTCGTTTCTTGCATATGCTTCGTTGATTGACTTTTTAAGCTGTTCCCAGTCCAGCTCCACCTCGATGGTCAGGCTCGTCCCGATATTCAGGACAGCCATGCTCGGACAGTGCGGAGCGTAATATAGATGAAATTTCTGTGCTGCAGTGAGCGGATACACTTTGTATCCCTTTCGTTTCCTCATCATGTCATGATTCCTCCGATAAATGAGTCGAGAGCCCCCTCATAAGCCGCCATGTCCTTATAATAACTCTCTCCGTGTCCTGCGTCTTTGACAATGAGCTTCCTTTTCCGGGAGGCACAGTTTTCATAGATCTCCCCACACATACGGCAGGGTACGAAAACGTCCTTCTCTCCGTGGATGAACAGAAACGGCACCTCTGCCTTTCTCACTTCCCTGGCCGCATTGCACTCGTCCAGTCCGTACCCGGCGTTTCGCCTGTTCAACCGGTCCGCGATCTGGATCATCGGAAATGCAGGCAGGTGATACATACTGTGGAGCACATGTGTAAACACATCCTTTGCCGAAGTAAAGGCACAGTCTGAGACGATTCCTTTTACCTGGGGCGGGAGCTTTAGTCCGCTCATCATGCATACTGTGGCTCCGCCCATGGAATTGCCATGCAGGAGGATCTGCGCTTCTTGTCCGGTCCTCTCAATCATCCACTCAATCCATCTCTGCCCGTCGATCCTGTCCATGGTTCCGAATCCGATGTAGGTCCCCTCGCTCTCCCCATGCGCCCGTGCGTCAATGAGAAGCATGCGGAATCCCCGCTTAAGGTAATAAGATGACAGGCTGCTGTAATCACTGAGTCCTCTGCTTGTATATCCGTGGAAACAAATGACAGCTTTTGAGCCCTCGTCTCCTTTGAAATATGTACCGTGCAGTTTCAGCCCGTCGTGAGAAGTGATCCACACATCCTCGTGGGGCTGTTCCATCATCCAGTCTTTTCTCTCATGCATGACCGGGTAATATTTTTCCCAGTCCACACCAGACATCTTTATAGTGCGCTCTGTCTTTGCATTAAAGCGCTTCATAGTCCGCCTGTAAAAATATGCTGTTCCAGCCGTTTCTGCCGCTGCCGTAAGTCCCAGAAGAACCGCTGTGCCTTTTAAGATCCTGCCCATTTTTATCACCTGCTTTTTTTCCCGGTTTTCCTGCTCTTAATCAAATCTTTCAGCTTCAGCGCCTTATCAATATTCCCTTCTACTTTCAGTTTTCCCAGTGTTACCGCAAGAATCGGGTCCGTCTTCCCGTCTGCGATTTTGAACAGATTCTCTGCTGTACACGTGAACATCGCGTCACGGTCAAAATACTCATAAGGCTCTACATGGAGCTGTCCGTTTTTTACCTCTACATAAAATATCCCCTCTGCCTCGCCTGTAATGTTGAACTGATATGCAAGGTGCTCATGTATCCCGCTTACATCAGCCCCCATCAGCATCTCTTTTACCTTTGAAAACATATCTGCGTAAGTCATAGAATCCTCCTTTTCGACCGCTCATGTCATTTTTCGACCATCGGTCATATTATTTCTTCTGTTAGAGTATCATTTTTATGACTGTTGGTCAACCGTTGTTCCGCTCAAAATCCCGGGGCTTTTTTTCTGTCTTTTTTGTGCGCTTTTCTCGCTGGTTCTTTTCTGGCGGGTATGCTATACTGGATATGTTATACCGTAACAAGAAAGACTGTGTTGCAAGAAAGGCGGAGATTATGCTGAACCGGAAGAAAAAGTACAATCTTATACTTGATTCTTTGCAGAAGCTCCTGGAGAGCAAAAAACTTCAGGCCATCTCCGTAAGTGAGATCGCGCAGAAAGCAGGGATTGGAAAAGGAAGCATCTACTATTATTTTCCATCCAAAAACGCTATCCTAGACGCTCTGATAAAGCGCAATTACGAAAAACCGCTCACAACTGCGAAGAATCTGGCTGCTCAGACAAAGATCCCGCCATTCACGCGCATGGCCATGATCTTCCAGGCATGCCGCAGCTCATCTACAGAATATCTGAAATCAAACAAAAAAAGCGGAGCAGGCGCTTCCGAAAAAGCGCTGCTCCACCAGAAATATATGGGCCATCTCATCCGTGAATTCAAACCTGTGCTTGCTGATATCATACAGCAGGGTATCAATGCCGGACAAATACATTTTGAAAGACCGGAAGTCCTCGCTGAAATCGTGCTGATTGTACTCACGGTAAAGATGGACAACACGCTTGTCCCCTCCTCCCATGAGGAAATTGAAGCGACCATAGCAGGACTCGTATCACTTGTGGAAAAAGGCACGGACAACCCGCCGGGGTCTCTTAACTTTCTTATGTCGTAAGACTCCCCGAAGCATTAGTTTCCTGCCATAATCGTATAATGCTGCCGGAAATTCTCCCCCGGCGCCGTCCTGTTGACATTTTCTTTCTCTGAGAGCTCCCTTGCGAATCCTACATTGTCGCATCTGCCCATCCACGGTTCCAGGCAGACAAAAGGAGCATCTTTTACTGACCAGATTCCGAAGTTTGGAAAGCCTTCGCACCTCATGCCGGCATACGGCGTTTTGTCTTTCCTGCATATCCATACTTCTGCAATCTGTCCGCCGTCAAATATCAGTGCGTCATTTGCAAACATCTCTTCTGTGAGCGGACAGCACTCGTCTTTGAGTTCCAGTTTATAAGTTTTTGAAGGATCTGCCGCAGCTTCATCCATATCTATGAGTATATACTCAAGCGAATCTTTTCCAGGAAATCTCAGGATGTAATCCTCTTTTTTCTCCCCTGCCTCTGCAAAGCGAAACGCGGGATGCCCACCGATTGTAAAGTACATCTCCCTGTCGCCGGTATTCTTTACTTCCCATTCTACACGGAGATCCTTTTCTTCCAGAGTGTAACTGACAATCAGCTGAAAATCAAAAGGATAGACTTCTTTTGTCTCCTCATTGGATGTCAGCAGGAATGAGGCTCTGTCCTTTTTCTCACAGATACATTGAAACTGACTATCTCTTGCAAACCCATGCTGCGACGTCGGATACTGCGTGCCGTCTATCAGCACGGTATTACGCCATGTCTTCCCCACATTCGGAAAGAGGATGGGGGAATGACGTTTCCAGTATGCGGGATCACCATTCCAGAGCATCTCCGTCCCGTTCTTCTTATCAAAGATTCTGGTAACTTCTGCGCCTGATTCTGAAATCTCAACACAGAGTCTCCTGTTTTCCAGTTTCATAGTCTGCCCTCCTTTTCCGGACTACTTACTGTGCGCTTTCTGTCTGTTCCACCTGAACGCACTCATCCACCAGATATTCCGCTACAGCGTCCTGACGGATCTGTGACCTCAGCGCATCTTCTCCTACTTCATCGATAAATGCCTGCACATCCTCATACCCGGACTGTTCGGCGTATTCTGCGTATCCTTCTGTATATTCTTCTTCTGTCGGCTCCAGATTTTCCTTTTCTGCGATCAGCTTCACAGCCTCTCCAAGAACTGCGGACTGCTGCGCGTACTCTTTCGCCTGTTGGTTAAGTTCTTCCTCCGTCGTCTGCATATAAGTCTCGAGGAACTCGCCCAGCTCCATCTCATACATCTCTGCCATCTGTGTGTATGCTTCGGTAAACATTGCCTCCTGCGCGCTCACAACATCTTCCGGGTATTTCTTGACTTCTGTATTTTCCAGAAGTGTATTCAGCACAGAATCCTGGAGTTCAGCCCGTACAGAATCTTCTGTGGATTCCTCCAGAGTGGAACGTATCTCATCCCTGTACTCTTCCACAGTTTCTGACTCCTCACTGTTCTGCTGCACCCACTCGTCAGTGAGTTCCGGAACCGTCTCTACCGCGATGGAATTCAGTACAATATGGAACTCTGCCACCACGCCTTCCATATCCGGATTCTGGCTGTATTCTTCCGGAAACTGCACGGTGATGTCAAACTCGTCGCCGATGTTGTGTCCCACGATCTGTTCCTCAAATCCGGCATAGTCCTCTGTCGCCCCGATGAAAGAATTGCTCCCAAGTTCCAGCTCAGCGGCTGCTGCAGAGCCGCCTTCAAAGGCCTCTCCATCAATATACCCTGTATAATCAATGTTTACGACATCTCCTGTCTGAGCCGGACGGTCTGTGATCTCTTCTCTGGTTGCGAATCCTGCAAGATTGCTCTCGATCACAAGATCTACCTGTTCGTCCGTCACCTCCGTCTGGGCAGGAGCCGGAACTTCCAGTCCTTTATACTGCGCCACTGTCACATACTCATTGGACAGTTCTGTGCTGCATCCGGCCAGAGTTCCTGCCAGCGCTGCAGCGAGGATTACACTTATCATCTTCTTTTTCATCTTTGTTTCTCCTTTTTCTTCTAAAATTTTATCATGATATGTTCACTGTATGCAGAGGACTCTCATTACAGCAATGGTGACAGGAGTCTGGAGAACTGCTCTTTCCCTTTTATGATAAGACCCCTTTCATCATAAACTTTTCTTGTGACATGGGTGCACCGCGTCATATCGTTTTCAAATGCCCGTTCCAGCCGCTGAACAGTACGCTCGCTGTAGATAACGGCATTTACCTCAAAATTAAGCCCAAAGCTCCTGATATCCATGTTTGCTGTTCCCACGCACGCCACCATTCCATCTACGCACAGTGTCTTCGCGTGCAGAAAACCATCGTTGTACACATAGCACTTGGCCCCTGCAGCAACCATGTCGCCGATATAAGAATACGTAGCCCAGTAGACGAACGGATGGTCCGGTTTGCAGGGCACCATAATACGCACGTCAATACCGGAGCGGCTCGCGATCTTCAGCGCGTCAAATATAGACTCGTCCGGTATGAAATACGGCGTCTGAATGTATACATGATCTTTTGCGCTGTGTATCAGCCGGAGGTAATTGTCATGTATCGTCTTGATCTGGGAGTCAGGCCCGCTCGATATAATCTGTACAGGGTCTCTTCCGTGCCTGGTATACTGAGGGATCTCAAACAGCGTATCCTCAAGAAAGAGATTCTCCCTGGCAGCATAGTTCCAGTCCAGTACAAAACGCACTGCGAGCGAAGTCACAGCCGCTCCTTCAATGCACAGATGTGTGTCTCTCCAGTAGCCGAACTTCTTGTCGCGTCCAAGATATTCCCTTCCTACGTTGAAACCGCCCACAAAACCGATCCGCCCGTCTATGACAACGATCTTTCTGTGGTTGCGGTAGTTTACCCTGAGCTGCAGTTTTCCCAGTAGAGCCGGAAAGAACTCCGCCACCTGGACGCCCTCTCTTTCTATGCGCTCCCAGTCCCGGTTCTTCATTGTCCGGCATCCCATACTGTCAAAGAGCACCCGTACCTCCACGCCCTCTCTCGATTTCTCAACGAGGACTTTCTCAATCTCCTGCCACAGCTCATCATTCCTTATAATATAGTACTGCAGATGAATATATCTCTTTGCCTGCCGCATCTCCTCGATCAGCGCGCGGAACTTTGCCTTTCCGTCTGTGTAGATGCGGATGTCATTGTTGTCCGTAAGAACTGCCTCTCCCGCTTCCAGATTGTACAGTATCAGGTCTTTGAAACGTGCCATCTCAGGATTCGCCAGGCGCAGCCGTTTGTGATAGATCGTCTCTTCCTGACGCCGCACAGCATATTTCAGTTCTCCTTCTATTTCCTTTGCCTTGAACATCCGGCTCTTGTGAAAGTCCTGTCCAATGACAAGATACAAGATGAAGCCGAGTATCGGTATAAAATAGAGCAGAAGAAGCCATGTCCATACCGTCTGTGGAGATCTCCTCTGAAAAAACACGATGATCAGTGCAAAGAGGATATTGATGATGACGATATTGTCCATGATAAAGTTATATACTGTCATCACTCCGTTCCAAATCGTTTCTGCCATAGATCAAACTCCTTTTTCCCTCACAGCGCCTCTTTCTCCCGCAGAATCATCTGCCGGCAGCTCCTGCCGCCCGGCGGCAGGGGAATTTCCTGTACCGGCGCTACTATAACAGTATACTCGTTCCCACTGCAAAAAGTAAACCCTAAAATGTACTTATTATCTTGCACTCACTTTAAAACAATGTTAAAATACTATGTGCGCAATCGCAGCAAGAGTAAGTTTTAGGAGGGTTCTAACGTGAGTACATTCACTATCGTGATGATCGTCATACTTGTGGTTCTTGTAGCCGCATGCATCGTATTGTATATATTTGGCAAAAAAGCTCAGAAAAAGCAGGCTGAGCAGCAGGAGCAGCTGGATGCAGCCGCACAGACGATCAGCATGCTCGTCATCGATAAAAAGAAGATGAAACTAAGAGAAGCAGGACTGCCCGCCGCTGTCGTTGAAAGTACGCCCAAGTATCTGCGCCGTACTAAAGTTCCGGTCGTAAAAGCAAAAATCGGGCCAAAAATCATGACACTGATGTGCGAGAACAAAGTCTTTGAAGTCCTTCCCGTTAAGAAAGAGGTAAAGGCAGTGGTCAGCGGACTTTACATAACAGGAATCAAAAGTGTCCGCGGCGGTTCCATTGAACAGCCGCAGAAGAAGAAAGGATTCTTCCGCCGGTAAGATCACGCCCGGAACAAATCGGACAGTATCAAAGAAGCTGCGGCAACTGCCGCAGCTTCTTTTTTGTGAGGACAACGCTCCAAAATCCGGACGCCCTCAGTTCATAACTGTAAAATCAGGATCATCTTTGGACATAACGTCCAGTTTTATCCTGCAGTCTGCAAGTGGTTCATGATTGACATCGAGTTCGTAGTCCAGACGTACATTAATCCTGTCATCATCCACACACACTTCCATGTTCTTGGTATTTACGCCGATCAGCAGCTGCCCGTAAGGCGTGCGGTAATATGTCTGGTTCTTTTTGTTCTTCTCAAATATCATATGTGAGCTGGATACCCCGCTCTTCATGATTTCAATGCTTTCGGTGCCGGTTATCTTGATCTTGTTCCTGATCGTACCCGCCATTCCCTCGAGCACTTCGTCATAGATGATATAGTGTTTTCCGTTCTTACAGTAATAATTGGCCGGAGTGACGACCTCTATGCTGTCATCCCCCGTCTCATATCCGCGTGTCGGATCTTCCATGATATCTATATGTTTCCCCGAAATACTGACTAATACATCTTTTGTCATTTTCTAATACTCTTCTATATTTACTACGTTTGTCGTAGGCACGTCAAAGGGCATCACTGTGTTTGCAAACCTGCGGAACTTCTCCGCCGCATCACTCACATAAAACGAATATCTGCTGTGCTCCGCCGTGCAGCCGTCATTTTCTATTCCCTGTTTATTCAGAAGATTCTTCAGATCGAGCGCAGTTTCATACGCCGGATTGACGATCTGTATCTTCTCTCCCATATACTCTCTGATCTTTGATCTGAGCAGAGGATAATGGGTACATCCCAGAATCATAGCGTCGATATCCGAACTGCGCATAGATTCCAGGTAGTACTCTATAACCTCCTGCGTCACAACATGGTCCTTGAATCCCTCTTCGACCAGAGGTACAAAGAGCGGACACGCTTTCTCCACCACGGTGACATCCGGCGCCATGTCACGGATGATCTTCGTGTACATCCCGCTCTGGACAGTTGCATCTGTACCGACCACTCCTACCTTGCGGTTTCTCGTCGCCTCGACCGCTGCTCTGGCTCCTGGTATTACCACGCCCATGACCGGAACGTCAAACTCGTCCCTGACAGCGTCAAGAGCCAGCGCGCTCGCCGTATTGCAGGCGATGACGATGGCCTTAACTTCTTTCGTCTTTAAGAAACGGATGATCTGCTCCGAAAACCGTATGATTGTGTTCTGCGATTTGCTGCCGTACGGGACTCTCGCCGTATCTCCGAAATAAACGATATTCTCATTCGGGAGCTGACGGGATATCTCCCTTGCCACTGTCAGCCCGCCCACACCGGAATCAAACACGCCCACCGGCGCCGTCTTCCTGCTGTTCATACTCACGTTCCTGCTCTCTCCCGTCTCCTGTTCTCTGCCGCTTTCCGTTATCCTGTCTTCCACGCATCAGAGCGCCAGAGTCTTGGCTACCATGTACTGATACTGTGGAATGGATTTCTTCATTGCAAGAGCTTCCTCAATGTCAAAGTCTACAAATTCTCCATTCTTGTACCCTACTACACGGTTCGTCTTTCCCTGGCAGAGCAGATCCACCGCCATGGAGCCCATGATCGATGCGTACACCCTGTCTTTACATGTCGGGCTTCCGCCGCGCTGCATGTGTCCCAGGATCGTTGCTCTCGTCTCCATGCCTGTCGCTTCTTCGATCCTCTTTGCCATATTGATGGAGTCTCCGATTCCCTCTGCATTGATGATGATATAGTTCTTCTTGCCCCTTCTCTTATTTGCCATAATGTCGTCAACAATAGCCTGCTCGTCAAAGTCATGCTCCTCCGGCATCAGGATACGCTCTGCCCCGTTGGCGATACCGCACCACAGAGCGAGATAGCCGGCGTCACGGCCCATTACCTCGATGATGCTGCAGCGTTCGTGCGACGTAGAAGTGTCGCGCACTTTATCGATAGCTTCCATAGCGGTATTTACCGCCGTGTCAAACCCGATCGTATAGTCTGTACATGCGATATCCAGATCGATCGTTCCGGGGATGCCTATTGTGTTGACCCCAAGGTTTGCCAGTTTCTGAGCGCCCGCAAAAGAACCGTCCCCGCCGATTACTACAAGACCGTCTATACCGTATTTCTTGCAGATTGCCGCAGCTTTCTGCTGTCCTTCCTCTGTGCGCATTGATTTGCAGCGTGCTGTCTGGAGGATCGTGCCGCCCCGCTGGATCGTATCCGATACGTCTCGGGCAGACAGATCGATAATCTCCTCTTTGAGGAGTCCATGGTATCCTCTTCTGATGCCGCGCACCTTCAGCCCCTTTGAGAGCGACGTGCGGACGACCGCACGGATCGCAGCGTTCATTCCCGGAGCGTCGCCGCCGCTGGTAAGAACTCCGATCGTGCGGATGCTGTCTTCAATGTCATCTAAATATTTCTCTCTATCCATCTCATGATTCTCAGCCATATTTTCTCCACCTTTCCTGAAAAGTCAGATCACTTTAACATACCTAATTGAAGATTTTTTAACAATTCCGAGGATATTTTACCGTATTTAGAAATGGTTTTCAATAGCTTTTTCCACTACTTTTACGCGCTCTTCCCCGTAATGATTCATCAGTCTGCTCAAAACCTGCTGGTTGATCCGTATATTCCTGTTCCTGGGCAGTTTCTTGACCGCACGTTCTTTCGCGCAGTATATCACGACTTCATCCTCCCCCTCAGAATCTGCCAGATATCCGTAGACGATCTGCTCTTCCCCGATAAATGTCTCCTTATCCGGAAACTGAATCCACAGCTCCCTTTTTGTCTTCTCGAACGGTATCACTCTCTCGCAGATCAGTTTGCTCGCCTTCTCATCCTCTTCAGAGACACGTCCTCTGACAAAGACTTTGCTGTCCACCTCAAGGTATTCCCTGTTCTTCTCATAGTCCCGGGGGAATACAACGATTTCCATTGTTCCCAGCAGATCTTCTACTGTGATAAACGCCATCATCTGATTCGTCTTTGTGGGTTTCACTGTCATATCTGTAATCATACCGCCGACAATCTCCCTGGCGCCGTCGTGCACTTTGGAACGTCCGGTTTCTTCATCCGGCTGGAAATCAAGAGTAGTTGCCGATATCATTTTCCGCCATTTATCTTCATATTCTTCCAGGGGATGTCCGCTGATATAGATGCCGAGCACTTCTTTCTCAAATGCAAGCAGATTTTCTTTCGTGTATTCTCCCACGTCTGGCATGCGGATCTGAAACTCGCTCTTCTGCTCTTCCTCCACAAGATCGAACAGACTCATCTGTCCGGACATGGAGTATTTTTTCTCCTGGTTTACATGATCCACGATCTGGATGTAGATGCTCATAAACTGCTTACGTGTTCCGCCCAGCGTATCCAGGGCTCCCGCCTTTATCAAGTTTTCTATCGTCCGCTTATTGAGGACTTCTTTTGACGACATACGCGTGATAAAGTCTTCCAGATTTTTAAAAGGCCCGAACGCTTCTCTCTCCTCCGTGACCGCCTGTACCACCGGTCTCCCGATACTCTTGATCGCGGCGAGGCCGTACCGGATATCTCCGTCGTCCACGGAAAAGTCCGCCTCTCCCTTGTTGATATCAGGCGGCAGTATCCGAATATCCATCTGGCGGCATGCATAGATATATTCAGCCACCTTGGACGGGTTCTCGATCACTGAGGTCATCAGGGCCGCCATGAACTCCACCGGATAATAATATTTCAGCCACGCCGTCTGGCATGCGACCACCGCGTAAGCCGCCGCATGGGATTTATTGAACGCATACTTGGCAAAATCTATCATCTCATCGTAAATCTTGTTCGCCGTCTTTTCATCGATACCGTTCCTGATACACCCTGGAACATGGTTTTCCTCATCCCCGTAGACGAATATCTGGCGCTCTTTCTGCATCACATCGCCTTTTTTCTTTGACATGGCCCTCCGCAGCAGATCACTGCGTCCGAGCGTATATCCGGCCAGATCACGCACAATCTGCATAACCTGCTCCTGATAGACGATACATCCGTAGGTTGGTTCCAGGATCGGCTTTAACTGCGGGCAGTCGTATGTGATGGAGGATGCGTCGTTTTTCCCCCGGATATACTGGGGGATAAAATCCATCGGCCCCGGACGGTACAAAGAGATACCGGCAATGATGTCTTCCAGGCTGTGCGGCTTGAGTTCTTTCATGAAGCTCTTCATCCCTGCGCTCTCGAGCTGGAACACTCCGTCCGTTTTGCCGGTTCCGATATAATCCATTACGTTCTGGTCGTCATAGTCTATCTTTTCCAGATCCAGATCCGGCTGTTTCTTCCTCGCCATCTCCACTGCGTTTTGAATGACAGTCAGCGTGCGAAGGCCGAGGAAATCCATCTTCAGAAGTCCTAATTCCTCCAGTGTCGTCATTGTAAACTGTGTGGTGATCGTTCCGTCGGCCGCCCTCGACAGCGGAACATATTCGTCTACAGATTTCTGACTGATGACAACACCTGCCGCATGCATGGAACTGTGCCGCGGAAGACCCTCCAGCCTCCGTCCCATATCGATCAGAGTCTTCACCTGCTCGTCCGCCTCATAAGTTCCGCGCAGTTCCGGATTCTCTTTGAGCGCTTTATCAATCGTGATATTCAGCTCTTTCGGAATCATCTTGGCAATGGAGTCCACAAATGCATAGGGCAGATCCATCACACGGCCGACATCACGGATCACACCCCGTGCCGCCAGCGTACCGAATGTAACGATCTGCACCACGCGGTCCTCTCCGTATTTGCGCACCACGTAATCGATGACTTCCTGACGCCGCTCAAAGCAGAAGTCTACATCAATATCAGGCATAGATATGCGCTCCGGATTGAGAAACCGCTCAAAGAGGAGCTGATACTGTATCGGATCTATGGTCGTGATTCCAAGGCTGTATGAGACAATGCTCCCCGCGGCGGAACCACGTCCCGGGCCAACCGCTATCCCATGGTCTTTCGCATATTTTATGAAGTCCCACACGATGAGAAAATAGTCCACATACCCCATATTTCTGATCGTGTCCAGTTCATAGGCCAGTCTCTCTTTTAGTTCCTCTGTCAGTTCCTCATAGCGATTCTCCAGGCCTTCCCAGCAGAGTTTCTGAAGATATTCCCAGGAAGTATACCCGGATGGCACGTCATATTTCGGAAGTTTCGTAACTCCAAACTCAATTTCGACAGAACAGCGGTCCGCGATCCTCTGTGTATTGTCCAGTGCCTGAAGCGCATATGGAAAGAGCTTCTCCATCTCCTCGGGTGATTTCACATAATATTGTCCGCCCTCATAGCGCATCCTGTTCTCATCCGAGAGTTTCTTTCCTGTCTGGATGCACAGCAGGATATCGTGGGGAACTTCGTCCTCAGCATAAGTGTAGTGTACGTCATTGGTCGCGACAAGATCGATGCCTGTCTCCTGCGACATTTTTATGAGCTGCTGGTTCACGAACGCCTGATCCGGCAGTCCATGATCCTGGAGTTCGAGAAAATAGTTTCCCTCACCGAAGATATCCCTGTATTCCAGAGCTGTCTTTTTTGCCTCGTCATAGAGCCCTTTCACAATATAGCGCTGTACTTCTCCTGCAAGACACGCGCTTAAGGCTATGAGTCCTGTATGATACTGTCTCAGCAGTTCTTTGTCCACACGGGGACGGTAATAGTATCCGTCAATAAAGCCTTTTGATACTATTTTCATAAGATTTGCATAGCCTTCATTGTTTTCCGCCAGCAGCACGAGGTGATAATATCTGTCTTCTCCGCCCGAAACTTCCCTGTCGAACCTGGAGTCCGGAGCCACATACACTTCGCAGCCCAGAACCGGTTTGATCCCCTGGGCGCGGGCTTCTTTATAGAAATCAATAACTCCGTACATGACGCCGTGATCTGTGATCGCCGCACTGTCCATACCAAGCTCTTTCACCCGTGCAACATACTCTTTTATCTTGTTTGAACCGTCCAGCAGACTGTACTCTGTATGGACATGCAAATGTACAAAACTCATGTCTCACCTCTGATATAGAAAAGGGCGGTTCCCATCATGCGGGAAACGCCCTCACCTGTCATTTCGTTATTCCCTATCTTATTGTCCACCGTCAAGCATGAACCTGAGCAGTTTGTCTGTGTCCTCTTTCTCATATGCAATGACTTCCAGCTCCGGAATCTCTCCGTTTGAGAAAATGTTTGCCATGGATACGTACTGGGAAAGCTTGGATTTCAGGTTCAGTCTGTCTCCCTCGCCTGTCACAAGCTCAACCTTTCCTTTGCACTCGTCAACGACTTTGAAAAAGCCTTCTATATCTGTGATGTTCTGAACTTTCATAATATGTTCTCCTTTCTCTTTACATTCTGCTTTCGCGTATACCATACACGATAGAACGGGTGGCATTTTATACCATACGCGTTCCTACTGATTATTATACCCGATTTATGCCGGATTGCAAGATTTTTCCCTGCTCCTCATCGATTTTTATCTTTCCCTGTTTCAGAAGCCTTCCTACAGCTCTTTTAAATGCCGCTTTGCTCATACCAAGCTCATCCCGGATGCGGTCCGGATCTGCCTTATCTGTGAACGGAAGGATCCCGCCGCTCTTTTCGATGCGTTCCATAATCTTCTGTGCATCTGTATCCATCTGCTCCGGTATCCGTCCCCTGACGCTTAAGTCAAGCTTCCCGTCTGCTTTCACCGCTGCTACGCGGGCCTCGATCTGCTGTCCGATGGACACCTTTGCGTACACTTCTCTTTTCGGAATAAGGGCGGAATATTTATCGTCCACTGCAACAAACACTCCGTATTCCCGGCTGATCTCATAGACCGTCCCCCGCACTGTGTCATTCTTCTTATATGGTGAATCACTGCGCAGCAGAGGATAGACTTTCATCGTGGCGCAGAGACGTCCGCTTTTGTCAATATACAGGCTGACAAAACAGCGGTCGCCTTTCTCCACTTTTGCCGTCTGCTCTTTAAACGGGAGGAGGAGATCCTTCTCAAGCCCCCAGTCCAGAAACGCTCCAATGCGCCCTACATCCACTGCTTCAAGCACTGCCAGTCCGCCGAGCGTAATCTTCGGCATCTTCGTCGTTGCAATCATGCGGTCGGAAGAATCTTTATACAGAAATACTTCTATGGGATCTCCCGCTTCGATCCCGTCAGGCACCTGTTTCTTCGGGAGCAGAACCCTCTCCTCATCGCTTCCTAAATATACGCCGAAATCAACTTTTTTAACAACAGTCAGTACCTGTCTTTCCCCTAATTTCATAATGGTATATTCTCCTTATCATTTATAATCTAAAGTATCGCGGGGGAATTGTCAACGAGAAAGGCGGAAAGACTCATCTGCTCCCACTCCTCTGTCTTTTTCTTTTTCTCTGCATTCTCACGCACGGAAACTGATTCCGGTATCCCACTGATAAATTCTGACTCTTTGCCGGAAGTCGTAAGAATCAGTTCCTCCTGTGCTCTTGTCATCCCGACGTAGAACAGCCGGCGCTCTTCCTCTTTATCAGCCGGAGCCGTCGCTCTTTCCAGGGGGATCGATCCCTGTTCCGCTCCATAGATGAAGACTACCGGAAATTCCAGCCCTTTCGATCCATGCAGAGTCATAACCGTGACCGCCCCGGACGTGTATTCTTTCTCCCTGCAGCGTTTCAGATCGTTCTCTTCTCCCAGTTCCAGCGCATACAGAAATCCGCTCATTGTTCCGTGGAATACGGACGCCTGCATTAGCTTCTGCATATCCGGATCGTCCGCCAGCCCGGCCTCCTCCATCCACTGTTCCAGAAATCTGTAAGGCGCTTTCTTCTTATAGGACATCTGAAACCGGAGAAGGACTTTATCGATCACTCCCTCGGCCAGGGGACTCCATTCGAGCTTCCAGAAATATTTTGCGCATATCTTCATAGCAGGAACATTGTCGTTCGTGTTCAGCGCCTTCTTGCCTGTCCTTTGCTCGAGCAGACGAAAAAAACAAAGGCTGTTCTGCACTGCTTCGGCGTTGAGATAATCCTCCCTTCCCGCCACGATGCAGGGGATACTTTCTCTGCGCAGGCATTTCTCCACCAGCTCTGCCTGATAGTGGGTTCGGCACAGGACGGCAATCTGGTCAAAACTGCGGATCTTCTTCTCCGGATGCTTCCAGGCAGCCTGATGGGCCTCGATCATATCAATCCCCCCTGCCATCCGGCTGATCTCTTTTGCGATATAGACTCCCTCCCCGGCAGGACTCCCCGCCCGGACGATCCGGACAGGCACGTTATCCGGGCAGTTGGCATGAAGCTGTTCTGACTGGCCGCCCTTCCGGTTGCCGGCGCTGTTCTCTGCCTGTCCCATCACCTCCGCAGCCGCTCTAAGTATCTGCGGTGAAGATCGGTAATTCTCTTTCAGGCTGACAACCTCGAGATCGTCATATTCCCGCCGCAGCCATTCAAAGCAGGCGCTGTCCGCCCCGCGAAACCCATAGATCGACTGATCCGGGTCTCCGATGACAAACAGCTCTCTGCCCGCTCTGCTCCACAGCTTCACAAGCCTGAGCTGTACCGGGCTGATATCCTGAAATTCATCCACCAGTAAATACCGGAACCGCTTCTCCCAGCCATCGCCAGCCTGTCCGCTCTCGATCCGTTCTGACGTCCGCAGCAGGAGGTCGTCATAGTCAAACAGACGCAGTTCCTGTTTTCTTTCTTCATACATGCGGAACGCTTCCTCTTCGCCAGGATGAACACCGGACTTCCTGCGTGATACAGCCTCCAGGAATTTGCCGGGCTTTATCGTAAGACCTGTCTGTGCGATGACCTGCTCTGCCAGTCTGCGCTGTTCGGCTTCTCCAATCAGCGTGAACACTTCCCCCTGCTCTTTCAGAAATTCGAGGCAGATACTGTGAAACGTCCCTATCCGGACTGCCCGTCCTGTCTGTTTCTTTTGCGCCGCCCGCTCAACTCTGCTCTGCATTTCCGCTGCAGCCTGGTTGGTAAATGTGACCGCTGTGATCTCCGCAGGGCGCACTTTTCGATATTCCAGAAGATATTGAAGACGTGATACCAGCGTCTTTGTCTTTCCGGTGCCAGGTCCTGCCTTGACCGCGATCCGCGGCGAAGTACAGCGCACCGCATATTCCTGCTCCGGATTGAGACCGAAAAACGAAGTCTGTTCCGGCGTTTTCCTGTGTTCAGCCTCTTCTTTTCGCTTTGTTCCGCCGGCAGTTCCGGCTTCTGTTCCCACTTTTCCGGTTTCCCCCGCCTGCACTTCAAGAAGATTGAAGAAACTCATCTGTCCCTCTGTATTATTGAGTTCTTCTGTACTGAACAGTTTTATGGCTCCATACTCCCCGTCAAATCCCGGGATACGTTCTACCTGCCCCTGCCTCAGCCTTGAGATCCCTTCTGCCACACGGGTTCCGGACACTCTGCAGATATCTTCCAGAGGAAGGTTCCTCAGTATCTCGAACTCTGGCCCCAGTTCAGCAAGCATCTTCTCATATTCCCTCTGGACTTTCACACTTGACGCCGAGCGGCCGGAAGACGCCCCGATAACCTCCTGCAAAGGCACGAGGCTCTCAAACAGCTTTGCGTTTTCCCGTATGCAGCCTTCTTCCCGGTCTGCCAGTTCTTCCACCCTGTGCGACACGCCGACCGTAATCTTTCTGCCGCACACCGGACAGATCCCGTTATATTTCAGGGTATCGGACGGAGTCAGGCAGAGATTGCATTTCCGGTGTCCGTCCATATGGTACTTGCCCTCTTCCGGAAAGAATTCGATCGTGCCGCTTAACCCATCCCCGGTCTGTATGGCGCGGGAAAGCCCTTCATAGGACAGCGGGATATCCAGCAGGTTCGCCTCTCTCCCAAGTTTTGACGGAGAGTGGGCGTCTGAATTGGAGATCAGCTGGTACCTGTCCAGCGCCGAGACACGCCAGTTCATCGGCGGATCAGAAGACAGCCCCGTTTCCACAGCGTGTATATGCGGAGTCAGATCTTCAAAACACTCTTCTACTGTGTCAAAGCCGGAAAATGCTCCGAATAAAGAAAAATGCGGCGTCCATATATGCGCCGGCACATAGACTGCTTTCGGGCACAGTTCAAGGATGATCTCGAGAAGATCGTGACAGTCCAGCCCAAGGATCGGGCGGCCGTCCGAATGGATGTTTCCGATCTGTTCCAGTTTCACCGAGATCCTCTGCGCATCCTCAATCCCCGGCAGTATGATCAGACTGTGTACTTTCCGCACCTTTCCGTTTTTCTTATAGATGGAACTGATCTCACCCGTTACGACAAAGCGGGGGATAATTTCTCCCGGGACGCTCCCGTCCCTGATCCTGTATTCTTCTTTGAGTACATAGAGCCCGTCCTCAGCCGGTCTGAGCTTCTCTGCCAGCTCCTCCCGCCATGCCGGATGGGTGAAATCTCCCGTCCCTACGATGTGTATCCCCTTTTTTCTGGACCACAGATCCAGATGTTCCGGAGTACAGTCTTTGCTTGTCGCCCGGGAATATCTGGAGTGAATGTGTAAATCTCCTATGTACATTAAGACACCTCGTTATCTGAACTGTAATTTCTTTGCCGCAGCAGGAAACATGTATGGATTTCTTTCATAGATTATTCAGAAAGAAGATCCGGGAGTTTAACATGAACAACTATTATCCTTTTATCAACACACCCCTGCCATATGCTTACGATGCCCTCGAACCTTACATTGACGAGAAGACGATGAATCTTCATCACAACCGCCACCTCCAGACATATATCGATAATCTGAATCATTTCCTTGAAGAGAATCCTGTATTACAGCAGTATTCACTGGAGGAGCTTCTCTGCGTATGGCGCAGGCTTCCCTGCCATCTCCAGGCGCCGCTCCGCAATAATGCAGGCGGAGTATATAATCACCGTTTTTACTTTGACGGTATGAAGAGCTGTGCTTCCGCCAGGAGTACGGCCTCCTCATCCCGGCTTTTCCGGGAGATGTCGCGCCAGTTCGGAAGTCCCGAGAATTTCCGGGCGCAGTTCAAAGACGCCGCCCTGTCGGTCTTCGGTTCCGGATATGCATGGCTTGTGTCTGACAGGGGAACGCTCAGGATCATAACCTCGTCCAATCAGAATACACCGGTACTCCGCTCGCGCACACTGATCCTGAACATCGACGTCTGGGAGCACGCATACTATCTGAAACACTATAATCTGCGTGCCGCATATATCGACGACTGGTTCCATGTGATTGACTGGACAAAGGCAGAAAACAGGTTCTCTGACGCACATATGGCCGCTGGATGCAGATGATGCCGGAGCGCTGACTACAGCGCATCGATCTTCCTGATTTCCTCTTCGCTGAACTCAATATTCTGGACCGCCTTAATATCGTTGAGCACTTGCTCCGGCCTGGATGCTCCGACGAGTACGCTTGTCACCATCCCGTCGCGGAGCAGCCAGCTCAGCGCCATTTCCGCAAGACTCTGTCCCCGCCCTGCCGCGATGCCGTTCAGTTTCCTGATCTGCTGCAGGCGTTTTTCTGTCAGCGCCTCCTCTTTCAGAAATCTTCCGTCTGTTCTGATGCGGCTGTCTTCGGGAATACCGTTCAGATACCGGTTCGTCAGCAGTCCCTGGGCAAGCGGACTAAAGGCAATAATGCCTTTGCCAAGTTTCTTTGCCTTATCTTTCAGCCCGTTGTTCTCGATCGTCCGGTCCAGGATCGAATAGCGGTTCTGGTTGATAATAAACGGGCAGTGCAGTTCCTCAAGGATCGCCGCTGCCTTTTCCATCGTATCTCCGTCATAATTTGAAAGCCCTGCGTAAAGCGCCTTTCCGGATCTGACCGCCTGAGCAAGGGCTCCCATCGTCTCCTCGAGAGGCGTCTCCGGATCCATCCTGTGATGATAGAAGATATCCACGTATTCAAGCCCCATTCTCTGCAGACTCTGATCCAGGCTCGCAAGCAGGTATTTCCTGCTGCCCCAGTTGCCGTACGGCCCCGGCCACATATCATACCCGGCTTTTGTGCTGATGATCATCTCATCACGGTACTGTCCAAGGTCTTCTTTCAGCATCCGCCCGAAATTCTCCTCCGCTCTCCCGGGCTGCGGTCCGTAATTATTCGCAAGATCAAAATGCGTGATCCCATTGTCAAATGCCGTAAAGCAGATCTGTCTCATCATCTCAAACGGCGACGTATCCCCGAAATTGTGCCAGAGCCCCAGGGATACTGCCGGAAGTTTTAACCCACTGTTCCCACAGCGGTTGTAAAGCATGTTCTCATATCTTTTCTCTGATGCCTTATACATAATCCGTCTCCTCTTCTTTTCCTTTTTTCAGAAAAATATATTCTCTGTCATTTGAAAGCTTTTCCTCAAACTGGTACCCGAGCCTGTCAAATTCCCGTATCCCGGCCGGCTCCTCCACACCATTCTCCGCGAGATAGCGCACCATCTCACCCCGCGCCATCTTTGCAAGCGTACCTTTCTGCCTGATTTTCCCTCCGGAGAGTTCACCGAATACTACCGTCACATACCTGTCCCCAGGCGTCAGATACTTCTCCACACATTTCGAGTACTCTTTCGATGCCAGGTTTACGATCACGTCTCCCCCGCGGGCTGTTTCCCGGTACAGTTTATCGCCCCAGAACTGGTACAGACTGCCCGCTTCAGACGCTTTCGCCTGCATCTCCAGACGGTAGGGCGTCACGCCGTCAAAGGGCCTGAGCACGCCGTAGAATCCTGACAGGATACGCAGATGCTCCTGAATGTAGTCCGTCTGAGCGCCCCCAAACACCGCAGGCGCCATGTACTGATATTGAATCCCCTCATATGAGATAACGGCAGGCGTAAGGCAGCTCTCCAGATCCATCTCCTGAAATCTCCTGTAGTTCTGCTCCGCTATTCTGTCATTACATTTCCAGAGTTCTTTTGCCTGTGCAAATGTAAGCTGTCTCATCCACCTGAGAAGTTCTGCCGACTCATCCAGAAAGACCGGCATGCTCCTGCACTCCAGAGTGTCTGTATCTGTATTCATTTTTTTTGCTGGTGATATGATGATCTTCATAATATCCTTTCCGGTCTGAATCTCAGGTAATCTGAAGACACAAGATGATAGACTGTGCCGTCAACATCTCCGTGAAAACTGTCGCCATATCTTGCTTTCCCATGGCAGTGGGAATAGACGACCTGCTCCGTCCCGTATTCCTGAGCCATCCTTGTGAATCCGCTCTCTGTCTCACCGATGCTCGTCGGCGGATAGTGGAGAAACATAAGAAACTTCCTGTATCCTGCCGACGCCGCGGCCTCAAAAGACGTGCGCAGCCTTGCAAGCTCTCTGTCCCTGATCTTCTCAAAATGCTCATAAGTGTCTTTGCCCTCATAGCAGTATCCTTTCGTACCTACAAGGGCATAATCTTCATATGCATAGAAATTATTCTGGAGAAAGTTAAGACGTCCCTTGTACAGGCTGTTCAGACGCTCTGTCTTCTTCGCATCCCAGAACATATCATGATTGCCCCGAAGCAGGATCTTGCGCCCGGGAAGCGCCGCGATGAACTCCAGGTCTTCTCTGCACTCCTGAAGATTTCTCCCCCAGGAATGATCACCGGTGATGACCGCAGTATCCGTCTCCTTTACATATTTCTTCCAGTATTTCTCAATCTTCCTGACGTGGTTCTTCCACTCATCCCCGAATACATCCATCGGTTTATCCACTGCAAAAGAGAGGTGAAAATCTCCCATTGCGTATAAAGCCATAGCAATCCCCCTGTTTCTTTCCCGCATGGGATGGACCGGCAGACAATGGCAGCCCGTTTATAGAAATCAAAACCCATTGTCACCTTATCCTTTTGAAATATTCTTCCAGTATTTCCTTGATATAATAATATCGTCTGGCGTAGGAGTTTTCCACTCTTATCAGTTCAAAACCGTGCGCCCGGCATATTTGCGACTTCTTTCTGTCACGCCTTTTTATCAGTTCATCGTCCTGATGCTCCATCCCGTCCAGTTCTATTGCCAGGATCGGCGTCTCGCCTCCTCCGGATTCCCGTTCGCAGATCACAAAATCGAATCTTCCATTGCCAAACAGACTGTCACCGGAGATCTCCTCCCGGAACATCTGTGATACTGCCACTTCTTTTCTGACCGCACATCTCCTGCCATTGTTCAGGATATTGCCAAGTGCATGGTTCAGGCTTACCAGAAACGCCTCTTCTGTCTGCGTACTGTAAGGTTTGACGCCAAGCGCCCGGGAAGTCACCTCGTCGGGAGTCACTTCATAAGCGCCGTTTTTCCTTATATACTGCACCAGTTCGTACATATCATCCCTGTCCGCATCCCGGTGCAGCCGTTCCAGATTCTTTGTACTCGAAAAGAGCACCAGCTTCTCGACTGCTCTTGAAGTCGCCACGTTGATGAGCTCCCGGTTGTTCTTCAGCCAGTTGTAAGTCTTGTCCGACGTCTGGTCAGTCAGGGCGGTGGAAAACAGGATGATGTCTTTCTGATCCCCCTGAAATGTATGGACTGTGCCGCAGGATACGTTGTCCAGTTTTTCCTTCTTCAGCAGTCCGTTGATGTGATCTTTCTGATTGGCAAACGGCGTAATAATGCCGATCTCCTTCTGTGGATGCCTTTTCGCATATTCCAGGATGCGCGCCGCTTCTTCCGGCGCAGTATTCTTACAGTCTGTCCGGTTGTCCGCCACGTCTACATAAACAAGCGGAGTTTCCGGATCTGCCCCACTCTCGATGAGCAGTTTATTATTGTAATATTTTTTGTTGTTAAATGTAATGATGGACGGACAGCACCTGTAATGATGCCGCAGCAGGATCTCTTCACTCACCGCGTCATTCGCCAGAAACGCCTTGTATATGGAGTTCTTTATGTAGTCATATTCCTCTGGTATACGGTATCGCTGGCGAAGGATCATGTTGTCCTTTTCATCCAGCAGAATCACCGGACTAAGCTGCTGGGGATCGCCCACCAGCATCAGATTCTTTCCCCTGATGACCGGAACCAGCGACATGGCAGTATTGCACTGGCTTGCCTCGTCCATGATCGTCATGTCAAAATAAGGCTCCGGTTTCCCGAGCCTGTGTGCGGAGATACAGGTCGCCGCAACAACAGGAAATATCTTTAAAAAACGCTTCAGACTCTCCGGTTCTCTGATATACTGGTTGAACGCTTTTACCTGCTCGTTTTCATCCTCGATCTCGAGAATATTCCGCAGATCCCTGTTTTTTGGCTCCGCCATTCTCTTCAGACAGCGGATCGAGGTAAAATGCAGGTATTTCCGGAACTCCTTCTCATCATCGTCCAGCAGTTCCAGCGCCTGGGCGTTCGTGATCTCTCCAATGTCTTCGAGTTCCCGTTCTATTTCGGCTAGCTGCCGCCCCTGAAGGTCCGCCTGAAATGTCAGATGCCGGTTCGTGCTCATCAGACACTCGATCGCCTCTTTCTTCTCTCTGAGGCTGAGCGTCTCTTCATATTTCCGCAAAAGCTCCGTGAGCCGTTTTGCGCGGGCAGTCTTTTCATCCCGGTTCTTTTCCAGAGTTCCCTCAAATACTTTCCACTTCCCAAGCTCAGCGTAGAATTCTTTCATCTCTTTGAGCGCTTCTTTTGTAAAATCTGCATTTCCCAGACGTATCACAGGAAAAGGGATGCGGATGCCCTTTTTATACTCCATCGCCTTGAGCTTATCCACGACTGTGTTGATCGGCTGCCTGTTATAGGAAGAAAACAGCACGGTCTTCTCGTTAAAAAATGCCGTGATAATCGTATTGATGATGGTATAGGATTTCCCTGTTCCAGGCGGTCCCTGCACATAGGTCACAGGATATTTCACAGCGTTGTGGATGGCAAGAAGCTGATCCAGATTCACCTTTTTCTCAAGGATCGCCAGCGGATATTCCCTGCGTCTCACGGGCCTTGACGTCATTTTCCCGAAAAAAGCCCTGACCGGATATGTCTCGTTCCCCTCTTCCAGACTTTTCGCAATCCACTGATACTCACTGTTCAGATCCACCTTGATGTCTCTTCCAAGCGCAATAATATAAGGGCGGTCGTCCACCCCCTGTCTTAGCTGATTGTAAACAGTAAGCCTGTCTTTTATGATTTCCCGGTTCTTCTCAAAGTCATTGAGCAGATCATAATCAGCCGGGTCCATATAACGGCGGATGCTCTCCTGCTCTCCGCCAACGGTAAACTCCCTGCATATCGTTACATCGTCATCTGCTCTCAGCGTTCTTCGGCGCACATCCAGGTTCAGCCTGCGGTAAGCCATCACATACAGCGCCTCTCCCCCTGCGCTTCTGCCGCGCACGGGAATACTCAGTTCATTCAGGGCAAGCTGACGGTACTTCCATGTATGCTCTCCTGATTTCCGGCCGTCCGCCTTATGCGTGCTTTCACGCTGGAACTGCCGCACAAACTCGGCGAACTGCTCATCTGTCAAATGGTACTCTCTCCCCTGCAGGGTACTTCCGTCCATCTTGTGAATCAGGGAATAGTCACATTCGTAGAGTTCTGTATCGAGCCGGCTGCAGTCAGCCAGATAGTTCAGGATCTTTAAATTTACAGGCCGCCCGAAGATAGAATCATACTTCTCCGGCTGCTCCTCAATATCTCTGACCAGCTCAGGGCGTATCTTTGTATAGGAAGCCTCCACCACGGATGCAGACAGGATGGAATCCAGATAGATCACCCGGAATTCTCCGACCGTATGCTTCGTGAGGTGGAAGCCGTCTACACTCAGCGTCCTGTTTTTCACATTGATCCCATTAACAGCGATCCAGTAACTCGTCGTCTCATCATTCTGATTGCGGTACTCGATGCTGAGCCATTTTCCCTCATGGATGGATCTGAAGATACTCTGTGCAATATAATGATTCATAGGTGTTACATTCCCTGCGGTACAAAACCAATCATAATCCTCTTACTCTTTCAGCCCGATTGCTTTTTTCGGACACGCTCCCGCGCATATCCCGCACTCCACGCATTTCTCATCATCCAGCTTCCATATCTTCTCTTTCCTCTCCACATGGATCGCCTCCTGAGGGCATTTCTTTGCGCAGAGTGTACAGTATACACACTTCTCTGAATCCAGAACAGGCTTTCCGCCCGCTGCGTCCGCCTCCTCTTTTTTCTCTTCTTTCGGCTTTGTAAATGTCTCGCTCTTCTTCAGAGTGTCCGGCTCTGTATAGCCTTTTTCCATGAACAGACATTTCTTCGGGCACGCGAGCACACAGAATCCGCACTGCACGCAGTCAAAGCGCTCGATTGTCCATGTTCCTGCTTTCCGGTCCACCCGGATGGCCTGGGAGGGACATGACCTCATACACATCCCGCAGGTGATGCAGTTTTCCATCTCAACCCTGATGTGCCCCCTCATCCTCTCCGGATACTCTATGGGCTCTTCAGGATACCGCGTCGTTGCCGGTTTCCGAAAAAGGTTTCCAAGTACCCTTCCGGCAAATGCAAACATTCTCGTTTTATCCATATTACCGCTCCATTCCGCCGCTTAACAGCCGGCTAAACTCCGTATACACAACTTCACCTGGCCATGCCGTCAGCGCTCTGTACAGCTCACGCATGGATCAATGGTCAGGATCAGGACCGGCACATCCGCCAGCTGACATCCTTTGAGCGTCTCCACCAGAGGCGGGATGTTGCTCGTCGTAGGCGTGCGCAGACGAAAACGGTCCAGATATTTTGTTCCGTTTCCCTTGATATAATAGATCGCCTCTCCCCTGGGCTGTTCGATCCTCACGAAATACTCTCCGGACGGGTTTCCTTTCACCGGCACGCTGATCTCCCCTGCAGGCATCTTCCCGACCGCTTCGCGGATCAGGTCAAAAGACTGGAAGAGTTCTTTAAGCCGCACCTCGCATCGGCCGTAACAGTCTCCATCGCTGGATGTGATCGGGCCAACGGTCAGGTTCTTATATGCTCCGTAACCGAGCACACGGGCGTCATACTCGACTCCGCTCGCCCGCAGCATCGGACCTACTGCTCCAAGGGCGACAGCATCGTCCGCCGTGAGGATGCCTGTCCCTTTCAGGCGGGTCTGTACGGAATAGTCCAGAAGGAACGTATCGACCACAGGTTTTAAATCTTTTTCCATGTCTCTGACTGTTTCAAGCAGATGATTCAGCATGGTGCTGTCCATATCTTTCTGGACTCCGCCCACCTGATTCACCGAGTGAATAATCCTGCCGCCTGCCGTCTCATCGAACATATCCAGAATCTTTTCTCTGATCCTCCAGCTCTCCATGAACAGACTCTCAAATCCCATGGCATCTGCCAGCAGTCCGAGCCAGAGCAGATGGCTGTGAATACGGCTCATCTCCACCCATATGACACGGAGATAATCCGCCCTCTCCGGCACCTCAATCCCCATGACTTCCTCTATCGCCATACAGTAGCCCAGTCCGTGTCCGCAGCTGCAGATTCCACAGATTCTCTCTGCGATATAGGAATACTGTTTAAAGTCTCTCTTATCTACAAGTTTCTCAAGTCCCCTGTGGATGTACCCGATGCTCGGGACCGCACCTACCACTGTCTCATCTTCCAGAATCAGATCCAGATGTACCGGTTCCGGCAGTACGGGATGCTGGGGACCAAAAGGTACTATACTTCTCTTTGCCATCTCTGCCTACTCCTTCTTCTTAAACGGTGTCGTCTCATCGATCCGGTAAACCTTATCCTTATAATCCGGCTTGATGTTCGTGATATTTACTCCAAAGAGCTGTTTCGCCTCATTTTCCTGCAGAAAAGCACACGGGTATATCTGAGTGATGCTGGCCACTTCGTCCTCTTCCTCCAGTTCCAGACGGTACGTCTCCATGTCATATCCTTTGCAGAAGGAATAGCTCATCTCATATCCGTGATCCACAGACACTGCACAGATCTGGACCAGACGCCAGTTCTCTGTCTTCTTTTGCACAACCGCAGGGAAAAACTGAGCTCTCGTTATCTTCGTTATCTCATTTCTGCCGACCATTTCTGTCACCTCCTGCTCTTCTGCATTGCCGCCTGTTTCTCATCCAGAACCCCCAGAGCCTTCACGACTCCGTCTATGATCGCTTCCGGCCGGGCAGCGCAGCCCGGCACATACACATCGACCGGGATCACCGTGTCGATCCCGCCTTTGATATTGTAACATTCTTTAAACACACCGCCCGTACACGCGCAGATCCCGACAGCTACCACGACTTTCGGCTCCGGCATCTGGCTGTAAAGCTGTTTTACAACACTTTCGGTCTGGCTGTTCACACCGCCTGTTATCAGGAGGATATCGGCCTGGAACGGATCTCCCGTATTGATGATCCCGAAACGCTCGATATCATACTTTGGCGTAAGACAGTCGAGGACCTCGATGTCACATCCGTTGCAGCTGCTGGCATCATAATGGAGCAGCCACGGCGATTTAGATACTTTATTCATAGTTTTTAACCTCCTGCTCACTTGTCCAGCATTAAGATCAGTATATTTACTCCTCCGGCCACCAGTGTTACCACCCAGCAGCTATAGAGCAGAGTCTTCCATTTCACACGCGCGCTGATATTGTCCCACAGTGTCTCCATAAAAAATATCACGACACAGACCAGGAGCGCTGCGATCCAGCTCCACCATGTACTGTTCACAAAGAACAGGAAGAAAATACCGAACAGCAGTACTTTTTCATAGTATTCCGCAATATCCATGATCGCGAGCGTAGTGCCTGACATCTCTGTCGTCAGTCCTTTTACCAGCTCCTGATGCGCATGATGGCTTGTAGAAAGGTCAAACGGTGATTTCCTGAATTTGATCGCCGCTGTGAACATAAATCCAACCAGAAGTCCCGGCATCCACAGAACTGCGCTCACATCAGCCTGGATAATATCTGACACCTGGAAAGAGCCGGTCGTCAGGTAGAATCCGACTGCAATCAGGAGCGTCAGCGGCTCGTAAGCCATCATCTGAAGCATCTCCCTGTTCGCTCCCATATTCGCATATGGCGAGGAATCACTGGACGCCGCCATGATAAGAAACATGTCCGCAGTACTAAGGATAAACAGCACCATCAGGAGATCCGCTCCTGCAAAGAGCATGCAGCCCGCGATCATCAGGATAACAAGATAGCTCAGGTTCAGAAGAAGCTGCACATTATTAACCGCAATCATTTCTTTGGAGAAGAGCTTTCCCAGATCGTAGAAAGGCTGGAGAAGCCCCGGCCCTTTTCTCCGCTGCATCCTCGCACTGATGATACGGTCTATTCCATCCAAAAGACAGCCCAGGAAAGGCGCCAAAATCAGATATGCCAGAACAAAAACTACTTTTACCATGACACACCTCCTATTACAAGGCAGAAGCCGACAACGAGCACTGCCGCCGCCATGATGATGGACGGCACTCTGAGGTGTCTGCGCCCAAACTCAAATCGCAGATACCAGTTGCTTAAGTACAGATGCTCTTTCTCTCCGTAGCTGTTCACATAGAAACGGTTGTCCCCTTCATTGATTCCGTTCATATATATAGGAACAATCTCTCTGTGTGATCTTCTGCTGACAAAGAACATGACAGCCGGAACAATGAAAATCGAGACAAGCATAATCGCCATTGTCGTGAGCACGCTCATGGAAAGCACATCCCTCGAGTTTCCGAACAATTCCCGCACGATCGGATTCACCACTCCTATCGCTACCAGCGGAAGGAGCAGGCAGAGCAGTATCATTGTAGCTGCATGGAAGAACATGGAGGCATATTCATCCCTGCGCGTCACATCTTTCACCGTCTCTCTCGGTATATGGAAACAGAGCAGTTTCGCCAGCCATTTTGTCCAGTAGAACATAGTCGTGGCGCTGCCATATGCGATGAAAAGCACCAGAATAACATTTCCGGAATCCACAAAAGCCTTAAGAGCGACCCATTTTGAAATGAGCATGCCAAAGGGCGCCAGGTACATGCCTGCAATACCGATCCCCATGATATATGCGAGGCGCGGGACTGTGATAATCAGACCGTGCATATCCTCTATGTCTCTGGAACCAAGCGTATTTTCCGCAGCTCCCACAGACTGGAACAGCATAGATTTGCTGACCGCATGGAAAATCATAAGGAAGATGGCCGCCCACACGGTCTCCTCCACGCCGATACCGGAGCATCCGACGATCAGCCCCAGGTTCGATATGGTAGAAAAGGCCAGCACCTTTTTCGCATCATTCTGCGCGATCGCCATCATGCTTGCCATGATAAATGTAAGGCCGCCGATGCTGGATACGATAATCCCAACGAGATTGCCCTCGAGCGCAGGCGAAATACGGATCAGAAGATACACACCCGCTTTGACCATCGTCGCACTGTGGAGCAGCGCGCTGGACGGCGTTGGGGCCACCATAGCTCCCAAAAGCCAGGTGGAAAACGGAAGCTGCGCCGATTTCGTAAGGCCCGCCAGCGACAGACACATCAGTGGGAGGAGCGCCCCGATATTGACCACTTCAAGAAGACTTGCCGTCCCATGAATCTGCGCCATCAGCGCGATCGCCACAGCAAACCCCAGGCCGCCGAGAAGGTTCATCCAGAGGGCGCAGAAACTGTTGCCCACCGCTTCATCCGTGCGCGTATATCCAATCATAAGGAATGAGATGACACTTGTAACCTCCCAGAAAAAATAAATCCAGATCAGATTCTGCGAAAGTACCAGTCCGAACATTGCCGCAAGGAACAGAAACAGCATAGAAAAAAAGAACGGCTGTCTGTCCTTCACATCCTTGTGATGTTCGTGATAGCCTTTCATATATCCCACCGTATAGATACAGATAAACCCGCCGATAAATGCAATGATGATGCACATCAGGATCGTCAGCCAGTCCACCATCATATGCGGTCCTGTTTTGATCTCTGCGGTAAACTCCGTGTACACCACAAGTGCTGTCTGCAGTACAGACAGAATAATGGGAAGTATCTTCCTGTATTTTATACTCAGAAAGATAATCAGGCACATCAGAAAAATGTCCCCCGCCGTCATCAGATGATCAATCAGTTCTGTCTCAGGATAGAGCAGCCATACCTGTGCCCCGCCGGAAATCCAGCGAACGATAAAAATAACCGTAGTGAGCATAACAATACCGGCTCCTGCATAGACGACGTATCCTCTTGCTTTTTCATTTCTGATAAACTGGAACAGCACCGCCAGCACTGCCGGAATTCCGATCAGTAATGGTATCATTATCGTAATCCTCCTTTCACTCACTCTCTTTTCTCTATAGTAAATGGCCTCCCGGACATCCTGTCCGGAAACAGCGCCAAAGCAGAAAAAAACCACCATCTTTATTTATAATCCTGATTCACCGATTTTACAATAGCTGATTGCGATTTTTTATGTTTCATTCTGTTAAAAATGTGCTAAAATGAGCAATAGGCGATCTTTTCCCCCGGTTACGAACCGATATGGAAAATCTGTCCCAATAGTGAATATTTTACAGGAGGACTCTCTATGCATGAACTGAGCATAACAGAACATCTTCTCGATGACTGCATCCGGGAAGCCCAGGCGCAAAACGCCTCCAGGATACGGGTCATCCGGCTGTGCATCGGAGAACTCCGGGGCATTGTCCCGGACTGCATCCAGATCTATCTGGACATGCTCGCAGAGGGCACCATTGCAGAGGGCGCCCGCATTGAGTCGGAAACCCTTCCCGTCAAGATCCGCTGTCAGGACTGTAAGAAAGAGGGGGAGATAACGCCTCATCATCTGAAATGCCCACACTGCGGGAGCATGAGACTGAAACTCCTGTCAGGAAAAGAATTTTATATCAAAAGTTTGGAGGTAGACATCGATGGAGATCAAAGTACTGCATCAGGTAATGGACTGGAATGAAGATGTGAGCGACGAAGTAAAGGAGACTCTTGCCGCTCACCATATCTGCATGATCAATGTGATGGGAAGCCCGGGCGCCGGAAAGACAAGCCTTATCACCTCTCTGATCGGCAGCTTAAAAGCCAACTGGCGCATCGGTGTCATCGAAGGTGATATCGCAGGCCAGACAGACGCCGAGCGCATCGCGGCTCTGGGAATCCCGGCCGTGCAGCTTAATACTGACGGCGCATGCCATATCGAGGCCATGAGCATCCAGCACATCCTGCCTGAACTTCCCCTCGATGACCTGGACGTCATCTTTGTGGAAAATGTCGGAAACCTCGTATGCCCCGCAGAATTCCGCATTGGGGAATCTCTGCGCATCACGCTCCTGAGTATCCCGGAAGGCGACGACAAAGTAGAAAAATATCCGCTCATGTTCACTGACACAGACTGTCTTGTCCTGAATAAATACGACATGATGCCTTACTTTGAGTTCGACGAATCACGGGTGGGCGCCAACTATAAAACAGTAAATCCTGACGCTCCCCTCTTCCGGGTCAGCAGCCGGACAAAAGACGGCATACAGGAACTCTCCGTCTTCATCGAAGAGCACATCAGGAAAGCGCAGTCATGAAAAGACGCATCCGCATTGAAACAGAAGGAATCGTGCAGGGAGTCGGATTCCGCCCGTTTCTCCACCGCCTTGCCGAAGTTCATAACGTCTGCGGATGGGTGCGCAACACTTCAGCAGGACTCGAGGGCGTCCTTGAGGGGGAACCGGAAGAACTGGAACATTTCCTGACAGAGCTTCAGACTTCCCCGCCGCCCATGGCTCAGATTGAAGCCGTCCGGGTAGAGGAGGCAGACCGGCATTTGGACGGATCACATGAGGACAATGTTTTTGCCCGGTTTACCATACGTGAGAGCCGTATCAGGGCAGGCGCAACTCTTATCTCTCCGGATACTGCCATGTGCTCCAGGTGTGAAGACGAGCTGCGCAATCCGTCTGACCGCAGATACCGCTATCCTTTTATCAACTGTACGAACTGCGGCCCAAGGTACACGATCGTCAATACGCTCCCCTATGACCGGGAGCGGACAGTTATGAAAGAGTTTCCCATGTGCCGTGACTGTGCAGCCGAGTACCATGATATCAGTGACCGGAGGTATCACGCCCAGCCGGACTGCTGCCCGGTCTGCGGCCCAGAAGTCTTTTATACAGTTCCCGGAAAGAACACAGAGACGTCTGAAGGGGAGCTGTCCGGCGGCGCGGCGCTGCGCCGTTCCCAGGAACTTCTCGCAGACGGCGGTATCCTGGCCGTAAAAGGAATCGGCGGTATTCACCTTGCATGCGATGCATTAAATCCTGACGCTGTCCTCAGACTGCGCAGGCGCAAGCACAGGGCAGAGAAGCCTCTGGCTCTCATGTGCCGCTCCCTGGATGCGGCACGCCGGATCTGCAGGATCACTCCGGAAGAAGAACATCTGCTGACAGATCCTGCCCGTCCCATCGTCCTGCTTGCGAAAAGAGATCTTGCGCCAGACTCACAGACAGCCCGTTCCCTTGACGTACTCAGCTTCAGTCCGAGACTTGGCGTGATGCTCCCCTACACGCCGCTTCATGCACTGCTCCTTGACGGGACTTGCGGAGGGCCGGAGCTTCTTGTCATGACGAGCGGTAATCTGCCGGGCTGTCCCGTACTTACGGAAAATGAATCCGCATTGAAAGCCCTCGCAGATATTGCTGATGGTTTTCTCCTGCACAACCGCAGGATCGCGAACCGCTGTGATGACTCCCTGGCAGCCGAATGGAACGGGAGACCGTATTTTCTGCGCAGGAGCCGGGGCTATGCTCCACGCCCCCTGACATTAAAGCAGGGAGCCAGTGCAGACGGCATCTTTGCGCTGGGCGCAGAGCAGAAAGCCTCGTTCGCCCTCGGGCGCGGCCCGCATGTATTTTTAAGCCCATACATCGGTGATCTGAAAAATGCCGAGACTTTTCAGCACTATACAGAGACAATGCAGACATACGAGAGACTGTTTCGCCTCAGGCCCTCGTTGTATGTCTGCGATCTCCACCCGGACTATCTGTCCACGCAAGAGGCCAGACGCCGCTCTGAAACAGAGAATGTGCCCCTCATACAGGTACAGCATCACTGGGCCCACATGGCGTCCTGCATGGCTGACAATGCGCTGGATTCTTCCTGCTTTGGCATCATCTGGGACGGCACCGGACTCGGGACAGACGGAACCATATGGGGCGGAGAGTTTCTCATCGGTGGCTTTGCATCTTTTCAGAGAGCCGGTTCCATCCGCCCGATCCCTCTGCCCGGCGGCGACCGGGCCGTCCACGAGATCGGAAGGATCGCTCTGGCGCTTGCAAAAGATGCAGGGATCAGAGATCTTTCCTGCGTTCCTCTGCCGGAAGAAAAGCTCCGGATGCTGTCCTCTCTGGCGGACACATCTCCCGCCGCTTTTCCGGCGGCCAGCAGTATCGGCCGCCTGTTTGACGGAGTCTGCTCCCTCATCCTTGGCCGCTCAGAGTCCGGCTATGAGGGACAGGGAGCAGCTCTGGTAGAAGCGCTCTCCCCGGAAGGAATGACGGAACATCTCGATCCCTGGCCTATGACATTTTATGAGCAGGACGAAGTACGCATCTTTGATACCAGGCCAATGATCCGCAGTCTCATGGATGATCTGCACAGCCGGAAAGATAAAAGCGTTCTTGCACTTCGTTTTATGTCGACGCTTGCCTGCATGGCGGCAGACCAGTGCCGGGTCTTAAATCCCGGCAGGCTCCCCGTCGTCCTCTCCGGCGGCGTCTTCCAGAACCGTTTTCTCCTGCACAGCGTTACGTCCCTGCTGGAAAAAGACGGATTCACCGTATATACTCACCGCCAGGTGTCCGCCAACGATGAGGGACTGTGCCTGGGCCAGCTCGCCATCGCCCGCCGGAAGAGACCGATACAGGAAACAGACTATTCAGAATAAGGAGCATGAATTATGTGTTTGGCAATGCCTATGAAAATAAACAGAATCGACGGCCTGCTGGCACAGTGCGAAGCCGGAGGACTTACACAGGATATCCGCATCGACTTTGTCACGGACGCACACCCCGGCGATTATGTCATGGTACACGCCGGATTTGCCATCGAGAAAATGTCGGAAAAAGAAGCTCTCGAAAACATGGAACTTCTGGAGGAGATAAAAAATGCTTTATGACAGCTATTTTAAAAATCCGAAAGATGCGCCGCTGATTCTTGAAAAGATCAGGGAATACAGCGGCAGAACAGGACCTGTCCGCCTGATGGAGATCTGCGGGACACACACCATGGCCATCGCCCGGAGTGGAATCCGGAGTGTGCTTCCAGAGAATGTACAGCTTATCTCAGGCCCCGGCTGTCCGGTCTGCGTCACGCCCGCAGGTGTGATCGACATGGTTCTTGGGCTGTCGCAGACGCCGGGCGTCGTGATCGCAACCTACGGCGACCTGCTGAGAGTCCCCGGTTCCACTCAGGGCGACAGCCTCCTGTCCCGCCGCGCAGACGGCGGAAAAGCTGAATCCGTCTACTCACCCATGGAGGCCATTCAGTTCGCAGAGGAACACCCTGAATCAGAAGTCGTCTTTCTCGGGATCGGTTTCGAGACTACAGCGCCCGGAACTGCCGCCTGCATCCTCGAGGCGGCTTCCCGGAATCTGAGAAACTTCTCGGTGCTGTGTCTTTTAAAAAGAACCGAACCGGCGATCCGGTCTCTCATCGAGTCGGATGATTTTGCCGTCCATGGTTTCCTTTGTCCCGGACATGTGGCCGCTGTCATCGGGGCGGACGGCTTCTCCTTTCTCCCCGGCGATTACCGGCTCCCCGGTGTCGTAAGCGGATTTGAGCCCGGCGATCTCCTCTACTCCATCCTGGAACTGACGGCAATGCTCGCACAGAAAACACCCGGATTAAAAAACGAGTACACCCGGCTTGTCCGCCGAAACGGGAATCCGGCTGCTCTCGCGCTCATGGAGAAAGTCTTCTCTCCTGCTCCGTCAGACTGGCGCGGGCTGGGCCTGATTGATGGCAGCGGCTATGCGGTCCGTGAAGAGTACGCGCCATGGGATGCAATGAAGAAATTCTCTCTCCGCCCAGCCGTAGAAAAAATCATCCCCGGCTGCCGCTGTGCACAGGTCATCCGGGGAATCATGCGTCCTGACGGGTGCCCGCTCTTCAAAAAAGTCTGCTGCCCTGACAATCCGGTCGGACCATGCATGGTATCCGGCGAGGGCGCCTGTGCTGCCGCTTATCAGTATGAACAGTAATGACACACGCAAAATGATGATGAAAACAGAGGTGACCACCATGGAACACAGAATAACAGACGACCGTATCACGCTCGACTACGGAAGCGGAGGTTCAAAGACCTCGGAACTGATTGAATCCATACTGCTGCCTGCATTTGACAACACCGCACTCTCCTCGCTTGGCGACGGCGCCATCCTGAGCGGCAGTGAGAAACTCGTATTCTCCACAGACAGTTTCGTTGTCTCTCCGTGGAGATTTCCCGGCGGAGATATCGGACGTCTCTCTGTATGCGGAACTGTCAACGATCTGTGTATGGCAGGAGGGGAGCCGAAATATCTCAGCCTTTCTTTTATATTGGAAGAAGGCTTTTCATTCTCTGATTTCAGAAGCATTGTCTCCTCAATCGCAGAAGAGGCAAAAGAAGCAGGCGTATCCATCGTAACCGGCGACACGAAAGTTGTGGACTCGGGCAAGGGAGACGGAATCTACATCAACACTGCGGGCATCGGTTTCCAGAGGGCCGTTCTGCCCGGAAAATCCGCCATACGCCCCGGAGACGCTGTCCTCATCAGCGGCAGCATCGGCTGTCACGGGGCCGCTGTCATGATGGCCCGCTCCGGTCTTCTGCGCAAAGACAGTCCTCTCGTCTCCGACTGCCAGCCTCTGCACCGGATCAGCGCAGCGGCTCTTGAAGCCGCACCCGTCCGTATCCTGCGCGATCCCACCAGAGGCGGCGTAGCAACGACGCTCAACGAATTTACGGAGCAGATGCCATTTTCCATCGAACTGGACCAATCCGCTCTTCCCATTGATCCGGCAGTAGAAGCCGCCTGCGACATGCTCGGCCTCGACCCGCTCTACTGCGCCTGCGAAGGGCGGATGCTCGCAGTCTGCGGCCCGCAGGATGCCGGGAGTATCCTTGATGCCATCCGCAAGATCCCGGGAGGAGAGAACGCCGCGCAGATCGGAACCGTCACAGAAGACATGCCGGGCAGAGTCCTCTTAAAAACACCCATCGGCGGCAGGAGAATCCTCTCCAAACTAACCGGCATCCAGCTGCCAAGGATATGCTGACCCAGTCTGCCATGGGGAACCTTGATATTGTCCCATTCTTTGGGAGAAAAAGATCATCAACTCTGCCTGGAATGGGATCGGTCTATCCGCCTATCTGACACCTGACCCCTGAATTTTTCTCTGCAATTTCCAGAAGTTCAGCCATTTTCTCATTCGTTGGCGGCATGATGCCGCCCATCAGATATGTTCTGCCAAGCCCCTCGTATTTATCCGCCCCAAGCCTGTGATAGGGGAGCAGATGAATTCGTCTCACATTTCCGATCTCTTTTGTGTAAGCAGCGATCGCGCCAATTTCCTCCGGCGTATCGTTAAACCCGGGGATCACCGGAACCCGGATGCTTAGTTCTGTCCGCCCTGACGCTGCAATGCGCCTTGCATTTTCCAGCATCAGGTCATTGCGTTTTCCAGTGTACTCTTCATGTTTGACAGGATCCATATGCTTAACATCCAGAAGATACTGATCCAGGTATGGCAGGATCTCTTCGATGACGGAATACTCTGCATATCCCATGCTCTCCATTGCCGTACTGATCCCGCTCTCCCAGGCTGCCCTGAGCAGATCCCGGGTAAATCGGGGCTGGCAGAGGCTTTCGCCGCCCGAAAGCGTAAGTCCCCCGCCTGTCCTCCTGTAGTATGCTCTGTCTTTCTCCACAGTTTCCATAACCTCATGCACTGTAACATCTCTGCCTATCACTTTCTCCTGACCCTGAACCGTCATTGTCTCAATCCCGAACTCCTGCGACTCTGGGTTGCAGCACCAGCGGCATCTGAGCACACATCCTTTCAGGAAAACAATGGTGCGTATGCCGTATCCGTCATGGATAGAATATCGCTGTATGTCAAATATTCGTCCTTTTGTCTTCCAATATTCTTCCATGTTGTCAACTCCCGGCAGTTTTAAATGCCTGTTCCGTCCTGCGTATGATATCATCCTGCAGCGACTTTGACAGTGTCGTGAACAGCGCGCTGTAACCTGCCACCCGCACAACAAGATGTTTGTACTGCTCCGGGTGTATCTGTGCGTCGAGAAGCATCTCCCTGCTCACTACATTAAACTGCATATGACTTCCTTTCTGGTCAAAATACGATCGTATCAGACCGACAAAGTTCTCAAGCCCTCTTCTTCCACTCAGCGCAGACGGGTGAAACTTCTGATTGAACAGCGTTCCATTGGATGCGATAAAATGATCCAGCCTGGACACAGAATTCGCTGCGGCGGTCGGCCCGTTCACATCCCGGCCTGCCGCTGGCGATACCCCGTCCGCCACGGGCTGATGCGCCAGGCGGCCGTCAGGCGTAGCCCCGGTCTGCGCGCCAAGAGGCACGTTTGCGGATACAGGATACAGTCCCGCCTGAAATATGCCGCCCCTCGGATTGCTGTAATTCTGGAGCGGTCTCGTATATGTATAGGCTACATCCCTTGCAAATGCGTCCACTTCAGGAATATCGTTTCCAAATTTCGGCACTTCCTCTATGAGCTTCAGGATACGTTCCCCATTTCTCTCCACCTCTGGAGCCGTCGATGCGGCAGTCACAGTGTTCGCCACCGCACGAATTTCTTTTTCTCCTATCGTCTGCCCTGCACAGCGCAGCTCTTTGATGATCTTTGCCGTCATACCCGCGATGTCTTCACTGCTCAGTCCTTTTCCGTAATTCGTTGCCAGCGCTTCTTTGAGTTCTTTCATTGTAATCTTCTTCTCTTCAAAGACGAGCTTCTTCACCACATACAGAGCATCCGCCACATTGGCAATCCCAAACCCCTGGGGACCCGTGAAGTTATAAACTGCTCCCCCCTCCTGCAGCGACACACCCCGGCTGATGCAGTCGTCTACCATAGAAGATTCAAACGGAAGCGGGCAGCGCTCAGCATGGGCCATATCGATCGCATTGTCGGCATTGACAAGAAGTTCTATGGCATAGTTCATCTGTGTCTTATAAGCATCGTAAAATTCCTCAAACGTCTTCATGTCCTCAACTCTGCCCGTCTCCGGACCGATCTGTGAGCCATTGTCCTCTCCGTTAGAAAATACCAGCTCCAGCGGACGGCACATATTAAAGAACGCCGCGTCATGCCATCCTTCTGTTTTCCCCGCTTTCTGCGGCTCCACGCACCCGATGATATTGTACTCCCGCGCATCCTGGAGCGTCAGTCCCCTGCTCACAAGCGATGGAATAATAACCTCATCATTGTAGTACGCCGGAAGCCCGATCCCTGTCCTAGTAAGTTCTGCTGCGCGGATCAGCAGATCATGGGGCGAACCGTTCCACACCCGGATGGAAAGAGATGGCTGCGGCAGAAATACATGCTTCGACGCATCAATGCACATAAAGGACAGATCGTTCGTGACATCAATCCCGTCCGCATCCTGTCCGCCGACAATCAGATTCTGGAACAGGCTGTATCCTGCAAACCCTTCTGCCGACGCTGCATCCCTGCACTTGTTCAAATCATTTAACTTTACCCAGATGCAGTCCAATAGTTCCTGAGCAGATTCTCTTGTTATCTTTCCGCTGTCCATATCTTTTTTATAATAGGGATACATATACTGATCGAACCGCCCCGGCGAAATAGAATGTCCGCTGGACTCGATCTGTAAAAGCTGCTGGACAAACCAGAAAGACTGACATGCCTCATAGAAGCTGTCCGCCCCTTTCTCCGGCACATTTGAGCAATTTTCCGCGATCCTCAGCAGTTCCTTTTTCCTTACGGGGTCTGCACATGCTGCCGCCTCACTGCGCGCCAGTCCAGCATACCGCTTTGCATAGGCAGAAGCCGCATCGCAGCTTATCATGACAGCCTGAAGGAAACGGGATTTCTTCTGATAGTTCCCCTCTGCCAGACTTATCTTCTCCAGCTCTTTGCGCGCTTTCTCCCGGATGCCTGAGAAACCGATGGCAAGCACCTCTTCATATTTTACTGTCACATGTCCCACTCCGTTGTAAAAATAATTCCCCGGAGTAAAAATATTATGCTCGATCGCCCGCAGCGTCTCAGGTTCCATATACGACGTGGCAAGTTCGCTTGTTGTCTTTCCTTTCCAGTAGGCGTTCGCTTCTTTAAGTTCCTTCTTCGTCTTTTCGGAAATCCTGAACGGATCTGCGGACCGCTGCGCCACTGTGTCAAACTCCGCCTCAAGCCACTCACAGGAAAACTCAGGGTAAGTCTGGCAGCCTCTCGGAGCTGTTGTCGTGCTCCCGACAATCAGTTCCTGATCACGGATGACAATTGGAATATGCTCCAGAATATGTTGAAACGCCTTTGCCCTTCGTATAATCACAGGCTCGTTCTCTGTCTCCTTGTAGGACTCAGTCAGCAGAACAGCTCTTGCTGATTCAATCTGAGGCATATCCGCATACAGCGCCTCCACCAGCTTTGGTATCCTATCGGACCGCTCTGCCTCCCGGCTGTCATAAATGTACTTTCCCATTTGTCATTCTCCTTCCATCAATCACATTTGATGGATGAATTTTCCAAAGAAAAAACCTGCTTTATTCTAAAAGCAGGTACCACAAAAGGACATGGACAGATCTCTGTCTGTTCCACATGTTAAGATGGCTGCTTTACTCGGAAGCTTCATCCTTTTTGTCAAGCAGGTTTCCTGGCTTACCTATCATCGCATATCCTCCGCCTTCTCACGACATCTGCCGCAATGGCTTACGGGGGCACGCTCCTGGATCACAGTGACCGGATCGCCGGAGATTCTCACTCCGTTCCCTTTTAAAATTCGTCTAAAAAGAGTCCTTCACTTAACAAAATCACACTATAAATTCTATTTCTAATCTATTACAATCCCTTAGAGTTTACAAGCAGATCATCAAATTTCCTTGAAATGCCAATTCTCCTGATGTATAATTAATTAAAGATTTACTAATTAAGGAGTTAATCATGAGCAGTGAATTGAGAGAACAGTTTTTCACATCTATCGTTCATTTCCGAAAGCTGGAATCCTCTTTCTCTTCAGAATGTGAAATGCAGATGAATGAGATGGTGATCCTGCAGAGCATAGCCGGGACCTGCTGCCGGGAATGTCCATGCATGAATCTTGACGTCCCGAAGATGCAGAAGAAACTCAACATCTCAAAGCCTGCTATTTCTTACATATTGAATACGCTGGAGAAAAAGAATTATATCACACGCGAGATCGATCCAAAGGACCGCCGCAAGGTGTCCATCAGCGCTACCCCGGAGGGGAAGGCAGCCGCCGAACAGTCCAAAAAGAAATTTGATGAACTGTGGGCGGAACTGCTGGCCCGGTTCGGGGAGGATAATATGCGTCAGCTCCTTGGGCTGATGCATGATCTGGACGATCTTTATTCCGCGCTCAGCAGAGAGCGGGATTAGGAAGTCCAGCCGCCCTTAACATAACTTTTCTCTGCCAATGGCCCGCTATTTCCTTATGAGTGTGTGGCCCAATCGAAAGCCGCCTTTTTACGGAAGCGCATATTCTCTGTTCTTTTCTGTCAGGAGATTTCGCTCTACTCTGATCGTTTCGCCGTCGGCAGACGCCGTGAGCACTTCCTGTCCATCCGGTTTCTTCTCCAGAATCCTGTCTGCCACTGCGTTCTGGAGCATGGACTGGATCGTCCGTTTCAGAGGTCTTGCCCCAAACGCGGAATCATAGCCTTTTTCTGAGAGAAGCCTTACTGCGCTTTCTTCTACACGAAGCTCGATCCCCTGTTTCTTCATCCGTTCTGTCAGTTTTGCGATCTGCATGTCTGCAATTTTTCTTACGTCTTCCTGGCTGAGCGGATGGAATACGATCACTTCGTCGAGCCGGTTGATGAACTCCGGCCGGAATGTTGCTTTCACCGCTTCCATGACGCGGCTCTTGATATTCGCCGCTCTCCGGCTCTCTTCATTCGCTTCATTCCCGGCAAATCCGAGCGTACTTTTTCCCGTGATCTCCCGGGCTCCGATATTGGACGTCATCACAATAACTGTATTCTTAAAGCTGACGGTACGTCCCTGGGCATCCGTCAGCCGCCCGTCGTCGAGGATCTGGAGCAGCGTGTTCCACACATCGGGATGCGCTTTCTCTATCTCATCCATAAGAATGATACTGTACGGTTTTCTGCGCACCATCTCTGTAAGCTGTCCGCCTTCATCATATCCCACATATCCCGGTGGAGAACCAATCAGTTTGGACACTGTATATTGCTCCATGTATTCTGACATGTCAAGCCGGATCATTGCATTTTCATCGTGGAACATCACTTCCGCCATGGCGCGGCACAGCTCTGTCTTGCCCACTCCGGTAGGTCCAAGGAATAAGAATGACCCGACCGGACGATCCGGATCTGCCACACCTGTCCTGCCGCGCCGGATGGCCTTTGCCACCGCGCTCACCGCTTCCTCCTGACCGATCACGCGGCTGTGGAGCGACGTTTCAAGTGCGCGGAGCCGCGCAGCTTCATCCTCCGTCAGCATTGTCACCGGTATCTTCGTCCATGCAGCTACGACTTCTGCGATATCCTCCGCGTCCACACGGCCGCACTGCTTCTTCTGCCATTCTGCCTGCTTCTGCGTCAGCTCACGCACCAGCTCATTCTGCCTGTCACGCAGGGCCGCAGCTCTTTCATATTCCTGGGCATCGGCTGCCTGTTTTTTCTGACGGCCTTTCTGTTTGATCTCCTGCTCAAGCTCTAAGAGGTATGGCGGAGTTGTAAGTCCTCTGGTTTTAATCCGCGAAGCAGCCTCATCCATCAAATCTACTGCCTTATCCGGAAGAAATCTGTCCTGGATGTACCGTGCGGACAGATTCACAGCCGCGCGGACAGCATCATCTGTGATCGTAAGACCGTGGTAGGACTCGTATTTCCCTTTCAGCCCCATCAGAATCTTTACCGCGTCTTCCTGATCCGGCTCTTCTACATCAACCGGTTGGAATCTGCGCTCAAAAGCCGCGTCTTTCTCGATATAGCGCCGGTATTCCTTTAAAGTCGTCGCTCCGATCACCTGCAGGCCGCCTCTTGCGAGGATCGGTTTCAGGATATTCGCTGCATCCATCGTCTCACTGGCGCCTGCTCCGGCTCCCATGATCATATGCAGCTCATCAATAAAAAGGATCACATCTCCGTCTGCTTCTGCCTCTTCCAGAAAATCTTTCATCCGCTCTTCAAAGTCTCCCCGGAATCTTGCTCCTGAGAGCATCCCGACAAGATCCATGGCTATAATCCGTTTATTTCTTAAATTGGCAGGAATCTCTCCGTCTGAGATACGCTGTGCCAGCCCCTCGGCAATCGCCGTCTTACCGACGCCCGGCTCGCCTGTCAGCACGGGATTGTTCTTGGTACGCCTTGACAATACCTGTACGACACGATCCAGCACTCCCTCACGCCCGATCATTGGATCATAAGCATTTTCTGCGGCTTTTCTGGTCATATCCGTGCCGAACTTTTCAAGGGCTGATATCTCCTCCTCTTCCTGCTGTTCTCTGTACAAAGTACTGTCTGACGCCTCCGCCGTTCCATATGTATATTCGCCGTTCACTGCATCTGCCGGAGATATGTTTTTCGCAAGGAGCGGCTCCTGCCCGCTGCCCAGTTCTCTCCGGATCTCCTCCGGATCTGCATCCAGAGATGAAATAAGCTGTGATGCCGCGCAGTCTCCTACGTCAAGGATCGCTCTTAACAGGTCTTCAGGCTCTGTCTGCTGACTGCCCCGGGATTTCGCCCTCCGTGCGGCAATATGCAGGACCTGCTCTGCCTCCTCTGAGATCTGTACCGCCTGGAAATTCCCGCCTGCTTTTGCATCAAAATCATACTGATGAAGATATTCTTCCACCAGCTTCTGGTCCAGTCCGCTGCGCCTGAGAGCTTTTCCTGCCGGTCCCCGGTCTGAAGTCAGTCCCCAGAGCAGATGTTCGCTCCCTATAAAACCATGTTCCATATGTGTCACAAAACGCAGCGCAGACTGGAAGATTCCCATCGTCCGCTGGCTGAACGCGCTCAGATTAATTTCCATGTGCGCACACCTCCTTTTCTATCAGGGCGATATCATCACGCAGTTTCGCAGCTTCTTCATAATCTTCTGACTCCGCGGCCTCAGAAAGCCGCACACGCAGAGCCGACAGCCTGCGGCGGTCGATCAGGCCGGATACCGCTCTCTCCGGAAACGCCCTGTCTCCCAGATGTCTCGGATCTCGTTTCCCGGGCCACCACCCTGTATAATTCTTAAACTCCTCCGTCCTGCCGGACGCCACAGCCTGCTCCCACATCTTATGCAGGCATCCGTCACAGACAGGAACCTGATAGACGGTTTCCATCCAGTTTATGTAAAACACTCTGTCCGCACTTTCTTTATTACAAAATTGGCATTTCATCCTTATTCACCTCTTTATATGAAAATACCGCCGGCTAAGAACCGACGTTGTTCAAAGATTAATAGTTAAGTTTTTAATAATATAATATATAAATTTTAAAAAGTCAATAGTTTCACGGTAAAAGATACAGATTACGGCTTTTTTCTTTTAGAAACCATGGTATAATGTGTACTAGCAGCCCAAATATTCCAGTCCGTTCGGACTGACCGCAATTCTATACGGAGGGATCAAATGCCTCAAAAACATTTAAATCAGAACATCATATTAAGCGCTGACAGCACGTGCGATCTCTGCGAAGAATTAAAAGAACGCTATCATGTCACCTATTTCCCACTGCATATCAACCTGAATGGGAAAGATTATCTGGACAATGTCGATATCACGCCGGAGAAGGTCTATCAGGAATACTATGACCACAAAGTACTTCCTAAAACTTCGGCAGTCAATGTACAGGAATATGTGGAGCACTTCCGCCCGTGGGTGGAACAGGGGTATGAGGTCATCCATGTGAATATCGGACACGCCCTTTCAAGTTCTTACCAGAACTGCTGTCTTGCAGCCCGGGAGCTGGGCCATGTCCACGTCATAGACAGCTGCAGCCTCTCCACGGGAACCGGACTGACCGTAGTCGCCGCAGGAAAGATGATCGCCAGGGGAATGGACGCGGAGACGATCGCAGAGGAACTCAGGGCCGGAATTTCCAGAAGGCATGCCAGCTTTGTCCTGGACACACTCACATTTCTGCATGCAGGAGGACGCTGTTCTGCGGTCGCCGCTCTTGGCGCGAACATGCTGAAGCTAAAGCCCTGCATCCAGGTGGACAATCGTGACGGGAGCATGACTGTTGGGAAGAAATACCGCGGTTCATTGGACAAAGTGCTTGTGAAGTATGTAAAAGACGAGCTGGCAAGATATCCTGATATTAACACAGATCTGCTGTTCATCACTCACTCCGGCATACCTGAAGAATATATCAGGCTGGTCAGAAAAACTGTGGAAGATACCGTAAAATTTAAAGAGATCCATGTCACAAAGGCAAGCTGCACGATCTCCTGCCACTGCGGACCAAATACGCTTGGAATCCTGTTTGAAACAAAGTAAGAGCTGTTAAGGGAGCTGTAATATGAACACAAAACCCGCCTTCCATGGAAGTGACATTGAAAAAATCTGTGAATATTATCATTTAGACAAAGAGGACATCGTCAGCTTCGGGGCCAACGTCAATCCGCTCGGGCTTTCCGAAAAAGTAAAAGCCGCTGTCGCCGGACATCTTGATCTGCTCTCTTCCTATCCGGACAGGGAGTATACATCTCTGCGGCAGACAATCTCCGAATACTGCCATATCCCGGCAGAATACATCCTGCCCGGCAACGGCTCCAGCGAGCTGATCTCCCTGCTGATTGAGACGCTTGCTCCCAGACATACCCTCATCCTCGGACCGACCTATTCCGAATATTCCAGAGAGCTTTCTTTCTCCGGGAGCACACAGGAATACTATCATCTGAGAGAAGCGGATGATTTTCATCTGGATGTGGATGATCTCTGCCGGAGACTTGAAGACGGATACGACTTCCTCATCCTCTGTAACCCGAATAACCCGACTTCTTCCGCGATCCTGCGCACAGACATGGAGCGGCTTCTCGCTTTCTGCCATGCCCGCGGCATCTTTGTCATGATAGACGAGACTTATGTGGAATTTGCTCCGGATATCAATGCTGTGACAGCGGTTTCGCTCACCCGCCGGTTTCCCGGCCTGATGGTGCTGCGCGGTGTCTCTAAGTTCTTCGCGGCGCCGGGCATGAGGTTTGGATACGGGATCACAGGCAACGGTGAATTTCTGAAAAAAATGAAAGAGAAGCAGATCCCCTGGTCATTAAACAGCATCGGCGCATTTGCCGGAGAAGAAATGTTCAAAGACCAGGAATATATCAGCCGGACAAGAAATCTCATCCTGGCAGAGAGGGAGCGGATGTATCAGGCGGTATCTCATATGCCGGGCTATAAGACTTACGAGCCATACGCGAATTTCCTGCTTGTAAAGATCGTAAAGGACGGGATTACATCCTCTGATGTATTTGAACAATGCATAAAAGCCGGGCTGATGATCAGAGACTGCTCGTCATTCCAGTGCCTTGAGGGGGAGTTTGTACGGTTCTGCATCATGATGCCGGAAGAAAACAGCCGGCTGCTGAGTCGATTACGTCAATTAGGGACAGGGTAAACCTTGATTGGGGACGTAGTAAAACCGGGTTTTACTACGTCCCCAATCCTGTTACTGCAGTGCTTCTTCCAGCCATTTCCGGGACTTTTCCCGCTCCCGCTCCATATCCGCTTCTATCTGTTCATAGTCCAGCGGCTTCAGGCAGGTCTCCAGAAACTCCCGGGAGTACCCTCTCCCGATGCGCTCCGCCGCTTTCCCGAACTGCTCAAACACGGTGAACCGGTCCGGCTGGCGGTTGACAA
>DXAU01000013.1 GCA_019116885.1 Candidatus Mediterraneibacter pullistercoris | reverse complement strand
AAGAAGTATATTCTTGGATTATTTTGTAGTGTGCGAAAAAGTAAAAACATGATAAAATTAGATAGGAATTTAAGAGTTAGAGGAGTAGTTTTAATGAGTGAAATTTTGTCAAGATGGTCAAGAAAACCATTGTCGCAGATACTATACATTTTAAGTGGAATTATGTTAATGATTTTATTATGCAATTATTATACAGCTATTAATATTCAAGTGGATTTCTTAGATTTTATATCTTTAGATTATAATAATTTAAAAGAAACAAGTACAATAATGTGGATTTTTGCAATATTGATTTTTGAAAATTATCTATTTCAGTTCTTGAAGTTTTTGTTAAAAGTTTTTTTCCCTGTTGATCCTGTTGATATAGAAGAGAGTGAAAGAAGGTATTATGATATTCTTGTGTTATTACAAACTATTGAAGATATCGTGGAGTTGATTACTTCTGTATATGCCCTAATTTTTTTAGTGATAAGTTATCGAGTTTATATGGATAATGGGATTTTTTGTAAGACATCATATGCAATCATAACATATTGTGGGGTTGCATTAAGATTTTGTGGTTCTGTTTATTTTCATTTCTATGTGAATAATCGTTCAATAATTGATGGCTACTTGAGGCAAAAATAGTTTTGGAAAAAGAGATGATTTGATAGCATTTTTCTGTCTGTAAGTAGGTTGATTAGGAATTTTGGCAGTAGGTGCATAAATACAAATACTGCACGGGAATGAGAAAAGCTCGTGCGGCATCCCTGATTTTATCGTACATTCCTGGCAAGGTAATTCAGATACAGCCTGCTCCCGGCGATCGGCTCCGCCTTCTGCAATGTGAATTCTACCGGGGCGCTTTCTGTAAGGCCTGATATATGAGTAAAGAGATTGGCAGTACCTCTGCTCCCGTCTGTCACAGGCGCAAGAAGCAGGCTGAGTTCGTCGATCATACCAGCTTCCAGAAAACTCCAGTCTGCGATGCCGCCGCCACAGAGCAGCAGTTTTCTGATATGGAAGAGGCTGTAAAGTTTTTCCATTGCTGCCTGACAGTCCAGTTCCTCTTTGCCGGCGGTGATATAAGAGACACCTTTTTCTTTTAGATAAGCCTTATATGCATCAGGTGTAGTCTCTGTAAGGATCTCGATCACATGAGAATCTCTTCCGCGGAATGAAACGTGCCGGATTTCCACCCGATCTCGCCTTTTGTATCAATCGAGACATAATACAGTTCTGCATGAGCATCAGCCGCAAAATCACCTTCCACAACCGGGCTGTCAGACGTTAAATCTGGTGTGCTGTGGGCTGTGAATTCTTTTGTGGTGGATGTGCCGTACATCCAGGCATCTGCGCTCATCTCTGTGCGGAGCCTGCCGTATTCCCGGGCAAGGTTTCCTGCTGACTGTGTGCTCATAAACGGTCCGTTGATCTTCCCGTCCAGAGAACTTAAAATATGACATATTACATAAGGTCTTTTCATAGTAAAACTCCTTTCTTACTGCCAGATCCAGCATAACCCGTTATAGAAATACTCCATCGCGTATTCTCCGCTGTGTACGCCGCCTTCCTGCTCGAGGAAATACAGATTGCCTTCTCGTTCATTGTCGGCATAGCGGAATGTCCCGTCTTCAACATCAGCCATCGCCCCGATCTGTGCTTTAAATGAAGAATAGGCAAAATCATCTGTTCCGGATGCTGCGAAAATGAAGAAATCATTCCAGTCATGTCCGGAATCCCGGACAATATCCGCCATATATTCCCCGTCGGATGTGAGGCTGCCGCTGGACGGCATGAAATAGCGGAAATAGTCGAGACAATACTGGAATGTCCGCCACGTTGCCACAGAACCCATGGAGAATCCGCAGAAAGCACGGTGGTCTCTTGAAGCACTTAATCCTTCCGGGGTCGTGTCTTTTGCATAGGTGCTGTATGTTCCCTCAATGGCGGGAATCAGATCATTGACCAGTTCATTGTGGTAATTCTCTGTCAGTTGGAGTGCAAGAGAATAGTTGGAACTGTCTGTATTGCTCTCATTATTGTAAGTAGGGCAGACGACGATCATGGGCAGGATTTTTCTGTCAGCTATCGCATTGTCCAGCACGTTTTTGAATACATTGGGCTGGCCGGGCGTGCCCAGATAAGTCGTCTCATCGCTCCATCCGCCATGCATCAGATAGAATACATTATACTCCATATCCTCAGAATATCCATAGGGAAGATAGACGATTGCCCTTTTATGAAGCACGGTGTCTTCCTGGTCATATGTCATAGACTCGTAAGTGTCGTATTCAAACTCTGTCAGAGTTCCCGGCTGATCTGATTCTGAATAATAGTCCCTGGAAATGGTTTCAAGCTCCTCCGGGAGCACCGCATTTGTGATGGTCTGACCGCTCATATCTGTTTGTCTCCTGTCAGAATCTTCTGTGTTCTCTGTATTGACGCTGTCCGCCCCCGTATTCTGTGTGCAGCCGGCAATAGAGAGCAGAGCCGTGGCTGCCAGGAGGGCTGCTGTCAGTCTGTATTTGTTCATAGTCTCACCTTTCTGAATATCTGATATCAATATTGTAATTCAAAAGAGATATTTCAAGAAGCCGTGCATTAGTTGTTCACTGCAAACCAACAGGTTTAAAGTGCGGGGATGCTGCGGAGCATTTCGGCTTGACAGAAAAATTTTATAATAGTATGATTTTTAGTGGATGAAACCGCATCTTAATATGGCAGTTATACCAGGAGAGAGAGGAATACATAAATGGCAAATGATCATGGTGAACAGATAAGGATCGTACAGGAGACTGTAGCAGGAAAGGAGATCACGTTTGCACATGTGATGGGCGGACCGTCTCCGATCATATATCAGAAACTGGGGCTGAATCCGCAGGTTGATTACCGTTCATCGGCAATCGGGATCATGAATATGACGCCGCCGGAATCCGCTGTGATCGCATCGGACATTGCAGTGAAGAGCGGAAATGTTTATCTTGGATTTGCGGACCGTTTTACAGGCACTCTTATCATTACAGGCGAGATTTCGGATGTCACGACAGCTCTGACAGAGATCGTGGAATATTTCCGTGATTCACTTGGATATGTAGTCTGCAACATTACAAAGAGATAGGAAGTGTATCCATGGCTCGAATGACGAAAGAGGAACTGCTGGAAAAGCTGTTCCACGATGATTACGAACATCTCAAAGGGAAGAAGCTGCGCATGACACGCGTTCGCGTACCTGGGAAGGAAGTGTGCATGGCGCACATAATCAGTCCGTCCGACACACGGATATACCAGAATCTGGCGCTCCATATCGGAGTCCATGAAGGCGAGGATCATACAGGGGAATCCATTGGCCTTATGAGATTTACTCCCTGGGAGGCTGTGGTGGTGGCAGCAGATACCGCGACAAAAAGTGCGCATGTAGAGATCGGTTTTATGGATCGTTTCTGCGGCTCTCTGATTATTACGGGCAGGCTGGCCGAAGTGCAGACTGCGGTAGAAGGCGTGGTCAGATTTTTTGACGAGGTGCTGGGATTTAAGACCTGTGAGATACACAGGAGTTAGAGAAAGTTAAGTAAGGTGACGGCATGAGAAAGATGTTTCTGATGGGGCGGAGCGAGGCAGGAAAGACTTCCCTGACGCAGGCGCTCAAAGGTGAAGAACTCCATTATATAAAAACGCAGTATACGAATACAGAAGATGATACGATAGATTCTCCGGGAGAGTATGCGGAGTCAAAGCGTTTCAGCGTCGGACTGGCATGCTTTTCTTTTGAGGCCGATGTAGTTGCCATTGTCCAGGCTGCAGATGAGCCGTTTAACCTTTTTGGGGACAGCAGCCGTGCATTTATCCAGCGCCCTCTTATCGGAATCATCACGAAGATCGATTCGCCCTACGCCAATATCCCGATGGTCAGACAGTGGCTGATCAACGCAGGGTGCGAGCGTATTTTCATGGTGAATAATGTGACAAGGGAAGGCATCGATGAACTGATGGAATATCTGTCAGAGGATTCGCCGTGCCTGACGCTTGAGCAGGCAATGTTCAAGCAGCGTCTCGGACTTAATGAGTGGGATCCGCTGCCGGATGGAGTTGAGTATCCGGCAGGGATCTGACAGTTAGCGTTCTTTACATACACGTTTCCATAATTTTCGACAGGCATTTCTGCATCTGCATCCAATGCCGCGCTTCAGTACACGGAAAATCCCCCACATACCTGATTCTACATCCCATTTAAAACTGCCGGAGCGATAGAGGTAGTCGCCCGGACTGGAAGCGCCGTCTTTTAATTCCATTGTAAAAGTATTGCCTATACTGATGCCGCCCTGGAGAGGGATTATTCTGGAGAAAGGATCTGCCGGCTGTTCTTTCCATTTGTGTCCGTGAAGAGTAAAACCTACGTTTCGCGGTTTGTCTGCCGGCATCATGGTCCGGAAAATTACGCGTTCCCCGGCATAAGCCCGGAACAGCGGGGTGGCCGGATCTCCATGGATCCGGCTGCTGAAGATCCGGGAAATACGCCCGTCTTGCTTCAGTCTGTTTGCAAATCGCTCGGACCGGTAATTATAACCTTTTTCTCCGGTATCTTCATCGTCAATGTCTCCGCCGTCTTCCTGTATTGTCTTTACAAGATTTCCCTCCGCATCCAGCATGCGGATTCCGTTCTGAATCAAAACAACACATTCCCGAAAACTTTCTGTGCCCGGGGCTGTTATGACGGCTTCCTGCTCATGAAGCGCCCTGGAGAGAGAAAAACTGCGGTACCATTTGGCACCGGCAGGTTCAATGATGATCGCGCCAAACAGACCATGGTAACGGTGATTGCGCATATCACCGAAGGACTGCAGCAGGCACGGGCCGTATTCCCTGTCCGCGTACCACAGATATTTCTTGCTTTCTCCCGGACCCAGTGTCTGCTCCCGGTTGTTGAAACCGACGTTGATTCCGGAATCGCATACCGGATCATAATGCAGAAACTGCGGGTTCAGGGAGACGCGCATGGAGGGTTTGTGTCTGTAATCCAGAGGTACCCGGGGATAATCATAGAATTTAACAGGATCCTTTGGATTAAAAAGATTGTGGAGGGTAACCTCTATCCATTCTCCTGCATTTGCCCTCAGTATGAGCGGTTTTTGTTCATAGTATCCGTGAAGCGCCCGTTCAGCGTCTTCGAGAGGCACAAACATCAGTCCGTCCGGATCGTGATCTCCGTAACTGTTATAAAAGATATCCTGCTGTATAGCGGCGACTTCATATTTGCGGATAACAGCATCTTTCCCGGGACAGGGCGGGAGAGTCAGGAGACGGTCTCTGCCTTTGCATAAAGGCTTCAGATGCTTTACAGGATGGCTGTGTGCCCGCAGGATACCCCAGAGCCCAAGCCACGCGTCGTCAATCCCGCCGAAATAGTAAAGATAATCTCCCGGAGCGTATTTACTGGTGATCCGCAGATTAAATGCCTCGGAAATACCGATTGTCTGAGAGGCGGCATAAGGAGAATGAGGATCTGCAAGCTCTTTCTGCCAGGACAGTCCGGTCAGATTGAAAGCGTGCTGTTCTTCGTGTGCGCCGTCCAGCAGCCGGAAGATGATTTCATCGCCCGGATAGGTTTCAAGGACAGGCGTGGCCGGATCTCCATGGACAAGCGAACTGAAAATATAGGCGGGATCTTTTCCGTCCTTAAGACGCTCCCGCATTGGCTCACACCGGTAGTTGATACCCATTACACCGGGATCGTCGTGTGAACCAGGGACAGCAGGTGGGTTCAGCGGATTGCCATTTCTGTCGAAGAGAAAGGAAAAATCATGGACAAACAGAGCGAACTCCCGGAAAGAAGTGCCGTCTCTGCGCCGGATCACAGCACGGGTACCGCGCCGCAGCTCTTCGCCGGTGCGGACATTGTGAAATGTAGCGCCCGCCTCCTCGATGATCATTGCGCCGAATACGCCGTGCATCTGGTGTGAATTGGCAAACAGATGATCGTGGAAAAAGACTGTGCGCAGTTCAGTGTCTGCGAAAAAGCGCTCGATCAGCGTCTCATATTTCCGTGCCCCTGCAATATTGTTCCAGCCGTTTGCCGCCCCGTCGGATACGATCGTGTCAAATTTCACGAGGTGCACATGGTGTCCGGCGATATCGGTAAGCGTCTCCATTTGAAAAGCACTTTCTTCCAGCAGTTCAGGGAGCAGATTGGTAAAACGGAATTCGATGCAGTCTCCGGCATTGGCCCGGATGACCAGAGGTTCCACCTGGATTTTCTGTTCCTCCACTTTTTGGATATAACAGTCAAGGCCGCCATGGTATTCCAGATCTTCTTTCAGGACAAAGAACCGGCCCTGGGGATCATGCCATCCGAAACGGTTATAGGTCACCTTTGCCTGGACGACGGCTATCTCAAATATTTTCACATCTGTTTCGTCAGTCATACACGGGACATACGGATCCGCCAGGCCGGATGCTCCGCCTGTGTGGCAGGGACAAGTCTCGGAGTAGAGCGCCCCGGGGACAAATCCATTTACAAAATTATCCTGCTCCAGTGTGATCGGATCGATTTTATTGCTGCCATCCGGCTCTAAAATGCCAAGAGGCGGCTGGAGAGGCCTCTCCCCAAAGACTCCATTGATAAAACCGGGATACCCGGGATGATTTTTGTCCTTTGGAAGTGGCAGCTCTCTGTCTTTGAGAGGACAAAGCGGCGGAATCACTGTGCCGTCGGGCAGTCTGCCGCTTCCGTCCTCCAGACGGTCATGAATCCTCCACAGAGTCCACATGCCCTCGTGAAAATGTGGGTAAAGATGGCAGTGGAAAATGACATCCCCGATTGTTCCCGTCAGACTGCCTGCTCCGTGGAGAATATCCAGCGTATAACATTCCTGCGGACTGAGCGTGATGGAATCCAGAATCGTGGAAACCGGATTCTCAGCCTCCAGCCTCCACTGATGATTGTGGAGATGGAAAACATGGGTTTCCTTTACTCCGCCGTGTATCAGACGTATCTTTGACGGATCTCCGACATAAGCCCGGAGAATCGGCGGCGCAGGATCTCCGTAGACCCATGAGCTCATCGATATATCTTCTCCGCTGTCTGCATGGTCATCAGTCAGGGGTCTGCGGTTGCGCATTGGTTCTGAACGATAGCTGATTCCTGTTGTTGATGAGGGAAGACCTGTGTGAGGATCAAGGGGCGGTTCTCCGTTTTTGTTCAGGATTTCCAGTTCATCGTGAAAGAATACGGCATATTCGCGGAACGCCGGTTTCCCGGGAGAATAGATATCCGCGAAAAGGCCGCTTTCCAGCTCGCATCCAGTCTGGGGGTCCAGCCATCTGGACTCTGGAGCTTCTACAATGATGGCTCCGAAAAGTCCATGGATATTGGTTCCTTCCTCGCTGCCTCTTGTATCGCCCATGTCGTGGAACAGATATACTCCCTCCCGGCTGGCATACCAGGTGTATGTGATCTCATGCCGGGTCGTCGTATTCCGGTTAAACCCGACGTCTGCTCCGTCCGATGTCTGCACATCGTAGTCCATCCCCAGAACATGGATTGACAGATCGCGTTTCAGGGAGTGAGAAAAATTAATGACAACGGTTTCCCCTTTGCAGGCTCTTATGACAAGAGGTTTTACCATCCCGCAGGGCTGTGGGATCTCCTTGGAATAATTTCTCAGCGCTTCTTCGCGTATCCGTCTGGCGTCTTTTTTCAGTACATACAGAAGACCGTTAGGATCGTGATCCCCGTATTTGTTATATACAATGGGAATCTCTATCGCTTCGATCTCGTAATAGCGGGTTCGGTCAGGACATTTATAATTGCATAATTCCATTGATTTCCCTCCTACTGTGTCCGGCCGGTCTCAAGAATCCGGATATAGTGATTGGCCTCGCGGAGTACATGATCGGCCAGCAGCGGGAGTATAATAGAGGAAATCTTGCCGTTCAGGATGCCGTCAGTTCCGGCTGCTTTAAAGTCGCGGTATTTGATCGTTTCCGCCAGTGTGCGTTCCGTCATGCTGTTTGCACGGCTATCCTGCCTGCATGCTGTTTGGAGGAGTCTTTCATAGTCTTTTGAGAAATCGTCTGCTGTTTCGATCAGCTTCGCTTCGGAAGGATCCAGCAGTCCCCGGATGAACCATGCGTGTTCCATCATGATCTGATTCCAGAACTCTTCGGTCTCATAGAAAGAGCGGTAACAGATATTTCGGTTGGTAAGAAGATGTTCTACGATATCGCGGTACAATCTGGCTTCCCGGATGATGTGTTCGATCAGCAGAGGATAATTGGCAGTAAAAAGTCTTCCGCTTTTTATCATAGATAGGATGCGTTCTTTGAAACAGATCAGTTCACGAAGCAGCATGTATGCCCGTTCATTTATTCTGCGGATCGGTTGAAGAAGCGGACGGTTCTCAGCCTGGACAAAGCCGCAGTCAAGCTGCAGGGTTTTCTCTGTGATCCTGCTGTCAATAGGAATTCCACTGAGTGATGACGTCCTCTTTTCCGCGGGAAGCGTAAACTCTGTAACCAGCTCTCCGGAATTTAGAACAGACTCATGGAGGTTCCCTCTTGCGATATTGAGAATATCCCAAAGAAGCTCTTCAAATTTTTGCCGGAAGCGGCTGGCTTCCTCAATGAGTTCTTTTTCACAGCAGGGAAATCCGGCTTCCAGAAAAAGCGAGTGTTCTTTCATGATTCTTGCAAAAAAAAGGTGGGTTTCCACCGAAAGGCTAACATAATCTTTCATATTTTTTCATACCTTTTAGTTTGGATTTTGCTATAGTATATGAGTGACAATGGTAAAGAGACACGTGAAAGAGGGAAGGTTTTCTTTGGTGTGGAGTAATCAGTAAAAGTAGAATTGACACAAGAT
>DXAU01000012.1 GCA_019116885.1 Candidatus Mediterraneibacter pullistercoris | reverse complement strand
ACAAGAGGTCCTGCGACTTTTTTAATCACTCCTGTGCTCATTAGCTTACTCCTCCAAACAGAATATCTGATCCGACTGCCTGTTCCACCGTCTTTTTCACACCCTCGACGCCTGCTCCGGTGTTGCCGGATACGCCCGGGATCTGAATGATCGCCGGAAGAGTCTTCTCACGATACATTTCCAGCTCATCCTTCACTTCAGCGGCCGCCGCTTCCGTGATATAGATGATGCCATATTCGTCCTCCACAAGACTGCGGAGCCTGTCAAGTATTTCCTCCCGGTCCCTCACAGGGCAGATGCTAAGCCCCAATGTGGCGAAACCGTAGATACTGTCGTAATCGCCGACCACTGCAATCTTATACATACATCTCCCTTATCCTTTCCCGGATCGCCTCATCCGTAAAACCGTTTTGTTTCCCGGTCAGGATGATCCGAACTGTCTTGATCTCATTCTCTCTTGCGATCAGATACCCCAGCAGGGGCCCGACAGAAAATGACTCATATTTCTGCGATCTCAATGTCTCGATCATGCGGTTGTCACACCAGCGCTCAAATGCAGACGGCGACTCGCGAAGAGCGTCCGCACCTCCGGCGTAGGATGTCCCCTCAAGATACTGAGCGATCTCCTCCGCTCCTGCGAGCGCTGCACGGATGAGCTGGTCAAGGCTTAAACTGTCGCACTCCGCCATGGCGCTTCTCATGAACTCCGCGCTCTTCCCTGTCTTCTGGGAGCGCACGGCAATCTTGATGTCCGCGATGGCGACTGTCGTGTCCGCATAGTTCTCTATGATCGGTTCCCCTGACTTTTTCCCCGCTTCTTCGATCGCCTCCAGCGCCGCTCTGTCCACGATGATGTCGCAGAGCTGTCCGTCTCCGGTATGAAGAAGCGTATCAAGCGCCTCCTGCGCCGTCCGGGACATATTGCCCGGGAGCCGTGAGAACTCTCTGCTCTCTACGATCTGACACATCTCCTCGCCGGAGACCGGGCAGTCATCATAGAACACGGCCGGATTCTTCACTTCCGTGCACACCTCTTTGACCGCCGCTTTCAGATTGTGGTACAGCTTGGGGTAAGAAAGCACGTCAAAGACGCTCATATCCGGGGCTACATCACGAATGACTTCCCAGGTTTTCTCTTCCTCACGCTTTAATACCGCTTCCGCATCATGCTCGGTGTGCATGCCGCCCCAGCCTTTTTCGACTACGGACTGAAGGACCTGCTCCGCGCTTTTACACGCCAGCAGCTGTTCAATAAATGCATCAGAGAACAGGGATACTTCCAGTGCGCGGATGCGCGCGACCGCATAAGTATATTTTGTATTACTCAAGTTAACCCTCCTAACATCTGCGCTTTATCTGAACAGCAGTCTGTTCACCTGATCTGATAATTCTTCTCTCTTAGAGTCAAACACTGCTCTGATGCTGCAGTTCTCTTCTATTCCGCCGTAGACGAGCAGGAATCCGCCGTCCACTTTCTCCGGTTTCTCCGAGAGTGTAAGACTTCCGCCCTTTGATGCGGCGATGCTCTTTATCTTCTCCGGGAATCCTTCCGGCATCCGCTCCAGATCTTTCTCCGAGAAACAGATCGTACCGTCCTCGGCCAGAGCGTGTTTCTCAAGCAGCTTTTCAAGCATTTCAAAATATTTCTTGTCGTCCAGATTCATCACTGCATCGTACGCCGCCTCAAGCACACCGCTGATCACTTCCTGTTTCGCGGCAAGCACAGCCTGTTTCCTCTGCATTTCCATCGAGGAATCGACTCGCGTCATATAATCTGCCGCATCGCGTTTCGCGCGTTCGATAATCTTTTCCGCCTCAGCTTCGGCTGCCTCTCTTGCGGCCTGCACTGCCGCCTCGGCGTCTGCTTTCGCTTTGTCGGTAATCTCCTGCGCGGTGCTCTGCGCCTCTTCGAGAATCCGGGCTTTCATTTTATCCAGTCCACTCATTTCCTCGCTCTCCTTCTTGTTTCTGGTCACTTATGTCTCACTGCCTCTTTGCGGATATCCAGATTCAGATATCCATACCGGCCCCGTTTATACCTGGATGCCGCTGACAGCCAGGAAGGAGATCAGAAGTGCGAGGATCGCATATGTCTCAACCATTGCCGGGAAAAGCATAGCCTTACCGAACTGCTCCGGCTTCTTTGCAACGATGCCGATCGCTGCCGCTGCCGTCTTGCCCTGTGCGATCGCTGAGAGAAGTCCTACTACTCCGATCGGCAGACACGCAGCCAGGATAAGAAGTCCTGTCTGTACAGAGAGATCTGCAAGCCCGCCGCCAAGCACACCAATCTTTGACAGTGTGATGAATCCGATCAGAAGTCCGTACAGACCCTGCGTACCCGGAAGAAGCTGGATAATCAGCACTTTCGCAAATTTGCTCGGGTCCTCAGTCACGACTCCCGAAGCCGCCTGACCTGCAATGCCAACACCAATGGCAGATCCCGTACCTGACAGCAGAACAGCGACAGCCGCTCCAAGTAATGCATACACAATTCCTAATTCACTCATGATAAAGTTTCCTCCTTAATCTCTGCATATTTTGTATTTTCTCTGAATGGGTTGAACGGCCGTCCGCCGCCCTCATAAAACTTTCCGAAAAATTCTACGAACTGCAGGCGGTTTGTGTGTACATACGCACCCAGCAGGTTAATCGCCAGATTCATCGCGTGTCCGACGATAAAAATCAGGATAAAGAAAATAATCCCGATCACATTGTTCGGCAGCATGCTGCCCATCTGGTTAATGACCGATGCGATAACCCCCGTTGCAAGCCCAAGAGCCAGCAGACGGGAATAGGAAAGCACATCACTTAACCATCCTGTAATATTGTAAAGATCGTACGCCCCTAGTGCAATCCGAAGCGCTGGATTCTTGTTCGAGCGGCCTGACATCAAGACAATCCCCGCTGCTCCTGCAATCGCAAGTACCTGGGCCAGGGTGTTAAGCCATCCCGGAAATACGATCTCCATCTGCGCGATAGACGCGAAAAGTTCGCTCGGAAGCAGCATCAGAAGCAGTCCGATGAGAAGCATGAACCAGAGCACCACGTCACAGAAGAAATCCATGATCTGTCTTTCCCTGATGCACAGATACCCTTTAATCGCAAGTCCTGTGAACAGATGAATCACTCCGAAAAGCAGGGAATACAGCAGCAGCTTCATTGGCTCATTAAGCGGAATGAACCACAGCGCCGGCGGCGTGATCGTCGTGCCGAAAAACTTCGCAGAGACGATATCCACGATATTTCCAAAATATCCGCCAAAGAGGACACCCCAAACGATAGTAGACAGACCACAATAGAAAAAGAGTTTTAATGATTTCTTCATTCCCGGCGACATTCTTGGAAATTTCAATACAAGTATACCGCACACAATGGATACGATCACTCCGTACGCCGCGTCCGAGAGCATCATACCAAAGAAAAACACATAGAAAAATGACATGATGGTCGTCGGATCAATCTCTCCTTTTACCGGGAGTCCGTATGACTCCACAACCCCTTCCATGGTGGCGGAGAACGGGTTATTCTTTAAAATGACCGGCGCTTCCTCGTCTTCTTTCAGCTCTTCCACATCCACCATGCAGTCGTATTTCTTCATAAGACTTCCGGCCACCTTGTCTGACACAGCCGCCGGTATATAACCGCTGATGACAAAGGTTCTCTCCGACTGCGGCAGAGTCCCGAGCACTTCGTATTTATCGCCGCGTACCCTGTAGTAATCCGCCACAATCTTCAGTCTCTCCCGCTCAGATGCGAGATCCTTTATCTTCTCTTCTATACCGGAAATCTTTGCCCTGCACTCTTCAATCTGCTCTTCCAGCATTTCTTTCTGACGTGCAGGCACTTCCTCCCACGTCTGTGACGGTCTGGCGAACCCTTCGCTCCTGAGCGCGTCTTCCACCGCCTGAGCCTCTTCTTTCAGGCATAACACTGCAAGATAAACCGTGCTCTGCTCCTGAGACACGATATGCACATCCGCGCTTTCCGCCTCTGGCGCTTTCTGAGCCAGTATCTCATAGACTTGCTCCAGTCTCGTGCCGCCGGGCATCGTGCCCGGGAAGAAAACGGACCTCTCGGTCTCCATCGTTTTTAGCGGAACATCCAGGCCAAGCCACGGCGTCAGGCTTTCGATACTGTTCGTCAGTTTCGTTACGGATGCGAACTGCTCTGCATGTTCCCGGTCAAGATCGTAGATCTGTTTTGCCGTCTTTAAAAGCTCCCGGCGCTCTTCCTGAACTTTCCGGCCCTCTTCCGCGGAGATCAGTTTCTTCCCTTCAAGGGCTGAGAACATGGACTTGTCCTCGGGAGCGTATCTGTCCAGTATATCCAGCGCCTGATCCACTGCAGCGGCCGCCTTTTCAAATCCCTGCTTCCGCCCTACGGTATCCATCCGGTGAAAATCCTCGTCCTCGTCGAGGATATGATCCACCTCAAGCACTCCCAGGCTCTGAATCTTTTCAAGGATCGCTTTACGGTCTTTTTTTAAGGCACAGATGCTGATCCTCTGCATCTTAAGTACCGCCATCTATCTTTCCCTCCTTTGCTTCGTGGCGCTTGTCCGCCACTTTCTTTTTCTGTCTGCTGTCATGCCAGCAGTGAGATCACTGCCTCCACAGCCTCTTTTTCCTTTTCACCTGCAGAGGCTTTGAGTTGTGCTGTCTCTGTCCTGGTACTGTCCTGGGCGCTGCTTTCCGCCCCGGCTCCTGCCCGCCGGACATTCTCCGCCTGGCTTTCCGCTTCTGCCTGTGCCTTTTTTATAATCTCTTCTCTGATCTGGCCGGAACGCTCATCAGCATCTTTCAGGATGCGTTCGCTCTCTTTGCGCGCATCTTCTATGATCTTCTGTGCCTCCCTCTCGGTTTCGCGGATCGTCCGGATCGTCTCTTCTACCATAATTTTATCCACCACCCTTCCGGTTATTTATGTCTCCTTAGTTTTTCCAATCCTTCCTGTATCATACAGCGGATAGGTTTTAACGCATTTTAACACGCGCTTACATTTATTATATAACAGACTGGAAAATTATTCAAAATTTTTTCGACAGAATCTGCAATTGCTGTCCGCATCAGTGGGCTGACTTCTGTTCCGGTTCATTGTTCCGGCATCTCCCAGTACAGATGGTGAAGCTCTCCTTCTCTCTCAAGCCCTGAGAATCCATTCTGCCGGAGCGCCTCATACAGCACGATTGCAACAGAATTCCCAAGGTTCAGCGAACGGATTTTCTCCATCATAGGAATCCTGATGCAGCCCTCTTTATTCTGCACGAGAAGATCCTCGGGAATACCCGCGCTCTCTTTGCCGAACATGATGTAACAGTCCGGATCATAGGACACTTCCGTATAGATTTTCCGGGCCTTTGTCGTCGCCATGTAGATCTTTGCACCAGGATTTTTATCCAGAAAATCCTGATAGTTGATATATACAGTAACGTCAAGATCTTTCCAGTAGTCCATACCTGCGCGCTTTAACGCCTTTTCGCTCAGGCTGAAGCCCAGCGGTCCGATCAGATGGAGCCGGACACCGGACGCAGCGCATGTCCGCCCGATATTTCCTGTATTGGCCGGAATTTCCGGCTCAAGAAGTACAATATTCAACATGTTCCTCACACTCCCTGCGGAAAGCCTCCCGGCTCCTCCGGTGATTCTGTTCCTGGATATCTTCCTGTCCTCTCAGGCATCCGATAAAGTTCTCCACCTTTCCAGCTCATCCGGCGCCGGCCTGTCCAGATATCTGACCTCTTCTCCATTCCGGATTACTCTGGCGTTCTGCGCTCTTGCCGCGCCGAGCCTGGACGCATGCACCCCTGCGTCTTCGAGCGCTCCAAGCACAGCCTCTGCCTCCGATGTCAGAATAAGATAACTTCCTGCCGACGTCATGATATACGGATTCAGCCGGTAGAACTCGCAGATCTCCACAGTCTCCTGCTTCAGTGCGATCTGCGGCATGGCGATCTCAAACCCCATATGAACAGTCTCTGAAAGTTCCCACAGAGCCGCCAGTATGCCGCCGCTTCCAATATGGCGCGCCACTGCGTCCCCGTCCTGCTCATAGATGCTCAAAAGCTGCGCCGGACGCACCAGCGCACCGGTCATCGTTTCAGCCTGCTCCAGAAACGCAGACACGAATCTTGTCTCCAGTTCCTCCCGCGCCTCTCCCAGGATGCATAATGTTCCCTCGAGGCCGGCGTACCCGCACATGATGATCTCCCGGTGTACGGAGTCTTTTTTCCATGGGCCGCTTTTGTCGTCCGTTTCCCGGTCTTTGCGTGCCTGCCCGTTCATCAGTCCGGCCGCGCATGCAAATACGACCGTATGCCGGACAGTATCTGTCACTTCTCCCTGGAAGCATGTCACATGCATCTGCATCTCCCTGCACGCACAATCCACGCCGGATGCAATGCAGCCAAGCTTCTCCTCCCCGCTTCCTTCAGGAAACAGTACGCGCACCGACACTCCTTCCGGGCGCACGCCTCGGGCGGCCAGTTCTCCCGCCGCCCGGTATACGGCATAATATCCGGTCCGGCCGTCATCTCCTGAAGCATGGGCATCCGCCCACACACAGGTCCCTGATTCCGATGCAAGGCCAGAGCACGTCTCCCATGGAGAAGACCCGAACAGCGCCTTTTCCGTATGAAGCTGCTTTCTGACAGACCGCTGCCATGCTGTCTGCGTGATCTTTCCCGTCCTCATCATTTCTTCCTGGAATCTTTTATATGACATACGGCAGTATCATTGTCACCACCATTGCCGCTATGACAAGAAGTATGATGACAGAGATGATTCGTCTCGTTTTTTTATCGTGGAAATTCATTCTGTTCCCTTCCTTTCTTCCGCTATCTGATATACTTTAGCATCACCGTTCAGCGGATCTCTCTTCCGGTAATCAAACAGGATCAGTCTTCCGAAAAGCCGTTCCAGATGCGTCATCTTCCGCATCTGTCTCCTGTCGTACCCTGCATAGTCTTTCAGATACCGGCGTTCTTCTTCCTCTGTCCTGTAAAAGGAAGCCGCCTCATCCGAACTCACCTTATTTTCCGGGAGGAACCACGGACGGTTTCTCACATTATCTCTCAGATACAGGTCCACTGTCAACCACTGCGTATATTCCGCCATCTTTGTACTGCGGGCAGCAGACGCATCTCCCTGTCCGGCCCCCGTGCTGTCTGACCGGCCCCCGGTATGCTCTTCCAGAAAACAGAACAGGTGCTCATATCTCGCAATCCTTGAGTGGCTGACCCCAAACAGGGCGTTTCTTTCATAATAGTCCGCCAGCGCGCTGTACATGGCAAACGCCCCGGGAAATTCTTTTTCAGCCTGCTCTACAGTATGCCTGAACTGTCCGCTGTTATAATAGACTTCCACCATCTCTTCGATCTTCTTAAGGCGGATCACGTCAGCGTAGGACAGCCATTTTGTAGAGAGCACTTCATAGGGTGGGCGGTCCTGATACACAATCCCATATTCTTCCGTCCTCTCATGCATGAGAGAGCCCTTGAGCACTTTCAGAAAACCAAGCTGAAGCTGGTCCGGCTTCATAGCATATACCCGGTCAAAAGATTCTGCAAAACTATCATAGTCTTCATATGGAAGCCCTGCGATCAGATCGAGATGCTGATGTACGTTTCTGCTCTGTCTGACCTGTGCCACCGCGCGCTCTGCTTTTTCAAGATCCATCTTCCTCTTTATCTCGCAGATCGTCTCACGGTTCGCAGACTGGATGCCGATCTCAAACTGTATAAGCCCCGGCCGCATACTGCGGATCAGGCTGATCTCTTCATCGTTCAGCAGGTCCGCTCCTATCTCAAAATGAAAATTCGTAACGCCTTTGTCATGTTCTTTGATGTATTTCCATACTTCCATAGCGTGTTCGTGCCGGCAGTTAAAGGTCCGGTCCACGAATTTCACCTGGGGCACTTTCTGATCGATAAAGAACTGTATCTCCTTTTTCACAAGTCTGATATCACGGAAGCGGAGGCATTTATCGATGGAGGAAAGGCAGTAACTGCACGAGAACGGGCAGCCTCTGCTCGATTCATAATAGACGATCCTGTTGCGGAACTCTCCGATATCTTCATATACAAAGGGAACTGCGCTCAGATCGAGCGCCGGACGGGGCGCTGTTTCCATAATGCTTCCGTCACTTCCCCTGCATACGATCCCGCGGATATCCAAGAGAGCGGCGCCTGTAACGGTGGGAACGCGTCCTGCCCCTGTTTCTGACCGGACATGGTAATACTCCATAAGTTCAAGGAATGTCTCTTCCCCCTCTCCACAGATAACGCCTGCCAGACACGGGTATTGCCCCAGCAGTTCCCTTGCATTATATGAAACTTCCGGCCCTCCCAGCCATATCTCCACGTCCGGCAGTATCTTTGGGATCTCCCGCAGGAGCAGCCGCACATAGCTGATATTCCACAGATAGCAGGAAAAACACAGGATATCCGGTCTCTGTGTGTAAATGTCCATCAGGATCTCATCCAGCGGCTGATTGATGGTGTACTCAGCGATGTCCGCCTCTTTGCCATACTTCCGCGCGTACGCTCTCAAGCTGTACACTGCAAGATTAGAATGGATATATTTTGCGTTTATCGCTGCCAAGAGAATCTTCATCTCCACGCTCCTTTGTAATTTCTTTTCTCCCCATACGTTGACATTTCTATTAAAATCATGTAAAATTAAGGCTCGTGCAGCCGGGGTGTTAGCGGTACCTTGAACCTGCAATCCGCTATAGCAGGGGTGATATTGCGCAGAGGGCGGCAGTCTGCAGGGCTGCCCCCGGTAAGTGACGCTGATGTTTGGGTCTCACGCGACGGGAACCTGTGAACCGTGTCAGGCCGGGAACGGAGCAGCACTAAGCAGGACCTCCCGGGTGCCGTGAGGGTGCCTGGACTGAGTTAACTGCCGGGGTAACGCCTGTGGATCAAGCTCGAAGCGCAATGCACGAAAAAGTTAATCTGATTTTTTCCTCTCTCTGAGTTCCTTAAAGAACTGTTTCATCATCATACTGCACTCTTGTTCAAGCACTCCTGTAGTAAGTTCCGCCTGATGGTTAAATTCTCTCACATCCAGCAGGTTAAGTACAGACCCGGCGCATCCTGCCTTTGGATTCATACAGCCCACCACCACACGGGTGACGCGCGACTGGACGATAGCTCCAGCACACATCTGACATGGTTCCAGCGTCACATACAACGTACACTCTTCAAGACGCCAGTCTCCGAGTTTCCTGCTCGCCTTCTTTATTGCCGAGAGTTCTGCGTGGGCAAGCGGATTCTTATCCGTATTTCTCCGGTTATATCCTCTGCCTATAATCTTTCCGTCGTGGACGATCACACATCCGATCGGCGTTTCATCGAGCCTGTAAGCCTTCTCCGCCTGCCGGATGGCTTCACGCATATATTTTTCATCAATCTTTCTCTGTTCTTCCAGCATATCTTTATTACTCATGAACGTGATATTCCTTTCCGCTTCTGTTCTTATTTCCCACTGTTCTTTTTCCGGATCTTCCCGAATAAACTGGAATGAAAACAGACAAGACCAGAGGTAAACTATGAATCCGGGTACTTATTATCTATATGAATACGATAACGCAAAGCGCCGCCGCAATGTAGGCTTTATCAAAATTTCGCGCCGCTATCAGACGTGTATCCTTCAGATACACGCCAGAGGAATCCCTGTGGGAAACACATCGCCCCTGGAACTGATCGCATTTTACCATGAGCAGGGGCGCCTCACCGGCTCCCATGCGGCTGATCTGGACTGCCGCGGCAGAAACATATCCGTCCGTCTTCCCGTGTCTGAGAATCTCTTTCCCGGGAAACGTTCCCTCTCTCAGATAGACGGGTTTCTGATTCGCCATCCGGGGGAACCGCTCCTGCTGTTCTGGATGGCATCATCCTTTTTCTTCGAGGTGAGTGCCGACATGCTCAGCATTCCGGAGCCGGAGACAGACGCCAGTCCTACTTTGCCCGAAGAACCCGAAAGCCTGCCGGCCCCCTCCGAACCAGAAGAAGAAAACGAAGCTTCACCGCAGCCCGCATCTGAAAATCTGCCGGAGAAAAAAATAAGCTCCTCCGCACCGGAAGAAGCATTGGATGAAACACCGGAAACAGCCGGGAATCAATCCCTGGAATCCGCCGAATCGCCGGAGACACCGAATGTCAAAAAAATCCGGCGGTCCGATCTCTCGATACTTCCCCGCAGGTTCTGGCCCCTAGCCAACAACAGTTTCCTGCTGCACGGCTGCCGCAACTACGGACATCTACTCCTCATAGAAGAAAACGACCGCATGTGGCTCGGAGTCCCCGGCGTCTATGATCCGCACGAGGCACGGGCAGCAGATCTTTTCGGATTCCCCAGATTCACGCGCGCCTATGTCTCCGCCGCAGGTCTGGATGAGAACGAACGCAATGACAGTTCAGACTTCGGCCACTGGTGCCGGTGCGTCGGGACATGCGGATCTGACGGGAACGTCCATCCGCAGCCGGACAACAGCATCAGATGAGCCCGTTCATCTCCTGATAGAGGCGTTTTGCGTAGCTGTCTGTCATACCGCACACGTAATCAGTCACAAGGAGCAGGCGGAGATATAGTTTCTCCGCTTCGTTCCTGCCGGCTGAGTGCAGCTTATATGCATTTTTATAATTGTCTGATATAAAAGATAGCACCCGTTTATCAATCGTATCCTGCTCCACATCTGTATCATAATACAGCACTGCCCGGACCAGTTTATCCATGAGCGCGTTGAGGATGGCGGACTCCGCCACTTCCATCTTGTAGATCTCCATGGAAGAGAACACATACCGGTACGCCATATCCCCCAGCAGATCCATGAGTTTCTCTCCGAATGTGCCGGCAAACAGATCCTTTCCGTAAGTCCCTGCCATGATACTGTCATAATTCGACGTAAATCCAAACGTCGCGCAGCTTATCAGAAACCCCTGCGCGCTGACAATCCAGTTCTTCACAGCATAGGACTCCGGGCTGCTGACTTTTTTATTTACTCCCCGCTCATAGAGCTGATGCAGCTTCTCGAGCGGACGGAACGCGGATCTTGGAGCGCTCCTCTCCAGAGGTGCCAGCTCCTTTTCCAGCGTATGGTATGTAATGAATCCTTTCACAAACGCATCTTCAATATCTGCGGTCTTGTATGCCAGATCGTCCGCCGCTTCCAGAATATATGTAAGCGGATGCCTGTTCTCCCCCGCTCCGGTCGTCTCTGTCACTTTGCGGAAGATCTCTTCATCCGCCAGATAATACCCCATCTTCTTGTCCTTGATGTTCCCGCTGTCACTGCGGATGCCTGTGGACGGGACGGGATATTTGATGATCGTATTCAGCAGGGCAAACGTCAGATTCATGCCGTGCTCATCTACAAGATAATGAAGCTTCGTGACAAGACGCAGAGCCTGCGCATTTCCCTCAAAATGCAGGAAATCCTGTCTCATCTGTTCCGAGAGCATATCCTCCGCTCTCTTCCCGCAGAAAGTAATTTCCGGCAGATTCCTTGCAAACCACTCGCGGATCGCTACCTCTCCAAAATGCCCGAACGGTGGATTCCCGATGTCATGTATCAGTCCTGCGCACTCCAGGATGTGGGAGATATCTTCTTTCATCTGAGGGGTAAACCCTGAATTTCTGCGGAACTTCAGTATATTTTCCCCTATATTCTGGCCCAGGGATTTGCCCAGGGAAGAAACTTCGAGGGAATGGGTCAGTCTTGTCCGTATAAAGTCACTCTTGTCAAGAGGGAACACCTGCGTCTTATCCTGCAGCCGCCGGAATGAAGCGCTGCCGATAATACGATGATAATCTTTCTCGAACTCACTCCTTAAGTCAGCCGATCTTGCCCTGCCCGGATTTTCCCTCTCCCGTGCCGGAGACAGCAGTGTCTTCCACTCCATCAGTCCTGCTCCTTTCATTGCCGCGGATATGCTGTCAGTCAAGATAAATCGGCGGCTCATACGCCTTTCCAAACAATGCTTTCTTCCGTTCCTGCAGTCCGAGGAAAGCCCACTCTGTCATATCTGTCCATTTGTGGATCGAACGGTCATACACCTGGACGTAACCAATCCGTGTAGGGTGCATGCGGACGCTGTTAGACTGGTATTCCCTGCCTGTGTAAGGATTCACCTCTCCGGCTTCTCTGTCCTCTTCAGCGTCGTCATGTGAGATCACCGGTTCAAAGCGGTCTTCTGTCTGTTCCTTTCTGCGCTCTTCTTCCTGTCTGCCCTCGTTTGTGCCGCTCTGCTCCGCCTTCTCTGCGTCTGCACGCTTTGCCTGCAGTTCTTCTTCCCTTGCATTTTCTTCCAGTTCAGACAGTTCCCTGTGGATCTCATAGAGTTCACCAATCGTCAGATCTCTTTCTTCCGCCGCAGATTCTTTCACCTGTTCTTCTGCCTTTTTCACCACCACGGTTTCCGTGCGCTCAGCAACGGCTTCTGCTTCAGTTGATTCTTCGGCCGGAGACAGAGACGTAATCTCTGTTATGATGCTCAGGTGGAACGGGCAGTCCAGTATTTCCGCGATCATCCGCATATCCTGCTCCTGGAAATTATCCCGCCCGAGACGCTGTGTAAGATTCTGTCTCGACATTTTTTTCCCTGTACGTTCTTCGATCATCTCCGCAAGCTGTTTGATCGTCATTCCTTTTCTGCCCAGAATGATCTTGACCTGCTCGCCAAATGTTAAATCTTCCATGGTCTTCCTCCTTATGTATCGTTTATATCCCCTCTGCCGCACTCCATATTCCCGGGTTTCTTCATAAAGCCAGCTCTGTATGAAGTTCCTCATCGATATTTTCATCTGTGGCGCATACTGCCATCCTGTAGGGCACTCCAGGCAGCCGGTACTCGCGGTAGTAGTACCTGTCCGGAAACTCGTCCGGCTGTCTTATGAGAACAGGCGGTTCACCCATTCTGATGCAGAAAGAATTTGCGGGAAGCGCCATCCCCCTGCCCGTTGCTTTCATAAAACTTTCCTTAAGCACCCAGTATCTGTAAAACAGTTCTGTCTGCGCATCGTCCGGCTTCTCCTGCAGGATGGCTTCATACTCCTCCCTGCAAAAATAATTTCTGGCGACTTTGATCTTAAGCGCGCCTATTTTCTCCACGTCACACCCCACACTGATCTTTCCGGCGTTCCCGATGTCCACCTCTGCCGCACACATGGCGAAAACACCGGAATGAGAGAGGTTGAACCGGGCGTCTTCCTGCAGTCCATACTTCATTCGTATCTTCTGCCAGAGAACCCATGCTCCTATGCTCTGCGCTTTCATGCTCCGGATTCTAAGCCTGTCGGCCTTTCTCTTTCGGAAGTCCGGAACCTCTTCATAATACCTTGCATAGCATTCATCTTCATAAAGCGGCGTGACGTCCGCGATCCATGCTTTTATCATGGCTCAGCCTTTCAGGTATCTGACTTCAAATGTCTCTATGGTAATCGGTTTGTTGAACAGGCTTCCCTGGACATAGTCGCATCCCAGTTCCTTTAAGACATTGAGCTGATCCTGCGTCTCGACGCCTGATGCCTGGACAGACGCCCCGAGCTGGCGGCATATATCGATCACCGCCTGCGCGACAATCCGGCTGCGTGTATTGCCCACGATATTTGTGATGAGACTTTTATCCAGCTTCAGTCCGTCGAATTCCATCAGGGAAAGAATCGAGAAACTCGAATCCTTTGCCCCGAAATGATCAAGAATGACGCGTACATTCCCTTTTCGTATCTTGCTGCTTGTCTCAGAGAGCATCTCCTGATTCATGTCGCTGCCTGATTCCGACACTTCGACTTCCAGATATTCGCATCTCACGTGATATTTTTCGATGAGACGGAGCATCTTATCCGCAATACTCTCCTGCCTGAGCGTAGCCCCCGCAAAGTTCACCGAAACCGGAATAAGCGGGATATCTTCAACCTCCCATCGGTGCAGTGTCCTGCACACTTCCTCAAACACATACAGGTCCAGATAATGGGACAGCTTTGTCTCTTCAAGGAGATTGATATACCTGCCCGGATCGACAATGCCAAGATCCTTGTGATGGTAACGCACTACAGCCTCAGCTCCCGCCACTGTCTCCGCCTGCGTATCTATCTTTGGCACAAGACATACGATGAAATTCCCCTGCTTGAGATCCTCGAGAAGATCCTCCTTGATGATCGGCTCGTGGTGTCCCTTTTTCAGATTTTTGTAGTACTTTTTCTTCTCCTCGCGCATCATAATCTCAGCACTGTTTACGACCTTGTCCACATCAATGTCCACTTTCTCCCACGCGTATCCCATAGAAGCAAGGCCCAGACTGATATTATCAAGCTTCGTGTGAGCTGAGTAGATCTGTTTCGTAAACGCTTCATAAGAAATATTCTCTTCCAGGACCAGGTATTCATCTCCTGTCAGGCGGTATACCTCCCCGCTGCGAAAATACTCGCCCAGAACTTCTCCCACCCGGACAACTACCTCGTCTCCATACTCTCTGCCGAATTCTTTATTAAAATTCTTCAGTCCGTTAATATCAACAGAAAGCGCTCCCAGAGATTTGAGCGTTCCGCTGTCCACATGCTCCAGGTAGTCCACCAGGCTGTTCCTGTTGAGAAGCCCCGTCAGATCGTCATGGTAGCTCAGATATTCCTGCTGCTTCTGCATCTTCTGGAGCGCGATAGCCTGCGGAATATACGGAAGCAATGCCCGCATGAGGTCGAGCGTACACCCGCCTCTGTGTACTCCCGCAACGGCAAGGATCGCCGTCGTTCCCTCGCTGATCTGGCGAAATACACTGTAGCTGTCCGCAGTGGTATCTGTGATCTCCTCTTTCATCCACCTGGGCTGCTGGTCCTCCGGGAGGAGCTTCAGCCTGTCTCTCTGCCACTCCACATTTTCCGCACACCACTCGTAGATCGTCTCGATGTCTCCCTGTTCTTTTTCAATATAATAAGCGTACTCTGCATCATAATAATCGCGTACTGTACTCAGCACGTCGTTAATGATGTCCATCAGAGAACGCGGCCTGTAATTCTCACTCATATTATTCTCTCCCCTGTTTTATATGTTTTCCGGCAAATATCCTGTTTTCATATCTCATGATAAAATACTTTTTCCCTGCATATCACAGGGCATTTTTATTGTAGTATAGGCTCTCTTAAAATGCAAGACGAAAGTATAGATCCGGTCTTTTACAGCAATGATAATAATAGACAGTTTTTCCTCTGTATTTCAAGCGAAAGTTTTTTAGTAAACCCAATTTATTTGTGCATAATATCGGAAAATACTTTCGTTGCTCCCTCTATATTGATTGATTTTGCACAAATGTATATAATCTAATCATCACTAGGCAACAGGCAGAAATGATTTGTGGAGGAACAAAAATATGACTATTCAGGAAATCGCAGCACTTGCAAATGTTTCCCCGTCTACTGTTTCCAAGATCGTAAACGGAAAGGACAAAGACATCAGTGAGGCGACAAGGCAGCGTGTCCTAAAAATCATAGAAGAAAACAATTATGTGCCTTATTCCAGATACCGCAAAGAAGAACATATGCGGCAGCGTCTCATCGGCATGATCCTCAAAGATTCCTACTCATATGCGGGCAGGATGCTCCGCTCGGCAGAAAGAGCCGTAATCCCAAGAGGATATAACCTCATCTCACGGATCGTCGACGGCTCTCCGGAGTCCATCGCAGACGCAGTCAGGGAAATGCAGCATCTGAACATCAGCGGTCTTCTGATCTATTCTGACCAGGATCTGGGAGAATATACAGGCGGACTGAACACGGTCTATATCACAGATAACAGCGGCTTCTCCTCCTCGCAGGGAAGCACCTTTTATCTCTCCCTCTACGATGCCGGAAAACTGGCAGCCGCACGTCTCATCAGAGAGGGACACACAAAAATCTCCTGCATCGCTCTTAAGGAACATTCTTCGATCCTTTACGGAGCAGAGGAGGCCGTAAGAAGACACGGAGAGCCGTGCCGCATGGCAGCCTGGCACACAGGCTCTGACCTTGATGACATCATAACAGGGGACGGTCTGGAAAGCTGTATCAATGACTCCGTGACCGCCGCCATATGCGGTTCACCGGAAATCGCCCAGGCGGTATGCGGATACGCGGCTGCTGCCGGAATCTGCATCCCCCATACACTCTCCGTCATTTCAGTCGGAGATGAGAGTTCTCTGAAATATGCTGCCGGCGGGATCACAGCAGTCACACTTCCATTTGAAGAGATGGCAGAAAAGGCTGCCCTATATCTGCTGGATGCTATCAGCCAGCGCAAGAGTGCGGAAGCGACAAAGTCTGTCCCTCTGTCTCTGACTGAGCGCAGAAGCATAAGCCCACCGGCTCCCGCCCCGCGTGAGACCAACATCCTCGTAGTAGGCAGCCTTAACATGGACACAACATTAGAACTTGCCGAGATCCCCGTGGACGGCGAGACACAGATCGCAGGCGGCATCCTGACCCTCCCGGGCGGAAAGGGCGGCAATCAGGCAGTTGGCTCCGGAAAACTTGGCGGAAACGTCTCTATGATCGGGCGGCTCGGCAAAGATCCCGACGGCAGGCTCCTTCACAGAAGCCTCACAGACAATCAGGTGAACGTGGAGGGGATTGAATTCGACACTGTAAACGCCAGCGGAAAAGCCTTTGTGTATATTGACAGAAGCGGTGAGAATACGATCGTCGTCTATCCGGGCGCCAACCTCGGTCTTGACGACAGGCAGCTCCTGCGGCATGAGACGCTTTTCCAAAAATCGAACTACTGTCTCCTCTCCCTGGAGATTTCTGCCAAAGCAGCCGCAGCCACGATACAGATGTGCCACGCCCATGATGTGCAGGTCATGCTGAAGCCTTCCGCTGTGGATAAGCTGGACTCGTCTCTGCTGTGCCACATACATTACCTCATCCCCAACGAGCGGGAACTTCACAAAATTATCCCCGGGGAACTGTCTCTGGAGGAAAAGACAGGGCTGCTCCTTGAAAAAGGAGTCAAAAACGTTATCGTCACCCTTGGAAAGCGGGGGTGTTATCTGCGCAATGCAGAGCACTCCATCTATTTCCCGAGCGCGCCATTTACCGCAGTCGACACGACAGGCGGGGCCGACTCTTTTATAAGCGCTCTGGCCGTATGTTTAAGCCAGGGACAGGATCTTATTTATTCTGTCGTATATGCGTCATATGCTGCCGGCATCACCGTCACAAGATACGGTGTCCAGGAGGCGCTTCCGGACAGAAAGACCATCGGTATCTATAGAAGTGATATCGAGAAAATGTATGAAAAAATTATAAGTCAGGAGAAAAAGCAATGAAAAAGAAAATCCTTGTGATCGGAAGCCTCAATATGGACTTTCTGATCGAAACAGACAAGATCCCTGCACCGGGCGAGACTGTGCTGGGGCACTCCGTCGGACATATTCCCGGCGGAAAAGGCGCAAACCAGGCATATGCCGCCGGAAAGCTGGACGGAAATGTGTCCATGATCGGTGCCGTGGGAGACGACCCTTACGGAAAAGAACTCATCCGCAGCCTTACATCAGCGGGCGTTGACACATCAGGAATAGAAGTATGCCGGGATACTCCTACCGGACAGGCTTATATCGCGCTTGACTCCTCCGGTGAAAATTCTATCATCGTCATCCCCGGCGCAAATCAGTCGGTCACGCCGGAGCTCATACAGAAGCATATGGCGCTTGTCGATTCCTGCGACTATATCCTGACACAGTTTGAGATCCCGCTGGACACTGTGCGTTACGTCAAAGATCTGGCCCTTCAGAAAGGGAAACGCCTGATCGTAGATCCGGCTCCGGCAGTCCCGGGTCTTGAGATGGATTTCTGGGAAGGCGTCTCTATCGTCAAACCAAACGAGACGGAGCTTGCGCTCCTGACCGGACAGAAGATGAGCAGCCGCGAAGATTACATAGAAGGAGCACGGTCACTGATCGGCAAAGGTGCAGGAACTGTCGTGCTCACCCTCGGAAAAACAGGCTGCATCGCCGTTACCCGGGAGAAAGCGGACTTTTACCCCGCTCATGTTGTAAAAACAGTGGATACCACAGCCGCCGGCGACAGCTTTACAGCGGCTCTTGCCATAGCTCTGAGCGAGGGCGCGGACACAGAAAAAGCAGTCTCCTTTGCGCAGGCCGTATGTGCAGTCGTTGTTACGCGAAAAGGAGCACAGTCTTCCATACCTGCACGAAGTGAACTAAAAGGAGGTGATGTCTTATCAAGATAAGAAAAGCTGTCTTCTGGCCCACTGTTGTCATCATACTTGCATTTTTCATCGGATATATGGCAAACCCGGATGGATTTGACCATGTACTGAGCTGGCTGAATAACCTGTGTACACAGAACCTGGGCTGGTTTTACCTGACAGTAGCGCTCTTCCTCGTTATCGTATCATTTATCGTGCTGTTTTCCAGACTCGGCAGTCTGCGGATCGGGGGAGAAAACGCCAGGCCGATGCTCTCCACCGGAAACTGGTTCAACATCGTCCTCTGCACAACGATCGCCGCAGGGCTCATTTTCTGGGGATCATCGGAGCCTTTGTATCATCTGATGGAACCGCCTGATTTCCTCGGAATAGAGCCCGGCTCCCACAGCGCCGCTGTGTTCTCCATGTCGTCTATGTTCCTGCACTGGACGCTGACGCCATACGCGATCTATAGCGTGCCGGCCCTCATATTTGCCATCGCTGTATACAATCAGCATAAGCCTTTCAGCTTCTCTTCCTGCATGGTAAATGTGATCCCCGCCATGGGGAAGCCAGGATCTTCCGCTCTTATCGATGCGATCTGCGTGTTCGCAACAGTCATGGGGATGGTCGCTTCTCTGGGACAGGGCATCTTAAGCGTAGCCGGAGGGCTTACCGAGATCACGGATATGAAGAGCAGCACCGGGATGTGGGTTATCATCGGAGTGAGCCTTGTTATTGTATTTACGCTGTCCGCATGCAGCGGAGTCCTCAAAGGGATCAAATGGATATCCAATGTCAATGTGATCTTTCTGCTGGTGATGCTCGGCGTCATGTTTCTGCTGGGACCGACCGCCTACATCATCCAGATTGCTCTGGAGTCCCTTGGAGTGTATATCGACAACTTCTTTACACGAAGCCTCATGATGGGCGCCGGAACAGACAGTATATGGTCCTATTACTGGACTATCTCAACTTACGCAAACTGGGCGGCATGGGCGCCGATCACAGGCATGTTCCTGGGGAAGATCTCTTACGGCCACAGCGTACGGAAATTCGTACTGATCAACCTGATCACCTGCGCCGTAAGTTCCGGACTCTGGGTCGCGATCTTTGGCGGAACCTCAGTTCATATGCAGACCACGGGAACTGCTGATCTGTATTCCACCATGCTGGACCGCGGTACAGAGAGCGCGGTGTACGAAGTACTGAAGAATCTTCCCCTTGGAGCACTGCTTATCCCGCTCCTTGTCGTTACCGTTTATCTGTGTTTTGTCACAGCGGCTGACTCAACGACAAACGCTCTTGGCGACCTGTGCTGTACCGGCACACAGGAAGGGACTGAAAACTCGCCCAAATCCGTCAAGATCGTCTGGGGCGTACTGATCGGAGTCATGGCAGTCATATTAATCTGCAGCAACGGCGTTTCCGGCGTCAAAATGGTATCTGTCATCGGCGGCCTCCCCGCCATGATACTGCTGCTTCTATCAGGAGTTTCACTTTTAAAAGTGACTATAAAATACAAAAAAGAAAATGGAGGAATGAAACATGAAGAAACTACCAATCGTAATGGACTTTGACACTGGAACAGACGACGCGATCGCCCTTATCTGCGCTCTGATGCACAGAGACATTCTTGATATCCGCGCAATCACGGCAGTAGCCGGTAATGTTCCTCTTGAAGCAACAGCAGCCAACACACTGAACATAGTGGATGCTCTCGGGCATACGGATATCCCTGTTGCAAAAGGAGCAGCCGCTCCTCTGAAACGTGAGCTCAAATGCGCCATTTCCCACGGCAAGACAGGACTCGGCGATGTCGTGATTCCACCCTCAAAACGTTCTTTCAGCGAGAAGGATGCTGCTGAAGTCATCTACGATGCCGCAGTCGAATGTAAAGGGGAACTGATCTGTCTGGCAACAGGGCCGCAGACAAACCTGGCGCTTGCCATCCAGCGTCATCCTGACATCGTTCATCTGATTAAAAAAGTATATATTATGGGCGGCTGCCTTGTAGGCGGCAATATGACGCAGGCCAGCGAGTTTAACGCTTACGTCGATCCTGATGCGCTGCAGATCCTCTTCCGCTCAGGCCTTGACATCGCCATGATCGGACTTGACGTCACTTTGCAGACAGAGCTTCCGGTCTGGGTAAAGGAGATGGTGGAGCGCATAGAGACTCCGGAGGCCCGGCTTGCGTCGCAAGTGATGGACTTCTGTCTGCGCAGGAACAAAGAGTGGGGATATGATGTGGCGAATCTTCACGATGTCGTAGCTTTCTGTGCCATCGTCAATCCTTCTGTCCTCAGATTCAAGCGCTATTATGTGGACGTAGAGACGGAAGGAACCATTACAAGGGGCATGACAGTCGCTGATTTCCGAGACGTATGCCCGGACAAAGAAAAGAACGCCGACTGTGCCGAAGATATCGACCTCGGCGGATTCTGGAAATGGTTTGTAGACATATTTAAAGATTACGAAAGGAAGTAAGAACTATGAGTACACCAAAGAAACATAACATATGGCTGATGCTTATCGTCATCTGCCTTGGCGGAAGTATCATCTACATCTTCCCTTATCTGCAGTACACTTTCTATGACAGCATGATGGCAGAACTGAACTTCTCAAACACACAGATGGGAAATATTCTCTCAATCTACGGAGCGCTGAATCTGATTGCTTATTTTATGGGCGGCATCATTGCCGACAGATTCCCAAGCCGTATCCTGATTACCTTTTCCCTGATTGTTACAGGTATCAGCGGATTCTGGTTTGCCACATTCCCGTCATACACGGAAATGGTCATTATCAGCATAATCTGGTCTCTCGCTACGATCTTTACATACTGGCCTGCTATGATAAAGGCTGTAAAACTGCTTGGAAGCAGCGATGTGCAGGGACGACTCTTCGGTTTCCGGGAGGCGCTGAATTCCCTTGGATCCCTGATCCTCTCCACCGTGGCCATGTGGGTCTTCACATCTGGCGGAGAGAACTTCCGCGGCGTCGTCATCTTCTACAGTGCTGCTTACATCGTAATCGGCGTCATCAGTTTCATCTTCCTGCCAAAGAAAGACCTTGAGGAGGACAAGCCGAAACAGAGCATCTTCGCCGGGCTCGGCTATGTATTGAAGAATCCTACCATCTGGATGATCGGCTTTATCATCTTCTTCGGCTACGCAGTCGGGTCTACGATGGGAAGGCTCACACCGTATCTTACCTCCGTCTATAAGATGGGTGTTACCACAGCAGGTATCGTAGGTATCATCAATACCTACGGAGTCGGAAATATAGGAGCGGTGGCCGGCGGTCTCATCACCGACAAGATGAAATCCTCAACTCGGTTCCTCAAATGGTGCTTTGTCATCATGGCAGTTCTGCTCGCCGCTTTCGTTGCAATTCCAGGAGTTCCGTCCTTCCTTGTCATTGCTATCATCATGGGACTGACTGTACGTCTCGTGCAGACCGCGGTGCGCGGCGTATACTTCGTGCCTCTGGATGAGGCAAAGATTCCGACCGAATATCTCGGCACTGCCGCCGGAGTCGTAAGTGTCATCGGATTCTCTCCGGATGCTTTCCTGTTCACGATCTACGGACGTCTCATCGACAACATGTCTGAAGCAGCAGGATATAAGCTGATGTTCGGAGCGTTGATCCTCTTCTGTGCGATCGGCTTTGTACTTACAGTAGCTCTCACAAAAAGATTAAAAAAGGAACAGGCTTAGATCTGGCGTAATCCATATCCAAATCACCGGAAGCGCCAAAAGAGATATTCTGGGATTGTAAAAGGCCGCCAAGGTCCCGGGCAGGACCGGACTTTGGCTCGTCGCCTACACAAAGAAAGGACCGGCAAAAACTGCCGGTCCTTTCTGCAGACGTCTTTTCCCATACACGGTCTATGAATTGCTCATGACAACGCTCTCGACCACATCCGCCACATGCTCGCAGGCATCCGCGCACCTCTCCAGATAGATATAGATATCTCTCCACGCAATGATGCGGATCGGGTCAACTGACTCCGTGTAGAGTCCTCTGATGCTCTCTATAAACAGCCTGTCCGACTCTTCCTCAAGATCGTTGATGCGGATAATGAGCTGTTTAAGCGTTTTGGAACGCTTGAAGTTCTTAAACTCCACAAGAAGATCCCTCACCGCACTGCAGCACTGGATCACCACATCCGTCATTTTCAGAGCGTTCGGTTCGATCTTCTGCACGTTATTCATATACACCCTGAGCATGACGTCTTCTACTTTGTCCGTCATGTTATCGATATTCTGGCTCAAAGCCACGATATCCTCCCTTTCGATCGGAGGCAGGAACTCTTTCGCAAGATGATCCAACATCTCATGCCTCTTGGCATCCCCGCTGTGCTCCACATCATGAATACTGTCGAGCCGCTCTTTTAGTCTCGCCGGATCAAAGTCCTCAAGAGCATCTTTGAGCATCTGCGCTGCTCTGCAGGAATCCTCTGCACATGCCACAAAATTATCAAAATAAAATGAATCCTGTTTCTTAGCCACTGTTCTTTTCCTCCTCTTGCCGCCCGCATCGGCTTCTCATCTGCACGGGAAATATTCCTCAATGATTCCAGTGTCTGAATGATATCAGAATACCGTGATAAATATCTTCGCCACCACAAAACTAATCAGCCCGCATCCCGGGAAGGTAAAGATCCATGTCAGCATCATGTCTTTCACGATATTGAAATTGATCGCGGAAAGCCGCTTTACAGCGCCCACCCCCATAATCGCGCTCGTCTTCGTGTGGGTCGTGGATACCGGAATACCAAACACACTGGAGAGAAGCAGGCATACCGCTCCTGCAAGATCTGCAGAAAATCCCTGAAACTTCTCAAGTTTTACCATATCCATTCCGACAGATTTAATGATCTTCTCTCCGCCAACGCTTGTCCCAACGCCCATAACAACGCTGCATAGCAGCATGAGCCATACCGGTATGACCATTCCGTCGACACTACTCTGCCCATTGCAGAATGCAACTCCCAGGAACAGCACGCCGATAAACTTCTGTCCATCCTGAGCGCCATGCATAAAGCTCATAAATGCAGCTCCGAAGATCTGAGCAGCGGTAAAGAAACCATTTGTCCTGCGGCGGTCAGCGGCAGCACAGATCAGGCTGATGACCTTGCAGATCGCCCAGCCCATAAAGAACCCAAGCGCGAGGCTGAGCACAAGACCGTAGAGTACCTTCACCCACTCGTCAAAATTGACACCGCCTACTCCATTGTGTATGGCGATCGCTGCCCCTGTAAGCCCTGCAATCAGGCTATGGCTCTCACTCGTCGGTATTCCGAACACTGAGGCGGCCACGCTGTAAACAACGATGGAGAATAACGCCGCGCACAGGGCCACAAGCGCCTCGTCTGTCCTGCCGCCGAAATCCACCATATTACTGATTGTAGATGCGACCGCACTGTTGATATGAGTCATGATAAGCACCCCAAGAAAATTAAACACAGCGCTCATCAATATTGCCGTCCTGACTTTCATACATCTGGTGGCAATACAAGTGGCGATCGCGTTCGGTGCATCAGTCCAGCCATTTACAAATATAACGCCCAAAGTAAGCGCCACTGTCACCATCAGAACAGGATTTGATAATACCTGCTCATAAAAACCTGCAAAAGAAACGTCCATACTTTCTCCCTCTTTGCTGTATATTCAATTCTTCCATGATAACCGTCATTCTTTTTACTGCTCTGCACAAAAAAACTGGCTTTTGCATGCCAGGACAATTTACACAAAATTAACCTAAATATAACATTTGCCAGTATCTGTGTCAATATTCATAATTTATCTTAGCAGAAATATAACACCAGCCTTTCCATGAAAGAAACTGTGCAAAAAACTCATGCAGGCATAGCCTTATACACGGTTTCTTTCATGGAAGGAACTGCGCTATATATTCCACTTTTTATCCTGAGCCACTCTCAGACGGTTCATTGCACGGGCAAGCGACGCCTGGGTATGATAATATTCCTGTATGCTCTGTTTCTGCCGCATCTGTTCTTCAGCGCGCTCCTGCTGCTCCTGCGCATGGCGGACGTCGATGTCTTCGGGTCTCTCGGCAGTATCTACGAGCAGTGTGACACGGTTATTCACAACCTCGGCAAAGCCCGTGCCTACTGCAAGGTCTTTCCACTCGTCTTCTCCTGCAAGCTGCAGCTTCGCAGTGCCCACCGCAATAGCTATTACCATATTCTCATGGTTTGGCAGGATTCCTTTCTCTCCGTCCGGAGCCGGGATGACGAGTTTCCTGCACCGCCCCTCGTAAAAAACTTTATCGCTTGCTATGATCTTCAGACCAAATGTATCCATTATGCATACACTCCTGTTCTATTCTGCGTTCTTACGCTTCCGGCGCTTCTGCTCTGGCTTTTTCAATCACATCGTCTATGGTTCCGACATTGAAAAATGCAGATTCAGGATATTCGTCCATCTCGCCGTCAATGATCATCTTGAAACCACGGATTGTCTCTTTAAGCGGCACATATTTCCCCGGAATCCCCGTGAATGTCTCAGCCACAAAGAACGGCTGTGACAGGAACCTCTGGATCTTTCTTGCACGCATGACAGTCGCCTTGTCCTCGTCGGAAAGTTCCTCCATGCCGAGGATCGCAATGATGTCCTGCAGTTCTGTATATTTCTGAAGGATCGCGATTACTTTATTGGCCACCTCATAATGCTCTTCGCCTACGATCTCCGCCTCAAGGATACGGGAACTGGACTCCAGCGGATCTACCGCCGGGTAGATTCCCTGCTCCACGATCTTTCTGGACAGGACGGTCGTCGCATCCAGATGCGCGAACGTAGTAGCAGGCGCCGGATCTGTCAGGTCATCGGCAGGCACATAGACTGCCTGTACAGATGTGACAGATCCATTCTTTGTGGATGCAATACGCTCCTGCAGTTCGCCCATTTCCGTTGCCAGTGTGGGCTGATATCCCACAGCGGACGGCATACGCCCTAACAGCGCGGACACCTCAGATCCCGCCTGTGTGAAACGGAAAATATTGTCGATAAACAGAAGCACGTTCCTGTGCTCTTCATCCCGGAAATACTCTGCCATCGTAAGTCCTGTCTCTGCCACACGCATACGCGCTCCAGGCGGCTCGTTCATCTGTCCGAACACAAGAGCCGTCTTCTCAAGAACTCCCGACTCTTTCATTTCTGTCCAGAGATCGTTGCCCTCGCGGGAACGCTCTCCGACTCCGGTAAAGATCGAGTATCCCCCGTGCTCTGTAGCAATGTTGCGGATCAACTCCTGGATGAGAACTGTCTTTCCGACCCCGGCTCCGCCGAACAGACCGATCTTACCTCCTTTTGCATAGGGCGCCAGCAGATCGATTACCTTGATTCCTGTCTCCAGGATCTCAACGACCGGGCTCTGATCCTCGAATGACGGCGGTTCTCTGTGAATCACCCATTTTTCAGAATTTTCGATTGCCGCTCCGTCATCAATCGTCTCGCCAAGCACGTTAAAGAGCCTGCCCAGCGTCTTCTCTCCGACAGGTACTTTGATGCCTGCTCCTGTGGCTGTCACTTCCATATCTTTGTGGAGCCCCTCGCTTGCTGCCAGCATCAGGCAGCGCACCTCATTGTTTCCAAGGTGCTGGGCCACTTCCATGACGCACTTCTTCCCGTTGTTCTCAACTTCAAGCGCGTCTTTGATAAAGGGAAGTCCGCCGTCTTCAAATACTACGTCAACGACAGGTCCCATGACCTGTGTGATTCTTCCTTTATTCATAATCATTCTCACTTTCTTTCCAAAAGTATCCTGTTATTTCTGCTGCGCCCTCGCACCTGCACAGACTTCCGTGATCTCCTGTGTGATCGCCGCCTGACGGGCTCTGTTATATGCAATAGACAGGTCGCGGATTAGATCCTGCGCGCTGTCCGTAGCCGATTTCATCGCCATCATCCGGGCGTTGTGCTCGCTCGCATATGCCTGAACCAGACAGCCGTATATCATACCGGTCACGTAGTTCGGTACAATACTGTCCATCACAGCCTCCGCAGAAGGGTACAATTCGATAGACTCCCTGTGTACGTTGAGCGGCATCTTCATCTCATTGAACGAACTTCTCTCCAGGGGAAGCAGCTTTATCACCTCTGCGTCTGACTGTACGGAATTCTCCATCCGCGTGTAGACGATGTAAATTTCATCCAGTTCTCCCTGTTCAAACTGTTCCAGCAGCACTCCTGATATGTCTCTTGCCCTATGCATGGTCGGCTTCTGCACTGTATAGCGAAAATGTGTATCGACTTCCACACCACGCTTTGCGAAATAATGTCTCCCAAGCTCTCCAACGACGAACAGCTTGTGGATGCCCGTCTTCTTCAGGATTTCTTCTTCCAGTTTCACGATATTGTGATTGTATGCTCCGGCAAGACCTTTATCTGCCGTAACTACAATGGAAGCGATTTTGCGCTCATTTTGCGGGACTTTTTCCCTCTGGTCAAAATACGCGTGCTCCAATTCCGGAAGATGCCTCAGTATCCTTGATATCTCACCTTGAAGAGCATAGAAATAGGGTTCTGTGTCGAGAAGTTTTTTCTTCGCCTGCGTCATCTTGGATGAAGAGATCATATACATCGCATTTGTGATTTTCATCGTGTCTTTGACACTGTTGATACGGCTCTGTATCTCTCTGATATTTGCCATGTTATCACCTGCTCTTTTTAAATTATCTGCACAGCCCTATGACTGAACAGTTTCTTTATATTCCTTTGCAGTCTTTACGATCTTCTCTATCAGCTCGTCCGACAGCTCTTTCTTGTCCTCAATTTCCTGTCCGATCTCCGGGTGCGCAGAATCAAAGTATGTCAGCATATCGGCCTGGAATTTCTTGACTGCTTTCTTGTCTATTCCCAGAAGCACCTTATGAGTAGCTGCGCACAGGGTGATGACTTTCTCGTGGAGAGAAAGCGGGTGATAGAGCGGCTGTTTTAAGAGTTCCATCAGGCCGCTTCCGTACTCGAGCTGCTCTTTCGTCGCAGCATCCAGATCAGAGCTAAACTGAGTAAATACTTCCATCTCTCTGTACTGTGCCAGATCGATTCGGATGCTTCCCGACGCTTTCTTCATTGCCTTTGTCTGTGCAGCTCCACCCACACGGGATACGGAAAGACCTACGTTGACCGCCGGCCTCATGCCCGATGCGAAGAGTCCGCTCTCCAGGAAAATCTGTCCATCTGTAATCGAAATCACGTTGGTCGGGATATAGGCGGATACATCCCCTGCCTGCGTCTCAATGATCGGCAGAGCCGTGATGGAACCGCCGCCTTTCGTCTCGCTCAAACGGCTGGATCTCTCCAGCAGTCTGGAGTGAAGGTAGAATACATCTCCGGGATACGCCTCACGTCCCGGGGACCGTCCGAGAAGAAGCGAGAGAGCGCGGTATGCAACTGCATGTTTGGACAGATCGTCATATACAATCAGCGCATCTTTGCCCTGATGCATGAAATGTTCTGCCAGTGCAGTTCCTGCATAGGGGGCAATGTACTGCAGCGAAGCGCAGTCGCTTGCTGTCGAGGATACTACAATCGTATAGTCCATGGCTCCATGTGTCTTCAGAGTATTTACAACCTTTGCCACGGTCGATGCTTTCTGTCCAATCGCCACATAAACGCAGATCACATCTTTATCTTTCTGGTTCAGTATCGTATCCATGGCAATGGATGTCTTTCCTGTCTGACGGTCTCCGATAATCAGCTCACGCTGCCCCCGGCCGATCGGGAACATCGCATCGATGGACAGTATTCCTGTTTCCATCGGGACGCTGACCGACTTTCTGTCAACGATCCCTGGAGCCTCCTGCTCGATCGGACGGTAACCGTCTGCCCTGATCTCTCCCCGTCCGTCAATCGCCTCGCCCAGCGCATTAACGACTCTTCCGATATATCCTTCACCAACAGGTACGCCGGCTTTTTTTCCTGTCCGGGATACTTTCGTGCCCTCGCGGATTCCGGTATCACTTCCGAAAAGGATACATCCGATCTCATCTTTTCGGATATCCTGAACCATTCCCTTAAGTCCGTTCTCGAATGTGACGATCTCTCCGTACATAGCATGATCGATCCCATAGATCGTGGCAATTCCGTCACCTACTGAGACGACAGTTCCGACTTCACTGTCTTTGCTCATTGTATCAAAATTCTCTATCTCCTCCCGGAGTATAGAGATAATCTCATCTGAGTTGATTGAACTCACCTTGTTCACCTCCAGGTTGTTTTAAGAGGAAAGCTCCTGCGCGAGCCTGTCCAGACGCCCTTTCATGCTCCAGTCATACTCGTCGCTGCCCGCCCTGAGAATAAATCCGCCCAGCAGACCAGCATCATAGCGTATTTCCATCCGCACTTTCCGAACGCCGTATTTCCTGCACAGGAAGTTTTCCATTCCTTTTTTCTGTTCCTCGCCAGGAGCGACAGTACATGTCAGAACAGCATTAAGAACTTTCTCCTGTTCATCCCTGCATCTGTCATATGCGGCAAAGATCTCATCCATGAGATCCATTCGATGATTTCTGCATGCCGTCTTGAGAAAACTGCGCATATCTTCCGGAAATACCCTGTCGATCACCGCCTGTTTCTTCTTCAGAGCGACCGTGGGATTCATGAACAGTTCCGCAAGCTGAGGAACAGCTTCTAATATCTCCTGCGTCTTTTTCACACTTTTCTCCGGGATACCAAGCTCAAAAAGAACTTTTCCATACGAGACTGCCGGAGAAGAACAGCGCGTCTCTTTATGTGTCTGCATTGCCATCGCCCTCACCTGCTTCTTTCAAAAACTGATCGTACAGGTCCTGACTTCTCTTATCATCAGCATTATTTTCTATAATCCTGGCCGCTGATGCAGCAGCAAGCCCTGCGATCTGTGACTTCAGTTCTTTCATCGTCTGCTCACGCTCTGCGCGCACAGTCTCTTTCGCGGATTCAAGCATGGTGTCCGCTTTCTCTCCCGCCTCATTTATAATGCGGTCGTACTCTGCTTTTGCATTCTTTCTTGCGTCCTCAATAAGCTGTACAGATTCCTGTTTTGCTCCGCTTAAAGCCGTCTCGTACTCCTGCTTCAGCCTGTTGGCGTCGTCCTGAGCTGTCTGTACATTCTTAAATCCATCTTCAATCATCTGTCTTCTCTGCTCCATGACATTCATCACAGGACCGATGAGAAAATGTTTCAGCAAAAGATAAAGAACAACAAGGTTGATTATGGTCCAGACAAGGTTCAAGTCTATTGAAATCACCTTTGCAACCCACCTTTCATGTTATCGTCCCTAAATCCTGCCATTGTCATTACTGAAGAAGAATGATGATCAGAAGTCCGATGATGAAACCGTAGATAGCTGTTGCCTCTGCCAGCGCACATCCAAGGATCAGGTTTTTGCTGATCTTACCTTCTGCCTCAGGCTGTCTTGCGATCGCCTCTGTAGCCTTTCCTGTTGCGATACCGATGCCTATGCCTGCTCCGATACCTGTTAATACTGCGATAGCTGCTCCGATAGCAATGATTGTTTCCATAATTTTAATCTCCTTTTTTATAATCTTTTTGTGATAACTACTCCATCTCTTCGGTCATAAACAGAGCCGTCAGAAATACGAATACATACGCCTGCAGAAGACCGTCAAAGATATCAAAATAAAAACTTACCGGAATCGGTATAATCAGCGGCACAAAAAATTTTAAAAGCTCCAGCACCACAAATCCCGCCAGCATATTTCCAAAGAGCCGCATACAAAGCGACAGCGGACGGATCACGATCTCCAATATCATGATCGGCGCCACGACCGGAACCGGCTGGGCGAAATGTTTTACCCAATGCTTTAGTCCGTTCTTTCGGATTCCCGAAAATTCAATCAGGCACATACTCATGATCGCCAGCGCAGCCGTCACATTCAGATCTTTTGTCGGCGGTTTAAAGCCGCACAACGGTGCAATTGTGTTAGCTGCCGCGAGATAGAGAAGTACTGTGATCAGATATGGTACATACCGCCTGTTTTCCTTTCCGATGATCCCCTCAAAGAAATCCTGAGCCCAGCCGATTCCCGTTTCCAGCGCAAGCTGTACTTTCCCGGGATTCTCGACCCGCAGGTTTCTCACCAGGATGACGGATGCCAGGACAAGCACTGCCATGAGTATCCAGGTAACGACCACGGACTCTGAGATACCGCCTATGACCGGAAGAGTGAACATCGTCTCGCAGTTCAGTTCTTCCATGAGTGTTTCTGTCAGATTTCCCGTATTTCTCCCTCCTTTGACCGTTTGGTCTATCCTTATGTTTTTTGTATGCCGGATCTGCCTTGCCGCCTGATTTAGGCATAAAAAAAAGAGCTGCTCTGTTTTGAACCCCTTGAATCCTCTTTTCACTTTTCAGTTCCGGCTTATCAGCACCGGAAAAAGACTTTTCCGCTCTCTTTCGGCGCCATCTCTCCCCATGTCTTTACTTATTAAAAAGCATACCCTTGGGAAAGCTGACTAAATATTACGCCCCGGATCGAAATTTGTCAACATTTTCACACATTAATGTGCAAGCCCTCTGTTCACTCATTTTTTACTTCATTTTGTCCTTTTTCACAATGTGTCCAGAATGAACTTTTATTGAATTTTCTTGCATTTTTCCCGAAAACGAATCTCCTTTACGGGATCGCATATCATTTTGTACAGAATTGCCAATAGAAACACTGTTTTTTGTATGTTTCTTACAAGAGATCGTTTTTCTGCCCCACATTCTCATCTGCAAAAAAACGGAAAACCAGTATAATCATACCTGCTTTTGCGCTATAATATGGAAGAGGAGAAAATCCAATCACTATCTAATATGATTGGATTATACGTGCATAAATGAACAGTAAAGACCATTTTTTAGCAAGACATTTTACATGCGTATCCGATACCGTCTTTTTCTTCTGCGGCATCATCATGCTTGCCAGCGAGATATGGAAACAGCTTGTCCTGACTTTTATCGTCGGAAACGGCACGTACATCTGGTGGTATTTTCCATTTCAGCTCTGCAGCATCCCGATGTATGTGCTCCTTGTATACCCGTGGCTCGGACGCGGGATACCGCAGAGCAGCGCTCTTACTTTTCTTATGTGCTACTGTCTTCTGGGCGGTATCGCTGTGTTTGCCGATACAAGCGGCCTGCACTATCCTCTGGCCCGGCTCACGCTGCATTCTTACCTGTGGCACATCCTGCTCATCACACTTGGCGTCGGCGCAGGCTGTGTCTATCTTCATCGCATCTTCAAAGAAAACAGAAGGACGCTGTTTTCCCACGCATTCACACGCGCGTTTCCACTGCGCCCTTTTTTATTCAGCACTCTTTTTTATATCATCTGCTGCCTCATTGCGGAATGTCTCAACCTGTCTCTGGACAGATACGGAATCATCAATATGTTTTACATCAATCCGGACTATAAAATGCAGCAGATTGTGTTCCGCGATCTTATCCCTGCTTTTGGGAACACAGCCGCTATACTCATCTATATCGCCGCAACGATACTCGGGGCATCACTACTCTTTCTGGTCTGGGATCTTATCTTCCGGTTCACACTCCGCTTCAGGAAAAGACGCACACACTGATTTCCGCTCTTCTCTTTTCACTCTCTCTACATTGGAACGTACTGCTTCTTTTACATCATCACCGTTATCAGTGATCTCCTCCGCTATCTTGAGGAAGTCCCGGTCCGCCGCTTTCCTGCGTGGGATAAACTGTCCTGCGAACATTCCTTTTCCGCGGTTTCTGACATACAGGAACCCAATTACGGAAAAAATAACCGCTCCTATGAAATTAACAATCAGATCCTGCATCGTATCGACAAGTCCAAGATCGAGATATCCCCCCAGGCCCAGCTCCCGGCCGTTCACAGCCGTATCCGAGATCCCTTTTATCACATAAGGAACATTGCGCCCTGCGGGATCCAGAGTGACAGACCTTATCGTGTGTACAACCGTATCTTTCTGCATATCGTATCCTGCGATCTGATCCATCCCGAACTCGAAGAATTCCCATATAACTCCGATCGTCATGGAGAAGCAAAAGGCGACAATCGCCATAAACAGCGGAGATAGATTGAATACGGCCTTCTCACTTCGGTTCAGAAGATCCACCATAGAAAACCCGATCGCCGCCGCGAGAAATCCATTCAGAGTGTGCAGCACCGCATCCCAGAATGGGAACATCAGATAGAATTCACTGATTTCCCCGAGTATCTCCGCCGCAAAAATAAAGATTAATATAATGATCTCCAGCGTCGACGGCAGCTCTACCCTGAATGTAATCTGCACCAGACTTGGCATCACCAGCAGAATGAGGGTGAGCACGCACAGAAACACGTTTTCATAATTGCGGTTTAACAGCTGCAGTACCATCATCACGATCACAACAATCCGGAGTGTAAAATATACGATGAAAGAACTCCTGTGCTCCCTCAGTTCCATGTAGAGCGCTTCACTCAGATTTTGGAGACGGCGCTTCTTTCGTTTGCCGGTATGCTGCTCTTCGGCGTTCCGGCCGTTATCAGGTGAGTCATTGTACCGTTTCATATCCATAGTCTGTAACTCCCGGTGTGAATTTCGTCAGCGTAGTTGAGGTATATTGTAGCATTTTCAGCACACTTATGTCCACCTGATTTTACTGTATGATATTTCTAATTTTTATATTCCTTCCATCCTTTGCCACACTGCGTTTTTTCTGCTAAACTGTTACTGTCCCTGTTTACTCCGAAGTGTTCTCTCAGATATGAGGTTATGTTAGCATGTGTCATCCATTTGAATATGAAATCATATACAGCAGCCGCAAGACCATCGCGGTTCAGGTGACCCGCGACGGACGTGTCCTTGTGCGCTCTCCCAGAAACTGCTCAGCCGGGTATATAGACTCCTTTGTCTCTAAGAATGAATCCTGGGTGCTGAAACACCTTGCCCTTGCAGAAGAACGCAAGGAGCTGGATGGCGGCCCTCCCCCTTCCGCTCCGCCGCTCTCTGCGAAAGACCGCAGCCGCTACATTGAAATCGCAAGAGATGTCTTTACCCGAAAAACGGAGTATTACGCGCGTATCATGGGAGTCTCCTTCGGACGCATCTCCATCCGGGAGCAGAAGACCCGCTGGGGAAGTTGCAGCAGCAAGGGCAATTTAAATTTCAACTGGCGGCTTATCCTGGCCCCAGAGGAAGTGCTTGACTATGTTGTCGTGCACGAGCTCGCCCACCGCAGGGAGATGAACCATTCAAAGGCATTTTACGGTATCGTGGAGTCAGTGCTGCCCGATTACCGCAAAGCGCGGAAATGGCTGCGGGAGAACGGGCATCTGCTGTGGGAGAGGGTGTGAATCCTGCTTTTATAATCACCAAAAGTGCCAAAAGGCACATTCCGGGATTGTAAGCGGTCGCCAGGGTATCGGGCAAGCCCGGACTTTGACTCGCTGCCCACGCAAAAAAAGGAACAGAACTTCTGCAAATTCTGTCCCTTTAAAAAACTAAAACCATTTTTAATACTTTTTATATATCTCTCCCCTGTTTCCGGCATCTACAATGCATATGATATATTCTCCATTTTGAATGGTATAAATTATTCTGTAAGAGCCAACCCGAAGACGATAATATCCTCTATGTCCCTGCAAAACTTTTGTATCACCATCCGGAAGTTTTGCGATCGCTCTTAAAATCCGTTCTTTATCTGCTTTGTCCAACCGCTTGATGAACTTCTGCGCTGGTTTTTCGATCATAATCTTATATTTCATAATTTTATATTTTCCTGTTCGGCAAATTCTTCCAGAGAGATACTGTCATTCTTATCCGCGCTGTCATCCCGAAGATATCTCTCTGTCAGATTTTCACAGAAAATATCATCTTCGATTTCGTCGTCTATTTGTATCCCTTGCAATATCAGTAATATTTTATCTATTTTGTAATCTGGAAGAGTATCCAGTATCTGCTTTGCTTTGTCTCGATTGCTCATCAAATCCTCACATCCTTTTACCATTGTCGAAGACATTATAACATATTATGAAAGCAGCAGCAAAATGTGCTTACGTCTGTGTGACAGCATTTCCGCTTTTTCATAATACAATTCACAATTTCGGCTCTTCTCTTGGCTATTATTCTATCGAAAAGTTTTTCCTTTGTCAAAAATACTGAAAATATTGCCTGTTATACTGCCCCGATCTCCCTGAGTGTCCGATAAAGTCTCGACACCGGCAGCCCCACTACGTTATAGTAATCTCCATCAATCCGGCCGATATACGCGGCAAACCTGCCCTGTATCCCATAACTTCCCGCCTTGTCCAGCGGATCTTTCGTCTCTACATAAGCACGTATCTCTTCTTCTGTCATGGCATTGACATATACTTTCGTTCCGACCGGATAATTGATCACAGTTTTCTCACCATCCGGGCCGAAGTCCAGGACGGCCACTCCGGTGTACACCCGGTGTTCCCGCCCCTGCAGCCTGGTGAGCATATGGACCGCATCTTCTTCATCAACTGGTTTTCCCAGTATCTCGTCCTCAAGCACGACTATGGTGTCCGCGCCGATTACGACAGTGTCTTTTATACAGCTGTCCGAATACGGGGGATTTCCGGCACGATTGTCCGCAATATCCCCTCCAAGTTCAGACGCCACGTTTTCCGCTTTCATAAGAGAGAGTTCTTTTACGATATCTTCCGGCACACTGCTCTTATAGATTTCTTCTTTCTCACTGACTCTGACCTCGAACTCCACACCGATCTGGGCGAGCAGCTCTCTCCTTCTCGGAGATGCAGAGCCGAGTATGATACGTTTCTTCATAATTATTTTTCTCCTTATGCGGGCATAAATCAGCCCAATTTCTCCCTGATCGCTGAACTGTTGCGAAAGATATGCCTCAGCATCACCACTGCGCAGATGCTTAAGATCAGTTCGGCCGTAAACTGTGCATAGGAAAGCCCGTAGAGCGGGAACAGCCGGTTCAGTATAATCAGGGCTGGGATCTCCAGTACCACTTTTCTCATAATGGCGAATATAAGCGCGTATCTGCCAAGCCCCAGTGCCTGGAAGACACCGACCGCCAGAAAATCAATACTTAAGAATACAATGCCCAGACAGAATCCTCTCAGGAACGCCGAACCGTACGCTATGATCGTCTCATTCTTCATAAACAGACTGATGAGCACATCCGCTCCCACATAGTATACGGCCGTCACCACCGCCAGTACCGGCACGATAAGTTTCAGGGCAAACAGAATCGTATCTTTCATCCTCCTGATTTTCCCCGCGGCAAATGTATAACTTATCAACGGCATAATCCCCTGCGAAAATCCCATGGCCACCTGCATCGGAACCATGTAAACCTTGTACGCAATTCCCATCGCCGCTACTGCATCTGCGCCGTACACGGACGTAAAGTTATTGAGGATCGTCATTCCCGTCACATTCAGAAGATTCTGGATCGAAGCAGGGATGCCGACGCCGCACACTTCGATGATGATCCTCTTTTTCAGGCGGAACTTCCTCGGATCGATACAGACAAATGTATTCCTCCTCTTCACATAGAGAAGCACGAAGAAATACAGGCATGCCGCGCAGTTAGAAAGAAATGTGGCGAGCCCCGCGCCTGCCGCTCCCATGTTCAGCCCCCACGGAAGTATGAAGACCGGGTCTAAAATAATATTGAGGATACAGCCGCTCATCGTCCCGATGCTGGCGTGCATCGCCGCGCCCTCGGAGCGCCCCAGATAAGCCATAACCACATTGAGGATGGCAGGCGCGGCTCCCAGATATACGGTCCAGAACATATACCCCTGGGCCGCCGCCCGGGTCGTCTCATCCGCCCCGATGAGCGTCAGAAGCGGGCTGTTCAGCAGACCGCACAGCAGTCCGAAAATCACGCCGCTTATAAGAGAGCAGTAGAAACCGAACGCCGAACTCTCCGACACCGTCTTGTAATCTTTTCTTCCCAGCGCCCGGCTCATCATACTGGATGTGCCTACACCGAAGAGATTATTCACTGCATTAAATGCCAGCAGCACCGGCGCGGCCAGAGATACCGCCGCATTTTCCACCGGGTCATTCATCATTCCCACAAAATAGGTGTCCGCCATGTTGTAGAGCACCATAACAAGAGAACTGAAAATCATCGGGACGGCAAGCTTTGCCACTGCCTCGGGGATCGGCGCGCTCTCAAACAACTGTATCTTTTCATTTTCCTGCATTATGGTGTCATCTCCTTCCAGGCTCTCTCTATAATCTCAGGATCTTTTATGAGGCGGTATGCCCCTGCTGCCATACATTCTGCCGCATAATTCATCCCTTTCCGGCCGATGCTCATGCCCGCCTGTGCAGTCGCAGCCCAGTGGTGGAGAGGCGTCCCCCTGCACATGGCAGCCGCGCTCAGCATGATTGTGGGAACTGTGTGGCTCACATCCGACACGTCCGTCCCGATCGAGAGTGATACCGGTTCATCCTCGAGAGGCTCAAGCCCCGTAAAATACACGCCGCCATTGTCAAATCCCGCGGCTTCGGATATCTTCCGGGCAAACTCTATTTCTTCCTCCGTATAATCCGGAGCCGGTATGTTCTCCATTTCTTCATAAAATACTTCTGCAAGTGTCCGGTTGACTTTCATTTCTTTATTGCATGTCACCCGCTCGATCTCCACTCTCGTTCCAGTCATAAGAGCCGCGCCTCTTGCACAGTTGTCCACTCTCTCTGACGCGTCTTCCGTCCGCTCCCACTGATTGGAGCGGATAAAATAATTGGTGGATGCATAAGCAGGCACAATATTAGCCGGGCCGTCTGTATTCGTGTAAGTATAGTGCATCCGCACATCGTCCGTCACATGTTCCCGCAGATAATTCACGCCCACGTTCATCAGCTCTGCCGCATCCAGAGCGCTCCGCCCCATCTCAGGGTGCTTTGACGCATGCGCCGACGTCCCGTAAAACTTATAGTTCTTGATATCCTGTGCCTGCCAGATATCATAGCTCACACGATTCCGGTCAAACGGATGCCAGGTGACAGCCACAGACAGGCCATCAAAGATTCCCTGTTCGTTCATCCGGATCTTTCCGACCACGATCTCTTCCGCCGGACAGCCATATACGCGGATTGTACCCGGGAGCTTCTCCGAGCGCATCCGTTCCTTTAATTCACATGCAGCGCCCGCACAGGCGGTTCCGAGCAGATTGTGTCCACACCCGTGCCCCGGTTCTCCATTCTGCTTCTGCTCCGGCACGCACCCCTGACCGAGCCCGGGCAGCGCATCGTATTCTGCCAGGAAACCTACAACTGTCTTCACACCTGCTGCCGCATCGCTCTGTCCATTGCTCCACTCTGCCAAAAACGCAGTCTCAAAGCCCGCCAGTCCCCAGCTGACCTTAAAGCCTTCGTCCTCAAGGAAGGACGCCAGAGCGCGGGAGGACTGATATTCATTCAGCGACGGTTCCGGATGGCAGAAAATATAATCCGCAGTATCTTTCATCTTTTTAACGATCTCTTCTCTCATGCCTCACACATCCTACTTTTATGCTCATATCGGTGCGGAGCCCAAGGCCTTTTACTCACTTATGAGCAAGCTCATGTGATTTTAGGCCTTTTGCCCCTGGCATCATACAAAATTTTACTATATTTCAGGATTAATTCAATATCTCTGATAAATTTTAAGCAGCTGTTCAGCCACAGAGCCGTCCGGTCTTGTGTGGTTTTATGTGGTTTTTGTTTTTCTTTCCTGTGGTTTTTTGCCAGATTTTAAGATTATCATGTTGCTATTTACCTGTGATTATAGTATAATCAATATCAGAAATGCCCACTTATGCATATTTAGCATCCGGGCCTGCGAAAACACCAATATATGGGGGTATCATGCGCATGTATTTCGATATATGTGCAGACCAAACCGCAAGGAGAGAAATCAATATGAAACGTTCAAAACGAATTGAAGCACTGGACGCCCGCCCGGTCAATCTGGACGGTTACATCAACGAGTGGCCGGAGATGGGATTTGTAGCGATGAACAGTCCCTATGATCCGAAACCTTCTGTCAGAGTTGAGGATGGAAAAATCGTAGAGCTGGACGGCAAAAACCGTGAGGATTTTGACTTTATCGACCAGTTCATCGCAGATTACGCCATCAACATCGGCCGGACGGAAAAGTCAATGGCCGTATCTTCTCTTGAGATCGCACGGATGATCGTGGATATCCACGTATCAAGGAAAGATATCCTGGAACTCATCTCAGGCATCACACCGGCGAAGATGGCGGAAGTCATGAACCACTTAAATGTCGTGGAACTCATGATGGGCATGCAGAAGATCCGTGCCAGAAGAACGCCGGGTAACCAGGCACATATCACCAACTTAAAGGACGATCCGGTACAGATCGCTGCCGATGCGGCAGAAGGCGCACTGAGAGGATTCGCGGAAGAAGAGACAACGATGGGTGTTGCCCGCTACGCACCGCTTAGCGCAATGGCTCTCCTGATCGGTTCTCAGGTCGGACGTCCGGGCGTGCTCACACAGTGTTCGGCAGAAGAGGCGACCGAGCTCGAACTCGGCATCCGCGGTCTGACGACTTATGCAGAGACACTGTCCGTATACGGAACAGAAAAAGTATTTATCGACGGAGATGACACCCCGTATTCCAAAGCATTTTTGAATTCCGCATACGCTTCCCGCGGACTGAAAGTCCGCTTTACATCAGGCTCCGGCTCTGAGGTGCTCATGGGAAGCAGCGAGAAGAACTCCATGCTCTATCTGGAGTGCCGCTGTCTGTACGTGACAAAAGGTGCTGGAAGCCAGGGTATCCAGAACGGTTCCGTGAGCTGCATCGGCGTAACCGGCTCTGTACCGGCAGGTATCCGCGAAGTTCTTGCGGAGAACCTTGTGGCAGCGCTCCTCGGTCTGGAATGTGCTTCTTCCAACGACCAGAGCTTCTCCAACTCGGATATGCGCCGTACCGCGAGAACAATGCTCGAGTTCCTTCCGGGAACTGATTTCATTTTCTCCGGATATGCCGCAGAACCGAATTACGACAATATGTTCGCCGGGTCTAATTTCGATGCGGAGGACTTCGACGACTACAACGTGCTCCAGAGGGACATGCAGGTGGACGGCGGCCTGAAACCTGTCACGGAAGAACAGGTCATCCATGTGAGAAATAAAGCCGCACGCGCTGTACAGGCTGTATTCCGCAACCTGAACCTCTCCCCTGTGACTGACGAGCAGGTGGAAGCCGTAACATACGCGCACGGAAGCAAAGACACCCTTCCCCGCGACGTTACCGCTGACCTGGCAGCCGCAGAGGACGTATTAAAACGCGGCATCACTGGCATCGACGTTGTAAAGGCACTTGCAGAGACAGGATTTGAAGATGTGGCGGCAAGCGTGCTGAACATGCTGAAGCAGCGCGTCGCAGGTGATTATATGCAGACTGCCGCTATCCTCGACAAAGACTTCCACGTCATGTCCGGAGTCAACACTCCGAACGACTACATGGGACCGGGCACCGGATACCGTGTGGACGGAGAACGATGGGAAGAGATCAAGCAGATCCCGCACATCATCAATCCGTACGATATATAAGAAAGGAGGAGACAAGATCATGCAGATCAGCGAAGAATTAGTAAAACAGATCACAAACGCAGTTTTAAGCCAGATGTCACAGTCCGGCGTCTCCTCTTCGACAGGAGATCACACAGCAGCCGCATCAAAAATGCCTTCTCTCGCAGGCAGGGAGCGCATCAATGAAGAGAAGACTTCATATGCATCTTATCCGCGGGCAAAGAAAGGCACCGATCCGAAAGAAGTCGTGATCGGCGTGGGCGCTGCATTTCAGAAAGAGATCAAAAAGACTATCAGCGGCATCCCGCTCGACGACGTGCTGCGCAATGTAAAGGCAGGTATCGAGGAAGAGGGAATGATTCCCCGTGTCGTGAAGATTCTGGACACATCGGACGTATGCTTTATGGCTCTTGAGGCTGCAAAGCTCTCCGGTTCCGGTATCGGTGTAGGTATCCAGTCCAAGGGAACGACGGTCATCCATCAGAAGGACCTGTATCCGCTCTCCAATCTGGAGCTCTTCCCGCAGGCGCCTCTCATGACGCTTGAGACATACCGCCAGATTGGACAGAACGCAGCGAAATATGTCAAAGGCGAGCAGGTCGTTCCGATCCCCTGTACCAATGATCCGATGTCCAGACCGCGCTATCAGGTGAAGGCAGCGATCATGCACATCGCAGAGACTGAGCAGCTCGATCCGGAAGTCGGCGCTGTTGAATGGGAGGAAAGATAGATGAGATATCCGTTAGCAGAACATGAAAAAGACAATATCACATCCAAGACCGGCAAGAAATTTACCGACATCACACTGGATGAAGTAATGAAAGACCACGTTGCGCCGGATGATATCAAAATCTCCAAAGACATCCTCAAAGCCCAGGGGCAGGTGGCCATGGAAGCCGATAACGCACCGATGGAGAAGAACTTTGAGCGCGCTGCTGAACTGGTCGATGTGCCGGACGACGTGATCCTGAAAATGTACGATAAGCTGCGCCCCAACCGCTCCACCAAACTGGAGCTCGTCATGATGGCGCAGGAACTTCTTGAGAAATACAACGCAAAGAACTGCGCGCGTCTTGTCATGGAAGCGGCAGAAGTGTATGAAAAGAGAGGAATCTTACTTTGAGTTATATCGCAGGTGTTGATATAGGAAATTCCACAACTGAGGTCTGTGTCGGCGAAGTGACCGACCGGGGAAATGTCACATTTCTCACCAGCGCTTCCTGTCCGACTACGGGCACAAAAGGCACCATTGAGAATGTCTACTCGGTGAAAAACGCGCTGAAACTGGCCATGAGCCGGATCGGGCGCGAGACTTCCGATATCGATCTCGTCCGTCTCAACGAGGCTGCTCCGGTCATCGGAGATACTGCCATGGAGACGCTGACCGAGACCGTGATCACGGACTCTTCCATGATCGGCCACAATCCGTCCACTCCCGCGGGAGCAGGACAGGCTGTCGGCGAGATCCTGCTGATTGAAAATATTTCCCGGGCAGTACCGGGTACAGCCTATATTCTGGCGGCATCGGCTGAACACAGCTACGAGGAAGTCGCAGCCGTCGTCAATCAGCACGAAGAGATCAATGTCGTCGGCATCATCCTTCAGGCAGACGAGGCAGTCCTTGTAGAGAACCGTATCCGGAAGGAGATCCCGATCATCGACGAAGTACGCCGGATCGACCGTCTGCCGGACGGTGTCCCCGCTGCCATCGAGGTGGCTCTTCCGGGGCAGACGATCCGCATGCTCTCCAATCCGTACGGGATCGCCACTCTTCTCGGTCTGACCGCAGAAGAGACCCGGACGATCACACCGATCGCAAAGAGCCTGATCGGAAAGCGCAGCGCTGTCGTCCTTAAGACACCGGGCGGAAACATCCACGAGAATGTGCTTCCCGCAGGAGAGATTTATTTCTACGGGGATAAAAATATTACGATCAGTCTGGATGAGGGCGCCGGGAAGATCATGGCAGCCGCATCAGATGCCGGCGATATCCGTGATATCAGCGGACAGCCGGATACGAATGTCGGAAATATGCTCGCCCGTATCCGCACAGGGATGAGCGAGCTTGACAAGAGCGCTGAAGCAGATATCCGGATCACCGACATCCTCGCTGTTGATACTCTCGCCCCTGTCCTGATCTCAGGTGCGCTTGCAGGCGAGACCTGTCTTGAGAAAGCTGTCGGCATCGCAGCCATGGTAAAGACACAGAAACTTCCCATGCAGGAGATTGCCGCACACCTTACGACAGAACTGGGAACAGACGTCAAAGTCGCAGGCGTAGAGGCAGTTATGGCAAGTCTTGGCGCGCTGACTACGCCGGGAACGAAACTCCCGCTCGCTATTCTTGACATGGGCGGCGGTTCCACCGACGCAGCGGTCATCAACGAGAACGGGCATGTGACGCTTACGCATCAGGCAGGAGCCGGTGAACTGGTCTCCATGCTGATCCAGACCGAGCTCGGTTTAAGCGACCGCTACATCGCAGAAGAGATTAAAAAGTATCCGCTGGCAAAAGTGGAAAGCCTCTTCCATATGCGTATGGAGAACGGTCAGATGACTTTTGTTGACGAGTCCATCGATCCCCGTTTCTTCGGCCGCGTGGTGCTGCTCACAGAGAACGGACTCATCCGTATTGAGGAAGAGATTCCGATGGAGAAGATCGTCCAGGTTCGCCGCGAGGCCAAGCGAAAAGTATTTGTCACCAATGCGTTCCGGGCGCTGAAAAAGGTTGCTCCGGACCACAACTTGAGAAATATATCTACTGTCGTCCTCGTAGGCGGATCGGCGGAAGATTTCGAGATACCGGAGATGCTCATGGAAGCATTTACGGACTACCGCATCGTCTGCGGACGGGGCAATATCCGGGGCAGTGAGGGCCCGAGAAATGCCGTCGCCACCGGACTTGTACTCTCCTATATCGGAGAAATGGAGGGCTGACTTTGATTATTAAACGACCTTCTATATTTATCTATACGCACGAGGCTGATCCGGCAGTTTTAAAAGAAGTCTGCGCCGGTATCGAGGAGGAGGGCGTCTTCTATGACACCGCAGAGCTGCCGGATGAATGTATGGAAAAGCTCGCCTACAAGGCGGCGCGGGATTCCATGCTCGGCTCCGGGGTCGGCATCTTCGGTACTGCTGTGTGCCTGAAAATGCGTGGGCTGGAAAAAGGCCGCAATATCGAGAGTTATCTCACGCCGACCAGCGCGCAGTGCCGGAACATCGGCGCGAACAGCGCCCGGGCGATTAAGAAACTGCCATTTAAGGAGGAATATGGGATATGAAGCTCTATACGAAAAACGGAGACAGAGGCACCACCTCTCTTATGAACGGCATCAGCGTCTCCAAATCTGACGACCGGATCGAGCTGGTGGGAACCATCGATGAGTTGAACAGCCATATCGGTCTGGCAAAAGTGCTTGCCGATGACGGACTAAAAAAAAGCCTCTCTCATATCCAGCGTAACCTGATGCAGATCATGGCAGGCGTGGCTGATCCGAGAAACATGGACTACCGCTTTTCTTCTGATGAGACAGCGGCTCTGGAGGAAGAGATTGACCGGATCGAAAATTCTTTCCCGAGAATCAAAGACTTCGTCCTGTATGGGGGCTGCGAGCAGTCCGCAAGGCTGGATGTGGCAAGAGCCGTCACAAGGCGTGCTGAGCGGCGTTTCCGCAAAGTAGAACAGAACTACGGCGCAGACGCGAAAGCTGTCCAGTACATCAACCGCCTTTCTGATTACCTGTATATCTGCGCGAGATACGCAGATTACCGGGTCGAGAACGAGAAAGCAGACGGGATACAGGATAAAGTAGTGAGAAATATTTTAAAAGATATGTAAATGCAAAGAGGGAGCAGCACATCCGGACATACATTTGTCAGGTGTGCCGCTTTCTTTTTACTGATGCGTTCTTCCTCACGGGCAAGATCTGCGGAACTATCAAGCCCCAGCTTATTTTCAAACTCCATAGCCCCCTTCCTGTGCCGCCTCTATGATCTCCCTCGGGAATCCGGCAAACTCCAGCAGCTTCACTCCGTTCTGTGAAGTTGCCGGTCCTTCCATGATCTTGTAGCTGAACGAGATATCTTCCTCTCCGATCTCCTCACTGAAATGATAGTTCAGGTAATCATTCCCCAGAAGTTCCGTCAGTTCTTTGTCATGCGTCGCCACGAGCGCGATGCAGTTCTTGTCCCTGAGGTATTCCAGGATCGCCCTGGACGCACGGATTCGCTCTCCTCTGATCACACCTCTGAGTCCGCCAAGCGCTTTTCCAAGCTCGGGAAACAGATCTCCAACGTCTTTTTGCCCGGCGATCTGCTTTGCGTTTCTGAGAAGGCTCACTGCCGTTCCTACCAGAGACAGCTCCAGTTCATGCTTCAGATTAAACCAGACATACAGCGCCAGGTTGACCGCACACATTCCCACAAACGGAAATACAGACCAGTCCCCCGGAAAGACCAGAAGACCGGCAAATGAAACTGCCAGCAGGATCTGCAGCATCCGGTACACCCACTGAAACGGCAGGATGTACGCCTCTATACTGTCCAGATAGGCAGGGATATAATAGGAGGCGTCGCTTTTTCCGATATCGCACAGCATCTCTTCAATTCTCTCCCTCTCCCTTTCCTCATCTCCCCATCTGCGTACCCATTGCTCAAAAGCCCGCTGTTCTTCACAGGACATCCTGTTTCTGCGCATCCGCCAGTACAGGATCTCCTCCCCGGCAGAGCTGTCACATTGAGCAGTTCTCTGGAACACCTCATTCATGGACAGATCATTCCACGTGATGTCGTCAATGCCGGTTCCGTCACCCATGACGTCATAGAAATTCTTTACCGCATCGTTCCATTCTTTTGCCTTTGGTATCTTTCCAAACTTCTCATGGATATAGGCTTTTCTTTTACGCTTCATACTATAGTATGAGATCAGCCATATAACGAGCAGAAGAAGAAATATCACCAGTACGGCAGCGATCGCAGACATCAGGGTCATCCTCCTTTTGTATTATTCTGTTCATACAATATTACGATCCGGGTATTTTGTCAAGACGATTCCCGTTTCTGTAAGCCGCTTTTGAAAGTACTGGCACATACGCGGTATATGCGTTATAATACATGGGCGGAAATCATACATGATCCGAAAATTCAAAAGAAAGAAGTGAATGATTTGTCACTCAAAGACACAGAACAGAATCCGTTGGGATACAGAAGCATCCCGTCTCTTTTAAAGTCTTTTGCCATCCCCAGCATTATTGCCATGCTGGTCAGTTCCTTATATAATATCGTGGACCAGGTCTTCATCGGCCAGGGCGTGGGATATCTTGGCAACGCGGCCACCAACGTATCATATCCCCTGACCACCATCTGTATGGCCATCTCCCTTTTGATCGGGATCGGAAGCGCCTCACGATTTTCCCTTCATCTGGGAGCCGGTGAAAAAGATGCCGCTCAAAGAGTCGTAGGAAACGGCATCTGCATGATGATCGTATCCGGCATTGCCTATGCTCTGCTCGTGGAAATATTTATGCACCCGCTCTTAAACGCCTTTGGTGCAACACCGGACATCATGCCCTACGCCGAAACCTACTCCCGTATCATAGCTCTTGGCATGCCTCTTCTCATCGCCACCAACGGAATGAGCAATCTGGCCCGGGCAGACGGAAGTCCGAAATATTCTATGACATGCATGCTGATCGGAGCTGTTATCAACACGATCCTCGATCCGGTCTTTATCTTCGTCTTCCATCTCGGCGTCGCAGGAGCGGCATGGGCGACCATCATCGGGCAGTTCTTTTCATTTGTATTTGCCCTGATGTACATAAAAAGATTCAAGAATATCACACTGACGAGAAAAGATCTCGGCCTGTCAGCAAAGGAATGTATCCAGACAGCATCCCTTGGCATGAGCAACAGTCTCAACCAGGTTGCCATTACATTGGTACAGATTGTGCTGAACAACTCGCTGACTTACTATGGGGCAATGTCCGCATACGGAAAAGAAATCCCTCTCGCCGCCTGCGGCATCGTGATGAAGACAAACGCCATCCTTCTGTCAGTCATTATCGGGCTCTCCCAGGGCTCACAGCCGATCATCGGGTTCAACTACGGAGCACGCCGGTATGACAGGGTGCGGGAGACCTATAAGCTCGCCATCACAGTAAACCTCATAATATCCGCAGTGGGATTTATCCTGTTCCAGTTCTTCCCGTATCAGATCATTTCCCTGTTCGGCACGGGCGAAGCTGCCTATTTTGAATTCGCCGTAAAATTTATGCGCATCTTTCTTTTTATGGTCATCTTCAACGGCGTGCAGCTCATCTCCTCCAACTTCTTTGCCGCCATAGGGAAACCTCTGAAAGGACTTGTACTCTCAATGACACGGCAGGTCATATTCCTCATCCCGCTTGTTCTTATCCTGCCCCTGTTCTTTGGACTGGACGGCATCCTCTTTGCAGGACCTGCAGCGGACAGTATTGCGTTTATCGTGACGATCTGCCTGATCGCAGGAGAACTCCGGAAGATGAAAAAGATGGAGACTGCGTAGATTATTGTTCTGCCGGCATAGTTACGCACGCCTTGAACTGGTCACAGTCAATCTTTATGTCAAACTCCCCTCCAAGCGCTTTGACATATGTACTGACAATCGCCAGCCCCAGCCCGTTCCCCTCTCCGGAACGGGCCTTATCCCCGCGCGCGAACCGCTCCACAATATCTTCAGCGGCAAAGTCCATCGGATAGGCCGATGTATTGGTGATTTCCAGGCAGAGGCTGCCCGGCAGGTCGTTCTCCTGAGAGTCCGCCCTCTTGATAGCAGTCACCACAAAGACTCTCGTACCCTTTGCAGAATATTTCAGGGCATTTTCCATCAGGTTCTGGCAGACACGGTAGAAATAGGAGTTATCTGTGACAAGTTCCGTGTTCTCTTTGGTCAGACGCGTCACAAACTCCAGACCGCTGCTTTTTATATGGTCGTCCATATCCGCAAATATCTGTTCGATCATGCGGTTCAGCTCGAATTTCTCCGGATGAAGCTCCACATTGCCGCTGCTTGCTTTGGCAAGGCTGAACAGACTGTTGACCATCTCCGTGAGCTTCTCCGCCCGCTTGGAGATAACGTCCACATAATCCCGGACTGTACTGCTCAGCTCTTCTTTTCGGATCAGTTCGATGTATCCGACCATTGAGGTGAGAGGCGTCTTCAGATCATGGGATACGTTCGTTATAAGGTCTACGCGGAGCTGATCACTGCGGGATACTTTCTCCAGGCTCCTCTTCTCGATCTCCAGCGCCACATCAAGCCTGCGGCGGTTAAGGTGCTCGAGCTGCTCCATCAAAAGTTCCAGCTTCTTATTCTTAAACTGCGTCAGCATGATCTGGCAGAGCAGGTACTGAAAAAGCACTGTGAAAGCCATCATATATCCCGCCGCATAATTCCAGTAATAGTTTCCGTAATTCCGCCAGTTGATCAGGACATTCAGATAAATATACACAAGCAATATACAGGCAAACCCTGCGGCCGCCAGAATTCTCTCCAGCTTTCTGCCCGTTTCTTTCCATTTTGCATAAAACGACTCGTCTTCCGGTATCCAGTTCTCATATTTGATCTTCAGGACTTTCCCTATAAGGAGTACAAGTCCAGCACCAAGCGCCAGATTTCCCACTATTCCGATCATGACCGACTCTTCCACAGGACGGTACCCGCCGTCGGCAAGCATGCCATATACCAGATATATCCCTGCTGCCGCAAGCACAGCTCCGGGTATGAGCTCCCAGTTCTTTTTCATAAAAGGCACAAACTCTTTAATCATATTTCTCCATTTTGTATCCAATTCCCCACACCACCTTTACATATCTTGGTTTCTTCGTATCAATCTCGATCTTCTCCCGGATATGCCGGATATGTACCATGACGGTATTCTCCACCGCATATGCCGCCGCATCCTGCCATACTTTCTCATAGATCTGCTCCGCCGGGAAGACCTGGCCCGGATGTTCCATCAGAAGCTCCAGGATCTTATACTCTGTGGCCGTCAGACGGATCTCCTCCCCCTCTGCTATGACCAGACGCTGTTTCTTATCCAGGATCAGGCCGCCGTTTACGATGCGGTCCTCGCCCTGTTGGGGCATCCCGCTCCCCCATGCCCGGTATCTTCTCAGATGCGCCTTCACCCGTGCCATCAGTTCTGCCGGATTATATGGCTTCTCTACATAATCATCAGCGCCCATTACCAGACCTGAAACTTTATCACTCTCCTCAGTCTTTGCCGACAGGATGATGACCGGTATCTTATGCTTCTCGCGCAGTTTCATGAGCGTTGACAGCCCGTTCATCACCGGCATCATCACATCGAGAAGGATCAGATCGACCTTGTTCTGCTCCAGAGCCTCAAGCGCCTGCATCCCGTCATAGGCGCCCAGCACCTGATATCCCTCGTACTTTAGTAGTCTGCTGATCGAATAGACGATCTCTTTATTGTCATCTACGACCAGTACTGTCTCTTCTGCCATAAATGCCTCCCCCTTTTTGTTTGTACACTCAATATAAAACTGCCGGCTTAAAAATTCACCGACATAATTCTTAAAAAAATCTTATCTTTCATCTGCAGGAACTCCCTCTGCCCCTGCTACTCTCATTGTAGATAAAACACAAAAAAAGTAAAGCTATTTCTTCAACGTGAAATAACCCTACTTTTTTATTTCTTTCCAGACTTTCGCTCTTCTATTCCACAGCCATCTGCTTTACTCTTGACAGACCTTTTGATACAGCCGGTATCGAAATGATGATTACCGTAATCACACCCTCAACCAGCAGATAACTGTAGTTGTAAAGGATTGGATACAGGCTTGCGAGAGCTTTCGGGAAGTTATCCGGCATGTAATCCATCCAGTACAGATAGCCTCCGATCGCATGAAATACGCCCCTTGCCAGCACTGCGAGGATATACCCCTTTACCAGCCCGTATCTGCTCTTCGCAAAGAAACCTGCCACTCCCAGAGCCGCAAAAGCAAGAATGTAGTCGCAGCACACCTGGAAAAAAGTCAGGACATACGGCTCCTGGACAAACTGAATGATTCCATATGCCAGTCCAACAAGCACTCCTGTTTTCACTCCATACCAGTTTGCGATCAGTACGATAAAGAGCATGCTGAACAGCGTCACGCTGCCGCCCCATGGCATCTCAAAAAGTTTTATGTAAGATGTGAGATATGCTAGCGCCAAAGCCGCAGCGCAGAACACAAGCTGTTTCGTACTCATTCGCTTTTGGGAAGAACTCTTTGCCGCAAACAACACCGCTGCCAGAAACAATATAACCCCGGCCGCAATCGTAACGGCATAACCCACTGTCGTCAGGCCGCCGTCTGCATTTACAAGTGATCCAAACATAATAAAAACCCTCCTGTTCTCAGATTGAAAACAAAAGGGCCTAAAGGCGCTCATAACATATCCCTACGTTGGCATTATCCAAATCAGGTTATGGGTCGAAGTTCGCAACTTCCTCTCAGCCTGTATCACAAGCTCCCCTTGTTATCAATCTTATGCAATTTTATGTCGGATATTATCGTACATGCAAAATCAGGAATTGTCAAGACATAATATCCCCGCCTGTCTGCTCACCGCTCAGCTTCCCGCCAAACCGTATGTTTTCTGTTCTTATCTACCGGGCATGTCTCCCCCTGGATTCAGGAAAGCAGTTCCGGAATATCTCCCTCACCTCTTTGGCGTCTCTGAACTGTTCCTCCGGTTCCATCAATTTCTTCAGGAATGTTTTCTGTTCTTCCGCGAGTGCCAGTTCCTCATGCCACGGCCTGTCGCCTTTCCCTTCATACCCTGAATACAGAAGATACAGCAGCAGATTGGCCGTGCGCGCATAGTCCAGACTGAACCGGACGTTCCGTCCGTCTGCATACCGGGCCAGGCCAAAATCCAGCAGAGACACTTTCTCTCCGTCATCCGTCACATTTGCCGCGCTGATGTCTCCATGTACGACATTCCGGCTTTGCAGATATTCCAGCACTTCAAAGAGCTGCGAGCCAATCCGGTAGATTTCTTTGGGAATATAGATCTTCTTTCTCTCGAAGAGCCATTGCTCCAGTGTAAGGCCGTCCTTATACTCAAGGACAAAATAATATCCCCGCCTGTCATTAATCACTCCCAGCAGTTCCGGAACCGCCGGATGATTCAGGCCGGACAGAATGACTGCCTCATAGTGGTTGGAATTCTTATTCTTTCTCCACATGCGGGGACGGAATCTTTTCAGGACCACTTTCTCTCCCCGGGGATTGAGGGCAAGAAAGCAGACACCGTAGCGCCCTTTGCCAATACAGGACGCTACGGTGTAATCTCCGATTTTTTCCCCAATCCTGCCCGGTCTCATCCCTGAACCGGGCTCCCGCATTCGGAACAGAATTTTGCTCCTGCCGGGAGCGGTTTACCGCAGTTTGGACAAAACGCCGCATTGGAGGCCATCTTTTCCCCACAGGAAAGGCAGAACTTCGCTCCTGCCGGAACTGATGCGCCGCATTTCGGGCAGGCTGTCCCTCCAGCCGGCGCCGGTGTCGTTGGCTGAAACGTTCCCTGTGCCCCTGCCGGAGCCTGCTGATAACCTGCCTGGTTTGGCGGCACCTGTCCGGGGTTTACCTGATTTGGATACCCCTGGTTCGGGTAGCCCTGATTTGGATACCCCTGATTTGGATACCCCTGGTTTGGATACCCCTGGTTCGGATAGCCCTGGTACGGATAACCCCCGTATCCGCTGTAACTGCCGGAGCCTGAAAAGCTGCCCAGATCTGAAAGTATTCCGAACAACCCTTTTTTTCTGTAATGTTTTCCGCCCATGTGGGGATTTGGATAGCGTCTCCTGCTGCCCGAGAATGAAAAAAATCCGCTCATAAACTGTCATCCTCCTGTATGGTGTTCATTATGATTAATATAACGTAACTCCCGTTATTCTGACAAGAGCGCTCCGGAAAATAATAAAATTTTCACACTTTCTTTACACAGACAGCCGCCGTATCCAGGCACAAAAAAACCGCCGACCCCAAGGCTCCTTTGTCCTTAAAATCAGCGATTTCTAAGTGCGCGATCAGGGGTTCGAACCCTGTAAATATACTCGAAATACGCTTAGAAAGGGGGCTTTTGCGTATCGCCTAAGCAAGTGTAATCAAAGGTGTAATCAAAGTAATCAACTCGTTCTAATACCTGTTATGTATATCAAATCAGACAGATACCCCTTTTCCTTGTTTGCCTATCCATTACCTAGCGTTCCGCAGAGCGGATGCACAGAGCGACGGTATACCTAACAGGGCGTCGGGTCGGCTGTGCAAGCGTCCTTTTTCTGTATCAGAAAATCTTAGTCAATTTCCTACAATTATAGACAAACATGCTTCCCCTATGGGAGACGGGCAGAGGGGCAAGTGATTTTGCTTAGATGTAAATGTGCTTTTCAACATTTACTTCTAAAATCACTGTTTTCGGGGTGACGGAATGGTACACGCATAATAATTCCGATGTCTGAATTTCTTTCATACTTTAAGTATATAGCCAACAGACTAATACCATTTCTAAATAAAACTACATATTAAATGGCAGGGTATTAGCTGTACTAACACCCTGCCATTCTGCTAAAAACTATTTCTGTTCCGCACCACAAGAACATTTATAACCAACAGTTACTGTTTCATCCCAAGCTTCCTTATCGACCACAGTTACCCAGTTTTCAACCCACTGCTGTTCGGTAACTGCTTCATGATATTTGGTGTCCACCTGTTTCTGAACATTACCACTGTAATTTCCCGAAGTGTGACCTGTTTTTTTATAATGTAGATCATATCCTGAGGAGTCTAACTGAAATTCGTTTATACCTAAATAGTTAGACTTTAATATACCACCACAAACATTACATACAGTACAGTAATCATAAACAGGTTCACTCCACGCCTCGGAAATAGTGACAGTCTCGTAATAACCCTGATCTTCCTGATGAGTTACAGCATCATGGTGGATAGTATCAGTAATAGGAATAGTGTAGCTATGTTTATGGGTATCTACAGACCCACTTCCTCCTGAGTTACCTGAGTTTCCTGAACTTCCGCTGTTTTCACTGTTACCTCCGCTGGGTTTGGAATTACTCGAATCACTTCCCCCACCGGAATTTTTATTTGAAGTATTTCCGCTATTCGAGACAGATTTATTACTGTTTGAACTTGATGCATTGCCCGTAGGTGTTTCACCAGATGATGTCTTTTTCACTTCCCCACCCGAGGTA
>DXAU01000011.1 GCA_019116885.1 Candidatus Mediterraneibacter pullistercoris | reverse complement strand
GACCGGATCGGTGACGCGGGAAAGAAACTTCACACCGGACGCAGCAGGAATGATCAGGTGGCGCTCGACATGAAGCTCTACACGAGAGATGAGATCCTCGAGCTTGACGGACTTTTAAAAGAGATGCTGGAAGTGCTTTTAAAGCTGATGAAAGAGAATCTCGAGACGTATATGCCGGGATTTACACATCTGCAGAAAGCGCAGCCAATCACCCTGGCTCACCACATGGGAGCATATTTCGAGATGTTTAAGAGAGACCGTTCCCGCATGAAAGATATTTATAAGAGAATGAATCTCTGCCCGCTGGGGTCCGGTGCTCTGGCAGGGACGACATACCCGCTGGACAGAGAATACACGGCAGAGCTTCTGGACTTTGACGGTCCTACGCTCAACAGCATGGATTCCGTATCGGACAGGGATTATCTGATCGAGCTCCTCTCGGCAATGTCCACGGTGATGATGCACCTGAGCAGATTTTCCGAGGAGGTCATCATCTGGAACTCCAACGAGTACAAGTTCGTGGAGATCGATGATGCCTACAGCACAGGCAGCAGTATCATGCCACAGAAGAAGAACCCGGATATCGCCGAACTGGTGCGGGGAAAGACCGGAAGAGTGTACGGGGCGCTCACCGCTCTGCTTACGACTATGAAAGGAATTCCGCTTGCATACAATAAGGATATGCAGGAAGATAAGGAATTTGTATTTGACGCCATCGATACGACGAAAGGGTGTCTGGCTCTGTTTACAGGCATGTTAAGGACGATGAAGTTCAATGCCGGAAGGATGGAAGAGAGTGCGAAACACGGCTTTACCAATGCCACGGACGCGGCGGATTATCTCGTGAACCATGGAGTGCCGTTCCGTGATGCCCACGGGATCGTAGGGCAGCTCGTCCTCTATTGTATAGATAAAGGGATCGCTCTGGACGATATGAGCCTGGAGGAGTTTAAAGCGATCTCCCCGGTATTTGAGGAAGATATCTATGATGCCATCAGCATGAAGACATGCGTGGAGATGAGAAATACCATCGGCGCGCCGGGAAAAGCGGCGATGGAGAAAGTGATCCGGGCGGAAGAAGAATATCTTGCCGGCGAGTAGATCAGATATGATACAGGAATGACGCATTAAGATAATACAGATCAAGAGAGAAAGGAAGTAGGAAAATGGATCAGAAATTAAAAGTTGGAATCTTGGGAGCAACAGGTATGGTCGGACAGAGATTTATCTCTCTGCTTGAGAATCATCCGTGGTTTGAAGTAGTAACAGTTGCGGCGAGCCCGCGTTCTGCCGGAAAGACATATGAAGAGGCAGTGGGCGGCCGTTGGAAGATGGACACTCCGATGCCTGAAGCAGTGAAAAAACTTGTCGTGCTCAACGTAAATGATGTAGAGCATGTGGCTTCTACAGTTGATTTTGTATTCAGTGCAGTAGATATGAGCAAAGATGAGATCCGTGCGATCGAGGAGGCCTATGCAAAGACAGAGACTCCTGTTGTGTCAAACAACAGCGCACACCGCTGGACGCCGGATGTGCCGATGGTAGTACCGGAGATCAATTCCGAACACTTCGATGTGATCCCGGATCAGAAGAAACGTCTCGGTACAACACGCGGCTTTATTGCGGTAAAACCGAACTGTTCGATCCAGAGCTACGCTCCCTGCCTTGCGGCATGGAAAGAGTTCGGCCCGAAGGAGCTTGTTGTCACGACATATCAGGCGATCTCCGGAGCAGGAAAGACATTCAAAGACTGGCCGGAGATGGAAGGAAATATCATCCCGTTCATCGGCGGTGAGGAAGAGAAGAGCGAGCAGGAGCCGCTCCGTGTCCTTGGTAAAGTAGAGAATGGTCAGATCGTGAAGACAGAACTGCCGAAGATCACATGCCAGTGCGTGCGTGTTCCGGTTCTGAACGGACATACGGCAGCAGTTTTCATTAACTTTGAGAAAAAAGTTACAAAAGAGCAGCTTATTGAGAAGCTCGTAAACTTCAAGGGATTCCCGCAGGAGGCAGAGCTTCCGAGCGCTCCGAAGCAGTTTATCCAGTATCTGGAAGACGACAACCGTCCGCAGGTGACACTGGATGTAGATTACGAGAACGGTATGGGAGTATCCATCGGACGTCTGAGAGAGGATACGATGTACGACTACAAGTTTATCGGCCTTTCCCACAATACAGTCAGAGGTGCGGCAGGCGGAGCAGTCCTGTGTGCGGAGGCTCTGACAGCAAAAGGATATATTGCGAAAAAATAATCCGGAACAGACGGATTTTAAAGAACCGCTGTGAGGCGGACAAAAGAGGATCGCAGATTAGTCTGCGATCCTCTTTTGTGAGTGTTAGACAAATTTTTAGAGTTATATTTATGCATAAACTACAAAAATAATAATTATGAATCATGGTATATTGACATTTTTCACGAAGTGAATATAATTTAGCTTAGAAATTGGTTCAACCAATGAACCACAATACCAATAAACCAATTTTACAATGGAGGGAATACAGATGGCAGACAGAGCAGACAGAGACGATTTACTGGCAATGACGCATGTGGGAGAGGACCCGCATAAATACATGAAGGCTGTTACACCGCCGGTATTCATGACATCTTTACATGTCTTTGATACGGTTAAAGACTATTTTTCCGTAGATATTTTCAAGGATGAATATTACTATGGAAGGGCATCCAATCCAACCGTTACGATCCTTGAGAAAAAGATGGCAGCCCTGGAACATGGGTCAAGGGCAGTTGTATTTTCTGCAGGCATGGCAGCATGTGCGGCGGCGATCCTTGCAGTATGTAAGGCCGGAAGCCATATTATCTGCATCAGGGAGAGTTACGGGCCGGTACAGCATCTGCTGGATGAATTTCTCTGTAAGAAATATGAGATCACAGTGACTTATGTAGAGGGAAAAACAGTGAAAGAGTTCGAGGATGCGATCCGTCCGGAGACAGACATGATCATTCTGGAGAGTCCGTCCACTCTGGTATTTAATGTAGTGGATCTCGTGGGAGTCGCAGAGCTTGCGAAGAAGAACGGGATCATTACTTACATTGACAATACGTATTCCACACCGATCTTCCAGAAACCGCTCGATATGGGAATCGATATCGTTATGCACACGATGACAAAATACATTGGCGGACACAGTGATCTTCTTGGCGGCGTACTGATCTCAAAGGATGAGGAATTCATGAAGAAAGTCATGGTACAGAGGGACTGGTTCGGCAGCGTAATGGGACCCATGGAAGCGTGGCTTGCGATCCGCGGCTTAAGGACTCTGGATGTGCGCATGCAGAGACACTATGAGACGGCGATGGAAGTGGCGAAATTCCTTGAAGGTCATCCGAAGATCAAGAGAGTATTCTACACAGGTCTTCCGTCCCACCCGCAGTATGAACTGGCGAGAAAGCAGCAGAAGGGCGAATGTGGACTAATGAGTGTGGAGATAGACGGAAGTCTTGAGGATGTGGAGACATTTGTGGATAATCTGAAGCTCTTTGAGAAGGGAGCGTCATGGGGCGGATTTGAGAGCCTCGCGATCGCATATACATACAACTGGAGTGACGAGGAACTCGCGTTCCACGGCCTGACGAGAAATATCGTAAGACTGCACTGTGGATTAGAAGGTGCGGAGAACCTGATCGACGACCTGAAACAGGCGCTTGACAAAATATAATTCGACCGGATTTGGTGAGGTGTACAAATGGAAAATAAAGAAAAAAGAACAGCAAAAAGACCCGGACTTTTCCTCGCGGTACTGCCGCTGGTATTTATGTTTGTCGTATTATTTACGGGATTGATCATTTTTGATATTGATATTAAGATCCTCCTTCTGATCTGTGCTGCATTTACAACATGCTTATGTATGTATCTCGGACATACATGGAAGGCGATCGAGGAAGAAATCGTAAGCAAACTGGCCAAAGGTTTCCCGGCTATTATGATCCTGATCTGTGTAGGCCTGATGATCGGTGCATGGATCGTCAGCGGGACGATCCCGTTCCTCGTGTATCTGGGACTTGAGATCATCAGTCCTAAATTCATCATTCTGACATCCTTCCTTGTGACAGTTATCCTGTCAGTAAGTACAGGTACATCATGGGGAGCTGCAGGTACGGTCGGCGCGGCGCTGATCAGTGTTGCCTCGGGTATGGGAGCTCCGCTTCCGGCAGTAGCGGGAGCGATTGTGGCGGGAGCCTATTTCGGAGATAAGATGTCTCCGCTTTCAGACAGTACCAATATGTCTGCCATTGCTACCGGAACCAATCTGTATCAGCATGTAGGACATATGTTCTATACGACTGTACCGGGCTTCATCATCTGCTGTATTGTATATACGGTTGCCGGAATGAGTTTTGCGGGCAGCGGAGAAGTCAGCCAGGTTGATGAGATCATCAAAACACTTTCAGAGCTGTTCAATATGAGCATGCCGGCAGGGTTTGTGCTGCTGATTCCTCCGATCATTGTTATTATCGGTTCCCTCTGGAAGAAGCCGACGATACCTGTCATGCTGATCTCATCGGCTGTTGCTATCATCATAGCGGTCACAATGCAGGGATTTTCTTTCTCAACCTGCGCGACAAGCATGGTAGACGGATTCAGCATGGAGATGTTTGGAAATACATCTGTAAATCTTGATACAATAGCCGAACAGATTCCTGCACTTCTCGAGAGAGGAGGAATGGCATCCATGATGAACACAACGCTGATGGCGTTCTGCGGTTTCAGCTTTATCGGAGCACTGACTGTGAGCGGCAGTCTGGACGTGGTACTGGAAAGAGTGATGAAACACATCCACAGTACAGGACAGCTTATCACAATAACAGTTATTATGGGTGTCCTGATGATCACAGTGATCGGAGAAGCAACAGTTACTTTCCTCATGATCGGCGGAATGTTCCGTGGAGAGTATATTAAGAGAGGGCTGGAATCTAAGAACCTTTCACGTACACTTGAAGACAGCGTTACAGTCATAGAGCCGCTTGTACCATGGTCGCTGGCCGGAGTCTATATGACTTCCGTACTCGGCGTTCCTACAATACAGTATGCACCATGGGCATGCCTGTGCTACACAGGAATCATATTTGCCGTTATCTATGGCTTTACAGGGTTTGGAATTGCCAGAATCAAGGAAGGCAGCGACAGCTACAATGAATATCTTGAACTGAACGGAAAAAAAGAAATTGTTCAGGAATAAATGAGTAAATAAAAAGGCGCCGGCAGGACGATATACAGAATCGTCCTCCGGTGCCTGAATTGTTTTTTTATATTATAGTTTGGCTGAGATACGAAAGCCGTATTCATTGATCTCATCGATCGCCCGGATCGCCTTTTCCGGATCTTTATCATGCAGAGCCTGAGCCAGATCAAGATGCTGTGGAACAGTAGGCAGCCAGATCGAATCATTTCCGTCTTCCGACTCTTCCTGCTGTACGAAGCGGTATTCCCGGATACGTACGATGAGCTGATGGATCGCGGAATTTCGCCCAATCTCATACAGCTTGCTGTGGAAACTGTGATCCAGGATATGGCTGTAGAGGTTGTCCGAAGCAAGACGTACCATCTCAGTGGCGAGAGAGACGAGTTCCTGTTTTTCCTCTTTTGTGCCGCGCTCCATTGCGTTCTGCACAGCCTGATGATCCAGGGTGTTCTGAAGTTCCTGCATCTCGCGCAGTGTACAGTTTGTCAGCCTTACTGCAAAAGAGTTATTTTCGCCGTACGGATTCTGGATGAATACGCCGCTTCCGGTCTTGACGTAGATCAGACCGCGGTCCTCAAGAATACGCAGGGCTTCCCGGACTGAGTTGCGGCTGGTTCTCAGCATGACCGACATCTCACGCTCGGACGGAAGCTTATCTCCGGGCTGGAGCTCATTCATCTGTATGTAGCTGTATATGGAATCAGATATTTTCAAATAGAGAGATTTCTTCTCCACAGGCTGCATTGATATTCTTGATGTATTGTCTGACTTGATTTCACTCATAATACCCCCGCTGTAATAAAGACTTTTTCATATATCTGCAAATCGTAACAGTAAGACAGCAGATTTATTATAAGGGAAACGTCCCGGAGACGTCAAGCGGATCAGCATGTCATTAAATTCTTCCCTTTTTTTTCTCACTTTCCTGTGGTAAAATGACAAAATAGACGTTTAACATAAAGGAGGCTGTCATTATGGGAATGACAATGACACAGAAGATTCTGGCAGCGCACGCAGGGCTTGACTCGGTGGAGGCAGGGCAGCTGATTGAGGCGAAGCTTGACGTGGTCATGGCAAATGACATCACAGGACCGATGGCTCTGCCGATCATCAAACAGATGTCGGATCACGTGTTTGACAAAGATAAAGTTGTATTTGTCCCGGATCATTTCACACCGAACAAAGATATCAAATCAGCGGAGAATTCCAAGGCGATCCGAGAGTATGCAAAGGAGCAGGGACTGACCTGGTATTTTGAGCAGGGCAAGTCCGGTGTGGAGCACGCGATCCTGCCGGAAGCGGGCGTTGTGACAGCCGGCGAGTGCATCATCGGAGCTGACTCCCACACTTGTACATACGGCGCGCTCGGCGCATTTTCCACGGGTATGGGAACAACGGACATTGCGACGGGCATGGCGACCGGGGAGATCTGGTTCAAGGTGCCCAGCGCTATTAAGTTCGTGCTGACCGGGAAACCGGGCAAATATGTAAGCGGCAAGGATGTTATTATCCATATCATCGGAAAGATCGGAGTTGACGGCGCCCTCTATAAATCGATGGAATTCACCGGAGACGGCATCGCGAACCTGTCCATGGACGACCGGTTCACGATGGCGAACATGGCGATCGAGGCAGGTGCGAAGAACGGGATCTTCCCTGTGGATGATCAGGCGCTTGCATATATCAAAGAACATTCAAAGAAACCGTACACGATCTACGAGGCGGATGAAGATGCGCAGTATGATGAAGTCATCACCATTGATCTGTCCCAGGTGCGTCCGACAGTTGCGTTTCCGCACCTTCCGGGAAATGCAAAGACTATTGACGAGATCGAGGCAATGGAGCCGGTCAGAATTGACCAGGTCGTGATCGGGTCGTGTACCAACGGGCGTATGGAAGATATGAGAAAGGCGGCGGCGATCCTGAAAGGCCGCACGGTACATCCGGATGTGCGTGTTATGGTAGTTCCGGCGACTCAGAAGATCTATAAGCAGTGCATTGAGGAAGGACTTCTGGAGATCTTCGTGGATGCAGGATGCGCGGTGAACACACCGAGCTGCGGTCCGTGCATGGGCGGGCATATGGGTGTTATGGCAGCGGGAGAGAAATGTGTTTCCACAACGAACCGCAATTTTGTGGGCCGTATGGGACATGTAGATTCCCTGATCTACCTTGCATCCCCTGAAGTGGCGGCCGCGAGCGCGATCGCAGGCTATATTGCAAATCCTGAGAAAGTGGGTGACATGTGATGAAAGCAAAAGGACATGTTTTTAAATATGGCGACAACGTCGATACAGACGTGATCATTCCGGCAAGATATCTGAATTCCTTTGACGCAAAGGAACTGGCAAGCCACGCCATGGTAGATATCGATCCGGATTTTGTGAAGAAAGTACAGCCGGGCGACCTGATTGTTGCCAATAAGAACTTCGGATGCGGCTCATCCAGAGAACATGCGCCGCTCTGTCTGAAAACGGCAGGCGTAAGCTGTATCATTGCAGAGACATTTGCCCGCATTTTTTACCGCAACGCTATCAATATCGGACTGCCGATCATCGAATGTCCGGAAGCGGCAAAAGGCATCGAGGCGGGCGATGAGGTGGAAGTGGATTTTGACAGCGGCAGAATCTGCAACCTGACAAAAGGTACAGAGTTCCAGGGGCAGGCTTTCCCGGAATTTATGCAGAAGCTCATAGCCGCAGGCGGTCTTGTCAATTACACGAACAATAAGAAAAAGCAACAGGCAGAATAAAGGAACAGATATCAGAAGTATGGAAAGGATGCTGTATGTAGTATATTTTATGTATTCATACGGCATCCTTTTTGTAAATATGGCAGAGCGGCTGTGTATAGCGCGAATGTGCTTATAGATCTGCGCTGCGGAGAAAAGGATTGTGGAAAGCGGTTACATGAAAGGGGAAACTATGGGAAAGGAAAATCAGGAGAAACAGGAAAACCAGATGGAAACAGGGGTGTATAACACCGAAGGAAAAGCGTCGGCGCTGATGCCTATCGGTGTATTCCTCGTTATTTTCTTAGGCGGCGGTATCGTATTCCAGGACTTTTATGCGATCCCGGCGATTGTTGCGTTCCTCATTGCTCTGGCTGCAGCATTTCTGCAGAACCGGAAAGTGAGTTTTGACGAGAAGATACGTATTATTGCAAAAGGAGCAGGGGAGGAAAACATTATCACGATGTGTCTGATCTTCCTCTGTGCGGGCGGGTTTTCAGGAGCCGTGACTGCGGCGGGCGGAGTCGACAGCACAGTAAATCTTGGTCTGTCACTGATACCGGCACACTTTATCGTGTCGGGACTGTTTGTTATAAGCTGCTTTATCTCGGTTTCCATGGGAACCTCCATGGGAACGATCGCTGCTCTGGCGCCGATCGCAGTGGGGATCAGCGATACGGCCGGATTCCCGATGGCAGTCTGCATAGCTGCTGTAGTGTGCGGGGCGATGTTCGGAGATAATCTGTCCATGATATCTGATACGACGATCGCTGCAGTTAAAACACAGGGATGCGAGATGAAAGATAAGTTCAGGGCGAATTTTCTGATTGTGCTTCCTGCGGCAGTCATTACAGTCATCTTCTTCTGGTTCATTACAAGAAACATGAGCTACAGTATCAGCAGTGAGGGGTATCATCTTCTCCAGGTTCTTCCGTACCTTGTCGTGCTCATAGGAGCGCTGATCGGTATCAATGTATTTCTTGTGCTGATCGCGGGAACTGTACTTTCACTTGTGGTTGGAGTGGGAACGGGAATGATCGCATTGTCGGATATATTTACTGTGGTAGGAGACGGGGTTGTCTCCATGTATGACATCACGGTCATCTCGATTATCGTGGCGTGTATTGTGTCGCTCGTCCGGGCAAATGGCGGCATCCATTTTATCCTGAACCTGATAAAGAGCAAAATCCGCGGCAAGAAAGGCGCCCAGGCGGGGATAGCTGCGCTGGCTCTGCTTGTTGATCTGTGTACGGCAAATAACACGGTGGCGATCGTTATGGCAGGGCCTATCGCAAAAGAGATCAGCGACGAGTACGGTGTAGATCCCAAGAGATCAGCGTCGCTCCTGGATATGTTCACATCTGTCGGCCAGGGCCTCATCCCCTATGGAGCGCAGCTCCTCTCGGCAGCGACGCTCTCCGGTCTGACGCCCTTTGATATGCTTCCTTATCTTATCTATCCGGTTCTGATGGCAGTGTGCGGTATCGTGGCGATTATGATTTCCAAACAGTCCTGAACCGCCGAACGCTATGGACAGGAAAGCCGGATATATGCTATAATTCAGTGCAGTAACACGGAGAAAAGAAAAAGAGGGTAAAAGAATGGATCTATTATATAAGAGCACGAGAAACTCTGAGAAAACAGTGACAGCTTCCGAGGCCATCTTAAAAGGGCTTGCTGATGACGGCGGACTGTTCGTGCCGGAGCGTATTCCAAAGCTGGATGTGACGATGGACGAACTTAAGGACATGACCTATCAGGAGACCGCCTATACGGTCATGAAACAGTTCCTCACAGATTTCACAGAGGAGGAACTGAAGCATTGTATCAACAGCGCCTATGATTCCAAGTTTGATACAGAGGTGATCGCACCGCTTGTGAAAGTGGATGATACGTATCATCTGGAACTGTTCCACGGGGCGACAATTGCATTTAAAGACATGGCGCTTTCTATCCTGCCTCATCTTCTCACAACAGCGGCGAAGAAGAATCATGTAACGAATGAGATCGTGATCCTGACTGCGACATCAGGAGATACGGGAAAGGCAGCTCTTGCAGGATTTGCAGATGTTCCGGGGACTAAGATTATTGTGTTCTATCCAAAGGGAGGCGTAAGCCGTGTGCAGGAACTGCAGATGGTGACTCAGAAAGGGGACAATACTTCTGTCGTGGCAATCCATGGGAATTTTGACAATGCCCAGAGCGGCGTGAAAGCCCTCTTTGAAGACAAAGAACTGGAGAAAGCACTTGCAGACGCGGGATACCAGTTCTCGTCAGCTAATTCCATCAATATTGGACGGCTTGTTCCCCAGGTAGTCTACTATGTATATGCATATGCAAAACTTCTGGAGAATGAAGAGATTGCATCCGGAGAGGAAATCAATGTGACTGTTCCGACCGGAAATTTCGGAAATATCCTTGCTGCATATTATGCGAAACAGATGGGAGTGCCGATTGCAAAACTGATCTGTGCGTCCAACGAAAATAAAGTGCTCTTTGATTTCTTCCGGACAGGCGTATATGATAAGAACCGTGAGTTTATCCTCACATCCTCCCCGTCCATGGACATTCTGATCTCCAGCAACCTGGAGCGTCTGATCTATACGATCGCAGGAGAGGATGCACAGAAAAATGCGGAATTAATGACGCAGCTCCGGGAGAAAGGCTCCTACGAGATCACTCCGGAGATGAAAGAGAAACTTTCTGATTTTGCAGGCGGTTTTGCCACAGAAGAAGAGACGAAAGAGACAATCCGGACTACTTATGAGAAAACGGGCTATGTGATGGACACTCATACAGCGGTGGCGGCATGGGTGTGTGCTCAGTACAGGGCAGACAGCGGAGATGACAGAAAATGCCTTGTGGCTTCCACAGCAAGTCCGTATAAATTTATCCATAGTGTGATGACTGCCATTGATGCCAAATACGAAGGCGTGGACGAGTTTGAACTGATCGATGAGCTGAGCAGGATATCCGGAACAGATGTGCCCGACGCGATTCAGGAGATCAGAAACGCCGGAATCCGTCACACGGAAGAGTGCGATGCCGATGGGATGAAAGCTGCTGTAAAAACGATTCTTGGAGTTTGAGGAGTAAGATATTATGGAGAATACGAATAGCATTTGGGGATTTATTGGGATCGTTGTATTTGCGTGCGGGATCTACGCGATTTATTCTTTTATAAAAATGAGATCCACAGGTGAGATAAATGCAACTCTTTTGCTTGGAAAAGATTATATGTATAAAAAATGCAAGGATAAAGAAGCATATATTCAGAAAGCCGGACCGGCGCTCCTGGTATTCGGCATTGTGGCGGCTGCATATGGGGCGCTTGATATTATCCACTGCTATGTATATCCTATGACTCTTGCAGATACAGTGGGAATGATCGTCTTTTTTGTGGCTTTGGTCTGGTTTGCAGTTTATACAACAAAGCTGAAAAGAGAGTATTTTTGACGAACGGGTATGACACAGAACGGAAGAAGTTTGTTAAAATTATATTTATCTATTATAAAATGCAGGATTTACGTGTAAATCCTGCATTTTTTCTGCAAAAAAGTCGCAACTTCGCCATAGGATACGAGCGTAAATGAATCGAATTCTGAAAAAACTTTCATAAAAAAGTCGAAATTATGTAAGATTGTTATTGATTTTTCAATCATGATTCTGTATAATAGGGACATATTGGGGGCTGTACAAGGATTCCCATAAAGATTTTAGAAAGAGAGAGGTAGAAGAGGCATGGCAAATATTGATTTAACGCAGTATGGCATTACAGGAACTACGGAAATCGTTCACAATCCTTCATACGAGATGCTGTTTGAAGAAGAAACAAATCCGAACCTGGAAGGTTTTGACAAAGGTCAGGAGAGTGAACTCGGCGCAGTAAACGTTATGACAGGTATCTATACCGGACGTTCTCCGAAAGATAAATACATTGTTATGGATGACAACTCCAGAGATACTGTATGGTGGACATCCGAAGAGTATCCGAACGACAATCATCCGGCTACGCAGGAAGCATGGGATTCAGTAAAAGACCTTGCGATCAAGACGCTCTCTAACAAGAGACTCTTCGTGGTAGATGCCTTCTGCGGAGCAAACAAAGATACACGTATGGCAATCCGCTTCATCGTGGAAGTCGCATGGCAGGCTCACTTCGTAACAAATATGTTCATCCGTCCGACAGCGGAAGAGCTGGAGAACTTCGAGCCTGATTTCGTAGTATACAATGCTTCCAAAGCAAAAGTAGAGAACTACAAGGAACTTGGCCTCAGAACAGAAACAGCCGTTATGTTCAACATCACAAGCCGTGAGCAGGTGATCGCAAACACATGGTACGGCGGAGAGATGAAGAAAGGTATGTTCTCTATGATGAACTACTACCTGCCGCTCAAAGGTATCGCTTCCATGCACTGTTCAGCAAACACAGACATGAACGGCGAGAATACAGCCATCTTCTTCGGACTTTCCGGAACAGGTAAGACAACTCTTTCCACAGATCCTAAGAGACTCCTCATTGGTGATGACGAGCACGGCTGGGATGACAACGGTATCTTCAACTTCGAGGGTGGATGCTACGCGAAAGTTATCGATCTCGACAAAGAGTCAGAGCCGGATATCTACAATGCGATCAAGAGAAATGCTCTTCTTGAGAACGTTACACTTGACGCAGAAGGAAAGATCGACTTTACAGATAAGAGCGTGACAGAGAATACACGTGTATCCTACCCGATCGATCACATCGAGAAGATCGTTCGTCCGGTATCTGCAGCTCCGGCGGCAAAAGACGTTATCTTCCTGTCAGCAGACGCATTTGGTGTACTTCCGCCGGTATCCGTACTGACACCGGAGCAGACAGAGTACTACTTCCTGTCAGGATTTACAGCTAAACTTGCAGGTACAGAGCGCGGAATCACAGAGCCGACACCGACGTTCTCCGCATGCTTCGGACAGGCATTCCTTGAGCTGCATCCGACAAAATATGCAGAGGAACTTGTTAAGAGAATGAAAGAGAGCGGAGCGAAAGCTTACCTCGTAAACACAGGATGGAACGGAACAGGAAAACGTATCTCCATCAAAGATACACGTGGTATCATCGACGCGATCTTAAGCGGAGCAATCCTTGATGCGCCGACAAAGAAGATCCCGTACTTCAACTTCGAGGTTCCGACAGAGCTTCCGGGAGTTGATCCGGCGATCCTTGATCCCCGCGACACATACGCTGACGCTTCCGAGTGGGAGACAAAGGCGAAAGATCTTGCTGCAAGATTCATCAAGAACTTTAAGAAATACGAGAGCAATGAACTTGGAAAAGCACTTGTTGCAGCAGGTCCGCAGGAGTAAGATACAAAACAGTATAAATAATAAACAAAAAGCCATTCAGATCATGCGTCTGAATGGCTTTTTAGTTTATGTTTTGCTATAATGTCGATCTGCTCGTTGAGTAAATCATAAAATTTAGAAATATGCAGGCCATCTACTAAAGCGTGATGACAGAGCACGGATACGGGGAGGAGAGTTTTGCCATCCTGCATAAAATATTTCCCCCATGTAATCCTTGGATTACTATCTGCCGGAACAGGGACAGGGTTGATAAGAGACGTATAGGTGAGCCATGGCAAAGTTGAAATAAAAATCTTATCTAAACTTTCTTCTTTCTCCTCATCAATCGAATTTTTTTCTTTTGCAAGTTCCTGTTCCTGCCGGGCATAGCTGATGTAATCTTCAAAGGAGCAGTTGCTGTTAAGATCGCAATAGCAGTATGTCCCATCATCTAATGCAACCGTGTGAGAAGTACGGCAATAGTCATATTCTACAATCTGATGATTAGCAATTCTCTGCCTGAATTCTGCAATTTGATTCGCAGCCTGGGAAACACTGTAACAAATTGTCAGAAAGAAAGGCAGATTTCTTTTTTTGACAGCTTTCAATAATTCTGTAATATCTACATTTGCGGTAACACCAACATATGGATAAGCTAAACTGTTAAAATATTCAAAGTGTTTCTTCCTTTTGTATGCTGCCATATCTATATATTTGTAATTCATTTACTCACATACTCCTCCGGTTAATGACTTCCTGTAGTTTGCTATCCCATTATACCATACTTTTTCTGAGAACGTGGAGATTTCTGTATGACGAGTCAGAAAAGGACAATCTGTCCGGAGCGTTGTGGAGGTGAGAGAGGAAAGCCGGGAGTGGACGGCAGAAAGGACTTCTGTCTTCCCAAAAGCCTTTCCCTTATCTGCCGTCTATCCGCTCTGCTTTTCAAATTGATAGGGCTTTTCTGATAAACCTGGATTGTCATTCCTCATCTTTGAAGTGCTCCCGGAGCTTCTCGATCGCACTTTTCTCTATCCTTGAGACGTAAGAACGGGAAATGCCAAGCTGCCTGGCGATCTCCCGCTGCGTATATTCTTCTCCGTTATACAGCCCATACCGCATTTTTAAAACGAGCTTTTCTCTGGCAGAAAGCTCGTTTTCGACTTTTTCGTAGAGTTTCTGTATATTTTCTTTGAGATAGATCTTTTCCGGGACGTCGGCTTCCTCAGTTTCAATGATATCGTAGAGCCTGATTTCGTTGCCTTCGCGGTCCGTACCGATAGGTTCGTACAGGGAGATCTCTTTCGACGCTTTCTTTCGGGAACGGAGGTGCATGAGGATTTCATTTTCCACACATCGGGAAGCATATGCGGCCAGCCGGTTGCCTTTATCCGGATTAAATGAAACGACTGCCTTTATCAGTCCTATGGTTCCGATGGAAATCAGATCTTCGGGATCTTCCTCGAGGTTCTGATATTTCTTGATGACATGCGCTACAAGTCTCAGATTCCGTTCAATCAGTATGTGCTTTGCTTCGAGGTCTCCCTCCGTGTATTTCTGGATGTAATATTTTTCTTCCGAGGGGGTGAGGGGGCTTGGAAAAGATTTCACGACGACACCTCTAAGCACATTTGATATAGTTTATGAGAAAACAACGGTGATTGTGCTTTTCCACCGGAAAGAAGGACAATTGCATATTGACATGAAATACTTGTCCGGGTTATCATGGACGTACATTCCCAATAATCCATTTATCAATCTTATCCTGTGAAAGGATATCTGACTGGTTCGGTCAGGATTTCAGTTTTATTTTTATATGAGTGGTGTTTCTAACAGAAAACGGGGCAGGTGACATAAGAGAAAGGAGTGCAGATGAGTTTCAGCACAATCTTATCCGCTGCCATTGACGGGCTTAAGGTGGAGTCTATCCATGTGGAAGCGGATGTGTCCAATGGACTTCCTGTATTCCATATGGTGGGCTATCTTGCTTCTGAAGTAAAAGAGGCGGGGGAACGCGTGCGCACTGCCATAAGGAATTCGGGGTTTGAGTACCCGGCAAAACGTACGGTGATCAATCTGTCGCCGGCAACAATAAGGAAAAAAGGCGCATCCTTTGATCTTCCGATCGCAGCAGCGATCCTGACGTCTCTTGGCCAGATACCGTCTGAGAGCATAAAGGACTGTCTCATCATTGGAGAGCTGAGCCTTAACGGTCAGGTGAGAAAGGTGCCGGGGATACTTCCGATTGTAATGGAAGCGTCACAAAGCGGTATTACCCGGTGCATTGTTCCCAAAGATAATGAAGCGGAAGGAAGGCTTGTATCCGGAATGAGGGTGGCGGGGGTGAGGAGCCTTCATGAGGCGGTTACGCTCCTGCAGAGGGGACAGATACCAGAAGAACGAAGGAGGACGGACGAAGAGACAGAGAGAGGACATAGAGAAACAGATGCGGCGGATGAAGAAAGACTGCCTGATTTTTCTGATCTCCAGGGACAGAAAAATGTCAGGCGGGCTGCTGAGATTGCTGTTGCAGGCAGACACAATCTTCTAATGATAGGACCACCGGGGAGCGGAAAGTCTATGACTGCAAAATGCATCGCAGGAATACTTCCGCCGCTTGAACTTAAGGAGAGTATGGAGATCACGAAGATATACAGTGTACTGGGGCTTGTAGATGAGCGGTCTCCGCTTATCCAGAGAAGACCTTTCCGCGAAGTGCATCACACTGTCACGAGGGCGGCGCTTATCGGAGGCGGTGTGGCTCCCCGTCCAGGTGAAATCAGCCTGGCTCACGGCGGAGTGCTCTTTCTCGACGAACTGCCTGAATTCAAGAAGAGTGTGTTGGAAGTATTGCGTCAGCCCCTTGAAGAACGTGAGGTCCAGATATCGAGAACGTACGGGAATTACCGGTTTCCTTCAGATTTCATGCTTGTCGCGGCTATGAACCCATGTCCCTGCGGCTGTTATCCTGATATGGCAAAGTGTTCCTGTACGCCCGCGCAGATCAAAGCATATCTTGACAGGATAAGCCGTCCCTTCCTTGACAGGATTGATCTGTGCACAGAGGCGGCCCGTGTGGAGTACAAAGATCTGAGCGATCCACACGGTCAGGAGAGTTCCGAACAGATACGGAAGAGGATATGTGCTGTAAGAGAGATACAGACAGAGCGTTACAGGGGTACAACCATTGTGAGCAATGCGTCATTGAAAAGCAGCGATCTCAAGCGTTACTGCCCTCTGGGGAAAAGTGAGAACAGACTGATGGAAAGGGCGTTTGATGTGATGGATCTGACGGCGAGAGCCTGCCACAGGGTGATCCGGACTGCACGCACCATTGCGGATCTGGACGGAGAAGAACAAATAAGGGAAAAACATTTAAAAGAGGCTCTGGGCTACCGGATGGCAGATGGGAAATACTGGAGGAGATAGAAGATGAAATATGAATATTGGCTGGCGTGTATCCATGGGATCACGGCACAGAAAAAAATGCGGCTTCGGGAATGTATGAAAACAGCGGAGACGATCTATTATATAGAAGAAACTCAGTTGAGGAGCATTGAGTTTTTAAATGAGAGGGAGCAAAACAGACTCATACAGGCAAAACAGCAGAAAGATTTTGAAGATGAATATAAGAAAATGTGTGAGAAAGAGATACGTTTTATCCCATATTTCTCAGCGGAGTATCCCGGGAAACTGAAAGAGATACCGGACAATCCCTATGCAGTCTATGCAAAAGGCAGCCTGCCGGATCCACAGAGGAAAAAAGCAGCTATAATAGGAGCGCGCCGATGTTCGCCTTATGGGGAGAAATATGCCATGGATTTTGCACATGCTCTGGCCGGGAGAGGCGTTGAGATCATAAGCGGAATGGCGCGGGGCGTGGACGGCATGGGACACAGAGGAGCTCTGCTGGCAGGCGGCAGGACTTTCGCGGTACTGGGATGCGGCGTTGATGTGTGCTATCCCAGGGAACACATCGGACTCTATGTGGATATCCTGGAGCAGGGAGGCGGAATCCTGTCAGAATATCCGCCCGGTACAGCGCCTCTTCCCCAGAATTTTCCTGCAAGGAACAGGATCATAAGCGGACTCTCCGATGCGGTTCTTGTGATGGAGGCAGGAAGGAAGAGCGGATCCCTCATCACGGTGGATATGGCTCTGGAACAGGGACGGGATGTATATGCACTTCCAGGTCCGGTCAACAGCACATTGAGCGCCGGATGCAACCATCTGATACGGCAGGGTGCGGGTGTTCTCCTGAATCCTGACGACTTTCTGGCGGAGTGGAATCTGGGCGGAAATGAGGCGTCATCTGGGAGTAAAAAGGAAGTCAAAAATGAAAAAATGCTTGAAACTGCTGAAAAATTGGTGTATAGTTGTCTCGGTTTGTATCCGAAGAATGTTGACCAGGTTGTCCGGGAAACAAAACTGTGCATCCAGGAAGTGCTTGAACTTCTGGTCTCATTGGAATTACAGGGATATATAAGAGAAATATCAAAGAATCATTATGTTGTATCCCGGCAGTGATGCCGGCGGCTGCAGATAAGCAATATAAGAAAACAGCGGATCAGGCAGATGGAGGAGAACGGTTTATGGCACATTATCTTGTTATCGTGGAGTCACCTGCAAAAGTGAAGACGATTAAAAAGTTTTTGGGGAGTAATTATACGGTTGCAGCGTCTCAGGGGCATGTACGCGACCTGCCTAAAAGTTCGCTCGGCATAGATATTGAACATGATTACGAGCCAAAATATATTACGATCCGTGGAAAAGGAGACATCCTGGCCAGTCTCAGAAAAGAAGTGAAAAAATCTGATAAAGTATATCTGGCAACCGACCCTGACCGTGAAGGAGAAGCGATATCATGGCATCTCGCAGCGGCGCTGAAACTGGATGAGAAGAAGATGCGCCGGATTACTTTTAATGAGATCACAAAAAACGCAGTGAAAGCTTCCCTGAAAGCTCCCCGTGATATAGACATGAGCCTTGTCGACGCCCAGCAGGCAAGACGTGAGCTTGACCGTATGGTGGGATATATGATAAGCCCTCTGCTCTGGGCAAAGGTAAAGAGAGGTTTAAGCGCAGGCCGTGTACAGTCTGTCGCTCTTCGGCTCGTGGCCGACAGGGAAGAGGAGATCAATGCATTTATCCCGGAAGAGTACTGGACTCTGGATGCTGTCCTCAAGATAAAAGGCGAGAAACGTCCGCTTGTGGCTAAATTTTATGGAACGGACAAGAAGAAAATAACGATCCACTCGGAAAGCGAACTCAATGATATTATGAGCAGGATCGAAGATGCGGAGTACAAGATTACTGACATCAAAACGACAGAGCGCATCCGCAGGGCGCCTCTGCCGTTTACTACGAGTACCCTGCAGCAGGAAGCGGCAAAAGCGCTGAACTTCGGCACCCAGAAGACGATGCGGATTGCCCAGCAGCTCTATGAGGGTGTTGACATCAAGGGGAACGGCACTGTCGGTGTTATCACCTATCTGCGTACGGATTCCACAAGAATCGCAGATGAGGCGGATGCAGCGGCAAGAGATTATATTTCCTCGAATTATGGAAAAGAGTACGCTGCTCCAAAACAGGCCGCATCCGGAGGCGGAAAGAAGATACAAGATGCACACGAAGCCATCAGACCGACGGACATCACAAGGACACCGGCATCTCTGAAAGACTCTCTGACGAGGGATCAGTTCAGACTGTACCAGCTTATCTGGAAACGGTTTGCGGCGAGCCGTATGATGCCTGCGCGCTATGAAGCGACTTCTGTAAAGATAGGAGCCGGCGAATACTGCTTTACGGTGTCAGCGTCCAAGCTGCTCTTTGACGGATTCCGTTCTGTGTATACAGAGGCAGAGGAAGAAAAGGAAGAAACCAACGTTCTCGTCGGGAATTTGAGCAGGGATTCTGTGCTGACAAAAGAGGAACTCGACCCGAAACAGCACTTCACGCAGCCCCCGGCACACTATACAGAAGCGAGCCTCGTCAAGGCGCTCGAGGAGCTGGGGATCGGACGCCCGAGTACCTATGCTCCCACGATCTCCATCATACTCGGACGCCGGTATGTGACAAAAGAAGCCAGGAACCTGTATATCACCGAGATTGGAGAGGTTGTCAACAATATGATGAAACAGTCTTTCCCGAGTATCGTAGATGTGAACTTCACGGCTAATATGGAGGGACTTCTTGATATGGTCGAGGAGGGGAAAGTAGAGTGGAAAGAGATTATCCGCAATTTCTATCCTGATCTTGAGGAAGCGGTGAAGAAAGCTGAAAAAGAGCTGGAGAGCGTCAAGATAGAAGACGAGGTGACAGACGTCATCTGTGAGGAATGTGGCAGAAATATGGTCATCAAGTATGGACCGCACGGAAAGTTTCTGGCATGCCCGGGATTCCCAGAGTGCCGCAATACGAAGCCGTATCTTGAAAAGATCGGCGTGCCATGCCCGGTCTGCGGAAAAGATGTGGTGATCCGCAAGACAAAAAAAGGAAGAAAATACTATGGCTGTGAAAATAATCCGGAGTGCGAATTCATGTCATGGCAGAAGCCCTCGACGAAAAAATGCCCGGAATGTGGCGGATATATGGTAGAAAAAGGAAGCAAACTCGTCTGTGCAGACGAAAAGTGCGGGTATGTGGAGCCACTTGAAAAAAAGAAAGCATAAAGAACGTAAAATTGCATTGCTATTCTGAAAATTGTATGATAACATAAAACTATCTATTATTATATCGTGATTTGTATATACAATTATGGCATACACAACATATGCGGAGGAAGTAATGAGTGTACAATTATTAGACAAAACAAGAAAGATTAATAAACTGCTGCACAACAACAATTCGAGTAAGGTAGTTTTTAATGATATCTGCGCAGTTCTTACAGATATCCTTGATTCAAATGTTCTGGTGGTCAGCAGGAAAGGAAAGATCCTTGGCGTGAGCAAATGCCCTGAAGTGAGAGAGATCCACGAGCTGATCACAGAGGCGGTCGGCTCCCACATCGATAAGATGCTCAATGAACGCCTTCTCAGCATACTTTCCACAAAAGAAAATGTAAATCTTGAGACGCTTGGTTTTACAGCCGAGGCGGTGAAAGGCTGTGAAGCGATCATCACCCCAATCGATATCGCAGGGGAACGCCTGGGGACATTGTTCATATATAAGCAGGATTCCACTTATTCCATTGACGATATCATCTTAAGCGAGTACGGGACAGCCGTAGTAGGGCTTGAGATGCTGCGTTCCGTAAATGAAGAAAACGCGGAAGAGACAAGAAAGGAACATATCGTGCAGTCGGCGATCAGCACTCTGTCGTTCTCCGAGCTTGAAGCGATTATTCATATTTTTGACGAGCTGGGCGGAACAGAGGGGATTCTTGTAGCCAGTAAAGTGGCAGACCGGGTGGGTATCACACGCTCTGTGATCGTAAATGCCCTGCGCAAGTTCGAGAGCGCCGGCGTGATCGAATCCCGTTCTTCCGGCATGAAGGGGACCTATATCAAAGTTCTCAATGACTATGTGTTTACAGAACTTGAGAAGATCAAGAAAGAACGGATGTAGCCGGGAGGTTTTATTATGTATGAGGGTAATCCCGTAGATCTGCGGATGGAGAAGATACTTTCCGCAGATGGTATCTTTGATGACTCAACCCGTCAGTGCAGGGTGCGAAAGTATGATCCTGAAGAAGATATTATATACTTGGAATTGAAAGAAGATAAACTGGAGGCAGTTTCTCTGGATGCAAAGTACAGATGCTATATATCAACGAGGACAGAGCTTCTGTACTGTACCGGCGTCGTGAAAGAACGTTATCGCCAGGAGGACCGCAGTATCTTGAAATTCAGGATCGAAAATGGTTTTTATAATGTATACGAAGGAAGAAAGATGACGAAACGTGCCTGAGACGGCACGTTACGTTTTTTTATAAAAACCTTGTAAACTGTGTTGACAAATCGGAGGCAGAGTGCTATTTTATATTCATGAGGTTTAGCACTCGTAAGAAATGAGTGCTAACAAAACAAGATCAAGGAGGAATTACAATGAAGTTAGTACCATTAGGTGACAAAATTGTTTTAAGACAGTTAGAAGCAGAAGAGACAACAAAATCCGGTATCGTTCTCCCGGGACAGGCGAAAGAGAAGCCGCAGGAGGCTGAGGTCATCGCTGTGGGACCTGGCGGAAATATAGACGGCAAAGAAGTACAGATGCAGGTTAAGGCCGGCGATAAAGTTATTTACTCCAAATATGCAGGAACAGACGTAGAGCTGGACGGCGAGGAGTATATCATCGTAAAACAGAGTGATATCCTGGCAATCGTAGAGGCATAAAACACTTGGCGAGGTATTTTCGAGCCTAGTGTTTTAGCCGATACTCTGAGCGTATGCGAGAGAGTATCATCGACAGAGGTTGGCGAGGTATTTTCGAGCCTAGTGTTTTAGCCGATACTCCGAGCGGATGCGAGGGAGTATCATCAACAGAAGATGGCGAGGTATTAAATTATAATTTAACAGAAAATAAGGAGATGGACAGAAATGGCAAAGGAAATCAAATACGGAGCAGAAGCCAGAGCAGCACTGGAAAAAGGTGTGGATCAGCTGGCAGATACAGTAAAAGTTACACTTGGACCGAAAGGAAGAAACGTTGTTCTTGACAAATCATTCGGCGCACCGCTCATCACAAATGACGGCGTTACGATCGCAAAGGAGATCGAGCTGGAAGATGGTTTTGAGAACATGGGAGCGCAGCTTATCAGAGAAGTTGCTTCCAAGACAAACGATGTTGCCGGAGATGGTACAACAACAGCTACAGTTCTGGCACAGGCTATGGTTCACGAAGGTATGAAAAACCTTGAGGCGGGCGCAAATCCGATCGTCCTGAGAAAAGGTATGAAGAAAGCGACAGATAAAGCTGTCGAGGCGATCAGGGCTATGAGCAGCAAAGTAAAAGGAAAAGAGCAGATCGCAAGAGTTGCCGCTGTTTCTTCAGGAGACGAGGCAGTAGGAGAGATGGTAGCCGACGCGATGGAGAAAGTTTCCAACGACGGCGTTATCACGATCGAAGAGTCCAAGACAATGCAGACAGAGCTGGATCTTGTAGAAGGTATGCAGTTTGACCGCGGATATATTTCAGCTTACATGGCAACAGATATGGAGAAGATGGAGGCAGTTCTTGAGGATCCGTATATCCTGATTACGGACAAGAAGATCTCCAATATCCAGGATATCCTGCCGCTTCTTGAGCAGGTTGTGCAGTCCGGAGCAAGACTTCTCATTATCGCTGAAGACATCGAGGGAGAGGCCCTTACAACTTTGATCGTAAACAAACTGCGCGGAACATTCAATGTTGTTGCTGTCAAAGCACCGGGATACGGCGACAGAAGAAAAGAAATGCTTCAGGATATCGCAATCCTGACAGGCGGACAGGTAATCTCCGGGGAGCTTGGACTTGACCTGAAAGAAACGACAATGGAGCAGCTCGGACGTGCAAAATCCGCCAAAGTACAGAAAGAAAACACAGTCATCGTTGACGGATGCGGCGAAAAAAGCGCCATCAACGACAGAATCGCACAGATCAAGAAAGCGATCGAAGAGACAACATCTGAATTTGACAAAGAGAAACTTCAGGAGAGACTTGCTAAACTGGCAGGCGGCGTTGCAGTTATCCGTGTCGGAGCAGCTACAGAGACAGAGATGAAAGAAGCAAAACTCCGTATGGAAGACGCCCTGAACGCTACAAGAGCAGCGGTTGAAGAAGGAATCATCGCAGGAGGCGGTTCCGCATATATCCATGCTGCAAAGGAAATCGCAAAGCTGACAGAGGAACTGGAAGGCGATGAAAAGACAGGCGCAAGGATCATTCTGAAAGCGCTTGAGGCTCCTCTGTATCAGATTGCTGCAAATGCAGGTCTTGAGGGAGCAGTTATCGTAAATAAGGTAAGAGAGTCAGAGCCGGGTACAGGATTTGACGCTTACAAAGAAGAGTATGTGGATATGGTGAAGAGCGGAATCCTTGATCCTGCAAAGGTTACAAGAAGTGCTCTCCAGAACGCGACAAGCGTTGCATCTACACTTCTTACAACAGAATCTGTAGTATCCACGATCAAAGAGCCTCAGCCGGCTGTACCGGCAGGCGGCGCCGGCGGAATGGGCATGATGTAATCTGCGCCCTGCAGAGACGGCGGTCACGGCTCTGGTTACAGGAACTAAGATAAACGATCAGGCAGAAAGCCGGATAGAAGTCAAGGTTTGACTCCGGCTTTCTGTTTTTTGCGTGGGAAAAGAGCAAAAGTCCGGGCTTGCCGGGGCCCTGGAAGCCGCTTACAATCACGGAGTTCTTTTCGCGAATATGAATCAGCCTAATACATAAGCAGTGCTTATAAATATACCTCTAAATAAATCAAGTCAAAAATAAGACCCCCTCCCCGAAAGTGGTTGACATCCGTTCTGAATTTCGATAGTATATCAGTTAAATATCTTCAATCAACATATGGATTCAAAAGAAAGAGAGGTCAGACAAGATATGGGAAAGATTATTGGCGAAGGGATTACATTTGACGACATTTTGCTCGTACCTGCATACTCGGAAGTGATCCCAAATGAGGTAGACCTGTCAACATACCTGACAAAGAAGATCAGACTGAATATTCCAATGATGAGCGCAGGGATGGACACAGTCACAGAACACCGTATGGCTATCGCGATGGCCCGCCAGGGCGGCATCGGCATTATACATAAGAACATGTCCATTGAGGCTCAGGCTGAAGAGGTGGACAAGGTAAAGAGATCTGAGAACGGTGTTATCACAGACCCATTTTATCTCTCGCCTGAGAACACTCTTGAAGACGCTAATAATCTGATGGCAAAATTCCGTATCTCGGGCGTACCCATTACAGAAGGCCGCAGGCTGGTCGGCATTATTACGAACCGTGACCTGAAATTTGAAGAAGACTTCTCAAAAAAGATAAAAGAATCCATGACTTCTGAAGGGCTGATTACGGCAAAAGAAGGGATAACGCTTGAAGAGGCAAAGAAAATCCTTGCCAAAGCAAGAAAGGAGAAACTGCCGATTGTTGATGACCAGGGGAATCTGAAAGGTCTTATTACGATCAAGGATATAGAAAAGCAGATCAAATATCCGCTGTCTGCAAAAGACTCTCAGGGACGTCTGCTCTGCGGAGCGGCGATCGGCATTACAGCAAACTGTCTGGAACGTATAGAAGAACTGGTCAAAGCAAAAGTTGATGTTGTCGTGATGGATTCTGCCCACGGACATTCGGCTAACGTTCTGCGCACAGTGCGTATGGTAAAAGAAAAATATCCGGAGCTTCAGGTTATCGCAGGAAATGTCGCTACAGGCGAGGGAGCAAAAGCTCTTATTGACGCCGGAGTAGATGCGGTGAAAGTGGGGATCGGACCGGGATCTATCTGTACCACCCGCGTTGTAGCCGGAATCGGCGTTCCGCAGATCACGGCTGTGATGGACTGCTACGAGGCGGCAAAAGAGTATGGGATTCCGATCATTGCTGATGGCGGCATCAAATATTCAGGGGATATGACGAAAGCGATCGCAGCAGGAGCCAATGTGTGCATGATGGGAAGCATCTTCGCAGGATGCGATGAGAGTCCGGGAACTTTTGAATTATACCAGGGAAGAAAGTATAAAGTATATCGTGGAATGGGTTCTATCTCCGCTATGGAGAACGGAAGCAAGGACCGCTATTTCCAGGAAAATGCGAAAAAGCTCGTGCCGGAAGGAGTCGAAGGGCGCGTGGCGTATAAAGGAACAGTAGAAGACACGATCTTCCAGCTCATGGGTGGTCTTCGCTCCGGTATGGGATACTGTGGTACGCACAGCGTGGAAGAACTGAAGGCAAATGGAAGATTCATCAAGATTTCTGCCGCATCCTTAAGGGAGAGCCATCCGCATGATATCCATATCACGAAAGAGGCTCCGAATTACAGTGTAGATGAATAATAAGCTGTCGAGAAACGAGGGCAGCCGCCTGTACATCGATATAAGCTCATATCGGTATGCGGGCGGCTGCCTGTGTTCATAAAAACATAAGATTTCGTTCATGACAGCCGGGAATTTTTGTGATATCATCAATTGTCAGAGGATGTAATGTCCTGAGACACTATTTGCGATAGCGACGAGCCAAAGTCCGGCCTGCCCGAGACCTTGGCGGCCGATTACAATTCCGGAAGGTGCCTTTTGGCACCTCCGGTGATTTACAAAAGAAAAGGACAGTGAGAGAAAGATGGGTTCGTCAGGAAGATACAGCAGGAGAACTGGTTCTGGGAGAAACGGCAGAAGAGGCAGAAAGACAAACATTGCATGGGAGAAAGCAAGAGCGTTCTTTCTTGAAAATAGACTTGCGGCAGCGGGGCTTCTGCTCCTGCTCATCCTCACGGCGGCACTGGTGATCCGTGCCTTTGTCACAGGGGGCGGCCACCGTGTCAACGTGGATGCATCACAGCCTGATATCGATGTGCAGCTGCTGGACATCAATCCGTATTCCAGGCCGGGGATAGAGAGCAATGGTATCACAGGGATTGTCATACATTATACAGCCAATCCGGGAAGCACTGCTCAGGATAACAGGGATTACTTTAACGGACTCCAATATTCGCAGGCAACATCGGCGAGCAGTAATTTCGTCGTAGGACTTGACGGGGAGATCATTCAGTGCGTTCCGACGTGGGAAGTGGCGTATGCCTCAAATGCCAGGAATTACGATACAGTATCTATTGAAGTGTGCCATCCGGATGAGAGCGGGGAGTTTACAGAGGAGACGTACCGCTCGCTTGTCCAGCTCACGGCGTGGCTCTGCGTAAAATTCAACCTGACAGAGGCTGATGTGATACGGCATTATGATGTGACGGGGAAGAACTGTCCCAAATATTTTGTCGAGAACGAAGATGAGTGGGAAGCTTTTAAAGAAAATGTAGAGTATGCAATCAGCAGGACACCACAGGAGGAAGGAGAATAACTGTAAGCGGCGATAAAAGAAAGAGTCTCGCCTTTTAAACTTCTCCGGATAGTGTTATACTAATATAGCGGCCGGAATGTCCGGCGCCGTCTGAAAAGATATTGACAGCAAGGAGACAAAAGTATGAGCATATATGATCTGACAGCATATGAATTGATACAGGAGAAAGAACTCTTAGACCTTAAATCAAAGGGAGTCCTGCTGAAACACAAAAAGAGCGGGGCGAGAGTGCTTCTGATGGAGAATGACGATGAGAACAAAGTCTTTGCCATCGGGTTCCGCACGCCGCCTTCTGACAGCACGGGCGTGCCCCATATTATGGAACATTCCGTACTCTGCGGTTCCAGAAATTTCCCCGTAAAGGATCCGTTCGTGGAGCTTGTGAAAGGCTCTCTGAACACATTCTTAAACGCAATGACATACCCGGACAAGACAGTTTATCCGGTAGCAAGCTGCAATGACAAAGACTTCCAGAATCTGATGCATGTGTATATGGATGCGGTGTTCTATCCGAATATCTATCAGCATGACAAGACATTTCGCCAGGAAGGGTGGAGCTTCCACCTGGACGAGCCGGATGGAGAACTGACGCTTTCCGGCGTGGTTTACAATGAGATGAAAGGCGCGTTCTCCTCACCTGAGAGCGTGCTGGATCGGATGATCCTCAATTCTCTGTTCCCTGACACCTCATATGCCAATGAGTCCGGCGGAGATCCTGAGGCAATCCCGAAACTGACTTATGAGCAGTTTCTCGATTTTCACCGGAAATACTATCACCCGTCGAACAGTTATATTTATCTCTACGGCGATATGGATATGGCGGAGAAACTTCAGTGGCTGGATGAGAATTATCTGTCTGATTTTGACAAGATCGAGACATCCTCTGAGATTTGTTTTCAAGAACCGTTCGGTGAGATGCGGGAGATCGTGCGGGAATATTCCATAGCAAGCGATGAAAGTGAAACGGATAACACCTATCTTTCCTACAATAAGGTGATCAGCACCGCCCTGGATGAAAAACTTTACCTTGCATTTGAGATACTGGACTATGCGCTTTTGTCGGCGCCGGGCGCACCCCTGAAGAAAGCGCTTCTTGACGCAGGCATTGGAAAGGATATCATGGGTTCCTACGACAACGGAGTGTATCAGCCTGTATTCTCTGTTATTGCAAAAAATGCGAATCTGGAACAGAAAGAAGCTTTTATCCGTGTAATTGAAGACACTCTGAGAGGGATTGCAGATAACGGCGTTGACAGAAAAGCTCTGCGTGCAGGGATCAACTATCATGAGTTCCGTTTCCGGGAGGCGGATTTCGGTAATTATCCGCGGGGACTGATGTACGGCCTGCAGCTTCTTGACAGCTGGCTCTATGATGAGGAGAAGCCGTTTATCCATATGGAAGCAATCCCAACGTTTGAATTTCTGAAAAGCCAGGTGGAGACGGGGTATTTTGAAGAACTGATCCGCACCTATCTGCTGGACAATACCCATGGCTCTGTCGTTATCATCCGGCCGGAGCGGGGGCGGACAGCAAGAATGGACAGAGAACTTGCGGAGAAGCTCAGGGAATATAAGGAAAGCCTCTCTGCGCAGGAGATCGCGGAGCTTGTGCGTGAGACGAAAGAACTGGAGGCATACCAGGAGGAAGAATCTTCCCCGGAAGACCTTGCAAAGATACCTGTGCTGAAACGTGAGGACATTTCACGAGATATAGCGCCTGTCTATAATGATGAGAGAACAGTGGACGGTGTGAAGCTGGTACATCATAATGTGGAGACAAATGGAATCGGATATGTCACTTTGATGTTTGACCTGTCCGGGATCAGAGAAGAAAAACTTCCCTATGTAGGGATCCTTCAAAGTGTGCTTGGCATCATCGATACGGCAAACTATGAATACGGTGAACTGTTCAATGAGATCAACGTCCATACCGGCGGCATAGGCACATCGCTTGAACTGTATACAGATGTGACCAGGGCGAAAGAAAAAGAATTCAAGGCAACATTTGAGATGAAAGGAAAAGCGCTCTACCCGAAGATGGATGTGCTTTTTTCCATGATGCGTGAGATACTTATGGAGTCGAACCTGGAGGACGAGAAAAGGTTAAAAGAGATACTCGCCATGCTCAAATCCCGTCTCCAGATGTCTTTCCTCTCAGCGGGACACACAACAGCGGCTCTCAGGGCCCTGTCCTACACCTCACCGATTGCAAAGTTCAAGGATGATACGGATGGGATCGGGTATTATGAAGTGGTGAAGAAGATTGAAGAAGATTTCGAGGGACATAAAGACGATCTGATACGGAATCTGAAAGCTATTGCGGCAAATCTGTTCCGTGCGGACAATATGATGGTCAGCTACACGTCCGCCGAAGAGGGGCTCGAGCCAATGGAGAAGGCGTTTGCCAAAGTGAGCCGTGAGCTTGGAGATGCGGCGGGTGCGTCAGAGCCCGTTTCGTCTGATGAAGTCTCAGGTGCGTGCGTTCTGCACTGCACGAAACGAAACGAGGGCTTTAAGACATCCTCGAAAGTGCAGTATGTTGCGAGAACAGGCAACTTTATTGACGGCGGAGCCGGGTACACCGGAGCTTTGCAGATACTCAAGGTTATTTTAAGCTATGATTATCTCTGGCAGAACGTCCGGGTCAAAGGCGGCGCGTACGGATGCATGAGCAATTTTAACCGGATTGGCGAGGGATACCTCATCTCATACCGTGATCCTAATCTGGAGAAAACAATGGAAGTATACGAGGGCGTGGTTGATTATCTGAGAAATTTCAATGTAAGCGACCGCGATATGAACAAGTTTATCATTGGAACGATCAGCAATATCGACCGCCCGATGAATCCGGCGGCTAAGGGGAACCGTTCCATGAACCTGTATATGAACCGGGTTACAGAGGAGATGATCCGCCAGGAGCGCGCACAGATCCTGGATGCGGAGCAAGATGATATCAGAGCGCTGGCAGAAGTGCTCCGGGCAGTGCTGGCAGAACATTCTCTCTGCGTGATAGGAAGTGAGGAGAAGATTGAAGAGAACAAAGAGATGTTCATGGAAGTAAAGACACTGAGCTGAAAATGTGAAAAAAGTGTGAACGGGGACGTAGTAAAACCGGGTTTTACTACGTCCCCAACTAAAGAGGTGCATACATGAAAGAGAATTATAAATCCGGTTTTGTCACGCTGATCGGCAGACCGAACGTGGGAAAATCTACACTGATGAATCATCTGATTGGTCAGAAGATTGCCATTACATCGAATAAGCCGCAGACGACGAGGAACCGCATCCAGACAGTACTGACGACGGAGGAAGGGCAGATCATATTCGTCGATACGCCGGGTATCCACAAGGCAAAAAATAAACTTGGCGAGTATATGGTAAATATTGCTGAGCGTTCGCTGAATGAAGTGGACGTTGTGCTGTGGCTTGTGGAGCCGTCCACATTTATCGGGGCAGGGGAGCGCCATATCATTGACCAGCTCAAAAAGGTAAAGACGCCGGTTGTCCTTGTCATCAACAAGATAGATATGGTGAAGCGGGAAGAGCTTCTTCCGGCTATCGACGCGTACCGGAAGGCGTATGAGTTTGCAGATATTGTTCCGGTATCAGCGCGAAGCGGGGACAATACAGAGGAGCTTGTGAATGTAATTCTGAATTACCTCCCTTACGGACCGCAGTTTTACGACGAAGATACAGTGACGGACCAGCCCGAACGCCAGATCGTGGCAGAGCTGATCCGGGAGAAAGCCCTCCACTGCCTGAATGAGGAGATCCCTCACGGCATCGCTGTTGCCATCGACCGGATGAAAATGGAGCGAAAAGTAATGCACATCGATGCGACGATCATCTGTGAGCGTGATTCTCACAAGGGCATCATTATCGGGAAACAGGGCGGTATGCTTAAGAAGATCGGGAGTACAGCGCGCTATGAGATCGAGAGGATGCTGGACTGCAGGGTGAACCTGAAGCTGTGGGTCAAGGTGCAGAAGAACTGGCGTGACAGCGATTATCTGATGAAGAACTTCGGATACAGGGACGATGAATAAAGAAGCTGAATAAAGAAGCATGAATACATAGAAGAGCAGGGGCCGCAGCGGCGCCCTGCTCTTCTATGTATTTGTATGAAAGATCGTTCAGACTCTATGAACGTATTTCCTGTGGGATTCCCATGCGGCAGAAGGGGGAAATCAGGGGACTGGATTGCCTGCTGATTTGTATAGTTCAAACCATTCTACCCGCGTAAGTTTTATGCCGGAGCCTTTGCAGGCATCGGAAAGATGCTGTGGATTCATGGAACCGACCAGCACCTGGAAGTGTGCCGGGTGGCGGAGAATCCATGCTACGGCAGCGGCTGATACAGGAACTCTGTATTTATCTGCCAGTTCTCCGAGCTTTTGATTTAAGGCAGGATAGCGCTCATGATCCCCGAGATAATTCCCTTTCAGGAGTCCGTACTGGAAAGGCGCCCACGCCTGCAGTGATATATTGTTCATCCTGCAGTATTCGATTGTTCCGGCGTCTCTTATAAGCGCTTCGTCCGTTGTCATATTGACATTCATTCCGGCGGTGATCATGGGCGTATGGGTTACGTTAAACTGCATCTGGTCAACGACCAGAGGCTGTTTTAAGCTGGCGCTAAGCAGCTCCATCTGCCAGCGGCTGTGGTTGCTGACGCCGAAGAAGCGCACTTTTCCGCTTCGGTAAAGGGCGTCAAAAGCCTCGGCAATCTCATCAGGTTCGGTCAGCGGATCAGGGCGGTGGAGAAGAAGAATGTCCAGATAATCGGTCTTCAGCCGTCTGAGGCTTCCCTCTACCGCGTGTATGATGTGCTCTTTTGAGTGGTCGTAGTACTGCGTGGGCAGATCCAGGTCACGGATGGTACATTTTGACTGCAGAACTATACGGTCCCGGGGGAGGCCAAGCTGAGTAAAAGCCTCGGCAAAGATCCTCTCCGACTCGCCGCCGCCATATGCATCTGCATGATCGAAGAGATTGATCCCCTCATCGAGAGCACAGGATATGATTTTTTTTGCGGATGTTATGTCAAGTGCGGACATACGGGCGCATCCCAGCGCAATGTTAGATATCCGAAGTCCTGTGTGTGAAAGCATATTGTACAGCATAGTTACCCTCCTTTGCTGCCGGATCTGTTTATCTGGTCCAGTCAAATACAACTCCGAGATATTTCTCTTTGTTTCTCCTGATATCATCGTAGATTTCGCCGCAGTCCCCGGGCCGCACGGTGTGAGTGAGAAGCGGCTTGTAGATGAGCCGGCCGTCTGCCATATAGTCGATGATGATCTCTGTGTTGCGTATGATAGAGTGCTTGACAAACGAATCGGGTTCATAGGGATCTTTCCACTCATGCGCTCCTTTAAAGCGCAGATTGTAATCTGAATGGAACACTTTGAAGAAAGCCTCTGCGCAGTTATGTACATAAGAAGTCCGGGGAGTCCCTAAAAGAATGATCTCGCCGTTCTTTGCCATTGCAGATGCGATTGACCGGGCAAAAGCAGAGAAAGAAAAGCCATCTGTTATTATTGCACATACGGTTAAAGGGAAAGGTGTATCTTTTATGGAAGGAAAATCACAGTGGCACGGCAAGGTTCCGAATGAGGAAGAGTTTGCTGAGATGATCATTATATTTGTTACCTTTCAGATCGTTACCGACGGGCTGTTCCTGACGACAAGGAATCTCTCGAACCTTCTGATGCAGGGAACAACCTGTTCCATCATAGCTGTGACTATGATGCTGGTCATTGTCTCAACGAACGCAGACCTTTCAGCCGGAAGCGCACTTGGATTTATCGGGTGTGTTGCGGCGGCTCTTCAAGTGTATCAGGGTCTGAATACTCCGCTTACGATTACAGCCGTGCTGCTGCTCGGTGTGGTGATCGGACTCTGGCATGGTTTCTGGATAGGATACAAGAAACTGCCGGCTTTCATCGTAACGTATGCCAGCCAGCTTCTGTTTAAAGGCGGTACGCTTCTGGTAGGCGAAGGTATGTCGATTGGTCCTATGTCGGACAGTTTCTCAATATTCGGAAACGGATATCTGCCCAAGCTGGTTTTAAAAGACGCTGCTTTCAATGATATCAGCCTTTTTATTACAATCGTGATTGTTGCAGTTTTTCTTGTGGTATCGGCAAAAAACAGGCTGCGCTCGAAAAAAGAGGGGACGGCCCGCGGCACAGATGTTCTGTTCCTGGTAAAGACGGTATTTCTTGCAGCGGTGCTCTTTATCGTCTGCGCGATCATGGTATTTCAGCAGGGATTTTCTTATGCGGTTATTATCCTCGCAATACTCGGACTGCTATTCGCCTTTATCGTGAAATACACCTCTTTCGGACGCTACGTTTTTGCAATCGGCGGCAATGCGGAAGCGGCGAAACTTTCGGGAATCAGCGTTGAGAAGACTGTGATGTGGATATACATACTGCATGGAGTCGTCACAGCGATTGCTTCTATTGTCTATCTTGGACTCGTGGGTCAGGCGACGGCTTCTGCGGGCACATCTTTTGAGTTTATTGCGATCACAGGATGCGTTGTGGGCGGAACAAGTATTCTGGGAGGCCGGGGAAATGTTCTGGGAGCTATCGTAGGAACAATGCTCATGGCAGGGCTTGACAATGGCATGAGCCTCCTGAATCTGGGCGCCACATGGCAGTATATCGTAAAAGGGCTTGTCCTTATGCTTGCGATTGCACTTGACGTTATCAGCAAACGAGGAAAAGTCGGCTGATCGCAGACCATTGTTTTGGGAGAAGATGGAAAATGAAAGTGAAATATGGAATACACTATATTTACTGGCAGAAAGACCTGCAGTGCAAAAGCTATGTGCCTTATGTGGAGAAAGCCGGAAAACTCGGGTTTGACGTGCTGGAACTGGGGGATTATCTGATCCTGAATATGTCCGAAGCCCAGACAGAGGAACTTGCCCGCGCTGCAAAGGAATATGACGTGGAGCTTGCCATAGGACTTGATCCGCCTCAGGAAATGTCACTGACAGACATGCGGGAAGAAAACAGAAACAGGGGCGTTCTATTCTATGAGAAAGTGATGCCCCGACTGGAGAAGCTGGGAATCCACAGTCTTGGAGGAAATCTTCTGAATGGAGTTCCTCAGCTTCCGAGCAGGGAATATGCAGCGAGAGAATGGGAATATGGCATAGATTCGATCCGCCGGATTGCAGACAGGGCGTCTGCGTATGGGATCGGCATCAATATTGAGATCTGCAACCGATATGAAAGCCATATCCTGAACACAGCTGCCCAGGGGGCAGAATTTGTAAAAGAAACAGAGAGGGATAACGTGAAGATCCTTCTGGATACGTTCCACATGAATATCGAGGAAGACAGTTTTTACGAGGCGTTTCTTACAGCGGGAGATTATCTCGGACACGTTCATTTGGGGGAGAACCACAGGAGACTCCCGGGAAAAGGACATCTCCCTTGGACGGAGATACGCGGCGGACTAAAAGCTGCAGATTATCACGGAATCATGACCATGGAACCTCTCGTAAGTTCAGGCGGCGAGCTGGGAGACTGCTGCAGAGTCTGGCGGGACATGACGGATCATGCGGATGAGACGCAGATGGATCTGGCGGCCGGAGAAGCACTGCGCTTCATAAAAGATCTGTTTTCGTGACCGGAAGAAAGGAATTGCTGCCGCCGGAGGGCGGCGGATGGGAGAATGAGAATGAAGAAGACTGTGGCAGTCCTTGGGACTTTTGATACAAAAGGCCAGGAGTTTCAATATCTGATGGAATGTCTGAGAGACTTTCAGATCAGCGTGGTAACGATAGACGTGGGGACGGGTGATCCTGTCAGCGTCGTGCCCGATTACCGGGCGGCAGAGTCACCAGCATGCAGATGCACAAAGCGTCCGCCCAAAGAAGAATGGATGGAGATGCTTGCCAGGGAGGCGGCTTCGTATCTTGAGAAGCTTATCGGCAGAAGAGAAGTGGACGGTGTCATTTCGATGGGAGGCGGACAGGGAACGTTTCTGGCAAACAGAGTGTTCCGCACCCTTCCTGTCGGGATGCCCAAAGTGCTCATGTCCACACTCGCTCTGCTGAAAGACTCTGCGGAGCAGTTTCTTGGACTGAACGACACAATGGTGATAAACTCTCTTGTCGATATAGCCGGCTTAAATAAGATATTGAAGATGAATATCAGGAAAGCAGCGGCGGCAATGGCGGGGATGGCCGGATGCGGACCGCAGACGGCGGAAGGATCTGACAGGCCTGCGGTGGGCATTTCCTGTTGGGGCGTGACGACTCCGTGTGTCGAGGCAGTCAGACGGGTGCTGGAAAGACATGGATATGAGGTCTATATCTTTCATGCCAACGGGGAAGGAGGAGCCATGCTTGAACGGTTTGCAAGAGACGGACTGTTAAAGGGCGTGGCGGACATTACTTTGTCTGAAGTTACGATGCCTCTGGCCGGATCTTATCAGGATGCGGTGCCTGAACGTCTGACATGTGCAGGAAAGGCGGGGATCCCGCAGGTTGTCGTGCCGGGCGGAGTGGATATGGTACTCAGGCACAAAGAGGAACTGAGCGCGCTTTCGAAGCGGAAAGTCTACCGCCATACTCCGGAAGTGGTATTTGTCAGGAGCAGCAAAGAAGAAAATGTGCGGTTTGCCAAAGTAATCGCAGAGAAGCTGAATCGGGCGTCGGGAGACATAACGGTACTGATTCCTCAAAAAGGACTGTCTATGGCCGACAGGCCGGGAGGTCCGCTGTACGAGCCGGAGACAGACCGGGTGCTGTTCAAGACACTTAAGGATCAGCTCCTGCCGCAGATCAAAGTCCTGGAAATGGACTGCCACATTACAGATACCAGATTCGGCGAAACTGCCGCTGAAATACTGATAGAGAAAATGAAAGAGGAGGAAAAGAAAAATGATCGTTAGTCCGAAACGAAAAGCAGACAGGAGATACTGGAAAAGTTCCGCGCCCAGGTGGTAGATGGGGTTCCGATCATTGGCGGCGGCGCCGGCATAGGATTGAGTGCGAAGTGTGAGGTACTGGGCGGGATTGACCTGATCATCACGTATAATTCGGGCAGATTCCGTATGGGCGGACGTCCCTCGATCAGCGGACTTCTTCCTTTTGCGAGTGCAAACGACATGGTGAAAGAACTGGCGGCTCAGGTGATGCCTGTGGCAGGAGTGTTTGCGCAGGATAATTACAGATTTATGGACAGGCATCTCGAGGAACTTAAGGACCTGGGATTTGCCGGAGTTCAGAATTTCCCGTCTTTCGCTGACTTTTCCGGCGCTCAGAGAGAAGAACTTGAGGAGGTCGGATACGGGGTGGACAATGAGATCGAGATGATCCGCCTGGCTCATGACATGGATATGCTGACCGCTCCCTATGTATTCAACGAGGAGCAATGCGAGGCTATGACAAAGGCGGGGGCAGATATTATCGTCGTCCACTGCGGCTGCACGAAAGGCGGATTAAGCGGCATCAAGTCTGATATTTCTTTCGGGCTTGAACAGGCGGCGGAATACGCGGAGAGAATCGCTCTTTGTGCTCTGAAGATCAATCCGGAGGTATTTGTCATATGCCATGGCGGACCGATAGCTGAGCCTGAAGACGTCAAGTATATTCTGGAACATACAGAGCATATCCAGGGATTTTTCGGAGCTTCGAGCATGGAGCGTCTGCCGGCGGAGAGAGCGATCACCCAGCAGGTAAGAGACTTTAAAGCATTAAGGCTGAAATAAAAAGAAAGGGGAACAAAAGAATATGAATCTGGAAAAAGTAAAAAAAGAACTGGAGAATTGTGGAGCTTTCCTGGCTCATGTAGGATTTCTTACCTATGACAATGAAAAGGCCATGGAAAGACTGAATCAGATTCCGGGATTCGGAGAGTGGGTTTCCGATGCCACTGACTGGAGCGGGGATAATATGATCGTAGGTCCTCCGAACTCCATCAAGTGCAGCAATGGAACAGTGTTCGGCAGTGTAAATGTAGAACTCGTACAGCCTGTCCAGGGGAAATCTGCGGGAACGCATTTTGCAGAATATCTTGAAAAATCCGGAGAAGGACTCCATCATTTCTGTTATAAGTTCCCGGAATACGAGGATTTTAAGAAAGCGTATGACTATATGACAGAGATTGGATGCAGGGATGTGCATCATGGCAGACTTGATTTTGGACCAGACTCCGAATATGCAGGACAGATGCTGGTGGAATTCTGCTATATCGAGGTTGAGCCGGGCGGCCTCTATGTTGAGCTCAACTGGACAAACCCGAACGCATAAGGGGGCGGAAGATGGATAATATCGTAAAACTTAACGAACTGGATTCGATCCGTGAGAAGTTCAGTCTGAAAGGGAAAAAGGCGATTGTAACCGGAGCAGGAGGCGGCATCGGCAGAAGTACAGCCGCCGCTCTGGCGGAAATGGGCGCCGACGTGGCTCTTGCTGACGTCCGTATAGAGAGAGCCCGGGAATATGCGGATTATATTGCCGGGAAATTCGGCGTCCGCACGATCGCCGTTGAGTGTGACGTGACAGAAGAAGAGCAGGTGGAAAAGCTGATAGAGAAAACAGACGCGGCCTTAGGAACAATCGATATCGTACACAGCAATGCAGGTGCAATCGGCGCAGGATATGATGACGGAGACATAGATTTCGCATCATGGCGCCGCCTGATGGCGATTAATCTGGACGGCATGTTTCTTGTGAACCAGAAAGTATGCCAGTATCTAAGAGACAGAGGAAAGGGCGGGGCGATTGTGAATACGGCTTCCATATCAGGCCATGTCATCAACCGCACAGAGGGCAGACATTCTGTCTGCTATCCCACTGCAAAGGCGGGCGTGCTGCATCTTACAAAAGGCATGGCGGCTGATTTCTGCAGATACGGCATCCGCGTCAACAGTGTCAGTCCCGGAAATATGGTCTCGGGAATCCATCATGAGATACCCGGGGAGGCGATGGACGCCATGGCAGAAGACTGCGTGATGAAACGTCTGGGCAGCATGAATGAGATAGGCGGAGCGGTGGCGTTCCTCCTGTCAGACGCAGCTTCGTATATTACAGGAGCAGACCTGCTCGTAGACGGGGGCTACTGTATCTGGTAGGAAAGGTCATAAATACAGATACACGCATACCTGCACCCAGCTCATCAGGAGCGGGCAGCAGAAAGAAAGGAGAAAGATATGATAACAAGAAGACTTGGAAGAACAGGCTACGAAGTGACCGCGTTCGGACTTGGATGTTTCCAGTTCACCGGCGAGTATGACATCGATCCTGATGTGTCCGAAAAACTTATGGATTATGCGATGGAATCTCCGATCAATGTATTTGACACGGCTCAGATGTATGACTTTGGAGAGAGTGAGGAGATCGTTGCAAGAGGAGCGTACAAACATCCGGACAAAAAGGTATACATTTCTACCAAGATCGGATATCTTCATGAAAGAACAGTTACACGGGCAAAAGGCTATGAGGCATATCAGGACCCGAAAGAAATCAAGCGGGCGGTAAAGCACAGCCTCTGGATCTCGAGAAGAGACAGCCTTGATATGTGTATGATCCACGAGCCTGACTGGGACTGCTGGGGTTTTGACTATGAGACGGGAGACAGTGTGATCCTTTCTACATTAGAAGAATTAAAAAAGGAAGGATATATTGCGAATATCGGCCTGGGTTCAACAGAGTATACGAAGAGCGCCAAGCTGATCGATACAGGCAGGATTGACTGTGCCCTTGTAGCGGGCGGCATCAGCCTGATCGCAAGACCGATCTTTGATAAACTGATTCCTGCAGCAAAGCGTAATGACTGCGGCATCATCGCCGGAGCCGGCTTTGGAATGGGGAACAAATTCCTCACCGCAAAACGCAGAGATGAACTGCCGGAACTTCTGGAATCAGGAGATGAAGTCAGGGTAAATACAGGAAAGAAACTTGAGAAGATTTATGACCTCTCAGACGAGCTTGGAATGGATATGTTCGAGATGGCGGTAAGATATATTCTCGCCTTTGATGATATTCATACACACTGTGCAGGAGCGCGGGAAATCGCGCATATCCGCACCAATCTCGGCTATGCTGAGAAAGGACCGCTTCCTGCTGATGTGGTGGAGAAGATCAATGCGATCCAGGATGAGTTTGTCATTCATCAGGATTATAATATGATGGGGCTTTTCGGAAAGCCGCCGGGATTCTTAAGTGACTGACAGGAAAGAAGATATGGGATCATAAGGAAAAGGAAACAATGCGGCCGCAGACTGTATGGAAAGGAGGAACAGACATGCAGATATACATTGACAGCGCGGATCTGGGTAAGATCAGGAGAGCGGACCGGATGGGCGTAGTCAGCGGTATCACGACGAATCCGGTGATTCTGGCACGGGAGGAAGGAAATGCCGCAGAGATCATAAGACGGCTGACGGAGAATTTCCCCGATTATCCGGTTTTCGCGCAGGTTACAGGAACAGAAGCGCAGAAGATGGTGGAAGAGGCTCTTCTGTATATGGATGTCAGTTCATCGGTCATCGTTAAGATTCCGGCGTGCGAGCAGGGGCTAGCGGCGGTGAGAATCCTGAAAGACATGCAGAAAACGGGGAAAAGATCTGTGCAGATCTGTGCGACTACAGTGCTCAGCGCGGCACAGGCAGTTCTGTGCGCTGCTGCAGGAGCGGATTATGTCGCTCCCTATGTCGGAGATATCGATGAAACAGGGTATTCGGGCATGAACACTTTAAAAGATATTGTGCAGGCTCTTGCCGGAACGGGCACAAAAGTGCTGGCAGCGGCAGCCAACAGAGCGCAGGATATCGTTGAAGCCGCCAGAGCGGGAGCGGATATCCTGACAGTGAGCCCCGAGGGTATTTTCCATGTGTTTGAGAAAACATATCCCCTGACAGAACAGTATCTGAAACTGTTTGCAGAGGCAGGGCAGACAAAGCAGACAGAGAGGGGCATTGATGCGCCCAGGTTTCGCCATACCGGTTATATTGTAAAAGACATTCAGAAAGCGTCAGAAGCATTTTCCTCGTGTTTTCCGATGATGGATCCGTGGAAGTTCTGCACAACGAGGATGAGCAGCGAAGAAGTGCTCGACGGGCGTGCGTGTCATCTGATAATAGGCGTCTCCCGTATCGGCGGCCATGCGGTCGAACTGATCCAGGCTATGGCAGACTGTCCGGACTGCTATCATATGGAAGCCCGGGAAGGGATCAATCATATTGCGTTTGTGTATCCTGACGATGTGTTTGACCAGGTAAAAGAAACTCTCCTGTCTCACGGATATGCGGTGGCTTTTGCCGCACACCAGAAAAAGTCAGGTGAAAAATGCTATTATTTCCGGCATGAGAGCCAGCCGATACTGATCGAGCTGAACAATATGGAGCCGGAAGACCCGGAGTTTGATTCTCTCGGAGAAGCTCTTGAACATGACTAATCAGAAGAAGCCTGCTGGTACAGACTTATTATCTTCTTTTGTACAGCCAGTAACTTTTACCAACCGCATAAAGCTCCAGTGCGAATACCAGAATCATGAGGAGATGTAAGACTCCGCCTCTGAGCAGCGCAAAAGGAGTCTCGAAAAGAAAAGATGCCCAGAAGGACAGGCCCGATCTGTCCCACAGCCCGGGTGTGAAATACATATCTTTCATGTTGAACAGATTCTGAACCCGGAAATCATTTGTCATAAAGAAGGCCAGCATACCGGAAAAATATATGAGAAGAGTGGTCAGGTATCGTTTCGTCATGCGGAGGTAACGTTCGGCTCTCGAGACGATATCTGAAAAAAGCTGTCCGGAAGCATCCGGCCTGATTCGTTCAAAATACTGAAGATCCCCGTTCATATTCCCGCTGACATGCCGCCATCCGGCATCCTCGAACATCATCAGATAATTCTGGTATTCCGGGTACTGGCTAAAACTGCGGACGTCACATCTGACCAGAAATGCGTTTTCATCAGGCCGTACTTCTCCGATATGCGGTGCTGATCCGGTCTCTTTGGAGACGAACTCATAGCGCAATCCGAAGATGCTCCGAAGCCGCCATCCCTGTCTGATATATTTGTTGATCCATTCTTCCTCTTTGTCGAGATCAATGAATGGGAAATGATATTTTTTCATGAAATCCCTCCTCGTTTTAACAGCTAAGATTATATTTTAACAGTTCGTATCATAGTCCGAATCTGTCGGCAATAGTTACGAGATACCTTAGACGGTCTGCCTCCGATGCAAGGACCTGTCTGCCGAGAGCTGTCGTCTGATACAGTTTGCGCCTCTTGTCCGGAGAAGGAACCGGGGTGATAAGGTTCTGCGACAGCAGGTTTTCAATAGCCCCATACATTGTTCCCGCGGCGATCCGGACTCTCCCGAGGCTGAGTTCCTCGACTTTCTGCATGATGTAATACCCGTGGCCGGGACTTAACAGCGCTGTCAATATATAAAATGTAGTTTCCGTGAGCGGCAGATGCTTACTTTTGTTCAAGGTGATTTCAGCTCCTCTGTTAAATATGGTCAGTAAATGAAATGTGTTTATCAGTTGTCTTCTGCTTTTGCAGAATATTTTCATGCCAATTATATAGTGAAACTATATAGTATAACTGTATATTTGAACTATATAATGGACGCGTTGATTTGTCAATAAAACTGATGATAAATATTGCTATTTGCGCGAAATTGTGTTATATTATTTCCGACATATAACGGAAATAAAAGCGAGGTGTCTGTATGGCAAGACCGAGAAGATGCAGGAGAGTCTGCGCTGAGCCGGATTACGGCAGCTTCAGGCCGGATGGAATTCCCGGCGGTGCGAGTATAACACTGACGGTCGATGAGTATGAAGTGATCCGGCTGATCGATCTGGAGAAGCTGACCCATGAGCAATGTGCAAAACGGATGGACATTTCCAGAACTACAGTGACGGAGATTTACGAAAGCGCCCGGGAGAAGATCGCGGACAGCATTGTAAACGGGAAAGTCCTGTTGATCTCGGGCGGAGACTACCGGCTGTGCGACGGCTCGGCGATCCATTTCTGCCAGAAGAGATGCGGCAGGCCGGGCGGCCTGAATGTGCAGGATGTATCAGTGAAAGGAGAAAATACAATGAGGATAGCAGTAACATTTGAAAACGGAAATGTATTTCAGCATTTCGGACATACAGAGCAGTTCAAAATCTATGACGTGGAAAACGGACAGATCACAAAAGAACAGGTGGCAGATACAAATGGAAGCGGACACGGGGCGCTGGCAGGATTCCTGACAGAGATGGGCGTGGATACCCTGATCTGCGGCGGGATCGGTATGGGCGCGAAGACTGCGCTCGCAGACGCGGGGATTCATTTGTACGGCGGTGTTACAGGTGATGCTGACGAGGCTGTAAAGTCTTTTATAGAAGGAAATCTTGCATATAATCCGGATATCCAGTGCAGCCATCACGGAGAAGGCCATCACGGGGAAAGACACCACAGGGGAGGGCACTGCGGAGAGAATAAACATGGATGTCACGGAAACGGCGGCTGTCATTAAGCTGCACAGAAATACACCTTTCGGTAAAATTGCATAATTTGTGTAGAAAAGACCTCTTTCATAAAAAACAAGGAGGTCTTTTTGCGTGGGCGCCGAGCCAAAGTCCGGGCTTGCCCGAGACCCTGGCGGCCGCTTACAATCCCGGAATGTGCCTTTTGGCGCTTCCGGTGATTGCTGCGCCCCAATAAATATATCTGTATCCGTATATTGACATACATGCTACTTTGTATTACAATGTAGTCAAAACTATATTGCATTGCAAGATAGTATGCGGTCAGACGAATTAAGGCAGGTGAAATTATGATCCCGTCGCAGATGCTGAAAGGGACGCTGGAAGGATGTATTCTGGCGATCATAAGTAAAGAAGAGACATATGGGTATGAAATATCCCGGCAGCTGCAGGAGTATGGATTCGGCAGCATCACCGAGGGCACGATCTATCCGCTCCTTTTGAGACTGGAGAAAAATGAACTGGTGACGGCTGTATACCGCCAGTCAGAACTGGGGCCGAAGAGAAAATATTATTCACTGACGGATAAAGGAATAACAGAACTGGGTCAGTTTGCAGACAATTACAGGGAAATGTCGGCAGCAGTAGAGAGGCTTTTTCATGATGTGGAGGGGATATGAGATGAGCCGAAGAGTCAAAGAGATGTTAAAGGAAAACAATGAACTGCAAGAACAGCTTTCTGACGTTGAGAAGAAAGTTCTGACTGATATTGTCGTCTATCTGAGAGGGGTTCCGGTTTCTGCGTATGAACAGGAGCGGGTCAGAAGAGACATTACACAGATGCTTATAGACGGGGAAAAGAGGGGGAACTCTGCCAGGGAAGTGATCGGCGAAGATTACCGCGGATTCTGTGACAGTATTGTAGATGAAATTCCGCATATGAGCAGAAAAGAAAAGCTGCTTGTATCAGTCAGGGATGCGCTGCCTGCATTGACCGTGCTGCTTGTGATCTGGTGCGCCGGGAAGTTGGCGGAAGTTTTGAGTGGTATCCTGCCGTCATTTAACTGCCCGGTTACATTAGGCAATCTATTGGGAGGAATTCTGCTGCTGGCAGGAGTGGAAGGGCTTATAATGCTTCTGACGAAATATGCATTTGAAAGCAGCAGATCCTTTCATGTGAAATGGGGAATAGTACTGGCAGCTGTTTTCGTTGCGGCAGTCTGTGTAAATTATCTGATCCCATATAAAGTATTCCGTATTCATCTCGGGCTGGCAGCAGTTTTAACGCTTGCAGTATTCATCGTGTACCGGATCTTAGATGCCCGTGTCGACTGAGTGGAAAACGTAATATGAAAGTGGGAGAAAGGTGTCTGAACTTATGTGGCCCATGCTGAAATCATATTTGCTATCTGAGGGATAATTCACTATAATATCAAAAGAAACTGTCAAGGCTTCACCCTGCAAAAAGTCCTGGTATTTTTTGCGGGGTATAGTGCTTTTAAGAATCGGAGAACCTAACTGTATAATCTCTGACGGTGAGGAAATGACCGGAAGAGAAGACACGGAAGAAGAGGTGGACCGATGAAAGAGACTTACTGGAATCAGTTTATGGAAAGCGGCAGGATCGACGATTATCTTAAATTTAAGATGCATGAGAAAAACAGCAGTGTTATGCCGGAGCAAAGCTGCAGAAAGGAACAGCGTGAATCAGATCGTACTTACGGGGATGGTTCTCTCTACCATGCCCATCGGGGAATATGACCGGCGTGTGGTCATACTGACAAAAGAACAGGGAAAGATCTCCGCATTCGCGCGGGGGGCAAGGCGGCCGAACAGCCCCCTCGTAGGCGCGGCCAATCCGTTTTCATTTGGAGAATTTACAGTGTATGAGGGCAGGTCGTCTTATACGATACAGTCTGCAAGTATTTCAAATTATTTTGCGGAACTCAGGGAAGATGTGGTGGGGGCTTACTACGGGTTTTATTTTCTGGAGTTTGCCGATTATTATACGAAAGAATCCAATGATGAGCGGGAGATGTTAAAACTTCTCTATCAGACACTGCGCGCGCTTATCAATCCGCACATTCCCGACCGGCTGATCCGTTATATATTTGAACTGAAAGCCCTTACCATCAACGGGCAGGGACCGCAGGTATTTCAGTGCGTGAACTGCGGGGATAAAGAACGGCCCGCTGTGTTCAGTCCTGCAAAGGGCGGACTGGTCTGCAGTGAGTGCGACGGAAATATCATAGACGGAATGGTACTGGATAACTCGACTTTATATAGCATGCAATACATAGAATCCAGTACGATCGAGAAGCTGTATACATTTAATGTTACGGATAAAGTGCTGAATGAACTTGGGAAAGTGATGGAACGGCTCATGGAAGTGTATGTGGATAAGAAATTTAAGTCTCTGGATATCTTGGAGACACTTACATAAACATAATATGCAGCAGTTCAGCCATCTGATTGTCAGCTGCCGGATTCTTATGCAGGCATAAATCCGTCTCCTGACACCATATGGTTGAACTGTTACTATAACATTACATCCAATCCCTTGAAAAATATGGATACAGCCGTTATAATAAGTACCAATTGAGAAAAAGAAATGTGAGGAACATAATAATGGTTGAAAAGACAATGGATAAGATTGTAGCACTCGCAAAGTCAAGGGGATTCGTATATCCGGGTTCCGAGATTTACGGCGGGCTTGCAAACACATGGGATTACGGTAATCTCGGTGTGGAACTGAAGAATAATGTAAAAAAGGCATGGTGGAAGAAATTTGTGCAGGAGAATCCGTACAATGTAGGAGTTGACTGTGCGATCCTGATGAATCCGCAGACATGGGTTGCTTCCGGACATCTCGGCGGCTTCAGCGATCCGCTGATGGACTGTAAAGAGTGTCATGAGCGTTTCCGCGCAGATAAGCTGATCGAAGATTACTGCGAAGAGAAAGACATTACACTGGATGGCACAGTGGACGGATGGTCACAGGAGCAGATGACAGCGTTCATCGAGGAGCATCAGATCCCGTGTCCGACCTGCGGCAAGCATAATTTTACGGATATCCGTCAGTTCAACCTGATGTTCAAGACATTCCAGGGCGTGACAGAGGATGCGAAGAATACTGTATATCTCCGTCCGGAGACAGCGCAGGGCATCTTCGTGAACTTCAAGAATGTACAGCGTACATCCAGAAAGAAACTCCCGTTCGGTATCGCGCAGATCGGAAAATCCTTCCGAAACGAGATCACGCCGGGCAACTTTACATTCCGTACAAGAGAGTTCGAGCAGATGGAGCTTGAGTTCTTCTGCAAACCGGATACAGATCTTGAGTGGTTTGACTAC
>DXAU01000010.1 GCA_019116885.1 Candidatus Mediterraneibacter pullistercoris | reverse complement strand
GCTGAAATCCATCAAATTTAAGCTGCCTATCATTGAGGAAGATATGAGCATCAGTTTGGACAATGAAGAACAAGTTGAGACGGTTGTACTTTTGTCCCACAAATCACCAGACAGTGTTATCAATGTAAAGGTAGATTTTGGAGAAGGCGACGATAAGATATCGCTGGATGCGATTGCAGAACGGGCGAAGAAATATCAGCCAAAACCGAAAATCACATATAAGATGATACAGGATTATGTAGAGAAAAAGTATGGATTTAAGGTACATACCGCTTATATTGCAGAAGTGAAAAAGGCATTGGGTTTAACAATGTATGATGCGCCTAATGCGACAGAGGAATTGAAGCAGCCGAGGAAACATCCGCCGAAAGAAAAGGCAGAAGCGATAATGGAGGCGCTTAAGCATTTTGAGGTAATCTAAATGGATGAAAATATTTACCAGATTGCGGAGCAGATAGTCCAATTACATCAGAAAGCCTATGAAGTTTATTTGCCATTGGTTGAAGATGTGTGCAGCAGAACTGTGTCGGAAGATGAATTGTCACATTTGTTAGATTATTTACTGGATTTTGCGTGTGATGAAAAAATCCTGGGATTGTACAAAAGGGTATGTAGAAAGTATTTGGATGTATATCCCAGTTGTATTAGGGATTATATTGAAGCATATCGGGAAATGTGGGAAGATGAAGATAGTTACTCAGCAGATTTTTCTTAAAGGGAAAAGGATACAGTGTTTCAGAATGTTATGGTTTGTTTATGGGAGGTACAATGGGGAAGATAATTAAAGATACAATTCATGCGAATGGAATAGACATTGGAATTTATACGCAGGATTTTGAAAATGAATTTATTTCATTGACAGATATTGCCCGGTATAAGAGTGATGATCCAACAGCAGTTATTCAAAATTGGATGAGAAACCGAGATGTAATAGAATTTCTGGGTTTATGGGAAAGGCTACATAATTCAGATTTTAAACCCCTCGAATTCGAGGGGTTTAAAAAGCAGGCTGGAGCGAATGCTTTTACAATGTCACCAAAGAAGTGGATAGAAGCTACGAATGCCATTGGCATTGTTTCAAAAGCGGGACGTTATGGTGGAACATATGCTCATAGTGATATTGCTATGTCTTTCGCAACTTGGATTTCGCCTGAGTTCCAGTTATATATTATGAAGGATTACAGGAGATTAAAGACAGATGAGAATAGTAGGTTATCTCTTAATTGGAATTTAAATAGGGAAATTTCTAAGTTAAATTATAGGATACATACGGATGCGATTAAAGAAAATCTAATTCCGCCAGAATTAACACCGGCACAGGTGGCATATACCTATGCTAATGAAGCAGATATGTTGAATGTTGTTTTATTTGGAAAAACCGCAAAACAGTGGAAAGATGAAAATCCAACATCGAAAGGAAATATGCGAGATGTAGCAACTCTGAATCAATTACTGGTACTTGCAAATTTGGAAAGTTATAATGCTGTACTAATTAAACAAGGAAAGAGCCAAAAAGAGCGGATGGAATTGCTTCGACAGTTGGCGGTACAGCAGTTGCAGACGCTGGAGACGGTAAGTTTAAATAATTTGCCGAAATTAGAGGTATAAGTGAAAACTTATTAGAATAAATAAGAAAAATTGATTGTTAAAATATATATTTAATTACAGCATCTTTGAAAAGGAATTTTGTAATATAAAGAATTTGTAAATCAATTTTTGAAAGAAGGGATAGAATTGGAACAGAGAAAACGCCCCGGAGGAGATGGGGGATTAGGGTATTATACATCATGGGAAAAGTCAAAATCTAATGGATGCATATACTGTGGAAAATCTGCTACAACAAGGGAACATACTCCGTCAAAGACTTTTTTGATAGAACCTTATCCTGAAAATTTGCCTACTATTCCAGCCTGCTTTGCGTGCAACAATGGTTATTCAGAAGATGAAAAATATGTTGCCTGCTTTTTGGATTTATTAAAAAGTCAGGTCTACCTAGATTATACTCAGCAAGAGCAGACAAAATTACGACTTTTAAAAGATGAAAAACTTAATAAAACTTTACAAGAACAAATTTGGATGGAAAATGGGAAAGTATATTTTAAGCCTGACGAGAAACGAATATTGCGTATACTTCGTAAACTGGCACGAGGTCATGCAGGATTTGAATTAGATTATATCAACTTCGATAATACAGAGATAGAGGTTTGGTATGAGTTTGTTTTTAATATGTCCCAAAATGATATAGAAGAATTTGATGATATCCCTGTATATTCTTTATATCCAGAAGTTGGTTCGAGAGGTATGTATTTAATTCAAAACTTAAGTACTGGAGCTGCATATACTTTTGCAGGATGGATTGATGTACAAAATGGACAATATCGCTATCAAGTATCTTATGATAACAATAGCAACATAGTTGTAAAAATTGTTATTTTTGAATTTTTGTACTGCAGAGTAGTTTTAGAATAGTTAATTATATCGATAAAATGCTGTTGACAGATTATATCTTCCTTTGTGGGAAAAACGTAATACAGTCGAGACGGTAGTTCTACTGTCAAAAGCAAATTAATATAGTTGCCAGAAAAGGCTTAAAACAAAGGGATTCCGATAGATTGCCCAATAAAGGGGAGTTTGCCGTAACCCCTTTTTGGAAAATCTGATAGACTGTCTGAAAATCCGGCAACAGATCAGTAAGCCATCATTCTCTCCGAAAAAATTATCCCCTGCCCGTGTGGTGAACCGCCCCAAAAAAAGTTAGACCAAAAACTAACTTTTGGAGGTCGGTTCACCACACGGGCAGGGGATTTTCTATCTTATTTGCGTTCTCCGCAAATGGAGCAATACTGGTAGTCGTTGACGGTGACCGTCTGGGCGGGAACATCAATGACAGTCTCGGAACTTACCGTCTTGTAGGTGTAGTTCTCGCAGTTGTCCCAGAAGTCAGCCATGATGTGGGTACCAACATCATGTGCGTTGTCGAACTGCTGACCGCAGTTGTTACAGACGTACTTTTTTACTTCCACAACGTGGGACTGTTCAGGAATCGTCTCAGTGTGTGTTGCCCATACCCATGTGTGGGTGTGGACAGGCTCAGACGGCTGAGTCTCGGCAGGCTTGTTTTCCTGGACAGGCTGTCTCGTCTTGCTTTCCTGAGCCGGAGTAGAAGGCTTGCTTGCAGAACCGGAGTTTCCGGAACTTGTGGACGGTTTACTGGCTGACGGCTGACTGGACTGAGAAGCACTGCTGTTAGAGCTGCTGTTCTGGCTTTTGTTTGCAGAAGAAGTTGTCTTAGAAGCAGAACTGCCGGAATTGCTGCTGCTCGTTTCTTTTTTAGTTTCGGCTGTTTTGCTTGTTTCTGCTGTCTCGTCTTTCGTTTTGTCAGTTTTTTCGGATTCTTCCTTTTTGGAATCGTCTTTCTTGTCTTTTGCAGAAGCGGTTATTTCTGCTTCTGTCTTTGTTTCGGAACTGCTTTCTGCTGCTTTGTCATTTCCACCGCATGCGGTCAGCAGGCAGGCTGACAGGCATAGAGTGAAAAGTATACTGGCTATTCTTTTTACTTTCTTCTTCATAAGTATCATTCTCCCTTTCCTATTGTTGATTATAGTCGTTTCATATAGAATAAGCAATAGAAATAATTATACCTATCATAGACAAATATTTAACAATCCATTATGATAAATACAGTATAGTTAGGACAAAAAGAGGTGTTTCAAACCGGCTATTTCTCATCTGACACAAGCGTGAAAATCCACCGTTCCGGCAGATATACAAGTACAAAAACAAGACAGTACGGGGCATGGCGGTATTCGCGCTTATATCCGCCATATTGACCGGAGAACTGACTGCAAAAATCACTGCGGGGTACAACACCCCAAAAAAACAGTTAGCTGCTATGCAGCGGAAAATCCGTAAGCGGCGGTGTGAAAAAGGATATGATATTGAGCAGAAAAACAAGCCCGTTGAAGAACAGGCTGCCGGGTATTACGATAAAGCCGGACAGTGGCGCCAGCAGAGCTTAACGCCGGAACAGCTAAAGCAATTCACAGATCGGGAATTATCATTAAGAATGGAGGGAATCGGTATGCGGTTACGAAAAGACGGGATGGACAGGCTCAAGCAGGCGATGAAAGAAATTGGTTGAAAAATAGACATTTAGTATCTATTATATATCTATAAATAGATACTAAGTATTCACAGAGGATGGAGATGATGAAATGGAGAGAAAGGATAAAATATTATGCTTAGACATGATATGGTAGATACAGTTGGAAAAGAGTTTCTGACGAGCAATATTGAATCTGGAGAATATAGTTATGTGCAAGCAGCTGGAGGAAAAGCTCAGTTGGAGGCAAAAGTGGGACATCCTGTTTCACATTTTAAAGTGGATCTCCGGTTTGAATTAGATGATGTTGTTGTTCTGATCGAAACAAAGCAGAATTTTGTTCGTAATGATGAAAAGCAGCTTCGTGAATATCTGGAGGAAGAGCGGGCGATTCATCCGGGCAGGAAAGTTATTTGTATTCTTGCAAACACAAATGACGATAAAATCAAAGTGTGGAACTCTTTTGTGGATGATGAGCATGTTTTGAAAGACGAGACTATGTTAGATAGGATGTCCCATTATGTAAGACTGTTTAGGATCAATAAATCAAATGATCGGGAAACGGTTCTTAAAAATACATATGCTCTGAATGAACTTTTACATAAAAAGGATATTGATGAAAAGCTGCGCAGTCAGTTTGTGGGAACGAGTTTACTGTATATTAAAGACCTTGTGGGGAAGAAAGGCGCTGTATCAATCACAAAGGAATTTGTGGATTCTTTAAAAGAAATGTGGAGCTTAATGCGGCCAAAAGGGATCCGTGGAGCTATTGAAGGTGTGCTTTCTGACTTATTAGATGGTTCTGATAATAAGGCAAAAAGATTGAATTATTACAGAAGAATGTTCTTGGCAACCAGAAAGTAAGAGCATTGAAAACAAATGACTGGATCCAGATTTTTGAAACAGTAATTTTGGATATTTACAGATATATTGATACAGATAGTTCCGAAGGACAAGATATTTTGAATATGTTCTTTATTGCGTTTAATAAATATACGGGAAAAGCTGATAAAAATCAGGCTTTTACACCTGACCATATTACTGAATTTATGTGTCGTGTTACAGGCGTAGACCGGACAAAACGTGTTTTGGATGCAACTTGCGGAAGCGGTTCTTTTCTTGTACAGGCAATGGTAAAAGAACTTGCAGATTGCAGGAATGGCAAGAGAGAAGATGAAGCAGCAGAATTGATGGACATTGTGAAAAAAGAACATATTTACGGTATTGAAGTAGAAGAAAAAGCTTATGGTCTTTCTATAACGAATATGTTGATTCATGGCGATGGTAATAGCAATATCAAGTTTGGAAGTTGTTTTGACTGCAAGGAGTTTATTGAGAAAGCAAACCCGGATATTATTTTAATGAATCCGCCGTATAATGCAAAGCCAATCGGGATTCCTGAACGCTATAAATCTAAATGGGGGAAGACGAAAGATGGAAAGGAAGACCCGACAAAAGGTTTTGTATTTGTGCATTATCTTTCTGACGTTATCAAAGATATGAATGAAGAAAGAGAAAAGGCTGGACTATCTCGGAAAACAGTGGAAATGGCTGTCCTGCTCCCAGTAGCCGCTGCGATTGGAACCAGTAAAATCGTAGAAAATGAAAAAATTTCTATTCTTAATGATAATACATTGAATGCTGTTTTTACGCTTCCTGCTGAAATTTTCTATCCCGGGGCTTCGGTTTCTGCCTGCTGTATGGTATTCACATTAGGAAAGCCGCATGTGGATACTGATGGAACAATTAGTGAAACATTTTTTGGATATTATAAAGAAGACGGGTTTAAAAAGAAAAAGAACTTAGGCCGTGTAGAGCAGTTTGATGAAAGCGGTCATAGTAAGTGGAAAATTATTGAAGATAATTGGGTGAGATTGTATCGGAAAAAGATAGTTGTTGATGGACTTTCAGCAATAGAAGAAGTATCCGGAAGGGATGAATGGCTGTGTGAAGCATATATGAAGACTGATTATTCAACTTTGTCAAAGTCGGATTTTCAGCAAACGGTGAATAATTATCTTGCGTATCTTGTGAAGGAGGGCAAGATTTATGAATCTTGATGTGAGTACATGGAAAGAATTTAAACTTGAAGATGTTTTTTGGTTGAAGGGGGGATTTTATAATAAAAAACCAGAACATTCAAAGGAAGGCAGAATTCCATTTCTGGCATCGACTGAATCTAATAATGGCGTGACAGAATTTTATTGTATCGAAGATATTAAAAGTTGGGATAAGGTTGGTAATGAAGATAATACACTAGATAAAAAAATGTATGATGGGAACTGTATTGCAGTTACAGTAAACGGCTCTGTGTGTAATGCCTTTTATCAAAAAGAACAGTTTACATGCAGCCATGACATTACAGCGTTCTATCTGAAATATTATGATATGAATCCTGAAATTGCGATGTTTTTGTGTACCATTATCACAAAAGATAAATATAGGTGGTCTTATGGAAGGAAACCGCATGATGTGAAAAAATTTGGTAAATCAGTGATTAAATTACCTGTCTCATATAATTCTGATGGAACAATTCTTATTGATAGACAAAAAATGTACTCAGAAAAAGGATATGTTCCGGATTGGAAGTTCATGGAAAATTATATTAAATCGCTTCATTACAAACCGCTGACAACCCAAAGTGGTATTTCCAATGAGATGACAATTGGCGATTGTGCTTGGAGACGATTTGTTTTTGGAACTTTGATAGATAAAATATATAAGGGTACTGCAATAAATAAGGATGGTTTGACATGTGCAAACGATAATTGTGGAATCAGGTATATAACAAGAACATCTGATAAAAACGGATGTGAATTATTGGCTTCGGTTAAAACGATAAAAAAGGAGTGTATTGAAGCCGGAAATGCAATAACAATAGGTGATACAACGGCGACTTGTTTTTATCAGGACGAGCCATTCATTACAGGTGACCATATGGTTGTGATCCGGGCCGAATGGCTTAATATATATACTGGATTATTTGTTGTGACATTATTGAATAAGGAACGATATAGATACAATTATGGCAGGGCTTATGTAATGGATAAAATAAAAAATACAGTGTTAGAACTTCCTGCAAAAAAGAAAGCGGATGGTTATGTCCCTGATTGGGAATTAATAGAGAATTATATGAAATCACTGCCATATGGGGACCGATTGTAAAATTATTGTCTGTAATATTGCCTGAGTCTGATGGGACGGAATAAATATATTATATTTTTGGATTCTGTTTATCAGGATATATGAAACTTTTCTTATGACGCGTGGACATCCGATGACAATCATATATGATGAGGATAAGCCGGCATATTACATGGCTCCCGCAATCTTTGATAAAACAGGAAAAATTGATGGATTTGTCTCTTTCTTGAAAGAGCAGGCGGAAAAATCCTATTGAGCAAAATAGTGTATACTACAGTCACAGAACTGTTTTAGAGTAGGAGGAAATATCATGTTTCGTGAGCTGCGAAGAAAAAAGCAGGCGCTGTCTAAAGAGGACTGTACTGCTGTTTTAAACCGGGGGACATCCGGAGTCCTTGCTCTTGCCGGAGATAATGACTATCCGTATGCTGTCCCTGTCAGTTATGTCTATGATGGGCACAAGATTTATTTTCACTGCGCCCGAAAAGGCCATAAAATAGACGCAATCCTCAGAAACCCGAAAGCATCTTTCTGCGTCATTGATAAAGACCATATTATGCCGGAAGAATATACGAGCTATTTCAGAAGCGTTATTGTTTTTGGCACGATTCAGATTATGGAGGATGAAGAAGAAAAGAGGACAGCTATCGACAAGCTGGCTCTTAAATATGCGCCGGATGACACCAAAGAAAACCGCCAGAAAGCAATCGATAGGGAATGGAAACCGCTGTGTATGCTGGAAATGACACCGGAACATATATCAGGTAAAGAAGCCATCGAACTTGTCAGAGCCAGATCCATACATATATGATTTCATGATATCAAACCCCGTTGTTTTCCCATGATTTAGCGGCAGACTCCCCACCGGAGAGTCTGCCCTTTCCATGATTATCCCAGAAGCAGCTTCAGATCTTCCTCCACTGTGCGAATTCCTGCAATGCCGAAGTTTTCAACAAGGATTTTCGTTACATTGGGACTCAGAAAAGCCGGAAGCGTTGGCCCAAGATGTATATTTTTAACTCCAAGATACAGAAGAGCCAGCAGGACGATGACGGCTTTCTGTTCATACCAGGCAATATTGTAAACGACCGGAAGATCATTGACGTCATTTAGCCCGAAGATTTCTTTCAGTTTGAGCGCGATCATGACCAGAGAATAGGAGTCATTACACTGGCCTGCGTCCAGAACGCGGGGGATTCCGTTGATATCACCCAGAGGCAGTTTATTATATTTGTATTTTGCGCAGCCGGCAGTAAGGATTACCGTGTCATCCGGAAGAGCTTTCGCAAACTCTGTGTAGTAATTGCGGCTTGAGGCGCGGCCGTCACATCCTGCCATTACTACGAACTTTTTGATGTCGCCGTTTCTTACGGCGTCTGTGATCTTATCTGCCAGAGCAAATACCTGTGCGTGTGCAAATCCGCCTGTGATCTCTCCGGTTTCAATTTCGTCCGGCGCGGCACATTTTTTCGCGTGCTCGATTATCACTGAGAAATCTTTCTGTTCTCCAATTTCTCCAGGAATATGAGTACAGCCCGGATATCCTGCCGCTCCCGTGGTGTACAGCCTGTCCTTATAACTGTCTTTGGGCGGTACGATACAGTTGGTTGTCATGAGGATAGGGCCGTTGAAAGAGTCGAATTCATCCTTTTGCTTCCACCACGCATTTCCGTAGTTTCCTGCAAGGTTCGGGTATTTCTTAAACGCGGGATAGTAATGGGCGGGAAGCATTTCTGAATGGGTGTAAACATCCACTCCGGTACCCTGAGTCTGCTCCAGCAGCATCTCCAGATCTTTCAGATCATGTCCGGATATGAGGATGCCGGGATTTCTGCCTGTACCGATCTTTACTTTTGTGATCTCAGGATCTCCATAAGCGCTGGTGTTGGCCTTATCCAGCAGAGCCATGCTGGCGACGCCGTATTTTCCGGTTTCCAGCGCTAACGCTGTCAGATCTTCCATGCTGAGGCTGTCATCCAGGACGGCAGCCAGAGCCCTCTGAAGAAATGCGTCTGTTTCGCTGTCATCCTGAAGCAGAACGCTGGCATGTTTGGAATAGGCAGCCAGCCCTTTCAGTCCATATGTGATTAACTCCCGCAGAGAGCGGATATCTTCATTTTCTGTGGAAAGTACTCCGACTGTTCCGGCTTTTTCCTCCCAGCTGCCGCTGCCATCCCATTTTGCTGCTTCCGGCACAGCAGAGGGATTACTCACCTGTTCTGACAGTTCATCTTTGGCCTGCAGCGTGGTACGAATTCTTTCTTCGATGATTTCTTTGTCAAAATTCGCGTTAGTGATAGTTGTAAACAGATTTTGAGTGATTAAATGATTAATTTTGGCAGGGACTTCTTTCCCTTCTTTCCGCAATACGTCAGCGACTGCCGCGATTCCTTTTGTGACATAGACTAACAGATCCTGCATGGCAGCTACATCCGGCTTCTTTCCACATACACCGGATATCGTACATCCCTTGCATCCGGCCGTTTCCTGACATTGATAGCAAAACATTTTTTCTTTCATGATATCCTCCATTGATAAATAGTTGATTTCTTTCGGAACTCAATATACTATAATTCAAAACAAAAATATGTTGTTATTACAACAAAATGGAGAATCTTGTAGTTTTTTGACAGGAAGGATTCATTATGATATTAAGTGTGAGCAGAAGAACAGATGTGCCGAATTATTATTCGGATTGGTTTATTCACAGAATCAGGGAAGGGTTTCTGTATGTGAGAAATCCACTGAATTCACATCAGATAAGCAGAATTGATCTGTCGCCGGATGTAGTGGACTGCATTGTATTCTGGACGAAAAATCCGGCAAATATGATAGAAAAACTGGAGAGCTTACAGGATTATAAATATTATTTTCAGTTTACCCTGACGGGATATGGAAAAGAAATAGAGCCTGCGCTTCCTGATAAAAGAACAGAGCTTATTCCGACATTTATACGACTGTCTGAAAAAATAGGAAAAGAAAAAGTAATGTGGAGATATGATCCGATCCTGATAAGCAAGAGATATACAGCAGATTACCATTTAAAGGCTTTTGAGGAAATAGCAGTCAGACTGGCCGGCTATACAGAAAAAGTCGTGATTAGCTTTGTTGACTTATATGCCAAAACACAGCGAAACACAAAAGGTCTTGATATCAGGCAAATGACAACTGAAGAAATGGTTCATCTGGCGGCTGAAATGGCACAGATCGCTTCAAAATACAATTTAAAGATGGAATCGTGCGCAGAGCACATCGATCTTCAGAAAGTGGGGATTCCGCACGGAAGCTGTATCGATAAGAAACTAATCGAGAAGATATCAGGCTGCAGGCTGTTTGGTGAAAAAGACAAAAATCAGAGGGCAGAGTGCGGATGTCTGGAAAGTGTTGAAGTGGGGGCGTACAATACCTGTCTTAACGGCTGCAGATATTGTTATGCAAATTTTAATGCTGAGAGAGTGAAAGAGAATATAAAATCATATGACCAGGCTTCGCCGTTATTATGTGGGAATATCGCTCCCGGAGATAAGATTACGGACAGGAAAGTAAAGTCATTAAAAGATGCTCAGCTTCGTTTGTTTGAGTAGTTTCTATCAGCAGACTGTAAAGGAGAACGGCCGGAAGAGGCCGGATAAATTGAGGCAATAATTAGATTGTCTTTTTCCATTTGATAAGCTATAATAAAAAAAGGATTTAGAAAATCAGACAAATCCCGGCAGCCGTGCGCTCTGCATGGCGGGGAAGCAGAATTGGAGGAGAAGAAATATGTTAGTATCAGCAACAGAAATGCTTCAGAAAGCAAAAGCAGGTCATTATGCAGTGGGGCAGTTCAACATCAACAATCTTGAGTGGACAAAAGCGATCCTTCTGACAGCACAGGAGTGCAATTCACCGGTTATCCTTGGTGTGTCTGAAGGCGCCGGAAAATACATGGCAGGCTACAAGACAGTCGTAGGTATGGTAAACGGTATGCTCGAAGAGCTGAACATCACTGTTCCGGTTGCCCTTCACCTGGATCACGGCAGCTATGACGGATGTCTGAAATGTGTAGAGGCAGGATTCTCCTCTATTATGTTCGACGGATCACACTATCCGATCGACGAGAACGTAGCTAAGACAAAAGAGCTTGTTAAGATCGCGCACGATCACGGCATGTCACTTGAGGCAGAGGTCGGAGCGATCGGAGGCGAGGAAGACGGCGTTGTAGGCAAGGGTGAGTGCGCAGATCCTGATGAATGTAAGATGATTGCAGATCTTGGCATTGACTTCCTGGCAGCAGGTATCGGAAACATCCACGGAGTATATCCAGATAACTGGGAAGGGCTGAGCTTTGAGACTCTGGATGCAATCCAGCAGAAGACAGGCGATATGCCGCTCGTACTTCATGGCGGTACAGGCATCCCGGACGACATGATCAAGAAAGCGATCGATCTCGGTGTTGCCAAGATCAACGTTAATACAGAGTGCCAGATTGTATTTGCAGAATCTACACGCGAGTATATTGAGGCTGGAAAAGACAAACAGGGTAAAGGCTTTGATCCGCGTAAACTCCTGAAACCGGGTACAGAAGCGATCATGGCGAAAGTGAAAGAGAAGATGGAGCTGTTCGGATCTGTAGGTCAGGCATAAATTCAAACTTTGAATAAATTTTTTAAATTTCACTTGCCTTTTTGGAGTGATTGAGTTATACTGTCACACGTAGACATGAACAAGGGCGTTCCAAGGTAGCTTGGAGTGCCCTTTTTGTGATAGCGACGAGCCAAAGTCCGGGCTTGCCTGGGATCTTGGCGGCCGCTTTCCGGAAAGTCTTTGGATCAGTGGGTGGGTAATAGCGGGCAATACACTCCGGCCGTTTCCCCCGGAATGGAAAACAAAACAAAAAGGAAGGGATCAACTATGAGCACAGAAAAGATCAACGTATCCGAAATCTTTGGAGAAAATGTTTTCAATGACACTGTGATGCAGGAGCGTCTGCCGAAAAAGGTATACAAAAACTTGAAGAAGACGATCGAAGAAGGAAAAGAACTGGATCTTGAGACCGCGGATGTCATTGCGCATGAAATGAAAGAATGGGCCATCGAGAAAGGCGCAACGCACTATACGCACTGGTTTCTGCCTCTGACAGGCGTGACTGCGGAGAAGCATGACTCTTTCATCTCTGCGCCTCAGCCGAGCGGAAAGGTTCTGATGAGCTTCTCTGGAAAAGAACTGATAAAGGGCGAACCAGATGCTTCATCGTTTCCGTCGGGAGGTCTGAGAGCTACATTTGAGGCGAGAGGATACACGGCATGGGACTGTACATCTCCCGCATTTGTGAGACAGGATGCAGCGGGCGCTACGCTGTGCATACCGACAGCATTTTGTTCTTACACAGGCGAAGCGCTTGACCAGAAGACCCCGCTTTTAAGGTCTATGGAAGCAATCAACAGGCAGGCCCTCCGCCTGCTCAGACTGTTTGGCAATACGACTTCCGGGAAAGTAACTCCGTCCGTTGGGCCGGAGCAGGAGTATTTCCTTGTAGATGCTGAGAAATTCAAGCAGAGAAAAGACCTGATTTATGCAGGACGCACACTGTTTGGGGCAATGCCGCCGAAAGGCCAGGAACTTGACGATCACTATTTTGGTACGATCCGTCAGAGAATCGCGGCATTTATGAAAGACGTTAACGAGGAACTGTGGAAAGTCGGGGTTACGGCAAAGACACAGCACAATGAAGTGGCCCCTGCGCAGCATGAACTGGCTCCGATCTACGCCGAGGCGAATATCGCCGTAGACCACAACCAGATTGTGATGCAGACACTGAAGAGAGTGGCATGCCGCCACGGCATGAAGTGTCTGCTCCATGAAAAACCGTTCGCGGGTGTGAATGGTTCCGGAAAGCACAACAACTGGTCGATCATTACAGATGATGGGATCAACATGCTTGATCCGGGAAAGACTCCTCATGAGAATACACAGTTCCTGCTTGTCCTGACCTGTATCCTGAGAGCAGTGAATCTTCATGCCGATCTTTTAAGAGAATCCGCGGCTGATCCTGGAAATGACCACAGGCTTGGAGCCAATGAAGCGCCGCCGGCTATTATTTCCGTCTTCCTTGGAGAGCAGCTTGAAGATGTGCTTGAACAGCTCATCAGTACAGGAGAAGCAACTCACAGTATAAAGGGCGGGAAACTGGAGACAGGAGTGCGCACGCTTCCGGAACTGTCCAAGGATGCGACGGACAGGAACAGAACGTCGCCGTTTGCGTTTACAGGAAATAAATTTGAGTTCCGTATGGTAGGATCACGGGATTCCGTTGCTTCCCCGAATATCGTACTCAATACGATCGTTGCAGAGGCTTTTGCAGATGCATGTGAAGTTCTGGAGAAAGCCGATGATTTTGAGCTGGCGGTACATGACCTCATCAAGAAATATGCAACAGAGAACCAGAGAATTGTCTTCAATGGAGACGGGTACTCTGAGGAGTGGGTAAAAGAAGCGGAGAGAAGAGGCCTCCCGAATATCCGCTCCATGGTGGAAGCCATTCCTGCAATGGTTACTGACACGGCGGTAGAGTTGTTCGAGCGGTTTGGCGTGTTCACAAAAGCTGAACTTGAGTCCCGTGCAGAGATTCAGTATGAGACCTATGCAAAAGCGATCAATATTGAAGCGCGCACGATGATCGACATGGCCAGCAAGCAGTTCATACCTACGTTCATTCGATATACAAAGACGCTTGCAGATACTGTAAATGCAGTCGAAGCAGCCGGAGTGGACGCGTCTGTACAGAGAGCGTCTCTCGATGAAGTCACTGCGCTTATGGGTGAGACGAAGGCTGCTCTTGATGCTCTGATTAAAGTGACGGACGAGGCGGCTCAGAAAGAAGAAGGGGCTGTACAGGCGAACTTCTATCACTCAGACGTTTTCCCGGCTATGGAAGCCCTCCGCGCACCGGTCGACAAACTGGAGATGATCATTGACAAAGAAGTATGGCCGATGCCGTCTTATGGAGATCTGATCTTCGAGGTATAGAAGCCGGGAGGGAGAAACTGATGACACTGCATACGATACTGGTCAAGCCGGCTTCCGGCCTGTGCAATATGAGGTGCGGCTACTGCTTCTACTGTGATGAAACGGAAAAGAGAGAGCAGGCTTTCCGGGGAATGATGTCTGAAGATACGCTTAAAAATCTGATAAAGAAAGCGATGCGCCAGGCCGGCGGAGAGATCTGTTTTGCCTTTCAGGGCGGAGAGCCGACGCTCAGAGGCATTGATTTTTTCCGGAAAGCAGTCGAATATGAACAGCATTTCAACAGAAGAAACATACGTGTCATAAATACGCTTCAGACAAACGGACTCTCCCTTGATGAAGAATGGTGCAGTTTTTTTAAAGAGCATGATTTTCTGATCGGAGTATCGGTGGATGGAACAAAGGCTCTTCACGACAGATACCGGCACGACGCCGGCGGCGGACCGACCTACGAGAAAATAAAGGATTCGGTCAGTATGCTGGACAGATACGGAGTGGAGTACAATATCCTCACTGTTGTGACAGGAGAGGCAGCAGGAAGAGCCGGAGAGATATACCAGGAGTATAAGCGGAACGGATGGAACTATCAGCAGTATATCGCCTGTCTGGACCCGGTCGGTGAAGAACCCGGACGCAGAGAATATTCTCTGATGCCCGGAGACTACGGAAAGTTCCTGACAGAATTGTTCCGTCTGTGGGAAAAGGATTGGAGAAAAGGGAAAGCTCCCTATATCCGCCAGTTTGAGAACTATATTGGAATACTCATGGGTGTGATCCCCGAGTCCTGCGAGCAGCGCGGAGTATGCAGTGTGCAGTGTGTGGCGGAGGCGGATGGAAGCGCGTATCCCTGTGATTTTTACGCTATGGATGAGTACTGTCTGGGAAATTATAATGACAGTGGGATTGAAGAGTTCCTGCGCAGCAACACGGCGGCGGATTTTGTGAGAACATCCCGGAAGAATGGGCAGGCATGCATGAGATGCCCATGGTTCATACTCTGCCGGAACGGCTGCCGCAGGCACCGGCTGCCGGATGGGGAGACGGGACTTTACAGAAATTATTTCTGCGAGGGATACCAGATGTTTTTCAGCAAATGTGCAGCCAGAATGAAAGAAATAGCGGACTATCTGAAAACGTAAGATAGTCCGCTTTTGTATTTGCCGTCTTTTTGGAATTAGTCTGTAATAAGACGGAATCCCTCAGCGTAGAACGCTCCGCCCATAGGGATGTTTTCCAGATATAGGGTGACGTCGTTTCCTTCCTGCCGGAAACGGACCGATATGCCGGTCCGCATGCTGACAGCCTTTTTGACCGTTCTTTCTACGCGAAGAGCAAGCTGGTTCGGAAGAGATGGTGTCTCATCATAGGTGAAGAACACATATACGTCGTTTTCTTTTCCTGTGTAGAAAATCCTGTCCGAAGCGTGCGGGGCACAGATGCGGGTCCCATAAATACCATCGCCAAAGACTTTCATCCATGCTCCAAGATTGCGGAGGGATCGCACGGCAGGAGCGGGAAGTTCACCGTCCGGCTGAGGGGCTACGTTGAGCGCCAGATTGCCGCCCTTGCTTACGACATCCAGGAGGAGGAGGACGAGCTGATGACCGCTCTTGAAAGTGTCCGTATAATGGAAAGAGAATCTATTTCCGACAGTCGTACATGTCTCCCATGGGACTGAAAGAGCGCGGTCCGGCACAGTTTTCTCAGGAGTAATAAAATTTTCGTATTCGCCGCCGCAGGTACGGTCTGAAACAATCAGGTGTGGCTGTGCTGAAGACCTGATTTCCTCGACAATCTCTGAAAGGCGGATATCCTGACCGAGATTGTCAGGACGCACCCAGCCGCCGTCTAACCAGAGTACATCAACTTTCCCGTAACTGGTGCAGAGCTCCCGCATCTGCTGATGGACGAACTGGACATAACTCTCCCACAACTGTGGATATTCGTTGATATCATAATTTACATTCCGGTCAGGCGCTGTTCCGAACTGTGGGGCCCAGTAATATTCGCTGTGCCAGTCGGGTTTGGAAAAATATACAGAAATACCAAGACCCTGTTTCCGGAATTCCCGGAAGAGAGCCCCTGTGATGTCGGCATCTTTGTGTGTGTGGAACGGACAGGATTCATCCGTTATTTTATAGTGGGTTGTATCTGTGTCATACATGCAGAAACCGTCGTGATGTTTCGTTGTAAAAAGCAGATATCTGAAGCCGCATTCTGCAGCAAGCGCAGCCCATTCTGCAGGATTAAATTTCACAGGATTAAAAGTGCGGTTTGCATCCCAGTACTGCTGTTTGCAAGTCTCAATGTCCGCCCAAGTCATATCTTCCTGGCTCCACGCGCCGTCTCCGTCGCTTAAGGGCCAGCTTTCGTAGGTTCCAAGCTGAGAGCCGGGAGCCCAGTGCATCATCAGGCCCAGTTTCTGATCCATAAACCATTCCAGGTGGTTTTTGACGGCCTCCGACCGGGGGGGAACATATTCCTCTGGTGCAGTATAATTATGGATACCGTTTACAACAAGTGTTTTCGCCATGAGTTGTGCTCCTTTTTATGTTTTCGGCAAAAGCCGGTAGTTGATTCTAATATATCGCGCAGCGTGAAAGTTGAAAAGAGTTAAATCTTTTGATCAGGTGTACTTTTTTCATGCTTACATATTGTGAGAACTGCTGCAAGCCGTCCATGTTTATCAATGGAATAAGAAAGTCCGCTGTTTCCGCCAAAATGAAGTTTGGTCCGTTCATTCACATTTCGGATCCCGAATCCGTTTGATACTTTTAAGTCGACGTTTTCATAGCGGAGATAGGCATTCAGCTTATCTGCATCCGCTCCTCTGCCTGTATCGGTCACTTCCACAGTCGTTTGTCCGCGGTCTTCGGATATCCGGAGGAAGACAGTGATTCCGGCATCCTGTCTTGTAATGCCATGTCGGATTGAGTTTTCCACAAGAGGCTGAAGAGTGAACTTGGGAATGAAAACCTCTGTATCAGGGCAGTCAGATATGATCTCAAGCCGGATCTCCTGGCGAAACCTCAGTGTGTAAATGGAAATATATTCCCGGATATTTTCAACCTCAGTGTGTATGCTGACAAGCTGATCAGGATCTGTAATGCTGTAACGCATCAGATTTGCAATTGAATCTACGGTAGCCGCGATATCGTCCTGTCCCCGGATAAGTGCCATATAATTGACGGTGTTCATGGCGTTAAGTACAAAGTGAGGATTCATCTGGGCCTGGAGAGCGCGCAGTTCGCTGAGCCGGCGCTGCTCGGCTGCTTTCTGGATCTGATGCGTAAGGCGGTTCACCCGGCAGATCAGACCGCTGAAACTTGCGTTCAGACGCCGGATTTCAAGAGGATCCGTGACAAAGAACATGGAGAAATCGACGTTCCGGGTGTCCTCGATACTTTCGATCTTTTTTGCAAGCTGCACAATAGGACGGGATATGTTCTTTGACAGCAGGAGAGAGAGCAGAGCTCCAATACTCAGGAAAATCACAGAGCAGAACAGGTATGGAACCATGATCGTATGGAGTTGATCCGAAATATCATCAGACGGTGTGAGAAACAGAAGATGGAGGCCCCAGTCAAGTTCTGCGGAACTGTATATAAAGGAACTGTTGTTAAGAAATAGTTCCTGATGCGTAGTTTCTTTTAGGAACTGAGGTGAGACTGAGGACAGATCCGGAAGGGCATCCGACTGATACAGAAGAGAACCGTCGCGGCTGAAAAGCGCAAAACCGCTGTTGGATGTCAGGGGCTGGAAAGAGAACATCTGCGGGATACGGTCGGCAGGTACGCTACAGAGGAGAACTCCTATGCCTTCATTCTGGTGAGGACCGGAATAGTAACTGTTCTGAAGTATCTTTGCAAAACACAGACGTCCGTCTCTTTCATCGACAAAAATGTACTGACGTGCAACCTGTTCCAATGTATTGGTATACCAGTCCTTACTGCTGACAGCTTCTGCGCTGAAAAGGCGGCTGACATCCTCTACCGTGTTGGCGGGCTGGAATAAAGAGCCCGCCGGGAGGGCGGGATTGACGTAAAGTACGGCGGAAAAACCTTTGTCTGACAGAGTGCTCTGGGAGTTCAGATTATAAGCCATCCGGCTGTTGAGTTCTATTTTTGTCTGAGCATCTTCTAAAGGATCTTCTCCGACATCTTTTGAAAGCAAGGTTCCCAGTTCCTGGTCTGTGGTGTACAGATAGGTGAGCTGGTCTATCTCCTGCGTGAAAAGACGGCACAGAAGGTTATTTGCTTCTACAAGCGCATCGTGGGACGTTAAAATCTGTGCCTCGATAGAATGTCTGAAGAGGATATAGGTGACAATATTCAGTGTCAGCAGGATAGTGGAAATAATGAGACAGATAAACATAAAACTTCGTTTTGTGATACTCATAAGTTTTCCTCCTTCCAAGACTTGTCATGACAGGGGTCTGGAACTGTAAAGATTACGATACTCGCTGGGAGTCATACCAGTCTGCTTTTTAAAAAATCTGGCAAAATAATGGGGATCTTCATATCCGGATCTGGTACAGACATCCCGGATCGGGATTGAGATGTCCTGCAGCAGATTTTGGGAATGTAGCAGCCTCTGCTGTGAGAGATAGCTGCTGATCGTCTGACCTGTCACCTGTTTAAAAACTGTGCTCAGATATGGAAGAGACAGATTTACCATGTCCGCCAGCTGGGAGATATTAAAGGAAGGATCGGAAAAGTGTTCCTGGATCACCTGGATACAGTGAGCGGCAATCGGCTGTTCATATTCGCCTTTTTGGTTCTCTGAATATGCCATAAGATTCTGGCAGCAGGTAAAGAGGTAATCTATGCGTTCTTTGGGAGAGCGGAGGCTCCAATAATTTTCGATAGACGCCTTCTTAAGTTCTGTCAGGTTCGGTTTATCTTTTCCGATTTCGTTTTGATAGTCGAAGACATAATTTAAAATTGTTGCTCCCAGTGTTCCGTCAGAGTCCTGGAGAAGAGCGGAGGAGATGTCACCGGACAGCATCAGTTTGCTGAGCTCGCCTGCGTCCCCTTTGCGCAGTGCGGCAAGAAGTTGATCCCGAAGCGCATCATCAGCCGCCAGACGGCGCACCTCGTTCTTTGCCTGAAGCTCACAGTTGATTTTTGCCAGACGGTTTTCCAGCTCTGCAATCTTCTGCCGTGTGATTGGTTTTAGGATATAATCAGTGACACGATACTGCAGGGCTTTCTGGGCATATTCAAATTCGCTGTGCCCGCTGAGGAGGATGATGCGGATCTCCCGATGGTTATGGTGCAGCCAGGATGCGAGATTTATCCCATCCATACGAGGCATCTTGATATCCGAGATGACCACATCCGGCAGGGTGCCTTCTATTATAGAAACAGCTTCGATCCCGTCTGTTGCGCAGCCTGCCAGCTCCCCGCCAAAGTTTTCCCATCTGAGCATCTGGCACAGCCCTTCGAGCGCAAGATAGTCGTCGTCGACAAGTAGTACTTTCATTGTAAGACTCCTCTTCTGTAATACTTTTATGATCAACGGCTATTATAGCATACAGCAGCAGGATTTGTGAATTGTTTCCTGGAATTAATGGTTTTTAAAGTTTTTTTAGTGCATAACGGCACATAAAAAAATACACTTCAGATAAAAATTGTGCCGTTGTAGGAAATAATTGACAGATGCTACAATTTATTCAGAAAGAAATGAAATACGGAAAGAAGAGGGGGATGTTATGAATATGACCACTGCAAAGCCATCTGCCGCAAAAAGAAAAAAAGGCTTCTGGTATGTGTTTAAAAAGAACCTTCCATTAACGATAATGGCGGCGCCGGGGCTTATTGTTATGATTCTGTTCCGTTATCTTCCCATGTCAGGACTCCTGTTAGCGTTCAAACGCTTCAGCGTAAGAGACGGAATATTCGGAAGCGAGTGGATCGGTTTTAGGAATTTTGAATTCCTGTTTAAAACAACTGACGCGTGGGTTATTACCCGTAATACGCTCCTTTATAATGGAATGTTTATTGCTCTTGACCTGGTTATGGCTGTGGCTATGGCAATTGGACTAAGCGAACTTTTAAAGAAACGGAGAGCAAAGGTTTACCAGACTATTTTTATGGCGCCGTATTTTCTGTCATGGGTTGTGGTTTCATTTATGGCATTTTCAATGTTCAGTGTGGATGATGGTTTGTTTAACCATTTGCTCCAGTACTTTGGATTTTCGGGAGTAGACTGGTATTCAGACCCGGGGAAATGGCCGTTTATTCTGACATTTTTCCAGTTGTGGAAGACGGTCGGATATTCAACGGTTATGTACCTGAGTTCACTGACAAGTATTCCAAATGATTATTATGAAGCGGCAGTTATAGACGGAGCAACCAAGTGGCAGCAGATCAAGAATATTACGCTTCCGTGCCTGAAGCCGATGATGATCGTTCTGACGATTCTGGCGATTGGAAGAATCTTCTATGCTGACTTCGGCCTGTTTTTCCAGCTTCCAAGAGATTCAGGTCCCCTGTACGATGTGACACAGGTTATTGATACATATGTATACCGGGCACTCAAAGAGACGGGAAATGTAGGAATGGCATCGGCGGCGAGTCTGTATCAGTCGGTCGTTGGATTTATACTTGTAGTGGGAACTAATCTTGTAGTGCGCAAGATGGATCCGGACAGCGCATTATTCTGACGGGAGGCATGATACAATGAAAAGTTTGTTTAAGAGAAACAAAAAGGATGAGGGTGTGGCAGAACTGACCATAAACCGGATATCCAAAAAAGCGGATGTAATGCTAAATATCTGGTTTTTCGTATGGACGCTGCTTTGTGTGCTTCCGCTTCTGCTCGTAGTTATTGTTTCTTTCAGCAGTGAACAGAGTATTTTTGAAAACGGATACAGCTTCTTCCCTTCGGAGTGGAGCCTGGATGCATACAATTTTTTCTTTAAACTGGGAGATCAGCTGATACGCTCCTATGGAATTACCATTTTCGTTACGGTGGTCGGAACTTTGTTCAGTCTGGCGATAAGCGCAAGTTTTGCATATGTGCTTAGCCGCAGCGATTATGCATATAACAGACTGTTTACGCTCCTGATGCTTTTCACCATGCTGTTTAACGGCGGAATTGTTGCCACCTATATGGTGAACACACAGCTTCTTGGTCTTGGCAACAGTGTGTGGGCGCTGATTTTTCCGATGTCATTTAATGCTTTCTATATTGTCGTGCTGCGAACTTTTTATAAAAGTATACCAGTTGAGCTGATAGAAGCTGCAAGAGTGGATGGCGCGGGAGAGTTTAAGACATTTTTCAGGATTGTACTTCCATTGTCTAAACCGGGCGTAGCTACAATCGGACTGTTTACAATGATCGCTTACTGGAATGACTGGTTCCTTGGAATGCTCTATATCGTAGATCAGGAGAAATATCCGGTGCAGACACTTTTGTGGAGTATGCAGAACAGTCTTGAATTTATGAAACAATCCTCAGCAAACGCTCTTGAGTATGCCGAAATGGCGCAGAACGCGCCGACAGACAGTGGACGAATGGCATTGACCGTGCTGGTAGTCCTGCCAATCCTTCTGGCGTATCCTTATTTCCAGAAGTACTTTGTCAAAGGTCTTACAGTGGGCGGAGTAAAAGGCTGATATTCATATGTTTTCAGAACGCAGAGGCGTTTTGACAAAATAATATAACTTAGAGGAGGAACGGTTATGAAACAGAGAACAAAAAGAATCCTGGGTCTGGGTCTTGCGGCAGTTATGACGGCAAGCCTTGCGGTTGGATGTGGATCGGGATCGGGAGGATCATCCGATGGGGGAGACTCAGACGATGTTACAACGTTGACGTGGTATATGTCAATCAATCCGGTGGCGGCTGACACGGATATGGTAATCGAAGAACTCAATAAGTACACACGTGAAAAGATTGGTGTGGAGATCGATTATAATGTAATTGCAAATCCGGATTACAAAGAGAAGATGCCGAACCTGATCAATGCGGGCGAGTATTTCGATATCTGCTTCACGGCAAACTGGACGACAGATTATCTCCAGTTCGTAGGAAAGGATGCTTTCCTGGATATCACAGAGCTTCTGCCGGAATATGCGAAGGGAACCTACGATTTCATTCCACAGGAAGTATGGGATACTGTTAAAGTGGATGGAAAGATTTATGGTGTTCCGTCCTATAAAGAGATGGGCTGGCAGGGCGGCATTGTGTATAACAGTGACCTTGCTGAAGAGTATGGCATTGACATGAGCCAGGTAAAGACGATAGATGATTATACAGAAGTGCTGGCAGCAGTTTCAGAGAAGTCCAAGGCAGCAGGCCAGGATGTGATCGGAGTATCCGGTTTGGTAAACGCATGGCCGATGGCAGCTCCGTACGAGTCTCTGACAGGAAATAGCACGCTTCCGGCAGCAGCTGCGGTTCCTGAGTACAATAATTTCGCGGATATGCAGGGAGAAGACGTGTTCAACCAGTACGCAAGTGAAGAATATATGAATTACTGCAAGACTGTATATGAGTGGAATCAGGCAGGATATCTCGGTGGAGATCCGGTCAACTACGACACCGATACAGCGAACAGGGATAACGATTTCAATACTGGAAAGTTGTTCTCCTACTTCATCAAAAACGCACCAGGAAATGTAGAGATGATGTCAGAAACAAGTGGACACGGCGTAGGATTTGTATCACTGATGGATCCGCTTTTCGAGACAAGCAGCGTGCTCAGCGGCGGTATTCTTGCGATCTCTTCAGCAAGTGAGAATCCGGAGAAAGCGCTTGAGTTTATCAATCTGTTGAATACTGACGAGTATGTGGGTACACTTATTCGTCATGGTATTGAAGGAACACACTATACGGAAGTAGGTGAAAACCAGGTTGACAAAACAATGGGCGGAACACTGACAGACAACGGTTATGACTATACATATGGATGGCAGTTTGGTACACCATTTAACCAGAAATGGGACATCAGCTACCCGGAGAACATTGAGGAACTCTTCCAGGAATACAATGATTCAGCGGTTATCTCACAGAATAACGGGTTCTCCTTTGACATAACACCTGTTGAAACTCAGGTTGCAGCTCTGACAAATGTTATTGCGGAATATGGACCATCGCTTGAGACAGGAACTGTTGATCCTGAGGAATACATTCCGATTTTCCTGGATGAGCTGGAGGCGAATGGAGCACAGGAACTGATTGACGAAGTAGCTACACAGCTTGAAGAATATAGAGCATCAAAGTAAGTGATTCACAAGATTGGAAATATAACCGGCATGCCAGAAATGGCGTGTCGGTTTTTCACCAGAACGAGAGGAAAATGATGAGTAAACCTAATATTTTATTTATCCTTACAGACGATCAGGGGGCATGGGCGCTCAGGTGCGCCGGAAATACAGACATACATACACCCAACCTTGACCGGCTTGCCGAGGCGGGGATGAGATTTGACAATTTTTTCTGCGCGTCGCCGGTCTGCAGCCCGGCAAGGGCCTCCATACTGACCGGACGAATCCCGTCCCAGCATGGAGTTCATGACTGGATACGGAGCGGGAGCCTTGACAGAGATGCGCTTGGAGAGCAGAAAGAACATCCGTATTTTGCAAGTGAGGATAAACCGGTTCAATACATTCAGGATATGGTCACATACACGGATCTCCTCGCAGCAAACGGGTATCGCTGCGCGCTGTCCGGGAAGTGGCATCTGGGAGACAGTATGGAGCCCCAGCACGGATTCACCGACTGGTTTACAATAGGGAGGGGCGGATGTCTGTATATGCAGCCTGATGTGATCGAAAACGGAGAACTGAGGATGGAAAACAGATACATCACAGATCTGATTACGGAACATGCGCTGGAAAATCTTGACAAATATGCCGCTGAGGAAGAACCTTTTTATATCAGCGTTCATTACACAGCTCCTCATGATCCGTGGGATGCGGATCAGCATCCGGCAGAGTTTGTCAGGATGTATCAGGACTGTGAGTGTACCGCGACACCGGATGTACCGCTGCATCCGCATCTGATCCCCACAGCGCCCAGTGGGACCGGGGAAGAAAGAAAGAGGCTCCTGAGGGGATATTATGCCGCAGTGACAGCGATGGACGCGGGAGTAGGGCGTCTCCTGGACCGTCTGGAAGAACTTGGAAAAGCTGAAGACACCTTGGTGATCTTTACTTCGGATAATGGAATGAACATGGGACACCATGGAATATGGGGGAAAGGGAACGGGACATTTCCTTTCAACCTGTATGATACGGCTGTAAAGGTACCTTTTATCGCGAGGTGGCATGGAGTTATTCCTGCGGGTATAGTAACAGAGAGTATGTGCAGTCACTACGATATCATCCAGACATTAAAAGAACTGCTTGGACTCGAGGGAGAACTGCCGGGCGGTCTACCGGGGAAGAGCTTTGCACAGGTGCTGACCGGGGGAGAGTCGCCGGACGGGCATGTTGTCATTTTGGATGAGTATGGATCGAGCAGAATGATCCGGAGCAGGGAGTGGAAGTATATCCACCGTTATCCTTACGGGCCGTGCGAACTTTATGATCTGATGAATGATCCAGGAGAAGAAAGGAATCTGGCTGGTGATCCGGAATATGAACAAATCCGCTGCGAGCTGCTCGACAGACTGCAGAAATGGTATGTACGCTATGCCGATCCCTCGGTAGACGGAACGAGGGAAGCGGTGACAGGGATGGGACAGATCCGGCGGCCGGGAATCTACTCTGCCGGGAAGAGCGTTTACGCTGAAACTGCAAAATATCAGAAATAACAGGTGAAATGAAATGAGAGACAAGAAATTTGACTATAAAAATGTAAAAAATCCTCAATATTTCAGAGACAGATGTCTGGATGCACATTCCGATCATCTTTATTATACAGACCTAAGCGATATGGGAGACGGATGCTCGGATTTTACAGAGAGTCTGAACGGAGTTTGGAAGTTCCATTATGCTGAGAACTATCGGTCTGCGCTCCCGGGATTTGAAAAGGAAGGCTTCTGCTGTGAGGACTGGGATGATATCCGTGTGCCTGCTCATATCCAGATAGAAGGCTATGACGTGCCTCAGTACGTGAATACCCAGTATCCATGGGAGGGGCACGAGGATATCCGGCCGGGGCAGATTCCGGAGCGGTTTAATCCGGTAGCGAGTTATGTAAAATATTTTTCTGTTCCGGAGCGGATGAAGGGAAAGAGAGTGTTCATCTCTTTTCAGGGAGCTGAGAGCGGCCTTGCGGTCTGGCTGAATGGAACGTTCATCGGATACAGTGAAGACAGTTTTACACCGTCGGAGTTTGAATTGACCGAATATCTGCAAGAGGAGAATAAACTGGCAGTACAGGTATTTAAATGGACGGCGGGAAGCTGGTGCGAGGATCAGGATTTCTTTCGTTTTTCAGGGATATACAGAGATGTGTACCTGTACACGGTTCCAAATGTTCATATCAGGGATCTGTGTGTGCAGGCAGTGCCGGATGAGAATCTGACAGAGGGAGTGTTGGAGATCAGGACAAAATGCTGGGGGACAGGGACTGCGAGATTCACTCTTTCACGCGGAGGAGAAACTTGTTTCCAGGAAGAGAGAGAATTGAAAGAAGAATCCACATACCAATGGACGATTCCAAGCCCGGACCTCTGGAGTGCGGAAGCCCCCTGCCTGTATGACCTGCTTATAGAAGTGTATGATGAGAATGGCAGGTGCTGCGAGGTGATTCCGGAGAAAGCAGGGTTCCGAAGATTTGAGATAAAAGACAACATCATGATGCTGAATGGAAAGCGGATTGTGGTCAAAGGCGTGAACCGTCATGAGTTCAGTTCCATCACAGGGCGCTGTGTCTCTGAGGCAGAGATGCGCCGGGACCTGGAGGTCATGAAACAAAATAATATCAATGCAGTCCGTACGTCTCATTATCCGAACTCTTCTGTATTCTACAGGCTTTGCGACGAGTACGGTCTGTATCTTATCGATGAAGTGAATCTGGAGACACATGGATCCTGGGATACGGTGGAGAGTACAGGAGACGATGACTATATTGTGCCTGGAGATAAATCAGAGTGGCAGGACATGGTGCTGGATCGTGCCAATTCTATGTACCAGAGAGACAAAAACCATCCGTCTATTCTGATCTGGTCCTGCGGAAATGAGTCCTACGGTGGAAGGAATATCTATGAGATCTCTAGGTTCTTCCGTAGAGAGGATCCATATCGTCTGGTGCATTATGAAGGCATTTTCCATGACCGCAGATATAATGAGACAAGTGATATAGAGAGCCAGATGTATACTCCGGTTGAAAAAATTATAGAATTTCTTGCGAAAGACCGGAGCAAACCATTCATATGCTGCGAGTACTTGCATGCGATGGGAAATTCCTGTGGAGCAATGCATAAATATACGGATCTGACCGACACAGAGCCTCTCTATCAGGGCGGATTCATCTGGGATTATATCGATCAGACGATTGGTAAAAAAGACAGATACGGGAAAGAGTTTCAGGCGTATGGCGGCGATTTCGGAGAACGCCCCACAGACTACAATTTCTGTGCTAATGGTATTGTCTATGCCGGCGGCAGAGAACCTTCGCCCAAGATGCAGGAGGTGAAGTTCAATTATCAGAACATTACAGCGACAGTCACGGCAGAAGACGTAAAAGTAACAAATAAAAATCTCTTCGTGAATACGGACACATTTGCTTGTCGTGTGACTGTAGCAAGAAACGGCGTACAGATCAGGACGGCGGCTTTAAAGACTGCTGTGGAGCCTCTTGGTGAGGAGACTTATAAGCTCCCGTTTAAGAAAGAAAGCGATCCCGGAGAGTACACGGTGACAGTTTCCTTTCATCTGAAAGAGAAGACGATATGGGCTCCGGCCGGACATGAAGTGTCTTTCGGACAGTATGTTTATAGTGTGCATGAGCATGGCAAAGACGGATGCGCAGTTCCTCAGGCTCTGGCCGGTATCCTGTGTCCACGTTTATACAGCGGCAATGTGATCCGGAACAGCAGGCGGTTTGAAGTGATCCGGAGCAAGCACGCTGTGGGAGTACGGGGAGATCACTTTCATGTTCTGTTTTCCCTGATGGACGGTGGGATGACGTCCTACCGCTATGCGGGCAGAGAACTGATCCATGAGATACCAAAACCGAACTTCTGGCGTGCGCCGGTGGACAATGACCGTGGAAACCAGATGCCGCAGAGGTATGCTCAGTGGAAGATCGCCAGTCTGTATGTGGGGCATAAAGATTTCCGCGAGAGAACATTCGGAAATATCATGGAACCTCAGACTGAGATTGGAGAGGCATCTGTGAAAGTGACATTTCCCTATATTCTGCCGACCAGTCCTCTGAGCGAATGTCAGATTACATACGAAGTGTCGCAAGACGGCTGGATCAAGACGACGCTTACCTGTGCGGCCGCAGCAGAACTTGGAGATATGCCGGAATTTGGAGTGATTTTCAGGTTCAGTGCAGATTATGACCATGTGAAGTGGTACGGGCTGGGACCTGCGGAGACTTATGCGGACCGCAAAAAGGGAGCGAAGCTGGGAATTTATCAGAACCTGGCTGCGGATAATCTGGCGCGTTATATCGTTCCTCAGGAGTGTGGCGCGAAACAGGAGGTCAGGTGTGCATCAGTGACGGATAAAAAGGGAAGAGGTATTCTCTTTGCAATGTCAGAGGAGAGCGGCCCGATGATGTTTTCCGCACTGCCTTACACACCTCATGAGCTGGAAAATGCAAGGCATCCTTATGAGCTGCCGCAGATCCATCATACGGTGGTTCGCGTGGCGTCAGGCCAGATGGGGATTGCCGGAGATGACTCGTGGGGTGCGCAGACACACCCGGAATATCTGCTTGATGCAAATGGAAAAATGGAGTTCTCTTTCAGTTTTAAAGGGATATAAAGGAATGAAAAAAATATGATCGGCGAATGAGGCCGGTTTCTCTCAAAATGGCATCTGGCTTGACATATGGCAAGCCGGATGCTATTCTTTTCGCAGATTATCCGTTTTATTTTGGCACACATCAGTCAGAGCCAGAAGAAACGCAGAGAATGTGATTTAACTGACAGAAAAGGAGACGTCATCATGCAGTCATCAACCGATCTGAAAAGCCTGCTGAACAAGATTGATCACCGCGGTTATCCCGCATACAAAGACACAAGAGGAGAATACCAGTTTCCGGGGTACGTGCTGTCTGTTGACCACGTTCAGGGAGATCCTTTTGCCTCTCCGTCAAAGGTGAGCATACATGTGCCCGGGCGCACAGCAGGATTTCCCGGGGAGCTTTACTGTGAAGACCATCAGCGGATCGCTCTGCAGGATGAACTGACAAGACAGTTTGCCAGATGTGCCGAACAGTTTACATTCAAGGCGAAAGGTTCGGGAAAGAGCGGACTTATGTCAGTGAGCCGCTGTTCCCAGGAAATACTCGAGCGCACAGCGTGCCATATCGATCCAAAGAGTGGAGATGTGGTGCTCCGCATGGAGATCGGATTCCCGGCGAACGGGCGTACGATCAATGCCCGGGAATTGGAAAAAGTGCTTTTTGATTTTGTGCCGGCATGTGTTAAAAGTTCACTTTTCTATAAAAATATGGACGCAGAGAGACTGCGCGGCATCATCGATCTTGCGGAAGACCAGCATTATATCCGCGGGATGCTGCCAAAGCTGGGCCTCTGTGCTTTTGTGGCAAATGGAAGCGTGCTGCCCAGAGAGTCCGGCGTCTCACCGCGCCCGATGAAAGGCGGGGTGAAGTTTTCCTCTCCCAGGGAATTAGAAGTGACTTTGGAACTTCCCCACAGAGGCCGGATCACCGGCATGGGAATAAAGAAGGGCGTCACCCTTATCGTGGGGGGAGGATATCATGGGAAATCCACTCTGCTCGAGGCGCTGGAGCTGGGGGTATACGATCACATTGCAGGAGACGGCAGAGAATATGTGATTACGGATGATACGGCTGTGAAGATACGTGCCGAGGATGGCAGGAGTATCCGAAAGACAGATATCTCCATGTTTATCAATGATCTTCCGAACGGGAAAAACACAACAGGATTCTGCACTGAGGACGCCAGCGGCAGTACTTCCCAGGCGGCTAATGTGGTGGAGAGTATCGAAGCGGGGACGTCTCTGCTTCTGATCGACGAGGATACGAGCGCCACGAATTTCATGATCCGGGATGAGCTGATGCAGAGAGTGATTCACCGCGATATGGAACCGATCACTCCGTTTATCGAGAGGATACAGGAGCTGTACGATGATTACGGCATCTCCACTGTGATCGTTGCAGGCAGTTCGGGGGCGTATTTTCATATTGCAGATACTATCATCCAGATGGATCGTTATGTGCCGAAAGACATCACTGCGTATGCGAAAAAAGAGGCAGAGAACTTCCCGATGATCAGCGGGCCGGAGACGCCGGCCGGGAAACCGGATTTCACGAGACGGCCGGGAGCAGATAAGTCATTGAAAGAAAACGGCAGGATCAAGATAAAGACAATGGGCCGCGAGGCAGTCATGATAAATAAAGAAACGATCGATCTGCGCTGTGTAGAACAGATTACGGACAGTGAGCAGGTGACGGCGCTTGGATACTGTATGAAGTATGCCCGGCAGCATATGATGGATGGGAGAAAAGATCTCCGCCAGATCGTGGACGGTCTGGAGCAGGTGATAGAGAAAGGCAGCCTGGCCGCATTGTGCGGGGGCAGCCAGGGGATCTCCTGCATGGCAAAACCGAGACGTCAGGAGATCTTCGCCTGTTTTGACCGCTGCCGCAGCCTGAAAATGTGAATTTTATGGAAAAGACCGGTACAGGACAAGAATCTGAGAAAGGGAGAGATACAGGATGAAGTTAGTTGACGGAAGACCAGATAATAACGAGGGGCGGAAGGACAAAGAGATCAGAGTGTATGATCTGCTGGACTCGCTTGGAATCTCTTATCAGAGAATCGATCACGAGGAAGCTATGACTATGGAAGCCTGCGGAGAGATAGACAGAATCCTGAGCAGCGGCCTGGAGAAAAATGTGGCTATCTGTAAAAATCTCTTCTTGTGCAACCGTCAGGAAACAGAATTTTATCTGCTCCTTATCCCGGGGGATAAGCCGTTTAAGACGAAAGATCTGTCTGCACAGATCGGATCTTCCAGGCTGTCCTTTGCAAAACCGGAATACATGGAAAAATACCTTGACATCACGCCGGGATCGGTGAGCGTGATGGGACTGATGAATGACAAAGATAAGAATGTGCAGCTCCTGATAGATGAGGACGTTCTGGCGGATGAGTATTTCGCGTGCCATCCGTGCATCAATACGAGCAGTCTGCGGTTTCAGACGTCAGATCTTGTGGATAAAGTCATTCCGGCTATGGGACATGATCCAAAGACAGTGAAACTCTAAGTGGAACAGACGGTAACAAAAAGGAACATACAGTAAGGATAAAAGAGTATCTTGCGTTGAAAAACCTCTCTCTGTATAATAAGCATAGGAGAAACTTTTTGCACTGCCAGGCAAAGAACAGACCGTGCATCGTGCCGGTAACGGCCGGATGCCAGATACAGAAGAGGAGAAAAATATGGATTCAGAAGAAAATAAGGTAATGGAAAAGACAACTGTAAATGAGAACACAGACGTAGAAACAGCAGACACTACATCGGAAGAAACTGTGGAAGATGCGGCCGCAGGAACTCCAGACAGCGAAAGAACATCAGACAGCAAAGAACCCGGTGTGGTGGCAGAGGAAACAGAAAGTACAGGGGGCAAAGAGCCGGATGCACCAGAAGCACAGGAAAGCTGGACAGAGGGCGGGTATGCCGGAGAATTTTCACGAGAACAGTGGATACTGACGCATATCGGCGATGAGAATCTTCTTGAGTACCTGAAGATGGAGTATCAGAAAGAAGAAGACAGGCAGAGATCAAAAGATATGAGCCAGAAGAGGATTCTGTCAGCGGTTCAGCTCGCATTGTCGCTTGCTGCTGTTATTGCGGTGATCTTTCTTTTAAGAGACAATCCGACAGTGATGGTCAACATCCTCTATATCATTGCTATTATCGCTGCGCTTTGGATTTGGAAAAATCCCAAGTCCCAATAGCAGACAAAAGAAAGGCATAAGAAAATGAGATTTTTTCATTTATCAGATATTCATATCGGGAAACAGCTTCACCATTATAACCTCCGCGAGGATCAGGAACATATCCTCGGGGAGGTTATTTCCTATGCGGAAAAGCTGCGTCCCGATGCGGTAGTGATTGCAGGAGACATCTATGACAGATCAGTTCCGTCCGCTGAAGCTGTCGGTATTTTTGATGACTTTCTGACGCGTCTCTCCGGTATATGTCCGGCGATCCCGGTTCTTATCATTTCAGGGAACCACGACTCAGCGCAGAGACTTGACTATGCCAGCCGCCTGCTCGGAAGTCACCGGATCTATATTGCGGGACAGCCGCCAGAGACTGAGAGGGAAGAGCTTATGAAGATCACGCTGACGGACAGCTTCGGCAGCGTGGATTTTTATCTGATGCCTTTTCTGAAACCAGGGTACGTCAGGGCATTGTGCGGCGGTGAACTTCCGGAGAATTCCACAGAGGCGGTAAGGATGGTGCTGGAACGGGAGAACATCGACTTTTCCAGAAGAAATGTCCTTGTATCGCATCAGTTTTATACCGGGGACGGAGCGGCGCCGGAAACATGTGATTCAGAGATGCTCAGCGTAGGCGGCGTTGACAATGTTGATATTTCAGTGGTTCGTGATTTTGACTATGCAGCGCTCGGACATCTTCACGGGGCGCAGAAAGTCGGACAGGAGCATATACGGTACTGCGGAACGCTCCTGAAGTATTCTGTGAGTGAGTCGGAACAGGAAAAGTCGCTTCATGTGGTGGAACTCAGAGAGAAAGGGGCTCCGGTAAAAATAGAAAAGCTGCCTCTTCATCCACTGCGTGAAGTGCGCCGGGTGCGTGGCAGTCTTCAGGATCTCATTTCAGATGCGGAACCCGGTGGAAGGGGCGACTATGTAAGCATTACCCTGACGGATGAGATCGACCCGTATAAGCCCAAAGAACAGCTTGAAAAAGTATACAGCCGCATACTGGAAGTGCGGATAGACAATGAGCGGACAAGAAAGCGGCTTGAATTTTCTGAAGAAAACATAAAGATACAGGATCCTGTGCAGACATTCTGTGACTTTTATCATGAGATGCAGGGGCGGGACATGACAGAAGAAGAGAAGAATATCATAGAACAGGTATTTGTCAGAGCGAGGGGGGATGTGTAATGAGGCCGGTCAGACTTACCATGTCCGCGTTCGGATCATATTCCGGCGAAGAGGTTGTAGATTTCACCCGGATGCAAGGCGGCCTTTTTCTGATAACCGGAGATACAGGCGCAGGAAAGACAACGATATTTGACGCCATCACATATGCTCTTTATGACAGAACCAGCGGAGGACGGCGCGACGGCAATATGATGCGCAGCCAGTACGCGTCTGAGAATACGGACACGTATGTGGAATATATTTTTTCCTACAGAGGAGAAACGTACACTGTGCGCAGGAATCCCGAGTATATGCGGGCTGGCAAACGGCGGAAAGCGGACGGCAGCGTCCGCCTTGTAAAAGAGACTGCAAAAGTAAGTCTTGTCATGCCTGACGGGAAAGAGTATCAGGGGAAAAAACGGGAGATAGACCATAAGATCGAAGAGATCATAGGGCTGGATGCGGGGCAGTTTTCCCAGATAGCCATGATCGCCCAGGGGGATTTTGTAAAGCTTTTGCATGCAGAGTCAAAAGAGCGCAAGAAAATATTTTCACGTATTTTTCAGACACAAATATTCTGGAAGATGCAGGAGGAACTTAAAGAGCTGGGCAAATCACTGTTTGTCAGTCTGAAAGAGAATGAAGCGGCCATTGCAAGAGCGATGGACAGAGTAGAGGTCCGGGCAGATGGCGGGGAAGAGGCTCAGACAGAGGAGGAGCCCCTTTCTGAGCGCTGGCAGGAACTAAGAGAGCACTCCCTGCCCGCTGCCAGGGAAGTGCTGGACATGCTCGAAGAGATACAAAAGGCCGGAAAAGAGCAGGAGGATTATCTTGCAGGGGAAGAGGCTCGGATCAGGAAAGAAGCAGAGAAGCTCCGCGCTTCAATTGAGAAGCGGCAGGAGATAAACCGTATCTTTCACCTGCTTGATAAGGCGCTGGATACACGCAGGAAACTTGAAAGCGAACAGGAAGCCTGTGATGAGCTCAGGATGCAGGCCGCACAGGGGGAGCGGGCGGAACGCGCGCGCAGCCTTGAAGTGCAGGCAATCCGGACAAAGAAAGAACTGGAACAGGCAGAGGGAAAGGAGCAGGAACTGCTCGCCTGGCAGAAAGAGCATGAGAAAGAAGAAAGAAAACTGCGCGAAGAGGCGGACAGGCTGAACTGTGAGCTGGCGGAAACGGAGCCGGAGGCGCAGGAGCGCATCTTAAGGCTCAGCGAAATGCTTCCCCGGTATGACAGACTGAAAAAACTGAGAAGAGAGTACAGGGAGAAGACGTCCGGGATGGAGCGGTGCATGGAAGAGTGCAGAAGAGCTTCTGCGGACTATGAAGAGAAGTACCGGCAGTTCTTCAGCGCTCAGGCAGGGATCATGGCGAGAGAACTCAAGGAGGGCACCCCATGTCCGGTGTGCGGATCACTGCGGCATCCGGGAAAAGCGGAACTTCCGGACAGCGCCCCGGACCAGAGTACTGTGGAAGAAGCCAAAAAACTGCGGGATCTGGCAGAGGCAGAGCGTTTAGAAATGCAGTCAGCATTTCAGAAAGCACGGGCCATTCTGGAAGCGGAGGAGGCTGCATTTGGAGAGCAGCGCCTGACAGAGCAGGAGGCCGCTGAAGAGCTAAAGACGCTCAAGGAACGGCTGAAGCGGCAGAGAGAGGCGGCTGAGCAGGCGCAGAAGCAGTATTTAAAAAGCGTGGAGGAGAACCGCAGAAATTCCGGGCAGCTTGAAAGTGTGCAGACGCAGAAGAAAGCTCTTGCGAAGCGTTTTGAAGAAGAGCAGGAACTGTTCCGCCAGGAGATCCGCCGGCAGCAGTTTAAAGATCAGGCAGAATACCGCGAGGCAAAACAGTGGATCGAGGGCTGGCAGGAAAAAGAGAAGAAAGCTGCGGATCATGAGACTGCCATTCTCCAGAACCGCACGCAGATCGAGACACTGATGAATCAGACTGCGGGCAGAGAGCGTGAAAACGTTGAAGCTGACACAGAGAAGCTGAGCGGACTTTTGAAACAGGCGGAAGAAAAACGCAGGCAGAATCTTGAAATACATGGAAGAAATGTGACGAATAAGAGTGCCTGTGATGAACTGAGGAAGTATTTTGATGCAGAGGCGGGACTGCGTCGGCAATATGAGACGATTGGCAATCTGAGCCGGACTGCCAACGGGAATCTGAGTGGGAGTGTGAAGCTTGATCTTGAGACTTACGTCCAGAGAAAATACTTCCGGCAGATTATCCAGACGGCAAACCGCCGGCTTGCCCGCATGACGTCAAATGAGTTTCTGCTGCAGTGCCGCGACATCAGCGCTTTGAGCAGCCAGGGACAGGCAGGGCTTGATCTGGATGTGTATGATCTGGTGACAGATACGGTCAGAGACGTGCGGTCTCTGTCAGGCGGAGAATCATTTATGGCGGCGCTGTCCATGGCTCTGGGACTGGCGGATATTGTGCAGAATACAGCGGGCGCTGTGAGTCTGGAGACAATGTTTGTGGACGAAGGATTTGGTTCCCTGGACGATGTTTCCCGTGAGAGGGCGATCCAGATATTAAAAGAACTGGCAGGAGAAAAGGGTCTTGTGGGAATCATCTCCCATGTGAACGAACTGAAGGAACAGATAGAGTGGAAACTGAGCATAACAAAAACCGGACACGGAAGCCGTGCCCGGTGGGTACTGTAAACTTTGTTTTATATCATTTTAAAATACTGCACGCTGTAAGGCGGCATGGAGAGCTGGCCGTTAAGGGCAACAGGCTCTTCCGCCTCCGGGCGGGAAGAAGCCCCTTCCGGGTATGCCAGGATCCGGCTGAACGTGCCGTTCAGTTCATGGCTGCCGGCAGTGTACGCAGCATCAGAGGCATTAATCGCAGCAATGAGACGTTCGCTGTCGGTTTTCCGCTCGAAGATGAGCTGATGATTTGTAATAACTACATTACGGTACGAACCGCTGCAGAGGGCTTCGCTGTTTCTGCGAATCCCGATGAGTTCTCTGATAAACGCCGTCAGTTCATTTGGCTTTGGCGCTTCAAAACATGGACGAAGTGCATAATCATTGTCCGGCGCTTTTGCGCCCTCCTCGCCCCACTCACTGCCGTAGTAGATACAGGGGATGCCGGGCATCCCGAACAAAAGCCCATAAGCCAGAGGAATGTGCTCTTTATTTGTGAGGATCGTAGCAAGTCTCGACACATCGTGGTTGTCTGTAAATGTCATGAGATGCTTACCTCTGTAGATGCACCACTGCTCAGGGCCGTACTGGCGGTTGAGCGAATGTGCGATCTCGAACATGTTCATACTGTTAAAGCTGGAATAAATTCCCTTATAACATTCATAATTCGTACAACTGTGGAGCATCTCATCATTCACGATCTGGTTGTAATCACCGAAAAGTACCTCGCCGATCAGCGCGAAGCCCGGCTTGATCTCCTCGCAGAAACTGCGGAGTCTCTTCATGAAATCATGGTCCAGACAGTAAGCCACATCAAGTCTGAGGCCGTCTATCCCAAACTCTTCGATCCACATCTTTACGCAGTCCAGAAGATAGTTCACGACGGCAGGATTTTGCAGGTTCAGCTTGACCAGCTCATAGTGTCCTTCCCAGCCCTCGTACCAGAAACCGTCATTGTAACCGCTGTTCCCGTCAAAATTGATATGGAACCAGTCCTTGTACTGAGAATCCCACTTCTTTTCCTGCACGTCCTTAAATGCCCAGAATCCCCGTCCGACATGGTTGAACACTCCGTCGAGCATGATTTTTACATTGTGTTGGTGGAGCGTCTGGCAGACTTCTTTAAAATCTTCATTCGTACCGAGACGACAGTCAATCTTCCGGAAATCTCTTGTATCATATCCGTGATTATCCGACTCGAAGATCGGATTTAAGATAATGGAACCGATTCCGAGTTCCTGAAGATATCCAGCCCATTCGCCGATCTTCAGGATGCGGTGCTCAGTGACTCCGTCATTGTGTACGGGAGCGCCGCAGAAGCCAATGGGATATATCTGATAAAAAGTTTCGTTGTAAGCCCACATGATTTAGCCCTTTCGTTCATTGTTTATATACTGTGGCCGGCACTTGCAGGGAGCCGGCGTCTGCATATCAGTATACCATAAAATGGGTGGAAATAGAAGCGAAAAAGCCGTTGTAAATTGACATTTGACGGGGCAAAAGATATACTTCATTTAAGATAGAATCAGTTTAGGAACAGGGAGAATAAATTTATGGGAAATCTAAAAGTGAAGAGTTTACTTGGGATTATTTTCGTATCTTTATCGATTACGGCAGCACCTGTAATGGCAGCGGGAAATAATGCGGTTACGGGACAGGGGGCAGGGCCTCTGTCTGACGGGACGACTGTTTCTGATAACAATGCTGTACAAGAACGGACTACAGAGGAGGATACAGGACTTGCCGGGCAGGATGGGGCAGGATCAGACCAGTCCGGAACGGAGCCGGAAGAAGAGGCGGAAAAAGAACCGGTATACAGATTAGCCAATAACAGGTTATACCGGACGGACGACGGCACACCGTTTACCGGGACAGGTTTTGCCCGGATGGAAGACGGAAGCTATTATTATGTTGTGAACGGAAGATGGAACAGCTCTCTCCAGGATATTGTAAAAGTGACAAATGTGGAAGGCAGCAACGGAGAGTGGTGG
>DXAU01000074.1 GCA_019116885.1 Candidatus Mediterraneibacter pullistercoris | reverse complement strand
ACCGAAAAAATATACATTTACCATATTTTCCATGATATTTCTTCCTTTCCCTAGTATTCATTCGGCATCTCATCGATTTCATCGCACCGAAATACCGGACCGTCTTTACATACATATTTTGAACCGATGTTGCATCTTCCGCATTTTCCGATTCCGCACTTCATGCGAAGCTCCAGTGTCGTATAGACCTGCTGTCTGGAGAAACCGAGTTCCTCAAGGCCGGCCAGTGTAAACTTGATCATGATCGGCGGCCCGCAGATCAGGGCTGTCTTGTTTACATCGAATCCCAGTTCTTTCACGTAATTCGGCACGAATCCTACATGGCCGTCCCATCCTTCCTGCTCGCGGTCGATGGTCAGATGGACATCAACATCCGGAGCGTTCATCCATACTTCCTGGATCTCTTTTAACTGGACCAGGTCATCCGCGGAACGGGAGCCGTAGACGATATCCACCTTGCCGTAATTTTCACGGTTGTCCAGTACGTAATTGATAACGGAACGAAGCGGCGCAAGACCGATTCCTCCTGCTATGAAGAGCAGATCTTTCCCTTTGAGCTTATCCTCTACCGGGAAATGATTGCCGTACGGTCCTCTTACTGTGATCTCATCTCCCACTTCAAGGCTGTGCAGATAGTCTGTGAGCACTCCGCACTTCTTGATGCTGAACTCCTGATACTCTTTGTTTGTCGGAGAGGAAGTGATCGAGAACATACCTTCGCTGATTCCCGGTGCGCAGAGCATTGCGCACTGTCCCGGCATATGCTCGAACAGCTTGCCGCCCTCCGGAGCATTGACGCGGAACGTCTTGACGTCCGGCGTCTCCTCGCGGATATCTGTGATCACGCCTACTTTCGGGATCAGTGTATCCAGTGTATAGTTCTTGTGACATGTACATTCACTCATTACTGCCCACCTCCCTGTTTCTGAAATGCTTTTACCACTTTCACGATATTCAATGCAGCCGGACATTTCTCCACGCATCTTCCGCATCCCACACAGGAATACATTCCTTCGTTGTTCGCCGGGAAATATACCAGCTTGTGCATGAATCTCTGGCGGAATCTTTCTTTCTGCGTTGTACGGTTGTTGCCGTGCGCCATCATCGTGAAATCAGAGTACATACAGGAATCCCAGCAGCGGTATCTCTGCACACCGTTCTTCCCTGTATCATAATCTTTGATGTCGTAGCACTGACAGGTCGGGCACACAAATGTACATGTTCCGCATGCCAGGCACGGTTTATACAGTTCATCCCAGAGCGGATCCTCGAACTTCTCCATCAGGACGTCTCCGTTCCATCCTTCGAGGGACAGGTTGGAGTACGGGAGCTGCTCTACGATATTATGGATTGCTTCTTTCTCTTTCTCAACTGCCGCCTCTGCGCCCGCATCTTCTGTCAAAAGGTCTGAGAGGGCCTTTGTCAGCGCCTCGCCTTTCTCTGTGAGAGGTTTCCAGCACAGATCCTCTCCGATCAGCCATGTCGCAACGTCGGCTGCCGGATCTGCCGCATCCACGCCGAACACCTTGCAGAAGCAGGTCTCCTCCGGCTCATGGCAGGCGAGCGCCACGATGGTTCCGTGGTCTCTTCTTGCAGCGTAGAATGTATCGAGCGGATCTACGAGGAATACTTTATCCAGCACTTCCACACCTTTCACGTCGCATGCCCTCATGCCAAACACTACGAAATCCTGCTCTTTTAACGCCTCCGGCTCAATGCTTAACTTCTTCCCGTCTCTGACGCATGTGTAAAGCGTCTCGCTCTGCGGGAAAAATGCATCTTTCGCAGATTTTACAGTTTTCAGTGTATCGATATCGACGTCTGCATCTTCCGTCCACACGCCGAAATTTACCTGTCCTTCATTTCTCACCGGAAGATATAACTCCTGTTCTGCGGCGATCTTCTGAAATAATGCCGTCAGATTTTCTCTTGCGATCTTATACATACATTATCCCCTTTCTGCCACAATTCCCGGCTCTGCGTCTTCAAGGTCATAGTTCGTGAGCGGAGTTCTCGGCTCCAGGTCAGCGCCTGCCTGATATTCTCCGTAGAGCTCGTCAATATCTTTGATAAATTTCCGGTTGAACAGGTGCAGTCTGATTCCCTGCGGACAGACTCTGCTGCACTCTCCGCAGTCCGTACATCTTCCCGCAACATGGAAAGCACGGATAATATGGAACATCTTTTCCTCGAAGGAATCCACGTTTGCCTTCTGCGCGCTGTCAAACTTGTTGCTGTCAAACACACACTTGCGGCAGGAACATGCCGGACATACGTTGCGGCAGGCATTGCAGCGGATACACTTGCTGAGTTCTTTCTGGAAGAACGCAAATTTCTCCTCCGGGCTCAGCGCCTCGATTTCTTCAACCTCTGTAAATCTGTCCGCGTCTTTTGTCTCTTTCGACTCTCCAATGATCTCATCATAGATCATGTGGTCTTTGCCCTTGCATACATGGCATCTCTCAAGCATCGCGTCCGCATATGCGCATGTCTTCTCTCCGTAGATCGTATCGATCGTCAGCGTCTTAGCCTCGTCTTCGATCTCAGCCCCGGAAATGCTCTTGATTCCTTTGATGCCCATAGCCCGGATCTTCTCGATATCGAGTTTTCCCTTGCATCCCACGCCGATGATATATGCTTTCTCGCGGTCTACGCGGTGCTCTTTCATCAGCTCCTGGAAACTGTATGTATCACATGGCTTTAAGCATACAAGCGTCTTTCCTTCCAGTTTGGAAGCCTCGATCATATATTTGCTTAAGTTTGCTCCGCAGAATCCGTTGTACACGAAATCCGCGAAATCTTCTTCTTTCTCAAAGTAAGCCGGTTCCGGATTGTAAGGCAGGTCCCCGGCTTTCCATCCGAGCACTCTTGCCACAGTTCCGTCGGCCAGAAGCTCTTTTGCGCGGTTGATTAATTCCTGCATCTTAAA
>DXAU01000073.1 GCA_019116885.1 Candidatus Mediterraneibacter pullistercoris | reverse complement strand
TCAAGAATCTGCTGACTCTGAATCAGCTTGAGTTCGGAGACGATGAGGTACAGTTTGAGAGGTTTGACATTGTCGGACTGGTCCGCGGCGTGATTGCAAGCTGTGAGATTCTTATCCAGCAGGCGGAGGCGTCGGTAGATTTTATTGCTGATGAGAAGCTCTATGTCTGGGCGGACGAGTTCAAGACTGAGCAGGTTGTGCGAAATTATCTTACCAATGCGATCCATCATGTGGCAAATGAAAGAAGGATCGAGATACGGATCCGGCGTGAAGGGGATGTTGCGCATATTACGGTGTTCAACAGTGGGAATCCGATCCCGGAGGAAGATGTTCCGAAGCTGTGGGATAAGTTCTATAAAGTGGATAAAGCGCATACAAGAGAATATGGCGGGAATGGGATAGGACTTTCCATCGTTAAAGCGATTATGCAGTCGTTCCGGCAGAAATATGGAGTCCGCAACTTTGACAACGGTGTGGAATTCTGGTTTGAACTCGACGCAAAAACAGAAAATACTTCTTTACATTAAAGTGAAAATGCGTTAAAATCTCTATATTACAGGAAATGTTAAGGCATACGGCATGCCGACTCTTTGCAGCGGCATGAGTATGCCTTATATCTGTTATAGACAGAATCTGTTGTGTTTCGATCTGCTGTGGCTGGATCTGAAGAATAGATGCGTGTTAATGGTTCTAAGCGGCTGCTGAGGCGGATAAGGATAAAGGAGACAGGATCAGGCAGATAGCAGATTAAGGGGGATGAGTAATGTATGACAAGATATACGACGCTGTAAAGTCGCTGGATGATGTCGTATGGGGATGGGGAATGATCGCTCTCCTGCTCGGAACACATATTTTTCTGACGCTGAGGACAGGATTTATCCAAAAAAAGACAATCACAAAAGGAATAGCTCTTTCTGTTTCAAAAGAAGAAGGTGCAGACGGGGAAGTCAGCCAGTTCGGCGCTCTTGCTACGGCGCTGGCTTCTACGATCGGGACCGGAAATATCATTGGAGTCGGCACGGCGATCGCCCTGGGAGGTCCGGGAGCCGTACTGTGGTGCTGGCTCACAGGGGTGTTTGGCATCGCCACGAAGTATGCAGAGTCCCTGATTGCGGTAAAATACCGTGTCAAGACTCCTGACGGACGGATGCAGGGCGGTGCTATGTACGCTCTGGAGCGCGGGCTGAATATGAAGTGGCTCGGGATGATCTTTGCAGTATTCGCAGGATTTGCCTCTTTCGGCATCGGCTGTGCAACCCAGGTAAATGCGATTGCCGAAGTCTGCAGCGCAAATCTGAATATCGATCCATGGATCGCCGGTGTTGTCGTTGCGGTGCTGACAGCTTTCGTGATTTTTGGCGGCATCAGGAGCATTGCCAGTGTATGTGAGAAACTGGTTCCCTTTATGGCGGTATTCTATGTGCTGGGATGCATCATCATCCTGGCAATCAACCGTGACTTTATACTTCCGGCGGTCACAACGATCTGCCAGCTTGCATTTGCAGACAAAGGAGCGATAGCGGGCGGCCTTGTTGGAGGCGGGATGCGCTATGCGATCCAGTACGGAGTTGCAAGGGGACTTTTTTCCAATGAATCCGGCATGGGATCTGCGCCGATCGCGGCGGCGGCAGCGAGGACGAAAAACCCGGTCCGCCAGGCGCTTGTGTCTTCTACGGGAACTTTCTGGGATACGGTTGTAGTCTGCCTGATGACGGGACTTGTGCTCGTATCCACGATGATGAAGAATCCGGAACTCGGAACAGGAGCCATCTCTGACGGAGGGCAGCTTACGACGCTTGCCTTTTCACAGATCCCCTATTTTGGTCCGTTTATTCTTGTAGTAGGCATTATTACATTCGCATATTCGACGATCCTTGGCTGGGCGTATTATGGGGAGCGCTGCGTAGAATACTTTTCGGGCAGAAAAGGACTGAATCCCTACAGAGTGCTCTATATCGCTGTCGCTTTGATCGCGCCTGTGCTCGCGCTTGATCTTGTATGGCTGACCGCGGATATTCTGAACGCTCTGATGGCGATCCCAAACCTTATTGCAGTACTCCTGCTTTCGCCGGTTATTGTAAGAGATACGAGAAAATATATTAATAACCTTGATGCAGTCGATAATACGCCCGTCCCGGTCATCAGGACCGGGGTCAGGCGGAAATAAAATGCAGCGGGTCGATTTCAGGATACAAAAGTGGAGGCGGAAAAGATGATAGCAATCATAGACTATGATGCAGGAAACATCAAAAGCGTGGAGAAAGCTCTTCTCCTGCTCGGGGAAGAACCTGTCGTGACAGGAGACGAAGATACGATCCTGGCGGCGGATAAAGTGATACTTCCCGGGGTGGGGGCGTTTGGGGACGCCATGGAGACAATCAGAAGATACGGCCTGGAGAGTGTTATCCATCAGGTAGTGGATAAAGGAACTCCTTTTATGGGGATCTGTCTGGGCCTCCAGCTCCTTTTCGAGAGGAGCGACGAGTCTCCCGGCGTGGAGGGACTTGGCATACTTAAGGGAGAGATCCTGCGCATCCCGGACAGACCGGGATGGAAAATCCCGCATATGGGGTGGAATTCTCTTCATCTTGAGAATGAAGGCCGCCTCTTCAGAGGGATTCCGGAAAATGCCTATGTATATTTTGTACATTCCTATTATCTGAGAGCAGCCAGCGAACAGATCGTGCGTGCGTCTACGGAATACTGCGCCCATATCCATGCGTCAGTGGAGAAAGACAATGTGTTCGCTTGTCAGTTCCATCCGGAGAAAAGCGGAGATGTGGGACTCCGTATCCTGAAGAACTTCGTGGAATTGTAGATGCAGGAGGGAGAGTCTATGTTTACAAAAAGAATTATCCCCTGTCTGGATGTAAATGGCGGACGGGTGGTAAAAGGTGTGAATTTTGTAGATCTTAAAGATGCCGGAGATCCGGTGGAGATCGCGAAAGCTTACGACAGAGCGGGGGCGGATGAACTCGTATTTCTTGATATCACTGCTTCGTCAGATGAGCGGGGTACAGTTGTCGACATGGTGCGGAAAGTGGCGGAGTGTGTATTTATCCCTTTCACTGTGGGCGGCGGCATACGGACAGTTGATGATTTCCGCGCTCTTCTGCGGGAAGGAGCGGATAAGATATCTATCAACTCCTCTGCTATCAACACTCCGGAGCTTATCCGGGATGCAGCGGATAAATTCGGAAGTCAGTGTGTAGTTGTGGCGATTGACGCAAAGAGGAGAGCAGACGGAACCGGATGGAATATCTACAAGAATGGCGGACGCATAGATGTTGGCATGGACGCGGTAGAGTGGGCGATGAAAGTGGAGAGACTGGGAGCTGGGGAGATCCTGCTTACGAGCATGGACTGTGATGGTACGAAAGCAGGATATGATCTGGAACTGACCCGCACGATTGCGGAGAGTGTGTCGATCCCGGTCATAGCTTCAGGCGGAGCCGGGACGCTGGAACATTTCAAAGAAGCCCTGACAGAAGGCAGGGCGGACGCGGCTCTTGCGGCGTCCCTGTTCCACTATAAGGAGCTTGAGATACGGCAGGTGAAGGAATACTTACAGGCAGAGGGTGTTCCCGTAAGACTGTAGATACAGGATATTCAGAGACAGAAGAGGAGAGAGACATGGCAGGAATAAATGGAGACTGGTATGAAGCGCTAAAAGGAGAATTCTCGAAACCATATTATAAAAAACTGTTTGATACAGTGAACGAAGAGTACAGGACAAGACTAATCTTTCCACCGGCGGAAGATATCTTCAATGCGTTCCATCTGACACCGCTCAAAGATGTAAAGGTCGTAATATTGGGACAGGATCCGTACCACAACAACGGACAGGCGCATGGCCTGTGTTTCTCCGTGAAAAAAGGCGTGGAGATACCGCCGTCGCTTGTCAATATCTATCAGGAGCTGCATGACGATGTGGGATGTACGGTTCCGGATCATGGCTGTCTGACAAAATGGGCGCAGCAGGGAGTCCTTATGCTAAATACCGTGCTGACAGTCCGCGCCCACCAGGCGAATTCCCACCGGGGAATCGGCTGGGAAAAATTTACCGATGCAGCAATCATGGCGCTGAACAGCCAGGACCGTCCGATCGTCTTTATTCTTTGGGGAAGCCCTGCCCAGAGAAAAAGAACGATGCTCAATAATCCGAAGCATCTGATACTCACGGCGCCTCATCCCAGCCCTCTGTCTGCGTTCAGAGGCTTTTTCGGCAGCAGGCCGTTCAGCAGAACGAATGAATTTCTCGAGAGCCACGGCGTTGAACCGATTGACTGGCAGATAGATTGAGACATGGGGAAGACGCGGATGGCTGAAAAAGGTCTTGCATTTTCAGTAAAAGAGCGGTATAATTTCTAACATGTCAGATGCAGATGTAGTTCATCGGTAGAACACCAGCTTCCCAAGCTGGGGAGGCGGGTTCGATTCCCGTCATCTGCTTGGAACTTTCCCCGGAAGATGCCGCAGACGCGGTGTTTCCTGGGGATTTTTTTGTCCCGGCCCGGGAAAAGGGGCACAAAAGGGGCAAACTATAATAGTTTTATATCTTTGAGCTTCTCGTTTTCTTTTTCTTTCAGCTTCTCTGTGATGTGCAAATATATTTCTCGAGTGACTCGGCTGTTCGCGTGTCCAAGCCGTCGTGAGATTGTATCAATATCAATGCCTTGTTCCATAAGTAAGCTGGCGTGTGTGTGCCTCAATGTATGCGGAGTGATCCGTCGGCCAAGGATCCGTTCGGAGTTCTCTCTTAGATATTTTGCATAACAGTCGAATTCGATTCTTTCTCTCTTTGATCCAGGGAAAAACACCACACTCATTTGAAGAACTATATTATCGGATAACCGTTCAGCCTTTATGCGCCGACAGAGTTGATATAACTGTTCCTGCATGTATACATCGCGCGTAGATGTAGATGTCTTTGTTGATGTTACAATATTGTGAGCTGCATCATAGGTTTTCGATACGTGTATTGTGCGTGATTTTAAGTCGACATCCTGTAGATCCAGCGCAGCAGCTTCGCCAAAACGCAAACCTGAAAGCGCAAGAAATTCGGTCAGATCCCTCCATTTTTTTACTGCCATTCCAGACAGCAGATCGGACAGTTCGGAAGATTCAAGAAACTTTCCTTGAATCTTAATCCTATGGGGTGTATCCTTAAATTTTTCAAGTTTGTCCAGATATGAAATATCGGACACATAATCATTACGATAACCCCACCTCATTAACGCTTTGAAGCGTGTTAAAAATTCATTGAGTGTGACGGGCTCCTCCCCAGTTGCGAGTAGAGATTCACGAATATATCCTGCAGTCATACGGCTGATAACCGTATCTGCTCCAAGAATACCCATGATCGATTTACATGCTGAATAGTTTCGAGCATATGTAGATGCTTTGACCGTCTTCTTTTGCTCTTCCCTATACTTCTCAATAAGGACACAAAGTGTCATCTGTTCGGGCTCTGCGGTCTGAGCCTGCCTGATTTTCTCCGCAAGCGCCGTCTGGGCTTGTTTTCGGGCCTGCGCGGTATTTTTATCCAGCACAACAGAAACCCGTCTGTATTTGCCTGTCAGCCTGTCTGTGTAGCGCTCTATAAACTTGTACTTTCCTTTCTTAGTTTGTTCTACCCACATAACATCATCTCCTTTGAATTTTGAGTATAAAAATAACAGATGGTCTCTTGCCACCTGTCACCGAAGATGATACAATATTCCTGTCGAGAAGACGTACATCTTCGGATGTACATTTCCGCCTGATGCGCCAACATCGGGCAGTTGACTTTTTAGGTACATTTGCTATAATGTACTTAACAGGACAGCCGGAAGGTGAGTGCAGGTCACCCGACCCGGCGAAAGTAAATACTAAGCTATGAGATAGCCGTTCCTAAACTTTGACGAGAGCAGGACGGCTATTTCTTATGCGTAAAATTCAGGATTGCTACTATCAGTAAGGCGGTGCTCACGATCAAGCTCAATTCCTCATATGTACTCATAATAATCACCACCTTCCGCAAGGACTCGGAATCGGGTGAGAGCACGTCCCCCGGCTGCCCGGGTAAATACGTTATTCTGTTTGGGCGCCCCGGCGGCTCAGGTGTTGGCGCCCCGGGACGGTTTTACTATTTCATAAACTGCTCTATTTGCTTTATACACTCGTTATACATATTACCATAGAGTCTTTCCTTTAAAGCACATGATTTGATAGTGTCTAACAATTCAGGTGGGAGTATCCCGTTATTTGAATCATCATATTCTGTACAATAGTTCCAAATTTCTCTTGCCGAACTCATTGTTTTAATATTAATCATAAACTGCACTTTAAATGACACATTGTTGCCTTGATTATCGACTGGGGCCGACTCAGGAGTCCACACAACATCATTGATTGTTGGGGATATAACTTCGTCAAGGTCGCAATATTTAATAATGGTAACATGTGCAGATTTCAGAAGATTCCTTTTTTCTATAGGTATTGAAATCGGTATTGCAACGCTGGTTTTTATTTTTTCAGAAGTATTAAAATCATAGAAAGCTATGTTCTTTAACTTATATGTATCGTCTAATATAGTAGATAGCTGAATATCACAAGCAATTGCCGTTATATTGTTTGTAGAAATATCCATTATCGAAAGAGCGGCATAGCATTTGCCATTTTCTGAAGTAATCAGGATGCTGCTTGGTTTAATTGGAAGATCAGGGTTAAAATTTTTAATGTCCAAATGAATTGGTGAATAATCCCTGCTTTCTAATTCTTTCTCAATTATTACGGCAGTACCATTGGCAGTAACGCCCACAATATCAGCGGAAAATACGGTATAATCCACATCGACAGCAATAATAGCATTGGCGCCCAAAGCGGCTGCATCTGACATCAGGCTATCCAGAGCGTGTTTTCTAGCCTCGTTTAATTTTCCCTCGTACATGGAACTGTTTGTGCCAAGCAAATCAGCAAGTCCAGCACCGAAAGAGCTCAAAAAACCAGTGCCAAGCGCACATTCTCCAGAGCAAAGTCCCAGGTAGTTTATTATCCGATGGCCCTCAAAATTGTAACCGGATGTTATTAGCATAATTTTATCCTCTCTTTCTCCAAGAAACACCATATTTACATAATCGTCGGAGCGATTATACCATATCATTTTCCATAAGTTAATACGCGCCCAACTGTTTACTTAATAGGAACAGGTGGTAAGTGGTGTGAGTTATTAGCAAGTTATCCACATACTTACCAACAAATATACGAACAAATGTTCTTGAAGTCCGTTTAATTGGACTGCCATTGTGCTATCATAGCATCAAGGAATTTCAGAACATGTGTTTTTGCAGTCGGGAGGGTACATATGAGTAATGAAGAACGTAAGCAGTACATTGCTGACATGGTCCGCCGGATTGATGATGAGGAGCTTCTGCGGAGAATATACCTCATCTTGGCGGTCATGACCGGGGCTGACAAATGAGTCAGTCCCTTATTTTATGCCCAAACACTCTTTCATAAACTCTTCTATATGTTTTAACTTTTCCGGGGACGCCTCGGCGATCGCGTTCAGCATGTTTCGAGCAATCTGATTTTCTGTTACGCTCAATTTCCCCAAGTTCAGCGAATATCTGCCATCTTCGTCTGTTTTGGTGAACATGTTCTCGTCACCGCCCTCCCCGGTTCTGAGCCACACTTCATTCACGCCAAACTCACGGCAGATATCATCAATAAGTCGTTCGCTTGGTTTATTGTCTCTTTTTATCAATCTGGTTACATATGACTGATCTATTTTTAGCCGTTTAGCAAATTCCACCTTTTTAATACCCAATTTCTTGATCAGCATATCAATTTGTACATTAATCGGCATCAAAATCACCGCCCTTAATTCTTTGAATCAAATTTAAAAGTTGCTTCTTGGAATTAAGTTTATATACATATAACTTTTTGGTATCTGAAAGAACAGTATCTGCTTGGAACTTTCCCCGGAAGATGCTGAAAAATGAGGATCTTCCGGGGATTCTTTATGCGTTGATTTTGTGAGAAATAACGCTGATCCTGATTATACCGGCCGGTACAGCTGCCCAAAGAATGACAGCTGCGAAGCCCCCACAATGATTATTCTGGTTTATGATGTGGTACGTCACAGTCGGCAAGGATTGGCTTTATAAACTCTAGTTTTGATTTTAAGACAGTTTCTAGTGTGGTAAGCCTGTCGGCCATGTCTTCGACAGATTTGTTGATCTTAACCAGATCATCCAAATTGCAGCTAAGAGAAACGGCTTTCTGGAGCTTTTCTCCTTCCGCGTTCAGAATGTGGGATATAGCGGTTTCTTCCAGGGCGATGGACTGGAGAAGCGAAGAGGCAGCACAGCATTTATCAATGTGTGTACATTCAATTTTAGGCATGCTCATATCGAGCTCTCCTTTAAAAATCTTTACACTATAAGCTATGCGGAATATACAGAAAGGCTATTAAGATTGCGGTGATTATGACAGATACAGACCTCTATTCCTCGATCACCTGTATCTCAAGATAATCAAAGTCAATGGAGTCCACAAAGCTGTCCTGATAGAATCTCGCCTTCGAGTGACGCTTAAATTCGTTGATGGTTACATCGAGCCAGATCGGTTTGCTCAGGTCGAATTCATAGCAGATCTGATCGAGAGCGTTAAATATCTTATGCGTGCGCGTATCGTCCGTATCATCGCAGATAACAGTGTCCCGCAGCATTTTATTGTCTTTAAATTCTTTTCCCCATAAACGAAACATGATAAAGCTCCTCTCACTGTGATATGCTGCTATTCTAGCACAGCAGGAGAAAAAAGTCATTTGCAAAATGTCATCAGATCGTCATTGTGTGAGAGGAAACTTTCTGATATATTATTTAAAGAATAAAAGGAAGGAAACCATCATGAAGAAAATTCTTGACAGAATATTTATTGACGGGCTGACAGGTATGGCGCACGGACTGTTCGCCACGCTGATCATAGGGACGATCATCCAGCAGATTGGCACCTATCTGGGCGGTGGGATCGGGGATACGATCTACGCGATCGGAAAGGTGGCGGCAGCCCTTACAGGTGCAGGCATTGGAGCGGGGACGGCCCGGAAACTGGATGCAGGACATCTGGTCATCGTATCGGCGTCAGCCGCCGGGATGATCGGGGCATTTGCCGGGGATATTCTCTCCGGCGGGATAATGACAGGCGGAAGTCTTGTACTGTCCGGCCCGGGGGAACCGCTGGGAGCATTTGTGGCAGCATATATTGCCGTCGAGGTGGGAAGCCTTGTCTCGGGAAAGACGAAGCTCGATATCATACTGACACCGCTTGTCTGCATCGGCGTCGGATCTGCCGCCGGCCTCTTTGCCGGACCGCCGATATCAGGATTTATGGCATGGCTTGGTTCTCTGATAAACTGGGGAACGGAACAGCAGCCGTTTGTTATGGGCATCGTTGTATCCGTACTGATGGGCATGATTCTGACACTGCCGATCAGTTCTGCGGCGCTGGGAGTGATTCTGGATCTTTCAGGCCTGGCGGCAGGCGCGGCGACCATAGGATGCTGCTGCAATATGATAGGATTTGCAGTATCCAGTTTCCGGGAAAACAGAATAGGCGGCCTCATTTCTCAGGGGATAGGAACTTCCATGCTTCAGGTGCCGAACATCGTGCGCCATCCTCAGATATGGATACCGCCGATTCTGTCGAGCGCCATATTAGGACCTGTTGGAACAATGGTATTTCACATGACGAACAATGCGACCGGATCGGGTATGGGAACGGCAGGATTTGTCGGACCGCTGATGACATGGCAGGTGATGACGCAGACCGAGGCGGAGCTGATCGTGTTTATCAAGATACTGCTGATACAGTTCGTTCTGCCCGCAGTGCTGACACTGGCAGTGTCAGAGTTCATGAGGAAAAAGAAATGGATACATTTCGGCGATATGAAGCTGGAATAAATGGAAGCATAAAAAGATGATAAAAAAAGAGTGAACCTGATTAACATAAACCACAAAATATGGTATACTTAATGTCAGAAAAATAACCAATGGGGGATATCCGCGATGAGAGGTGAACAACAGGTTGAAGCTGCGCTCAAAAGCTACGAGGATGTCGACAGTTGGAAGACGGTTATATTTCTCTACAATGCAGCTTTGAAAGAGGTAGGTACAAAGCTGGAGATCTTAAACGATGAGTTCCAGCATGTACACCAGTATAATCCGATCGAGCATATTAAGACCAGGATCAAGACTCCGGAAAGTATTGTCAAAAAATTAAAGCGTTATGGATATGAGACATCAATAGAAAATATGGTGCGGTATATCAACGATATAGCCGGTGTGCGCCTGATCTGTTCATTTACGTCAGATATATACCGTCTGGCAGAGATGATAGGGAATCAGAGTGATCTGAAAGTGCTTTCTATAAAAGATTACATAAAAAATCCAAAAGAGAGCGGTTATAAAAGTTACCACATGCTTGTGTCGGTACCGATCTTTTTGTCGGACAGTGTAGTGGACACGAAAGTCGAGATACAGATCCGCACGATTGCCATGGATTTCTGGGCGAGCCTGGAGCATAAGATATACTATAAGTTCGAGGGAAACGCTCCGGAATACATCAGCCGTGACCTCCGCGAATGTGCAAAGATGGTTTCAGAACTGGATGATAAAATGCTTTCCCTGAATGAAGCGATTCAGGAATGTATATACCAGGGGGAAGAACGGGACAATATGGATGATGTGCTGGAGCATGTGATAGGAAATCGAAAAGAACAGTCAAAGCTCCGTCGGATCGGTGCGGAGGCTTAAGAGCACAGATGGACAAAAGAACTGAATCACCGGAAGTGCCAAAAGGCACATCCGGGATTGTAAGCGGTCGCCAAGGTCCCGGGCAAGCCCGGACTTTGGCTCGTCGCTATCGCAAGAAACCGGATACAGGAAGAATCCTGCATCCGGTTTCTGCTGCTCTCATCGACAGAGTCAGGAGTTTACAGCGGCTTTGCTTTTTCATCGTCCGCCACTTCGGTGATAGATTTGACAAGTCCGGCGATTCCCTGTATCTCAGAAGGGATAATGATCTTAGTTGCCTTACCGTCTGCCGCTTTCTCAAATGCTTCAAGGCTGCGAAGCGTGAGGACAGACTCATCGGCTCCGGCTTCTTTGAGAAATCTCAGTCCGTCGGCTGTGGCCTGCTGGACTTTGAGGATCGCCTCAGCCTCACCTTCAGCTTCCCGGATCATCTTCTCTTTCTCAGCCTCAGCTTTCAGGATGGCAGCTTGTTTCGCAGCTTCAGCTTCCAGGATAACAGATTCTTTCTGACCCTCTGCCACAAGTACAGTGGACTTTTTCTCACCCTCGGCCCGGAGGATTGCCTCACGTCTCTCACGCTCAGCTTTCATCTGTTTTTCCATGGCGTCCCGAATTGCTGTGGGCGGGATAATATTCTTAAGCTCCACACGGTTTACTTTGATGCCCCATGGGTCCGTGGCAAGATCCAGCTCTGCGCGCATCTTTGTGTTGATAGTCTCGCGGGAAGTCAGTGTCTGATCCAGCTCAAGATCGCCGATAATATTTCTCAGGGTGGTTGCCGTCAGGTTTTCAATTGCAACGATAGGGCTTGCCACTCCGTAACAGAACATCTTCGGATCTGTGATCTGATAGAAGATGACTGTGTCGATCTGCATCGTTACATTGTCCTCTGTGATAACAGGCTGCGGCGGAAAGTCGACTACCTGTTCTTTCAAATCGATGCGTTTTGCAATGCGGTCAATGATAGGCAGTTTGAAATGAAGTCCCGTGTTCCATGTCGTAAGGTAAGCCCCAAGGCGTTCCACTACAACAGCCTGCGCCTGATGAACGATCTTGACGCAGGAGATAAGGATAAGCACTATTATGACCAGTATGATCAGGACCAAGATCGTCCCGATGCTGATAAATGGTATGTTCATGATGGTTCCTCCTCATGTTTTTCCTCATATTTTTCTACAATCAGCTTTACGCCTGAAACAGCAACGACCTTTGCAAGCGCGCCTGCTTCCAGCGTCTGGCTGTCATTTTTGGAGCGGACGCTCCATTCCTGGCCGCCGACGACGCTTGCGCCCGTCTGTGCCAGATTATCCACCTCTTCGGTGATGCGGATCACTTTTCCGATCTCGCTTTCATAATTCGTGCGGATGCATTTCCGGTTAAGATGTTTCATAGCCCATGGCCTCGTAAAGATAAGAAGCACGCAGGATACGGCAAAGAAAAGGATGATCTGCACGATCAGGCCGGCGCCGAGTGCATTTGCGATGAGCGCTGCGAGCGTTCCTGCTGCGAACCAGATCGTTGTCAGCCCTACAGTGAAAAGCTCAATGAGGATGAGCACGATGAACAGCCCCAGCCATATCAGATTCAGTCCGGGACCGGACATCATCAGTATATCTTCTCCCATATGATGTTATCTCCTTCCTGTTAAATATTTCCGCTCTGCTGCAGATGCATGTGCGTGACAGCCGGCCTGCTGTCTATGTACTACTGTGAATATTGTTTGTAATCCACATTGTAATATCCTTCGCTTGGCTCGAGGATGACTCCGCCGTATTCAACGACGACTTCCGTGCCTTCCGAGAACACGATATTTTTTGTTGAAGTATCTGTGTATTCATCAGAAGTAATGGCTGTTTCGGGACTGTCAATCCAGTAATAGACCGATATGCCATTCGGGAAATTCAGGTCAATGCTGGCGTAGGAAGACTGACCGTCTCCGCTTGTGTCCGGAAAGATGTCAAACATCCCTTCGGGAATGACTCCATCCCCTACCACATATGTTCCTTCTGCGAGAATGACAGGCTCGTTCAGGGGATTGGCTGTCGGCTCCTGCTCAAGGGGCTGTGCGTTTGCAGTCGTCAGGCGGACGATGAGTCCGCTGTCGATATCCACGCGCTCTCCATTGTAGAGTCTCAGATCCTCCCTTATGGTGACCTGGTCGTAATCAGGCTCCAAACCGAAATAAACGGAGTCATAGAGCAGGTATTCGGTGTGCTCTCCTGATAAGATACCGCTGCCGTCGACAAGTTCCGCCGTATATACTCCCGCGGGTATATGCACACCGACCATATAGCAGCCGCTGCCGAGCACAGTCTCGAATTCTTCGCCAGTCTCTGGGATTTCTTCCGTTACGTGTTCATACGGATCATATTTATATGTTTCAGGGTCATAAGAACGAATGGCATCGAGTACATCGGAATAATCCTCTTCGGGGCTGGGATCATTGCTCCATATGTTGTCGAGAGACCATCCCGTATCCTCCAGGCTTGAAGTAACGTTCCCGATCAGTGTTTTTCCCAGATCCAGGAGAGAGGGCAGGAGAGAAAGGAGCAGGATCACCGCAAGAGACCGGCGGAAGACTCTTTTTTTCTTTCCTGCTTTCTTCTGTGTATCATATGCTGCTCTGGAAGCGGACTGCGCAGCGGTCTGATTGGTCTTTGGCGGGCGTGTCTGACGGGCCGTGCTGTCCCGGGGGGTTCTGGCACGAATATCCTGCTTCGGTTTCTCTTTTTTTGCGGTGCGGCTCTGTGATGGCTGAACCGTTTTAGAGAAACTCTCCCGCGACGGATCAGGCTGTCGGCCCTGCCTCTTCAGGTGCTCTGCCTCTCGTCTGTTCAAGCTGTGCTGCCACTTTTTCTCACGATGATAGATCGAATTATCCAGACCGCAGAAAGTACATTTATTATCTGACAGCCTGCCGCCGCACAGACGGCATTTTGTGATTGACATAATTCACCCCCTCGGTTCTGAAATCACCTGTGCGTACCGTCAGGGAATCAGTTTAACCACATTGTATCATGTTTTCAGGATATTTTATATATAAACTATTTGAAAACGACGTAAAAATTCCTTAAGATTACTTTCCGGTCATTAAAAAATATTGATGGTTTCATATATTTTCGCTATACTGTATAAAGGAAAAAGTTTATGGGATCAAAGGAATAGGGAAATGACAGAAGAAGCGAGGAAAAAGGGGATAGAAACCGGTGTGGGCGTGCTTCTCTATGCTGCGGCATGGGCGGTTGCGTCGTACGGGACTGTTTCTCCTGCTGTGGAGACGCTGCTGTTTCTGGCAGCTTATACTGTCCTGTCAGTGAGTACATACTGGGAGCAGATCAGGAAGATCTTAAAGAAACAGTTTCTGGACGAGAATCTGCTGATGATCATTGCGACAGCCGGGGCTTTCATGGTGGACAGACACAAAGAGGCTGTTGCGGCGATGCTGTTCTATCAAGTAGGAAAGCTCGTGGAAGAGCTGTCGTTGGGCAGAACGAAAAAGTCCATTGCGGAGTTTATCGACATACGTCCTGAGTATGCAAATCTCAAAACAGGAAACAAAGAGAAGATCGTATCTCCCCAGGAGCTTGAGCTCAAACAGGTGATTATCCTGCGTCCGGGAGAGAAAATTCCGGTTGACGCAGTGGTGACCATGGGAACAGGCTCTGTGGACATGAAGGCTCTGACAGGAGAGTCGGAACCCAGAAATGTAAAGATCGGCTCCCGGCTCTACAGCGGGAGCATTAATCTGAACAGTGTGCTCGAGGCAAGGGTGATCCGGCTGTACAATGATTCTACGGCTGCCAGAATCATGCGTCTGGTTGAGAATGCCAATGAGAAAAAGTCAGACAGTGTGCGCTTCGCGGATAAATTCACGAAATATTATACACCGCTTGTGATCCTTATTGCTCTGCTTACAATGATACTTCCACCGACGATATTTACCGAGGCGAGAGCAGAGTGGATATACAGAGGGCTCATCATACTTGTCGCCGCATGTCCGTGCGGTCTGATGGTTTCCATACCGCTTGCGTTTCTGGGCGGAATCGGGGCGGCGTCCAAACAAGGTGTGCTGATAAAGGGCGGCTCTTTCCTGGAAGATCTTACGACGGTCGATACATTTGTTTTCGATAAAACGGGTACACTTACAGAAGGTGTCTTTCACGTCCGTGAGATCGTCCCGCACAAGATGGAAAGAGAAGAACTTCTCGAGACAGCGGCTCTTGCAGAAGCCTATTCCAATCATCCGATCGCTATGTCGCTTGCCGAAGCGTACGGAGAAGAGCTTGATATGTCTAGGGTGTCCGATGTGGAGGAGCAGCCGGGGTACGGTGTGTGTGCGCGAGTGGATGGAAGAGAAGTACATGTGGGAAATACCCGGCTGATGAACCGTCAGGGCGTTTTCTACCAGCCTGCAAAAGAGGCAGGGACCGTCATCTACATTGCTATCGACGGTCAGTATGCGGGATATATCCTGATTTCCGACGTGATACGCAGTGACGCTCCGAAGCTGATCAAGTGGATGCGCAAGAAAGATCTGGGAGTCGTCATGTTTACAGGCGACAATGAGCGGGCAGCAGAAGAAGCAGCCGGGAAACTCCATATTGAGAGTGTGTATGCAGAACTGATGCCCGAGAATAAAGTGGAGCTGCTCAAAGAGTTTCGCGAGAACCAGATGGAAGGAGAAAAACTTGCATTTGTGGGCGACGGGATAAATGACGCCCCTGTCCTTTCGCTGGCAGATATAGGTATCGCGATGGGAGGTCTGGGAGCAGACGCGGCCCTTGAGGCGGCAGACATTATCCTGATGGAAGACGAGCCGTCCAGGATCATCAATGCCATCCGCATAGCGCGGGCCACCCTGCGTTCGGTAAAGCAGAACATGGTGTTTGCTATCGGGGTGAAAGTACTGCTTATTGCAATGGCATTCTATGGATTTGTGACGATGCAGAATGCGATTATCGCCGATATGGCCGTCATGCTTATTAATATATTAAATTCATTCTGGATGATGCAGTATCCGGAACATGGAGTATAAGATATGAAAATAAAGACAAAATTTATCAGAATTATGATATTGGCTGTGGCGGCCGCAGGACTTTTTTGCGGCTGTTCCAGTCCGCAGAAAGCAGGTGTGAACGCGCTGGAAAAGGGAGAGTATGAAGAAGCGAAGGCGCAGTTTGAGGAGCTGACCAAAAGCGGCGATAAAGAGGAAGCTGCCGGAGGATACCGGGGGCTGGGGATGGCCTGCTATGAGATGGAAGATTATGAAGGCGCTCTGGCAGCGTTCGTCCAGGCGGTGGACAACGGCATACAGCCGAGCGTCCAGCTCTATAATCTGATGGGGATCTGCGCGATGCAGACAGGAGATTACGCAGCAGCTCTCAGTTATATTCAGTCAGGACTTGCGCTTACGCATACATCTGACGGAGAGGACAAGGCGGGCACAGAGCTTGTCAAAGAGATGAGATACAACGAGATCGTCTGCTATGAACAGCAGGCAGACTGGGAGAGTGCCAGGCAGAAGGTGACAGAGTATCTGGAAGATTATCCGGATGATGAGACGGTCCAGAAAGAAGCGGAATTTCTGGAGACGAGATAGAGCGTTCAGAAAGAAAAGATGGCATGCATATAAAAAGGAATTATCAGATCACAGAATACTGCCACCATTTCCTGAGAGACTATATACACGAGGGAGACTGCTGCATCGATGCGACCTGCGGACGGGGGCATGATACGGAATTTCTCTGTCTGATGGCCGGAAAGAGAGGCCGGGTGTATGGTTTTGACATTCAGCCGGAAGCGGTGGAACAGACAAAAGACCGTCTCTTAAGATCAGGATGTGCAGAACAGGCGGTGCTGATCTGCGACGGCCACGAAAACATGGACAGATATGTAGAGGAAGAGGCTGCTGTCATCATGTTTAATTTTGGCTATATGCCGGGCGGAGATCATATGATCGCAACGAAACCTGGGACGAGCCTTAAGGCTGTGGAGAAAGGGCTGAAACTTCTGAAAACGGGAGGCGTCATGAGCCTGTGCATCTACAGCGGCGGCGATACGGGATACGAAGAGCGTGATGCTCTGCTGGCATATTTGAAAGAACTGGATGCAAAACAGTGGCTTGTGATCGTTCACAGCTATTATAACAGGAGGAATGATCCGCCCCTGCCGGTGTTCGTGATCCGCCTTCTGTAGATCGCAGCAGACAGCCAGCTGCTGTGGAGCTGTTTTCCCCTGTACATTGGCGCTTGAACATATGCGGAAAAGAAAGGGAGAATCTATGCACGAAACAGAACATATCAATGAGAGGGTCATCCTTGTCGGACTTGATACCGGAAGCCGGGAAATGGCGGAGCGTTCTCTCGATGAGCTGGCAGAACTGGCCAAGACCGCAGATGCAGAAGTGACAGGAAAGCTGATTCAGACACGGGAGAGCGCTCACCCTGCGACTTATGTGGGCAAGGGGAAACTGGCGGAATTAAAAGAACTGATATGGGAGACAGATGCCACGGGAATCATCTGTGACGATGAACTGACCAGCGCTCAGCTTGGCACTCTGGAAGCGGAACTTTCCTGCAAGATCATCGACCGAACCCTCCTTATTCTGGATATCTTTGCAGCACGCGCTGTATCGGGGGAAGGAAAGATCCAGGTGGAACTGGCACAGTTAAGATACCGCTCATCGCGTCTTACCGGGCTTGGAAGATCGCTTTCCCGTCTGGGCGGCGGCATCGGGACAAGAGGCCCGGGGGAGAAGAAGCTGGAGATGGACAGGCGTCTGATCAGAGAGCGGATCAGCAGACTCAAGAGAGATCTGCGGGATGTGGAAAAACACAGAGAACTGATTCGTTCTCAGCGCAGACAGTCAGGGATGAAAGTGGCGGCGCTGGTAGGGTATACTTCCGCCGGGAAGAGCAGTATCGAGAATGTACTGACAGATGCGGGGATCGTGGAAGACGCTATGCTCTTCTCCACGCTCGATACAACGACCCGCGCTCTGACCCTTGATGATACGCAGCAGATTCTTCTCACGGACACAGTAGGGTTTATCCGGAAGCTTCCCCATCATCTCGTTGAGGCATTCAAAAGCACACTCGAGGAGGTCCGGTATGCAGATATCATTATCCACGTGGCAGACGCATCGAATCCTCAGATGGATGAGCAGATGCATGTCGTCTATGACACCCTGCGCCAGCTCGGCGCAGAGGACCGTCCGGTGGTGACGCTTTTCAATAAGCAGGACAAGCTGGATGATCCGGTGAGGCCGCGTGATTTCCGGGCGGATTACTCGATTCCGACATCAGCGAAGACGGGACAGGGGATGGAGGAATTAAAAAAGGCCCTGCTTGAGATACTGAGGAGGGAACAGATATATATCGAGCGCCTGTATGACTTTTCGGAAGCTGGAAAGATTCAGGTCATCCGAAACCGCGGACAGCTCATCTCTGAGAAATACGTTCCCGAGGGCATAGAAGTGAAAGCATACGTGCCGGAAGACGTATATGGGAAACTATGAGGTGCACACCGTTTAGAGAAACGGTGCCGATGGTGTTTCAGGATAGCTGCCCATGGATACAAGCAGCTTTAATCCGACTTCTCTTGCAGTCAGGACAGCGTTCTTTACAGCGGAAGCATCTCCGGTCACTGCCGCAATTACCTCATTCGAGTGGCTTGTGCCCCTGTCCGGCGTCATATAGCGTATCACTTCGACAGAAGAAGATTTGACGGCCAGATCTGCCATGACAAGACCGATCGCAGCGGGAGAGCCGCAGAAGAAGCCGAAAGGCTTTCCGATCGGGGCGTCAAATGCCATGTGGAGCGCAGAGTCTGCACACGCAGAGTAGGCAAATTCCAGATGCCCCGCCTGGCTGATGTACAGTTCTCCTGCATATTTTCTGATATATTCCAGCGAGATCTCAACTGCCCGTCTCACATCTGAGACATTTTCACCGCCCAGAATGATAAAACACCCATGACCGCCCCAGCCCTTTGTATCGCGGGGGAGTTCGATGGATACAACTTCTGTATTGGTCGATTTTACAGCTTCGTCCACTGCGTTGATCTGTCCTGCGGCTCCCGTGCGGGAGCTGATAAGGCCAAGACTTTTATAAGGCTTTTTCAGGTGCATCTGCCGGAGCAGAGAAGCGTCGGCTCCGGGTATGACAAGCCCGATGGTATCGAGCACAGTTGTGCCGACAAACTCTGTCAGAGAACAGTTTGTTGGGATTTTTGTCAGATCGTTTACATTTATCATCCGATACGTCTCCTGTCGATCCATGAATAAAAATACTACTGTCTGTAAGAACTTATATCATCCCGCCGTCCAGACCGATGATCTGTCCGGTCAGATAAGAGGGAGCTTCTGAGAGCAGGAGAACCATTTGCGCGGCTTCCTCTGCAGTGCCGTACCGGCCTGCAGGTATCTCCTCCTCCAGAGCAGCGCGTTCTGCGGCGTCAAGTACTGCGTTCATTTCGGTATCGATCACCCCGCATGCCAGGGCGTTCACCTGTATATTGCTGGGTGCCAGTTCTTTTGCGAGAGCCCTCGTCAGTCCGTGCAGCCCTGATTTGGCGGCGGAATAGGCGGCCTCGCAGGAAGCGCCGGAAGTCCCCCACATGGAAGAGATATTGATGATCTTCCCCGTTCTGCGCGGGATCATATAAGGGAGCGCTGCGCGGCAGCAGTAAAAAGCAGAGGACAGATTCGTGTCAATCACAGCCCGCCAGTCCTCATCCGACATATCAGTGAGCAGTCCGAAATACGCACATCCGGCATTGTTGACGAGAACATCAAGTCCCCCGCAGGAAGCGGCGATCTGGTCAAACATGGCGCGCACATCGCCGGGGCTGCTGACATCGCCGGGGAGCATCGTACAGCTTCCGCCTGCTTCTGTTATCTGGCGCTCTGTCTCCCGAAGCTGGTCAAGGGAGCTTCTGCAGTTTATGAATACATGATGACCGCCTTCTGCAAAGGCGAGGGCACAGGCGCGCCCGATGCCTCTCGAGGAACCGGTCACAAGGATATTTTTCTTTTCCATATGTTGTCTCTCCATTGTTACAGTATAGCATAGCTGTGGTTCCGGTGGAATATCAAAAGTGAAATAAGTTAAGAGACTTTTCATTGTACTTGTTCCGGCCTTGTGTTAAAATTTATTTGTCAACTAGTACATTGGAAAGCGTGTAACCCGGAGTGTTTCAGACCGGAGAGACAGGTCTTGGCGGAGGATATGACATGATAGATGACGCAATGGAGTTTGCGACGAAGGCGCACGAAGGACAGTTTCGGAAAGGGACAAGGCGGCCGTATATCGTCCATCCCATCGAGGTGGCGGATATTGTGTCAACAATGACGAAAGACGAAGAAGTGATCTGTGCGGCTGTACTGCATGATACGATCGAGGATTGCAGCGGCGTTACGTGGGATATATTAAAGCTGCGGTTTGGCGGGCGTGTAGCCGATATGGTTGCCCAGGAGAGCGAGGACAAATCACTGAGCTGGGAGAAGCGCAAAGGAGCGACGATCAAACGGCTGAGAAATGCGCCTCTCGAAGTGCAGATGATTGGCCTTGCGGACAAGCTTTCCAATATGCGCGATATCGACCGTGACTATCCGGTGGCCGGAGATGAGCTCTGGAAAAGATTCCGCATGCAGAGCAAATCCGCGCTGGCATGGTATTATAAAGAGATCAGAGATGCGCTGGCAGAGCGGTTTCAAGGGGTGGCGGCATATGAAGAGTACTGCCGGCTTATTGACAAGAACTTTGGACCGGGACCTGCGCGCGCTGAGTGGCAGAAAGGAGACAGACAGCATGGCGGCTAAGACAAAAGTGATCTGTTTTGCGAATAACAAAGGTGGGAGCGGCAAGTCGACCACATGTTCCAACGTAGGATACGGCCTGACGCAGCTCGGCCGGAAAGTGCTGCTCATCGACGGAGACATGCAGCTGAATCTCTCCCTCTCCCTTTTTGACGAGGACACTGTGCTTGCACTTGCGCAGGGGAACAGGAATCTCTATGAAGGAATACGCAGACAGGATGATCTGAAAGACTATATTATACATACGGATTATGAGAACCTGGATCTGATCCCGTCCTCCACGCTGATGAGTTCCATCGAGTATGAACTGTTTACGAAATGGCAGAGAGAATATATCCTGAAGAAGAGTATTTCAAGCATCAGAGAGTCCGGAGAATATGATTATATACTGATTGATGCGCCGCCGACGCTGGGCGGGTGGGTGATGAACATCCTCTGTGCGTCGGACGAGGTCATTATTCCGGTGGAAGCCTCCCCCTGGGGACTGTTCGGACTCGGCAATATGTTTGAATTTCTCGACCAGGTAAAGCAGATTGCGCCGGATTTGAAACTGGGCGGCATCGTCATCACGAAAGTTGATACGAGGAAGAACTATTTCCGGCAGACACTCGATACCCTTAGAGAGCTCGACGATGTGAAAGTGTTCGATACATATATCCGGATAGACAGCGGTGTGGAGTGGTCGCAGGACAACAATGCGCCGGTCATGGCCTACAAAAAGAGCAGCCGGAGCGCAAAGGAATATATGAAACTGACGAAAGAGATCGACCAGTAGATACATGCAGAAAATATGGAGGATACAAGATGATCTATACGGTTACTTTTAATCCGTCTCTGGATTATATTGTTTCTGTCGATGACTTCAGACTGGGTCTGACGAATCGTACGAGTTCGGAACTTATTCTTCCGGGCGGAAAAGGGATCAATGTATCCACAATTCTGACAAATCTCGGCGTCACGAATACTGCTCTCGGATTTATCGCAGGATTCACAGGGGATGAGATTGCCCGCAGAACAGAAGAGGCAGGGATACCGTCTGATTTCATCCGTGTCGGAGAGGGGATCTCCCGTATTAATATCAAGCTGAAAAGTGCTGACGGGACAGAGATCAATGGAATGGGCCCGGATATCAGCAGAGAAAAACTTTCAGAACTGATGGAGAAACTGGAAACGCTCAGAGAAGGCGATGTGCTTATTCTGGCCGGAAGTGTTCCGGCTTCAATGCCGGCAGATATCTACAGCCGAATACTGGAGCTGATTGGCGGGAGAGGAGTTACTTCTGTCGTGGATGCTGCGGGAGAACTGCTTCTGAACGTACTGAAATACCGCCCGTTCCTTATTAAGCCGAACAGCCATGAGCTGGGAGACATTTTTGGGACAGAGTTAAAAACAAGAGAGGAAGCAGTTCCCTGCGCCAGGAAACTTCAGAATATGGGTGCCCGGAATGTTCTGGTCTCACTGGCGGCGGAAGGCGCGGTGCTTGCAGCAGAAGACGGAACGGTATATGATGCTCCGGCTCCGAAAGGGATTCTCGTGAATTCTGTCGGATCGGGTGATTCGATGGTAGCCGGGTTTATCTCCGGATGGATGGAGAAACAGGACTACAGGCATGCGTTTCTCATGGGGATTGCCGCAGGAAGCGCGAGCGCGTTCTCAGAGCATCTTGCAGCCAGAGATGAGATTATGGCTCTTTATGAAAAGATCAGATAAAAATGCAAAGCAAAAACATTGGGTACAGAAAAAAGCGTCTTCGGACGCTTTTTTCTGTACGGAGGGGAGAGAGCCGTGCGGCTGAGAAGTTCAGAAACGGAAATCTCTTCTGTTATCCTGTTCTATCAGTCTGAGATTCTCCAGCACGACAGAACGAGCTCTCTCATTTGGCACATTGAGAACTTCGCGCTCGATGAGCCGGTCCCCGATTGTTTTTGTCTCAGGAGATGCATAGTCCATCAGGTATTCTTTGAGCGTCATCAGTGCGTTTGGATGACAGCAGTTCTGGATCTGGCCGCTCTTGCACAGTGACATGAACCGGTCTCCTGTGCGGCCTTCGCGGTAACAGGCAGTGCAGAAACTGGGGATATAGTCCATCTCCATGAGCCAGCGAACGACTTCGTCCAGGGTCCGGTTGTCGCTGACGTCGAACTGCTCGGATTTCTCATCTTCTGGTTCCGGTTCATAGTAGCCGCCCACGCTCGTCCTGGAACCACCGCTGATCTGCGAGACGCCAAGATGCAGAACACGCTCCCTTGTCTTCTGGTTTTCTCTTGTGGAAATGATCATTCCTGTGTAAGGAACCGCGATGCGGATGCAGGCCACGATCTTTGCGAATGTGTCGTCGTCGATTCCGTTGTCGAAGTCGTCCGGGTTGATATCATCCGCGTGTTTGAGCCTTGGCACGCTGATCGTGTGCGGACCGACGCCAAACGCTGCTTCGAGATGTTCCGCGTGCATCAGGAGTCCGGCAAATTCGTAGCGGTATTTGTCCAGCCCGAAGAGAACGCCTAAGCCCACATCGTCGATGCCGCCTTCCATGGCGCGGTCCATTGCCTCTGTGTGATAGTTGTAATCATGTTTCGGTCCGGTCGGATGGAGTTCGAGGTAGCTTTCCTTGTGATAAGTCTCCTGGAAGAGGATGTATGTGCCGATCCCTGCTTCTTTCAGGAGGCGGTAGTTGTCTGCTGTTGTCGCGGCGATATTGATGTTCACGCGGCGTATGGCGCCGTTTTTGTGCTTGATACTGTAGATCGTCTCGATAGATTTCAGATAATAGTCCATCGTATTGCGCACAGGGTCTTCTCCTGCCTCGAGGGCAAGGCGCTTGTGTCCCATGTCCTGGAGCGCGATGACTTCTCTTCTGATCTCCTCCTGAGAAAGCTGTTTTCTCGGGATACGCTTGTTCTTTGCATGATACGGGCAGTATGTACAGCCGTTGATGCAGTAGTTTGACAGATACAGCGGCGCAAACATGACGATGCGGTTTCCGTAGAAGTCTTTCTTGATCTGTTCTGCCAGGCGGTAGATTTCTTCGTTTTTTTCTTTGACAGGACAGGCGAGCAGGACAGAGGCCTCTCTGTGGGAGAGTCCCTTCCTCTTTCTGGCTTTTTCGATGATCGAGTCGATCAGTTCGATGTTCTCTTTGTTTTCGTCTGCATAGGCAAGTGTATCAAGGATCTCCTCGTGGCTGATGAAATCATCTGCACATTTTGAATGAACGTCATACATAGCTTATCTCTCCTTTTCATATTATTTTTCCTGTATTTATATTATCGGTTCAGGGAGTCTCCCCGTTCGACAGTGATATGGCAGCCAATGGCTTCCATCCTCTTCTTTAAGCTCCTCAGACTCTCGGCCGCCTCGTCGCCGGTACAGAGCTTGTTGTCATAGAGCAGATATTTCTCCCGGACCTGCGGCGGGGAGAGGTTCGGCATGACCACATTTGCGCCTGCGAGGATGCCCTGCTCTCTGCCGTCCGGGACGATAGTTCCAAGAGCTGTGGTGGATGGAAGCAGCACGGCAGGGATCAGGAGCCGTATAAGTCCCAGCATGTAGAGCGTAAGTTCTGCGGTTCCGGCAGGCTGTCGGGCAAAAGGCGTCTCATGATGGGGGATGAAAGGGCCGATGCCGACCATCTGGGGATTGAGCCTGGCAAGAAAAAGCATGTCATCCGCCAGATTCTCCGGAGTCTGGTAAGGCGAACCTGTCATGAATCCGGTCCCTGTCTGATAGCCGATCTCTTTTAAATCCCACAGACATTTCTGCCGGTGAGCGGCGCTGAGCGAAGGGGGATGCAGTTTTCCATAGTGGTCAGAGTCATACGTCTCGTGGCGGAGCAGATAACGGTCTGCACCTGCGTCAAAAAGCATCTGGTAGCTTTCCCGGGAACGCTCGCCTGCAGAGAGTGTGATGGCACAGTCCGGCCACCGTCTGCGGATCTCAGAGATGATTGAAGAGAGCCGTTCGTCAGTGAACCAGCCGTCCTCCCCGCCCTGGAGCACAAATGTGCGGAAGCCGAGGCGGTATCCTGTGTCACAGCAGGAGAGGATATCTTCTTTTGAAAGACGGTATCGCTGTGCGTTCGCATTGCTCTTTCGTATGCCGCAGTAGTAGCAGTCGTTTTTACAATAGTTCGTAAATTCGATGAGCCCCCGGATATAAATGTCATGGCCGTAGTGTTGTACACGGATCTTCCTTGCGCGCCTGAAGAGATATTCAGCGGCTTCGGGGGAGCGTCCGCGTATGAGAGCAATCCATTCTTCCCGGGTAAGAGAACGAGTCTGCTCAAGTTTGTCGATAAGTGCCTGCAGCATTTGAAGATCCCCTGTCATACGTTTTTCCCGTAGATCGTCTTCGTGCTTACCCCCGGCAGCATCCCCAGTTTGCCGGAGAGAGCGCTTATGACGTTATTTGGGGCATCCATCGCCACGCTGATAATGTGGATGCCTTTTTCCCGATATGGGAGGCCCATTCTGCCGATCACGTATTCTCCGTACTGGCTCAGCAGATGGTTGAGTTCATCGACAGATTCTCTTGTGTCCAGGATAATGCCGATGAGTGCGATTCTGGTTTCCATGATCCGGTCTCCTTTCAGAGGTTATTTCGTTCTCTATGGCGGCGCGAAAAATCAGGTAAATCCGGGTACAAAAAAAGCGCCGGAAGGCGCAGGGAATATGAGAATATCGTGCAAGGATACGGTGGACAGCAGAGCGGCAGCGCTCCTTGTCCAATGATGTTTCCGCCGATATGCTTGATCCGGTATCTGCGCCTTTTTGCTCAGGTTGTACAGCGACAGCCTTTGCAGTCAGAACGTTTGTCCTGAACAGTATAACATGGCGGCTGCGAATATACAAGAATCACTCATTGATTTTCTCACGGGCAGAGGATAAAATAGGAAAAGGAGGAAAAGAATATGGCAGAGGTAAGAAGACATATTGTATTTCATGGGAGAGTGCAGGGCGTGGGCTTCCGGTACACCGCGAAATATCTCGCACAGTCCCTGGAGCTTACCGGCTGGGTTCGGAACGAATATGACGGGACGGTTACGCTTGAGGTACAGGGGCGCGATACGCTTATCAACAAGATGCTCGTCGGGCTCAACCACGACCGGTTTATTTCCATCGACTGGATGGACACGGAAGATATTCCGCTGGAAGAGGGCGAGAAGAGTTTTTCTGTGAGAGGATAGAAGATCATGCAAAAAGGAGACAGAACAATGGCACAGGATAAGATGAAACTGGGATTTATAGGAACAGGAAATATGGCAGGGGCTATCATGGGCGGCATTATCGGGAACAAGATATTCGCTCCGTCAGAGATTATAGGTGCGGACGTCTCTCCGGCAAGCCGCCAGAGCGTGAAAGAAGCACACGGCATACAGGTGACAGCAGACAACAGGGAAGCGGCGTCAAGATCAGAAGTGCTTGTACTCTCGGTGAAGCCGCAGTATTATGCGGATACCATCAAAGAGATCAGAGCCTGCGTCAGCGGAGAACAGCTTGTCATAACGATCGCACCTGGCAAGACGCTGGCCTGGCTTGAGGAACAGTTCGGCAGAGAGGTAAAGATCGTAAGGACAATGCCCAACACACCGGCTCTGGTGGGGGAAGGCATGACGGCTGCCTGCGTGAATCAGTATGTGACAGAGGAGGAGAAGGAGTACGCGCTCAGGATTCTGAGTTCTTTCGGGAAAGTTGAGGTTGTTCCGGAGCATCTGATCGACGCTGTTGTGGCAGTGAGCGGGAGCGCACCAGCGTATGTCTTCATGCTGATTGAGGCCATGGCAGATGCGGCTGTAGCCGAGGGGATGCCGAGGCAGCAGGCATACCGGTTTGCAGCGCAGGCAGTATACGGGAGCGCGAAGATGGTCCTCGAGACTGGAAAGCATCCGGGAGAACTCAAGGACATGGTGTGCTCTCCGGCGGGCACGACCATTGAGGCTGTGCGCGTCCTTGAAAATAAGGGGTTGAGAAGCGCTGTGATCGAAGCGATGAAAGCGTGCGCAGAAGTATCAAGAAATCTGTAGAAATCAATATCTAGTGTGACAAAATCACATATAAAACCACATATGGGTGTTTAATGTTGACATCTATTTTGAAAGAATGATAGAATGAGACATAACATTTGGAAAGGACAGATATTATGTATGATATAGGAATTATAGGCGGCGGGACCGCCGGAATGACGGCTGCGATATACGGGCAGCGTGCTGGAAAGAAGACGATCATAATTGAAGGGGGAACGTTTGGCGGGCAGATTACATCTTCGCCTAATGTTGAGAACTATCCGGGGATTGCTAGTGTGAGCGGAAGCGAGTTCTCGATGAATCTGCTGGACCAGGCAGTGAAGCTGGGAGTTGAGACTGTAACGGAGCAGGTGACAGGGATACGGGATGAGAACGGTGTGAAAGTGATCTGTACCCCGGGAAAAGAATATGCATGCAGGAGCGTTATCCTGGCTACCGGAGTGACACACAGGCATCTTGGCGTACCCAATGAGGAACGGCTGACAGGCGCGGGAGTATCCTACTGTGCGACTTGTGACGGAGCGTTTTTCAGAGGGAGAGACGTGGCGGTAGTCGGCGGCGGGAGCACCGCGCTTCAGGACGCTGAATTTCTCTCAAATTACTGTCGCAGAGTATATCTCATCCACCGAAGAGATGAGTTCCGCGGCGAGGATAATATCGTAAAACGGCTTGAGCAGAAAGATAACGTAGAATTTATCCTGAATACCACGGTTCAGGAGATCATCGGGGATATGTCGGTGGAACGCCTGATCCTGAATAATAAGAAGTCCGGAAAGCAGTTCAAGCTGGAAGTGTCCGGAATTTTTATCGCTGTCGGGCATATCCCGCAGAACGAAATGTTTGCAGAAACCGTGAAGCTCGATGGAAACGGGTTCATCCTCGCAGCTGAGGACTGCGTTACATCGCATCCGGGAATATTCGCCGCCGGGGACTGCCGTACAAAGGAAGTAAGACAGCTCACCACAGCAGCGGCGGACGGAGCTGTGGCGGCGCTGGCGGCGTGCAAATATATCGCCGGATAGATTTTTGCGTCAGAGGCGGACCATTGGCTGTGGATGACAGGACTTAGTCCAGGTACATTTTTGTTCCCATCCACTGCTTCATATGGTCCGTCATTTTTGAATCAGGCTCAATACAGACACATACATTCTTTTGTTCCATTGGGAGCATGATGGCATATACGTTACCGGAAGGATTGCTGGAACTGTAGTCGCAGAACTTATCCGGTCTGTAGGAAGCAAGCCGTGGAGAACCCTTTGGCGCTATGATTTCTGCGGACTGGATGTCAAAGTTCATCAGATGTTTCCGTTTCGATCTGTTGTAGATCACATCGATCTGAAGGTCATGATTGAGTATGATATATTCATACTCCACGCTTAGTTTTGGGAATATGAAATAATAAGCGACAACTGCCAGGATGACTGCGATCACAAATGACAGAAAACCGATAAAAGGCACACCGAACACTGCAACTGCAACGATCAGGAGGATAACAAGTATCCGGACCGGGATGTCGTAGGGTTTCGGCCTGCGTGAGATAAGCTGTTCATACAATGCATCATTCATAGTCTAAAGATTCCTTTCTGTTTGTAAGTAGTTCAGTACCATAATGGCGATCTTGAAAGTCATTGCGTCCTCAAAGAGGCGGATGTCCAGTCCGGTCCGTTTCTCGATCTGCTCCAGGCGGTAGATCAAAGTGTTGCGGTGCATATGGAGCTGTCTGGACGTCTCTGCAATATTGAGATTATTCTGGAAGAAACGGTTGACCGTTCCCAGCGTGTCTTCATCGAAAGAGTCGGGGATGTCCGGCCCGAATATTTCCCTGAGAAAGTTTTCGCACAGCGGGATTGGAAGCTGATAGATCAGACGTCCGATCCCAAGTTCGTTATAGGGGAAAACGGTCTGATCTGAGTAGAAGAGCTTTCCCACTCTGAGGGCCAGGCCCGTCTCCTGAAACGCTTCCGGAAGATCTGTGAGGCTGTCAATGACGAAGCTGTAAGCAATCTGTACCTGAGCAAGAGCCTCCGTGTTCAGCGTGTCCACGATCGTCCTGGCGATGCGCCTGCTGTCCTGTCCGGTCTCTCCTTCGCGCAGAGGACGCAGGACGGCGATTGAGTGATCTGTCACAGGCACGAGATAAGTTTTTGTCTGTGCCGGGAACAGGTTCTTCAGTATTTCATGCACTGTGTCATCGATATTTCTGGCTTCGAGAAGATACAGGACACGCCGTTCCTCTGGGCTGATGTGGAGCCGTGCTGCACGCCCATGGATGTCATAGGCGGGGATGCCGCCTGTCATCAGTCCGTAGAGAAAGTCAGCCTTGTTATACTTCTCTTTGTAGGCAGTGCACAGACAACGTATCTGAGAGAGCGTGTTTTCGATATCCACTTCTTCACCGGTGTCCGGCACTTCCAGAGTGACGCCCGTGATCCGCTTTAATTCCGAGAGTGCTTTTGTCAGTTCCTGTGTGTGATCCATTTCTTTCTCCGTACTCGCCTGAATAAAAAGGCTGCACTCGTTATCCAAGTGCAGCCCCTCATATTATGATAGATAAGCGGTAAGCCAGCCGGTCAGACTTGACCGGCGGTGAATAGCATCTTAGCGACCGCTCAGCTGCTATTCCAATTTTAAAGCATTAGTTTGTAATCGTCAACTCTGTCTCTTTATCGAATACGTGGACTTTTTCCATATCGAGCGCGAATACAGCCTTGTCGCCTGTTCTCAGAGTAGTACGCGGATTTACGCGGGCTGTCATCTGAGTTCCCTCTACATCAAAGTACAGGAATACTTCGGCTCCGAGCAGCTCGTAAACTTTGATTGTTGACTTGATGATGCTGTCCGGTGAGTTGCTGATAAATGCTTCTGAATCATGTACGTCCTCAGGACGGATTCCAAGAACGACAGTTTTTCCGTCATATCCGCCGTCGATGAGAGCTTTCTTCTTGGAAGCCGGTACTTTCAGCGCATACTCTCCGACGGTAAGTGTTACATCGTCGCCTTTTACGTTGCAGAGAGCATCCATGAAGTTCATCTGCGGGGATCCGATGAATCCTGCAACGAACAGATTGCAAGGTGTATTGTAAAGGTTCTGAGGTGTATCTACCTGCTGAACAACACCGTCTTTCATAACGACGATTCTTGTACCAAGCGTCATAGCCTCTGTCTGGTCATGTGTTACATAGATGATGGTAGCGCCCAGATTTTCATGAAGTTTGGAGATCTCGATACGCATCTGAACTCTCAGCTTTGCATCCAGGTTGGAGAGCGGCTCGTCCATCAGGAATACCTTCGGGTTACGGACGATCGCACGTCCCATAGCAACACGCTGTCTCTGTCCGCCGGAAAGAGCTTTCGGCTTACGGTCAAGCAGTTTGTCAAGGTCAAGGATTCTTGCTGCCTCGCGGACTTTCTTGTCAATCTCATCTTTCGGGACTTTGCGGAGTTTCAGTCCAAACGCCATGTTATCGTATACTGTCATGTGCGGATACAGAGCGTAGTTCTGGAATACCATTGCGATATCACGGTCTTTCGGCTCTACATCGTTCATAACTTTTCCGTCGATCTTAAGCGTACCGCCGGAGATGTCCTCAAGTCCTGCGATCATACGGAGCGTAGTAGATTTTCCACATCCTGACGGTCCGACGAAGATGATGAACTCTTTGTCTTCGATTTCAAGATTAAAATCCTTAACGGCGTGGAAACCGTTGGGATAGATTTTCTGGATACCTTCAAGTGATAAACTTGCCATGTTGTGCTGCCTCCTTAAAAGATTGTTTTCATTGAGTTTAAAAACAGTATAATCCTGACGGCGGAAACGGACAATGTCACGAGTGACTAAAAAAAGGAGAAAAATGTGTACATTTCGACTATATGCATGAGTGTGTGCTATAATGATGTCTGTGAAGAGCAGAATATAAGGAAGGACGGATGGCTGTCAATGAAGAAAACATTGGAATATTTTACGATAGACGGAGCTGTCGGCGGAAATCAGGAATGGTTTAAGAACGTCGTCATGTATATCGGTGGATGTGCGGCGGCGACTGCATGCGACTGCTGTATCTGTCTTGCGCTCGGAAAAGGTATGGAGCGCCTTTATCCGTATGATATACGCGCCCTCTGCCGAAAGGATTATGTGGATTTCTCCATGAAGATGAAGCCGTATCTGAAGCCCCGGGTAAATGGAGTGAATAAGCTGTACATGTTCACGGACGGTTTCGGAGCATACCTCTCAGACGTGGGGGAAGAAGGCATCGGTATGGAAGAGCTGCCGGGAAATGAGCCTTACGAGAGAGCGGCAGCGTTTATCCGGAACCATATTGATAACGGATATCCTGTGCCGTATCTGATGCTCAGACACAGAAAGGCATATTATAAGGATTTTATATGGCACTGGTTTGTCTGCTACGGATATGAGGAGAGAACGGACGGAATGTGGATCACGGCCGCAACCTATGGGAATTCTTTTACATTTTCGCTCAGAGACATGTGGGATACCGGATATGAAGAAAAGGGCGGACTCATCGGATTGACGAGGAGAGAGAGACCGGGTACAATAGAAACTGCGGACCTGAAAGTGTCCGGCAGGAAGAAACTCTATGCAGAGAAAGAGAGGAAATGAGAATGTCAAATCCAGTTGTAACATTTGAAATGGAAAACGGCGACGTTATGAAAGCGGAGCTTTATCCAGAGATCGCCCCAAACACAGTGAGAAATTTTATCTCTTTGGTAAATAAGGGGTTCTATAACGGGCTTATCTTTCACCGCGTTATCCGCGGTTTCATGATCCAGGGAGGATGCCCGGACGGTACGGGTACGGGCGGTCCCGGATATACGATAAAGGGTGAGTTCTCACAGAACGGATTTAAAAATGATCTTGCCCATGACCCGGGAGTGCTCTCCATGGCGCGCGCGATGCATCCGGATTCCGCGGGCAGCCAGTTTTTTATTATGCATGAGAAATCCCCGCATCTCGACGGCGCGTATGCGGCGTTCGGAAAGATAACGGAAGGAATGGACGTAGTAAACAGGATTGCAGAGACTGATACGGATTACAGCGACCGTCCTCTGGAAGAACAGAAGATGAAAAAAGTTACGGTGGAACTTTTCGGAGAAAATTATGATGAGCCGGAGACTGTGTGAAAGACCGGCGGTCGTATGTGCGCTTTCCCTTATGTGCTGTGCGCTCTGGGGAAGCGCATTTCCCTGTATCAAGCTCGGCTATGAATGGCTGAATATCGAGGGGACAGGGAGCCAGATACTGTTTGCGGGATACAGATTTTTTCTGTCAGGAATCCTTACTTTCGCGGCAGGCTGCGTGATTGAAAGGAAAGTCCTCACGATGAAGCGCTCATCGGTGTGGCACATATTCCGGCAGGGACTGCTGCAGACAACGGTGCAGTATGTGTGTTTTTATATCGGGCTTGCATATACGACGGGAGCAAAGGGGTCTGTCATCAATGCATCTCAGGGATTTATAGCACTGATTGCGGCACATTTCATGCTGAAGAATGAGAAGATGGATCTTGGCAAGACAGCGGGGTGCATCCTCGGACTCCTGGGAGTCGTGGTGGTGAATTTCGCACCCGGAGCGCTGGACGGGGGATTTACCCTGCAGGGAGAAGGTATGATCCTGCTCTGTACTGTCGTATATGGGGTCAGCATGGTTCTGCTCAAGCTTATATCCGATGAGGAGAGCCCGATGACCATTACAGCGTACCAGACGCTGGCAGGGGGCGCGCTCCTTATCGTGACCGGCCTTGCGATGGGCGGGAGCGTAACCGGGTTTACCGGGCGAAGCGCAGCTCTTCTGATCTACATGGCCCTGCTCTCCACAGTGGCTTTCAGCGTGTGGACGATCCTGATGAAATACAATCCTGTCGGGAAAGTGGCGGTCTACACATTTACAATCCCCATATTCGGTGTGGCTCTCTCCGGTCTTATGCTCGGAGAAGACGTGCTCGAGTGGAAGAATATTGCAGCTCTGGCGCTTGTGAGCGCCGGAATCATCATCGTGAACAGGAACGGACAAAAGCCGCGGCATGAGACGGTCTGAATTATCTGGGATAAAGCGGCAGTTTGTCTTCATCGAAAGTATATTCCATGATATAGTCATCCATGATAAAGCCGCCGCCAATATCCGCCTGCTGGGTATCCACAGTTTCAAATCCCAGATGGAGGTACACCCGGAGACTGCTGTCATTGTGCCTGTTGCAGGTGAGCCAGATGGCAGAGTATCCGCGCTCCCGGCACAGCGCTTTTAAGAAGTCAAACGCCTGCGTTGCCAGATGCCGTCCACGGTGCTCTTTCTTTATATAGAGTTTGCTCAGAAAAAGGCGCCCATCGGCATCCGGGCGGATGCCTGTGTATCCGCAGAAGGACTCTTTGTCAAAGAGCTGATAATACTCATATCCTTTGGCGGTCTGCTCTTTCAGGGCGGGATAGGATTGGAATTTCTCCACCATATAATTGACCTGTTCTTTCCCGATGATCGGGGTGAAATGTTCATTCCATATAATTTCGGCCAGATCTGCGATCTGACGTATCTGGCTGTCGGAACATGCTCTTTTTACAGTCAGATTTCCGGTGCGGTGTCTCGTATCATTCTGATTCATAGTTCTAAAGCGGCTCCTTTCTTCTGTGGCGTGTGGCGCTGTTGTACCAATCATAACACGATTTCAGGATAATGTCAGCAGAAGCTGACAGTGATTTGTTAGCACTCATTTAAAAGGAGTGCTAATTTTCTATTGACTTTTAAATTCTTGTGTACTAGAATGTCTTTTGGATGAACAGATAAAAATTATTCATTATATAAAGGAGTGTGTACAGCGATGGAATTAAAGAAAGGAAGCTTATCGATCGACAGTGAAAACATATTTCCGATCATTAAAAAGTGGGTGTATTCTGACCACGATATTTTTGTCCGTGAGATGATCTCAAACGGATGTGACGCGGTCACGAAGCTGAAAAAACTGGACATGATGGGCGAGTATGAACTTCCGGATGATTATAAGGCCAGGATAGAAGTTATTGTCAATCCGGAGGAAAAGACAATGAAGTTCATCGACAACGGTCTTGGGATGACTGCGGATGAAGTCGAGGAATATATCACGCAGATCGCATTTTCCGGTGCGACTCAGTTCCTGGAGAAATACAAGGACAAGACGACAGAGGATGATATGATCGGACATTTTGGTCTGGGATTTTACTCTGCGTTCATGGTGGCAGACGAAGTTCAGATCGACACGCTTTCCTATAAGGACGGCGCAGTTCCGGTACATTGGGCGAGTCAGGGCGGTACAGAGTATGAGATGCAGGACGGCAGCAAGACAACGGTCGGCACTGAGATCACGCTGTTTTTAAATGAGGACAGCCTCGAGTTTGCAAACGAATACCGCGCAAGAGAAGTGCTGGAGAAGTACTGTTCATTTATGCCGGTAGAGATCTTCCTCTCCAGGGCAAACGCAGAACCGGAGTACGAGACGATCAACGAGGAAGACCTGCTGGACACAGACGAGGTTGTCGAACACATCGAAGAAGAGAAGAAAGAGGGCGAAGAGGGCGAGCCGGAGAAGAAAGTCAAGATCGTAAAGCGTCCGGTATCTATAAGCGACACCCATCCGCTGTGGAGCAAGAACCCGTCGGAGTGTACGAAAGACGACTATATTGCGTTTTACCGAAAGGTATTCATGGATTACAAAGAGCCTCTGTTCTGGATACACCTGAATATGGACTACCCGTTTAATCTGAAAGGAATCCTGTATTTCCCAAAGATCAACAGCGAGTATGAGTCCATCGAGGGGACGATCAAGCTGTACAACAATCAAGTGTTCATAGCAGATAATATCAAAGAAGTGATCCCTGAGTTTCTGATGGTATTAAAAGGAGTCATCGACTGTCCGGACCTGCCGCTGAACGTATCGAGGAGCGCGCTTCAGAACGACGGATTTGTAAATAAAGTTGCAGATTATATTTCCAAGAAAGTCGCTGATAAGCTCACGGGAATGTTCAAGACAGACAGAGAAAACTATGAGAAATACTGGGACGATATCAGCCCGTTCATCAAGTTCGGATGCCTCAAGGACGAGAAATTCGGCGAGAAGATGAAAGACTCCATGATCTACAAGAATCTGGATCACAAATACCTGACTCTGGACGATGTGCTCAAAGAGAGCAGGGGAGAGGCTGAAGCCACAGAAGCTCAGGCGGAGAATAGCAGCGCGGATGCGGATGCCGATAAGGCTGCAGACGATGCTCAGGAAGAGAAGAAAACGAGTATCTACTATGTGACCGATGAAGTGCAGCAGAGCCAGTATATCAATATGTTCAAAGCACAGGGGCAGGATGCGGTCGTTCTGACGCACAACATCGATTCCGCATTTGTCACTTATCTGGAGCAGAAGCATCAGGACGTACAGTTCCTGCGGATCGATTCTGACGTTCACGAGTCGCTGAAAGACGAAGTGGCAGAGGATGAGAAAGAGTCATTCCAGAAGACAACGGACAGCCTGGTGGAGATCTTCCGTAAAGAGCTGGGCAACGACAAACTGGATGTGAAAGTAGAGAAATTAAAAGACGACAAGGTGGCTTCCATGGCTGTGCTCTCCGAACAGGAGAGGCGTATGGCCGAGATGATGAAGATGTACGGCATGAATGGCATGGACCCGTCCATGTTCGGCACGCAGGCTGCTTTAATCCTGAACGCCAACCATCCCCTTGTGAAGTTCCTTGTGGAGCATAAGCGCAGCAAGAATGTGCCGATCATCTGTAAGCAGCTCTATGATCTGGCAATGCTGGCGCACAAACCTTTAAGTCCGGAAGAGATGACGTCATTCGTACAGCGGAGCAATGAGATTATGATGCTGCTGACAAAATAGGATAAAGCAGCAGACTATATGACAGCATGAAAAATATCTGCACACGAAACGGGGCGGCAGCACTGATTGATTTCAGTGCTGCTGTCCCATTTCTGTTTGCGCGGGCGCTAATTTAATGATTGTGTAATAGATTATTCAAATAAATGTAATATTATACGGATATTCTAATCATAGTGTCGAATATTGGCGAATTGTGAGGGGATTTGATGGAGCAGATAGTTTCAGGGCTGAAAAAATATAAATGGATTATAATCGTAGTCTGTGCGGCTGCCGTTGTCATCTGTGCTGTGATCGCCATAAGAGTATGGCGGGATCCGGACAGGGAAAAAGTAAAGATTGGGACAGAGTATCTTAAAAAACTGGAGAACAGAGATATCACCAGCGTGGAGCAAGAGGTCAAGTCAGTCAGAAAGCAGTCCCGGCTTGCCGCAATCGAAGCCGGTGAACTCTCTCTGTGGGCACAGTTCAGCGACTATGTGATCTTTGGGGATTCCAGAACCGTCGGGTTTTACTTTCATGAGTTCCTTGACAAGCAGAGAGTGATAGCGGACGGCGGGTACACGATCGCAGATATCGCTACGTTTAAAGACCAGATCACAGCGCTGAATCCGTCATATCTTTTTCTGTGTACCGGACTGAACGATGTAAGTATCGGATACTGGGAGACGCCGGAAGAATATGTGGCGGCATACGAGAAAGTGGTGCAGGAACTCATGAGTGCGCTCCCCAATACGGATATCTATATCAATTCTATTTTTCCGGCAAAAGACCCGGCGTTTGAGAGGAGCAGCAAATGGCGTGAGATCCCGGATTACAATGCCGCTGTCAAGGCATGGTGTGAGGAAAAGGGCTATCATTACATAGATAATACGAAAGTATATGAGGAGCACAGCGATCTGTATGACGCAGACGGCATCCATTTCCGGAAAGATTTCTATCAGTACTGGGCGATGAACATGCTGGCGGGGGTCGATGAATGATGGACAGATTAATGAAAGTTTTCGGCGCTGTAAAATATGTACTCCTTATCTTTCTGCTTATGTTTATAGTAAGTCTGATGCGCGGAGACAAGATCAGCGATACACCGATAGAAGATGTCACAGAAGCCGTGACAGCGGCAGCGGATATGACGGACCTTTCTCTTGCCGATAACCGTACGGTAAGGCGTCTGTACGGCATCAATGTGAATGACTATGAAGGCATAAATCTGTATGTGTCGGACTCAAATATGAAGGTGGAAGAAGTGCTGGTTGTAAAACTCAAAGACGCATCGCAGGCGGGGGGAGTTGAGAGCGCCGTACGGTCAAGAGTGGATACACAGCTTCAGAGTTTTGAGGGATATGGGCCTGAACAGTGCAAGCTGCTGGACGATCATGTGCTGGATACTGAGGGCAATTATGTACTTTTTGTCGTGAACGAAAAAGCGCAGGCGGCCGATCAGGCGTTTCAGAATAGTTTATAAAAAATAGTTTATAAAGGGATCAGAGATCATGATATTCAGCAGTGTCTTTTTTATTTTTGTATTTCTCCCGGTCACTCTGCTTATCTATTTTGTGGCTCCAAAGCCAGGGAAGAATGTTGTGCTTCTTATAAGCAGTTTGATCTTTTATGCCTGGGGAGAACCTGTCTATATCATACTGATGATGTTCAGCATCATCTATAATTATATAAGCGGAATTGAGATCGATTATCACAGGAGACAGAAAAACAGGCGGCGGATGCGTTTTGTATTCTGGCTGACGGTAGGCGTTGACCTGGGAATCCTGATGTTTTTTAAATACTATGGATTCCTCATGGAGAATATCAATCATATTCTCCCATTCGATATCCCATACAGGGAGCTGGCACTTCCTGTGGGAATCTCATTTTATACATTCCAGACATTGTCATACATCATAGACGTATATAAGGATAATGTCCGTGTCCAGAAGAACCTGATCAGTTTTGGGACATATATTACGATGTTCCCGCAGCTCATCGCAGGACCGATCGTACGGTACGCTGATATAGAGACACAGCTTGATAAGCGCAGAATCACGCTGACAGGGTTTGGAAACGGGATTGCGTGGTTCCTGAGGGGGCTCGGGAAAAAAGTGCTGCTTGCAAATAACATCGGCATGGCATATGATTCGATAGCGGCTCTCCCGCAGGAAGAGATGTCGGTATTGTCTGCATGGGTGGGATGTGCTGCCTATGCATTCCAGATCTATTTTGATTTCAGCGGATATTCTGACATGGCGATTGGACTCGGAAAGATGTTTGGATTCGAGTTTATGAAGAACTTCGACTATCCTTACATATCAAAAAGCATAACTGAGTTCTGGCGCCGGTGGCATATCTCTCTTGGAACATGGTTCAGAGAATATGTGTATATTCCCCTGGGCGGCAACCGGGGAGGGACTGCAAAAGCGGTCCGCAATATATTTATCGTATGGCTTCTGACAGGTTTCTGGCACGGAGCTGCATGGAATTTTATCTTCTGGGGTCTGTATTATGGAGCCTTGCTCCTGCTTGAAAAGTACGTGCTGAAAAGTCTCCTGGAGAAGCTGCCGAAGCTTGTAAAACATATTTACACTATGTTTTTTGTTCTGATCGGCTGGGTGCTGTTCTTCTCGTCCGGCATGGGGGAAGCTCTCTCCTATATAGGTACAATGTTCGGGATCGGCGCGAATGGCCTGGCAGACTCCGCAGGAATATACTACCTGTATAATTATGCAGTTTTATTTATACTATCTGCCATCTGTTCTGTTCCGCTTACATACAGGAAGTTTACAAAGTTTGTATTCAGCGGAAGCAGAGGGAGGACTGCTCTGGCTATGGGAGCATATCTGGCGATATTTGTATTATCGGTGGCGTATCTGGTCAATGCCACCTATAATCCATTTCTATATTTCAGGTTTTAGGGGACAGATAAAATGGAGTTGAGAGAGAGGCAGAGCCGAAAACAAGGGAAAGGGACAAGAAAGATGCAGAGCAGATTCTACCGGCGGATGGTCAGAGTATTCGGCGTTCTGCTCGTAATCATGGTTCTTGCAAATCTGATAAAAAGAGATCAGGAGTTCTCGGACGAAGAGAACAGGATGCTCACACAGAAACCGGTGCTTACATGGGAATCTCTCACGAGCGGAGATTATATGACAGACTTTGAGAGCTATGTGTCAGACCAGTTCTTTGCGAGAAACCAGTGGATCACTGTGAAGTTATATGAGGATATCCTGCTCGGGAAAAAGGAATCAAACGGGGTGTATCTTGGAAAAGACGGGTATCTGATAGAGAAACCGGATGAGCCTGACTGGGAGAGCGTATCGAATAATATGGCGGCGGTGTCTGCTCTTGCAGAGAGACATCCGGATATTTCCACTTATATGTGCATGGTTCCGAATTCATTCTATATCCTGGAGGATAAGCTCCCGGCTCAGGCTCCTGTGCGGGATCAGGAGAGGGATCTGCAGAAAATCAGAGAACTTGCAGGCGGATCGGTGCATGATATCAATGTCACTGATGTGCTGAAAGAACATGCTGATGAAGATATCTACTATAAAACGGATCATCACTGGACGAGTCTTGGAGCGTATTATGCGTTTGCGGCGGCTGCGGAGGCGATGAGGCTTGAGAATGTGGAGACAGAGTATGATATACACACTGTAGCGAGCGATTTTCAGGGGACGCTTGCCTCAAAGAGCGGTTACCACGGCTCAGAAGATATCATCCAGGTCTATGAAGCAGCAAATATTGAACCGGATTATATCGTAAACTATGTAGAGTCGAATGAGAAATCAACTTCTATCTACAACAGTTCCTGTCTGGAAGAAAAAGACAAATATACAGTCTTTTTCGGCGGAAACCATGCGAGGATTGACATCAGTACGACGCAGCCTGAGCGCAAGAACCTGCTTCTTTTTAAAGACTCTTATGCCAACTGTTTCGTGCAGTTCCTGCTTCCGTACTACCAGAGTATCATTATGATCGATGCCAGGTATTACTATGAGAATGTAGACAGTTTGATACAGAATTACGGGATCACAGATATTTTGTTCTTATATAACGTGAATACTTTTGTGACGGATAATTCACTAGCAGATGTGCTGAACCCGGTGCAGCCCGATGAGGCCGGCAGCCCGGGAGAAGCGTCAGAATAGAGATTCTATTCCTGCTCGTATGCGATTTTGTGCTGCTTTAAGAATTTCTGCACCATTTCATCCCATATGTGGCCGAGAGATCTGTCCGGCGTAAATGTTTTAAAAGACGTTCCTGTTACACAGGAAAGCCGGGAGCCGTCAAAATGGAGATTAAGGTATAATCCCTGCACTTCCGCCGGATCAAGCGATGGGAGATTCTGGGTCAGGAGACGTTCGATATTTCCGGGCGCAAGGCTCAGGACAAAACGAAAACTAAGGGGAGTGCGTTTTCCTTTTATGAGGGAAAAGCAGTATTCACGGATATTTTTCCAGTAAGAGTATTCCGGAAGTGCTGCTCCGGTGTCAAAGAAGTCTTTCTGTATGAACCCGTCAATTTTGAAAGTATTGAAAGTTACGATCTCCCCTTCGATGAAGCAGAAATTGTCAAAAGTATCTTTCAGGAACAGGTTTGAGGTGAAATCTTTTATGTCGGTCAGTTCAAGCGATAACATTATCATTCCTCCGCATCTGTATTCTGGGAACTGGATGAAGTCTGGCAGATGCTATTATCATAACACAAAATGCGCGCAGATAGAATCTTGATATCACATTAATTTATTATTAAGAACAGCTGTTTTTGTAACAAAATGTAGAAACATGCTCGGAAATGATGTATAATCACAATGTATATATGCATATTTACACTTAAAAAATCAGAAGTGTCCATATCAGACAGATCAGATATGTAATTGTCTGTAATTTTCTACATAAGAGGAGATACCGGCTTATGTGTGAAAGCAAGGCAGATATCAGAGGCTAAGATTTATGCGGGGGAGGTAACAGATTATTGCGTGATACAGAACATAAACATGAACAGAACGCTGCTGAACTTCGACTGATCCCGTTTTTTCAGCCCAAGATCGACATGCGGGACGGCGGACTTGCAGGGGCGGAGGCTCTGGTAAGAGGTGTGGACAAAGACGGGAATATAATTATGCCGGCTCAGTTTATCAGTGAAATGGAGAAGGACGGCTCGATTGGAAAGCTGGACTTTTTTATGCTGGAAAACGTTCTGAAACAGCTCAGCGAGTGGAAGGCAAAAGGACTGCCTCAGATTAAGATGTCTGTCAATATGTCGAGGATTACCCTGTTTGCTCCGAAGACGCTGGACACTGTGCTGGAGATCCGCAGCCGTTATCCTGATATCCCTGTGAAGCTGGTTGAATTTGAGATTACAGAAACAGCGGGAGACGTCGGGAAGTCCGCGCTCGCGCACATCGTGGATTCTTTCCGTGAACGGGGCTTCAGCTTTGAACTGGACGATTTTGGAGCAGGTTATGCCAATATATCTCTGTTCAGCAACATAAAGTTTAAGGCGATCAAATTGGATCGGAGTCTCGTGGACGATCTGCCGGATAACGCCATCTCCAGTATGTTTGTGGAAAATATTACAAAGATATGCCGGAATTTCGGGATGGAATGTATTGCAGAGGGGGTTGAAACGCGGCAGCAGGCAGAATCGCTCCTGCAGGCTGGCTGTGTGTACGGTCAGGGATTTTATTATTCAAAGCCGATTTCCGCCTTGGAATTCGAGGCGCGTTATCTGAATGGACCGGGAATATCAGTAAAACCGGATATGGTATGAGAGGAAGGACATAGAAATTTCAAAAATAGCGGAAAGATTATAAATACCGGGAACCGACTTAGGCTCCCGGTATTTTCATGTGGATTTCCGGCAGGCGGCGACATTGACTTTTATTTGTAAAAAAAGTATTATTATATAGTATTATGGCAAAATATTATTTTCGATACGGAAAGACAAATTATATATGAAGCATAGAAAGCAGATAAAGCAGAGAACAAAACGTAACATACTGCTCTGTGTGATCGCGGTTGTGCTGATCCTGCTTGCCGCGCTGCTCATCGGCGGGGTGTCAGGATTCATGGACAGCAGAGTGGACACGAAAGAGGGAGTTGAGTATATCAGACAGGAAGAGGCGGGGGATGCCTCAGTTATTGAGGCCAAGATAAACCGCCTGGAACAGCAGGGCGGAGAAGAAGATACACGGAGTATTAAGGAAAGATTCTCCGGAGCAGTGGTGATGGGGGATTCGATTGCTCAGGGATTCGCGGAGTTTGACGTCCTTAATGTATCCAGCGTAACGGCTCAGCTCGGTGTCAGCCTGACTCAGTTCGGAGATCAGATTGAGGCGGCAAAAGAAGCCAGCCCTTCCACAGTATTTCTCTCAGCCGGCATGAATGACGTGATCGAAACGGGCGGAGATACAGAAGCGTTCTTAACAGAATTTGGGGAAGTGCTCAGTCAGATACGAACGGAACTTCCCGGCGTCAATATCTTTGTTAATTCCATTCTTCCGGTGCAGCAAAAAGCGATCGATGAAGAACCGCTCCTTGAACAGATTCCGGCATATAATGAAGCGCTGAGAACGTTCTGCAGCAGCCAGGGCATCGGGTATGTCGACAATACGGAGATCGTACAGGAATCATATTATGGCGAGGACGGGATTCATTTTACTTCAGCGTTTTATCCTGTCTGGGCGGAACATATGGCGGAGGTGGCGGCTCTATGAGGAAGGACAGGGTCAGTATTGCCCGCATTATGAAATATGTTGTGGCCCTTGCGGTCATAGGGTTCATTGTGCTGCTTATGCTGTACGCCAGCGGGAGCAGAAAGCCGTTCGAGGAAGTAGAGAAGGCTGTAAGCGCTTCGCTTGACAAAGAGAGCCTGACTGAGCAGGACGATTCCAGGCTGAGGCGGAATTTCGGCCTGAATCCCGCAGATTATGCAGGCGTCATGTATTACTCGTCAGAGTCAAATATATCGGCTGAAGAAGTCCTTCTCATCAAAGTGAACAGAGAAGATCAGATCGAGACGGTCACAGAAGCGATAGAGGAGCGCATCGAGTCGAGGATGAATGATTTTGAGGGCTATGCGCCCGGTGAAGTGAGGATTCTTGAGGATTCTGTGCAGAGTGTCAGAGGCGCCTATATCTTCTTCGCGGCAGCTCCGGAAGCCGGCGATTATCTGAGCGTATTCAACAGCAGCCTGTAATACAACGGAGAGGGGAAACGGATGTTATTCAGCAGTATCACATTTTTGTTCCTGTTCCTGCCAATCGTGCTGGCAGTTTATTACATCGTTCCATATAAAGCGAAAAATATTATACTTTTGGCCGCGAGTCTTTTGTTCTATGCATGGGGAGAACCTGTCTATGTGATTCTTATGATCCTCTCCATTCTGTTCAACTATTTCTGCGGACAGGATATCAGAGAGCGCGGAGATGATCCGCGCAGGGCAAAGATGAGCCTGATCTTCGCTCTTACGGGCAACATTCTCATCCTTGGGTTTTTTAAGTACTTCCCATTTCTCATGGAGACACTGAACGCCATGCTGCCGGAGGATATCCCTTACAGGGAGCTTGCGCTGCCCGTAGGAATCTCTTTCTATACGTTCCAGGCAATCTCCTATCTTCTGGACATATACTGGAAAAGAGCGGAGGCGCAGAAGAATATCCTGCAATTTGCACTGTATATCAGCATGTTTCCAAAACTTACGGCAGGCCCCATCGTCAGGTATGCAGATATCGCGGAACAGCTCCGCAGCCGCCGCATGAGCCCGGCCAGGTTCGGACAGGGGGCTATGCATTTTATCATTGGTCTTGCAAAAAAAACGGTGATCGCCAACACAGCAGGTGAAGTCTTTGAGGAGATCGCGGCGATGCCGGCGGGCAATCTTTCTATACTGACGGCATGGCTTGGAGTGATATCTTTTGCCTTTCAGATTTATTTTGATTTCAGCGGTTATTCGGATATGGCGGTTGGCCTGGGGAAGATGTTCGGATTTGAGTTCAGGAAGAATTTTGACTATCCATATACATCAAAGAGTGTGACAGAATTCTGGCGCAGATGGCATATCTCCCTGAGCACATGGTTCAGAGAATATGTCTATATCCCGCTTGGGGGGAACCAGTGCACTGTATCGAGGAATATCTTCAATCTGATGGTCGTCTGGACCCTCACGGGCATGTGGCACGGCGCTGCATGGAACTTTATCGCATGGGGCGTGTATTACGGAGTAATCCTTGTAACAGAAAAATATATGTGGGGCGCGATTCTGGAAAATCTGCCGAAGATCGTACAGCACATTTACACAGCAGTCATCGTGCTTGTCGGGTGGGTCTTTTTCTTCAGCCCCAGTCTCGGATATGCGATGCGCTACCTGCTGGCTATGGTCGGAGGCGGTGCGGGGATCGCGGACGCCAGGGGCGCGTTTATACTGCTGACGCACTGGCTGATGTATCTTATTGCGGTGATCGGCTCCTCGAATTTCGGGCTGAGGATCATCAGGGGCGCTGTCGGCTCATTCAGAAGCCAGACTGCGCAGACTGTGGCCGGAGCAGTGGTATATATAGGAATGTTTCTGATATCTGTTGCGTTTCTCGTGACAGATACGTTTAATCCGTTTTTGTATTTCAGATTTTAGGCAGGGATGTTATGAAGAACAGGAAAAAGAGAGGCTTGACGGAGAGCCTCATCGGGATGATATTCATACTGGTTCTTTTTGTTGTGATGATCGTGAATCTGGTTATGCCGGACAAGGAGCAGTCGGAAGAAGAGAACCGCATGCTTGAGACAAAGCCGGGACTGAACATGAGTATGGTCATGACCGGAGATTTTATGGAGCAGTGGGAAAATTACATGAGCGACCAGTTTGCCGGGCGTAATACGTGGCGCAGACTGAAAGTCGCGCTAGACCGTCTCGGCGGAAGCAGCAAGGAGAACGGTGTCTATATAGGCAGCGGCGGACAGCTTCTCGAAGAGATCGAAGTGCCTGATAACGAACAGCTCAGCGCCAATCTCGATGCCATTAAGAGCTTTACACAGACTTATCCTGATGTTTCAGTTTCTTTCATGCTCATTCCGGACGCAGCATGCATCCTGGGAGACAGTCTGCCGCCTTTTGCAGCGGTAGAGGACCAGCGCCAGCTATTCGGTCTGGTGGGGCGTGAGCTCGGGGACTCTGTGAAGTGGGTGGATGCAGTGTCTGTCCTGAATGAGCACGCCTCGGAGGAGATATACTATAAGACAGACCATCACTGGACGACGCTGGGCGCTTTCTATGTATTCCAGGACGCAGCTTCAACGCTCGGGATAGAGGGAGAGGTGGCGGATGATTTCGTGTCATATGCTGTGACAGACAGTTTCAACGGAGCTCTGTCAGCAAGGAGCGGCGTCGGTCTTTCAGAAAATGAGCAGATTGATATTTATGTGCCGACAGACGGCGACGACGATGTCCTTGTGAATTATGTGGACGAAGGCAGGACAGTGACATCTCTGTATGACTCTACAAAGCTGGATACAAGAGATAAATACGGGGTATTTCTGGGCGGTGACACTTCCCTTATCGATATTCGAACCGTATCTACGAGTGAGAAGCGTCTGCTTGTCGTGAAAGATTCTTTTGCAGACTGTTTCATTCCGTTCCTTGCACCGTACTATCGCGAGATCGTTGTTGTAGATCCCCGGTATTACAGCGGGACGATGACGGATATCATGGATGCCTACAGGATTACGGACACACTGTTTCTGTACAGTGGAAATACATTTTTTACGGATAATAATATCAGCGGAGTGTTTACAGGTGAGTAATCAGATCAGAGAACAATTTCTGAATAAAAGAGAACCGGTGAGACTGAATAAGTATTTGAGCGAGGCGGGGGTGTGCTCCAGGCGTGAGGCAGACCGCCTCATTGAAAGAGGCCGGGTTACAGTTGACGGAAGACTAGCTCTGACCGGGATGAAGATCATCCCGGGGCAGGAAGTGAGGGTGGGAAACAGAATCATCTCAAAACAGGACGAAATGGTCGTTCTGGCAGTGAACAAACCAAGAGGCATCGTATGTACCGAAGAAAAGAGGGAAAGGAACAGCATTGTCCGCTTTCTCGACTATCCGGTCCGCGTCACTTATATCGGGAGGCTTGACAAAGATTCCCACGGGCTTCTGCTCATGACAAACAATGGGGATATCATCAACCGGATGATGCGTGCGTCCAACTATCACGAGAAAGAATATAAAGTGACGGTAGATAAGGAGATCACGGACGGATTTCTGGAAAAGATGGCTAGCGGGGTCCCCATACTGGATACGGTCACAAGGCCGTGCCAGGTCAGAAAGATCGGGAAATATACGTTTTCGATCATACTGACTCAGGGGCTTAATCGCCAGATCAGACGGATGTGTGAAGCGCTTGGATATGAGGTGAAAGACCTTCTCCGCGTAAGGGTGATGAATATCTGTCTTGGGAATCTTAAAGAAGGGCAGTACAGACAACTGACAGATGAAGAGTTAGAAGAACTCTACAGGCTGATACAGGATTCGCCGGACAGATAAAAGGCGGAAGAATATAAAAACAGTCAGGATGGGGAAGTTATGGCAGAAAAGACAGTGAACAAAATGGACGGTAAGATGGAGCGGATGCATGCTCTTGTGCAACTTCTGAACCAGGCGCGGCGCTCATATGAACAGGAAGACAAAGAGATCATGAGCAATTACGAGTATGACCGGCTCTACGACGAGCTTCAGGAACTGGAGCGGGAACTTGGCACAACACTTGCCGCAAGCCCTACAGTGAATGTGGGATACGAAGTGTTGAGCGAACTGCCAAAAGAGAGACACGAGAGTCCTATGCTGTCTCTTGACAAGACGAAAGACGTCGGGCGTCTGAAGGAATTTCTGGACGGCCAGAAAGCCATGATCTCATGGAAACTGGACGGTCTTACCATCGTCCTTACCTACCGGAACGGTTCTCTTGAGAAAGCCGTGACACGGGGGAATGGAGAAGTGGGAGAAGTGGTCACGAACAACGCAAGAGTGTTTCAAAACATCCCACTTACGATTCCGTATCAGGGAGAACTTGTCCTGAGAGGCGAGGCGGTTATCTCATATAAAGATTTTGAGAAGATAAACGAGGAGATCGGGGATGCTGACGCAAAATATAAGAATCCCCGGAATTTGTGCAGCGGTTCTGTGCGTCAGCTCAACAATGAGGTTACGGCGAAGAGAAACGTCAGATTTTATTCATTCAGCCTTGTCCGTGCTGACGGAATAGATTTTAAGAACTCCAGACTGTATCAGATGCAGTGGCTCAAAAGCCAGGGGTTTGACGTGGTGGAGAACCATGCGGTCACAGCGGAGACGATCGATGAAGAAGTTTCATGGTTTGCAGATCATATCAGTGAAAACGAAGTGCCTTCAGACGGTCTTGTGCTCGTCTATGACGATATCGTTTACGGCCAGTCTCTCGGGAGTACGGCAAAGTTCCCGAGAGATTCGTTTGCTTTTAAATGGGCGGATGAGATACGCGAGACTACGCTTAACAGGATTGAGTGGAGTCCGTCAAGGACCGGACTTATCAATCCTGTGGCAGTATTTGAGCCGGTAGAACTGGAGGGAACGACAGTGAGCCGTGCCAGCGTCCACAACATCAGTATCATGGAAGAGCTGGAACTGGGAGCCGGCGACCGGATCACAGTGTATAAGGCGAACATGATTATTCCTCAGATCGCGGAAAACCTGACAAGGAGCGGAGTGCGGGACATCCCGGAAGAATGTCCGGTCTGCGGCGGAAAGACGAGGATCGACATGGAAAACGGGACGAAGACTCTGTGCTGTACCAATCCAAAGTGCCAGGCAAAGCATATAAAATCGTTTACGCTGTTTGTGAGCAGAGACGCCATGAACATTGAGGGACTTTCTGAGGCGACGCTTGAGAAGTTTATCATGAACGGATATGTGAGGGACTTCACGGATCTGTTTCATCTTGACAGATATGCGGAAGAGATCATGCAGATGGACGGCTTTGGAGAAAAGTCATACGAAAATCTCCAGAACAGCATCAGGAATTCGCGGACAACGACGCTCCCGCGCCTCGTCTACAGTCTGGGAATACCGAATATCGGGATTGCCAACGCAAAGCTGATATGCAAAGCGTTCGGAAATGATCCGGAAAAGATCCAGACGGCAACAGTGGAGGAGTTAAGCGGTATCTCCGGAGTGGGGGGAGTGATCGCAGGAACATTTGCAGACTATTTTGCCGATGAAGAGCACAGGGATCTGTTTGCCCGCCTGCTCAGAGAGGTGGAAATACCTGAAGAAGAGATAACAGAAGACTCCCGGAGATTTGAGGGAGTGAATTTTGTAATAACCGGGAGCGTGGAACATTTCGCTAACCGGGCAGAAGTAAAAGAAGAGATCGAGAAGAGAGGGGGGAAAGTGACAGGAAGCGTAACATCGAAGACGGATTATCTGATCAACAACGATGCGGATTCTGCTTCTTCCAAGAACAGAAAGGCCAGAGAACTTGGAGTGCCGGTCATTTCGGAAGAAGAGTTTTTAAATATGTTGAAGAGATAATGTAAAGAAAGGCAGGTAATGTGTGAATTTTAAAATTGTAAAACTGAAAGAAAAGCTGCTAGAAAAATTGAATGAGACTTTAAAGGCGGTGCTGCCGATCATTGCGATCGTGCTGATCCTGTGCTTTACGATAGCGCCGCTGGAGCCAGGCATCCTGTTGGCGTTCCTGCTGGGGGCCATGTTCCTGATCATAGGCATGATGTTCTTTACTCTCGGAGCAGAGATGGCTATGACTCCGATCGGCGAGAATGTGGGAACGTCCATGACAAAGACGAAAAAGCTGTGGCTGATGGTGTTTCTGACTTTTATCCTTGGCTTTATCGTGACGATATCTGAGCCGGATCTCCAGGTGCTTGCCGAACAGGTGCCGGCGGTGCCGAACATGGTGCTTGTGATTTCAGTAGCGTTCGGCGTGGGTATCTTCCTCGTTGCGTCGCTGCTCCGCATGCTGTACAGCATCTCGCTTGCGCATATGCTGATTGTACTCTACATCATCGTGTTTGCTTTGGCGTTTTTCGCTCCGGATGAATTTGTGGCTGTGGCCTTTGACTCGGGAGGCGTGACAACAGGGCCTATGACTGTGCCGTTTATCATGGCGTTTGGTATCGGTATCTCTGCCATCCGAAGCGACGAGAGAGCAGAGGATGACAGTTTCGGACTCGTGGCTCTCTCATCTGTGGGTCCGATCCTTTCGGTCCTTGTCCTGAGCCTGATCTACCGTCCTGAGAGCGCGGCGTATGTGCCGGAAAAGATTCCGGATATCAGCGATTCTGCTGAACTCTGGCAGATGTTTGCACATGAACTGCCTGAATATATGAAAGAGATGGCGGTTTCTCTACTGCCGATCATTCTCTTTTTTATCATCTTCCAGATTGTTTTCAGGAGGGTGCAGAAGAGGACGCTTATCAGGATCGCTGTCGGTATGGTCTACACATACATAGGACTCTTTCTGTTCCTGACAGGGGTAAACGTGGGGTTTATGCCGGCCGGAAATTATCTCGGCCAGGTGCTCGCGGACAACCCGTATAAATGGGTGATTGTTCCTATCGGCATGATGATTGGATATTTTATCGTGCGCGCCGAGCCGGCTGTGTTTGTCCTGACGCGTCAGGTAGAAGACATTACTTCCGGTACGATAAGCGCGGGTGCAATGAGCCTGAGTCTTTCGATCGGTGTGGCTGTGTCCCTTGGACTTGCGATGGTGCGCGTGCTGACAGGGATATCGATTTTCTGGTTCGTGATACCGGGATATGCCATTGCCCTTATACTGTCGTTTTTCGTGCCCAAGATTTTCACGGCGATCGCATTTGACTCCGGCGGTGTGGCGTCGGGACCGATGACCGCTACATTTCTGCTTCCGTTTGCCATAGGAGCATGCACCAGCGTAGGCGGAAATATCGTTACAGACGCGTTTGGGGTCGTCGCCATGGTTGCTATGACGCCGCTCATCACGATACAGATACTTGGACTTGTGTTCGAGCTTCATTCCAGACATCTTGAAAAAATGGAAACAAGAAAAGCCGCGGCTGCTTTTGCCCAGCTTCCGGATAACGATATCATAGAACTTTAACAGGGAGGATCATCGCTATGAGTGATATATATATGCTTATGACAGTCACAAAAAGATCTGTAGGGCGCAGACTGCTGGCGTGCTATGGGGAGATCGGCCTTTTGTGCACCCTGTGTACACTGGCGAAAGGGACTGCGACCAGCGAGACCCTCGACTACTTCGGGCTCGAGGTTACAGAAAAGATGGTAACGCTGACTATAGTGTCGGACGAGACCTGGAAACAGGTCAAAAGGGAACTCGAGGACAGATTACAGATCGACGTCCCCGGTACGGGCATCGCATTTCTGATGCCGCTGTCAAGTGTGGGAGGAAAAAAGGTGCTGGAGTTTCTGATCGATGGACAGAAAGTTGAAAAAGTAGAGGAGAGTGTCATGAAAAATACAAATTATGAACTTATCATCGTAGTCGCAAACCACGGGCACAGCGAGGAAGTGATGGAGGCTGCCAGAGCTCAGGGAGCAGGCGGCGGCACAGTGATCCACGCGAAAGGAACAGGACTTGAAAGAGCAGAGAAGTTCCTTGGGGTCTCCATTGCAGATGAGAAGGAACTGATCCTGATCGTTACGAAAACAGAGTCAAAAAACGCGATTATGAAATCCATTATGGATCACGCGGGGCTTGAGAGCAAGGCACGCTCCGTAGTCTTTTCCATTCCTGTGACAGATACGGCGGGACTGAGGCTGGCGGAAGTGCAGTAGCCGGCGGTTTAGAAAAAGTTCATTTGTATAACCTGTACAGGTGTATTATAATTAAGAAACAAAATTATCTGTATATAGAAGGGGAATACTTATGTCAGATCAGGATTTCATCTTAGTGGATGAGGAAGATAGAGAGAAAGAGAACGGCGGGCAGGACAGCCGGTCCGGAGAGGGGGAAAAGCGAGAGGTCGTATCTGCTGAAAACAGCAAAAAAGACAGCGGCAGCTCCCAGGACAAAGATGACGACGGATATGAAAAGATCTGCTTTGTCTGCCACCGTCCGGAGAGCGTGACAGGGAAGATGATTGATCTTCCAAACAATATCACTGTGTGTCCGGACTGCATGCAGAGAAGCTTTGACGCCATGACAAACGGTTCGGTAGACTTAAACCGTCTGATGAATATACCCGGCGTTCAGTTCTTTAACATGTCAGATCTGGAGAACATGCAGCCGAAGCCGCAGAAGATCAAGAAGAAAAAAGAAAAACCAAAGGAATTCCATCAACTTGATATAAAAGATGTCCCTGCACCCCACAAAATAAAAGCAAGACTTGACGAGTATGTGGTCGGACAGGAATATGCAAAGAAGGCGATGTCCGTCGCCGTGTACAATCACTATAAGAGAGTTGCCACAGATACGATGGACGATATAGAGATCGAGAAGTCCAATATGCTCATGATCGGTCCGACCGGAAGCGGAAAGACGTATCTTGTCAAGACGCTGGCAAAGCTCCTCGATGTTCCGCTGGCAATCACGGACGCCACATCCCTTACTGAGGCGGGATACATAGGCGATGACATAGAGAGCGTTGTATCCAAGCTGCTGGCAGCGGCGGACAATGATGTGGAGAAAGCGGAGCAGGGCATCATATTTATCGATGAGATTGATAAGATTGCCAAGAAGCGCAATTCCAACCAGCGTGACGTGAGCGGAGAATCTGTACAGCAGGGCATGTTAAAGCTCCTGGAAGGGAGCGATGTGGAAGTTCCGGTGGGCGCGAACAGTAAAAATGCCATGGTACCGCTGACTACGGTAAATACAAAGAATATTCTGTTTATCTGCGGCGGAGCATTTCCGGATCTCGATGAGATCATAAAGGAACGTCTCAAGAAAAAGACTTCCATGGGGTTCAATTCGGAGCTGAAAGATAAGTTTGAACATGACAAAGATCTCCTGTCAAAAGTTACAGTAGAGGATCTGAGGAAATTCGGCATGATTCCGGAGTTTCTTGGACGTCTGCCGATTATATTTACGCTGAAGCCGCTGGACAAAGATATGATGGTGAAGATACTCAAAGAGCCAAGAAATGCGATTTTAAAACAGTATCAGAAGCTGCTTGCTCTTGACGAAGTGAAACTGGATTTTGACCAGGGGGCACTGGAGGCCATTGCGGAGAAAGCTATGGAGAAAGATACCGGAGCGCGTGCGCTTCGTGCCATCATAGAGGAGTTTATGCTGGACATCATGTATGAGATTCCAAAAGATGACAGCATAGGCGAGGTAGTGATTACCAGAGAATACATTGAGGGTACCGGCGGGCCGGTTATACGGCTGAGAGGACAGGAAGTACCTCGGCTGGGATAACAGAACGGCCGACCAGGGGGCTGCCGCACTGGTTTCAGTGTGGCAGCCCCCCTTGCTGTCTTAACCAATCCCCTTTATGCAAAATATCCGTTCAGATACTCTGCTGTATCTTCACTCACTGAAAAAGTCATATCCAGACCGCCAATCTCAAAACCAATGTAAGAACCATCATATAGAGTAATAGTGGCAGTATCATGAAGTGTTCCATCAGTATCAGTCTGTCCATACTTAATCGTTTCCTCTTGTGCCAGACTAAAAGAGCCAATTTCTACTGCCTGATCCGGCAGTGTTTTCAATTTCCACTTATCTAAATCCAGTGCCAGAATAAAATGTTCAATATCATCTTTGGAAGTGACAGTTTCAAGGACTTCCGATGTATCAGCGGAAACAACTGTGATTTCCTGTGCTTTTGCAATATCGGCACTATAAGTGGAAATATCTGTTACATGATTCGCTTGACAACCGCTAAGGAGAAGCGTCAAGATTGCTGCTATTGTCAAAAATTTTTTTTCATAAGTAACCTCACTTTCCTTTTTCGTGATATTCTTCATTCATAATCAGTAACTTGTATGCCCGGACAATACCAGACATGTACACACACAAGAAAGCTCCTGCACCAGCCAATATCATTCCGCAAGCAAAGACAATATTGTCTAAGACATACATTTCAGCAGGGACAATCATCGGACAAAGCAAAAATCCAATGGCGATCAAAGCAGCTCCGACAAGGTTAAGAATATGAGTCAATTTCTTCTTGCCGGTATAAACAGAGGTCAATTCGGACTTTACCGTTTTGTCAAAGGATAAGTTCTCTTTCCAAATCCTGCGATATGGATTATCTGCTGACTTTACAGAGAACAAAAGGATAATCCCTAAAATGACAACTACCATGAATAGCAGCATGCTTATTTCAGCGTCCCAAAAAGAAAGAGATAAACCACCAATGAATAAGCCGACAGCAACACTAATTTTTAATATTTTTCTTTTTTGGTAAGCCAGAAATCCGTCTGCCATTTCCCGACTGACATAGATCCCTTTTTCATCTGGACTGATCTCTGGCTTTTCCGTATCTTCTTCATTGAGAAGATAGTCCAAAGATACATGAAACAACTTACTCATTCGGATAATTTTTTCAGTTTCGGGGTAGCCGTTATCACGCTCCCATTTGCTGACTGCCTGTCTGGATACGCCTAACTGATAAGAGAGTTCCTCCTGTGACAGTCCAGATTCTTTTCGCAATTTTTGTATTTTCTCTCCAAAGGTCATCTTGTGTTCCTCCTTTCGCTGTCAGCATACGATTTTTACCGGCAGCACACCACCAAAATGCGGTTTCTTTTCAGCAACGGGTGGTTGCAGCCATGCGTTGCATACGATTTTTCGTGCTTTTTCATTATACAGCCCAATCACAAGATAGTAAACAGATGTAACGGGAAGCTGTGTCTTTTCATAACTGCCGCATTGTTTCAAATGTATTGTACAGATTGAGTTGTCCATACCCCCACTCCCGGTTCGGATACTCCATTGTGCCCGGGCGCACAGCGCCGAGGATAAGCAGGCTTTTTATCTGGAAAGAGTCGATGCCCGGCACTTTCTGTATGTCCAGGAGCCATTCGAGCATCAGCGCCACGGCGCCGGAAGTGACTGCTGCGGAGATGCAGGAACCAGAGCGGGGAGAAAACCTGCCGTCCGGGAGAGCGCCTGTAACATCAATGCCCGGCGCGGTGATGTCAGGTTTTCGCTTTCCTGTCCTTGTATATCCTCTGCCCGACGTCTGGGAGAGAGCGCCTGTATTTCCGTCGTAATATGACACGACCACAGGGCTGTCGGCATTGGCGGGGCTCGTCAGTGTATAGTACGGATCGGATTCGAGGAAAAATACCTCACCGCTCAAAAATTCTGTCACAGGAAGCCAGATATGAAAATGTCCGTCTGCGATGGAGAGAGGTTCCACAATGATCTTCCAGATACCGGGGGCAGGTGCGTCAAAGCGGAAAAACACAAGTTCGGAGCTGCTTTTCTCCACGAGGAGACGGTAGTCTACTGATACTTTCGTCCGCTCGAACAGAAAATCTATCTCAGCGCTTGCGCCCACACGGAATGGTATGCGGGACGTATTTTCTCCAGACGGGGAGATAATGGAGATGGACAGGATATTTGGCACTTCGGTCCACATCTCCATCGAGAAGCCGGATACATTTTCCCCTACCCTAAGCTCTACGGTTTTTGTGTCTCTGTCGTCTTCGATGATATTGAAAAAATGATGCCGTTTGTCTGCCTCGTTGCCTGTGCCTGCCACAGTGATGTGATTCGCGCGCGTGCTGTAGCCGTCAATGAGAAAAGAGAGTGGAAGCGTGCCGATATGTCCGCCCATGCTCGATCCGCATGTGAAGCACATGACTAAAGGCATCCCAAGGGAGTCAGCCAGATCGTTCAGATATCTGAGCCCCAGCATCAGATCCGTTTCCTGGTAGCATACCGCGCTGTCCGGGATAAAATAATAATCTCTCAGATATTGTTTCGCCTGTTTCAGCTTGACGACAGCGATAGAGGCTTCCGGCGCAGCCCCGAGAAACTGCGCTTCCGGATCTGCACTGCCTGCCGCCAGGCTTGCCGCATAAGTACCGTGTCCGGTATCGTCAGTGGACGGGACGAGTGCAAGCGGCTCATCAAAACGGAGAGCTTCGTCGATCTGCTCCCGGGTAAATTCACTTCCATAATAGAATCCCCGGGGAGGAGTGCCGCTCTGGACAGTCTGGTCCCAGATGGCCGCGATCCGGGTGGAGCCGTCCAGATTGCGGAAAACCGTGTTGGTATAGTCAATTCCACTGTCCATAAATCCGATCAGGATTCCTTTCCCTTTCAGCTGAAGAGTGGGGTAGTTCTGGACAGGCAGAATTCCGGTCTGGTTCAGTGTCTCCATACTTACCGGAGCGTAGCATTTTGGTATGGAATTATAAGAATATTTTGGCAAAGTGACAGGATCTGCTATTGATGCCGGAAGATAGAAACACTTATATCCGAACCCGGCGTCCTGTTCACAGTGTTCCGACTGCATGATGCTGTCAAAAAAAGTTGTCCTCACATGATTGCCGATAAAATCCCGGAAGTCTTCGGACAGTATGTATTCCCGGCATGTCTCGATATCTTCTGCCATCAGATGATCCTCCTTCTGAAAATGCCATCTGGCGGGTAATTTGCATCTGGCTCAGCATATGCGAAGAGGAGCGGCAATATGCTCCAGGTAGTTAAAAAAGTATAAATTCCAGGCGGATTTCTTGAAGTTGACAGATAATGGGGTATAATAAATGTATGAACAGTCGTCGAAAACTAAAATTTGTTTTCGTATGATATATGTCCGACAGGACAAAAGAAGAAGGGAGAAGATCAGCATGAAAGATTTTTTAGAAGAATTGGGAAAACGTATTGGTGAGACCGCAGAGACTATGACCAAGAAGGCGGGGGACGCCATAGAGATCCAGAGGATCAAAAGCCAGATCAGCAGCCTTGCAAGAGGAAATGCGGTAGATCTGATGGAGCTTGGAAAATCAATCTATGACAGCTATAAAGCGGGGGAAGAAGTCGGGGAAGAAGGCCGGGGACTCTGCGACGCTATAAAGGACAGAGAGGAAACGATCGGAAAATATGAGAAGAAGATCGCGCACATCAAAGATTCCTGTGAATGTTCCAACTGTGGGAAGATGGTGGCGAAAGATATGGCGTTCTGTCCGTACTGCGGCGAAAAGGCTGCTGCCGGCGATGGGACAGAAGAAGCGTCGTCAGAGGAAACTATGGAAGATCACGTCAGCCAGGTAAAAGAGAAAGTGGCAGATGCGGCAGAAACAGCAGCAGACAAAGCGGACGAGGCGGCTAAGAAAGTCGGCGATATGGCAGAGAAAGCGGCCGCAAAAGCAGGCAAGATGGCGGAAAAGGCAGCAGAGAAGATCAGTGATGCTGCGGAAAAAGTCTCTGATAAGCTGAATGAGAAGCAGGAAGACAGCCCTGCAGAAAAATAGAAACAGGCGGTGCTCCGGATGAAAAGGAAATGGTTCCTCATGGGAACAGCAGGTTTAACTCTGATTTCAGCCGGAGCCTGGAGCAACACTTTTGACCGGTTTGCCCGGGGATATGCAGCCGACTATATTGGGTTTTCGATTAAAAACCCGAAGCTGGGGAAGATCACGTATAATGCAGGTGACTTTTTTATCGCATCCGGTGCTGTGATCCTGGCAGCTGAGGCTCTGTTCACAGCACCGGAGAAAACATAAGCCAAACAGACCGGAAAACGGCGTGAAATCTATAAATTTCCGGGTTTAGATTTATTCATCAAACCTGATCGCTGTTTTTACTTTTCGGATATCTCCGTCAAATACAATGCCGTCCATGCCAAGAGCCTGGCCTGCAGCAATATTTTTTTCAAGATCGTCGATAAAGAAACATTCTTTTGGATCGAGAGAATATGTGCGGAACAGCCAGCGGTATATCTCTGAATCAGGTTTTGCCATTTTCAGCGGCGCGGAAAAAACCACGCCGCTGAATTGCTTCAGCACCTCATTTCCGGCAGCCCATGATACAAAGAAAGTCGGCGCGTTTGACAGAAGGTATAAGGGAACCTTTCTCTGTGAGAGTTCCTCTATAAAACGTAGCGTGTCCGCGTTGGGAGAGATGTGCTCCGGCCACTCTCTGAAAAAATTGCGGGCTGCATCTGCCAGGCGGGCAGGGAGGCGTGAGGCACACTCTTTTGCATAACAGTCATAGTCTGCAGTTCCCTTGTCAAGTTCGCCCCATTTCTCATAGATGACGGAGCAGAGAAGGTCACAGTCCTTTTCTGTGCTGCAGAATTGCTCCATTATGTATCTGCCGTCAAATTTTCCGATGACATTTCCGTAGTCAAAGATGATGTTTTTGTATTTTATGGTAAAACTCCTTGTCTGTGCTCGCTTCTGATATAAACGGCGCTTCTTATGGCTCTCATTATACACGAAAGGCGCTGTCATATACAGTGTTGAATTTAATTTTATAAAACAGGTTTCCGTTTCCGCAAAACAGGTTTATAATACTTATGTCAGCAGTTCCACCCAGTACCAGGAAAACAGGAGAATTTATGAAATCACTTCTTGTATATCTGAAAGATTACAAAAAAGAATCTATACTGGCGCCTCTTTTTAAAATGCTCGAGGCGTCTTTTGAATTGCTTGTTCCGCTTGTTATGGCGTCTGTAATAGATGTGGGCATCGCAAGAGAGGACAGGCCGTATATCATCAGAATGTGTCTGGTGCTCATTGCGCTGGGGATCACAGGGTTTGTCTGTTCTGTCACAGCGCAGTACTTCTCCGCGAAAGCTGCAGCAGGCTTTGGGACTGGTGTACGCCATGCGCTTTTCGCGCATATTCAGGAGCTTGGTTTTGCAGAGATGGACGAGATTGGGAGTTCTACTCTCATTACGAGGATGACGAGTGACATCAGCCAGACGCAGTCCGGTGTGAATCTTGTGCTCCGCCTGTTCCTGAGATCGCCGTTTATCGTGTTTGGGGCGATGATCATGGCGTTTACAGTGGATGTACAGTCGGCGGTTATCTTTGCTGTTGTGATACCGGTTCTGTCTGTTATCGTATTTGGTATTATGCTCATTACCATGCCTCTTTACAGAAAGGTGCAGTCACATCTCGACAGCGTGCTCCTTACTGCCAGAGAGAATCTGACCGGAGTGCGCGTGATACGTGCGTTCAATAAAGAGAGGGAAGAGACAGAACGGTTTGAGAGAGAGAATCAGGTGCTCACAGACGCCCAGAAGTTTGTCGGCCGCATCTCAGGACTTATGAATCCTCTGACTTATATTATAGTAAACGGAGGCATTATAGCGCTCATCTATGTGGGGGCTCTGCGTGTCAATATCGGTGATCTGACACAGGGGGAAGTGGTGGCTCTCATCAACTATATGTCCCAGATACTTGTTGAGCTGGTAAAGCTTGCGAATCTTATCATTACCGTGACGAAATCAGTGGCGTGCGGCAGCCGGATCGAGAGCGTGCTCAGGATCAGACCGGATATGAAGAACGGAGTCCGGACATGGCAGGAGCCGATACCAGGGACATCTGGCGCTCAGACGAGCGGCGGTACGCCGTCATGTGATCTTTCCGCGCCGGCGGTGGAGTTTGACAATGTGTCTTTTACGTACAAAGGAGCAGGAGCGGAGAGTCTGAGCAGTATTACGTTCTGTGCGCAGAGAGGACAGACGATCGGCATTATCGGCGGCACGGGTTCAGGGAAATCTTCGCTTGTGAATCTCATCCCGCGATTCTACGATGCAGACAGGGGCGGGATAAAAATATTCGGATCCGATGTCAAAGAGTATAAGACGGAGGAGCTGAGGGCGCACATAGGAGTTGTGCCGCAGAAAGCCGTGCTCTTTAAAGGAACAATCGCCGAGAATCTGCGCTGGGGAAATGAATCTGCGTCTGACTCTGAACTGTACAGGGCGCTTGACATTGCCCAGGCGAGAGAGTTTGTGGAGAAAAAGGAAGGCGGACTTAATTTTCAGATCGAGCAGGGCGGGCGAAATCTGTCCGGCGGACAGAAGCAGCGTCTGACGATCGCACGGGCGCTTGTGCGCAGGCCGGAGATACTTATACTGGATGACAGCGCGTCAGCGCTTGATTTTGCCACTGATGCCGCACTTCGGAACGCTGTCCGTTCCATGAAAGATAATCCGACAGTATTTATCGTCTCCCAGAGAGCGTCTTCCATCCTGTACGCGGATAAAATACTTGTGCTGGAGGATGGAGAGATGGCGGGAGCAGGTACTCACAGGGAGCTTCTCGAGAACTGTCCGGCTTATCAGGAAATCTATTATTCACAGTTTCGTAAGGAGGCGGCAAATGGATAAGGGCAAAAGACAAGGGCAGGGCAAGACCCTGAAAAAAGTCTTCCGCCGCCTTGGGAGATACAGGATATTTGTCGTGCTTTCCATTCTTCTGGCGGCAGTGTCGGTGGCGCTTACGCTCTATGTGCCGAAACTGACGGGGCACGCGGTTGACCACATTGTGGGCAGAGGACAGGTGGATTTTCCGGGAGCAGTGCGCATCATGATTCAGATCGGTGTCTGCACGCTTGTCACTGCATTTGCGCAGTGGCTGATGAATGTATGCAACAATAAGATGACCTATCAGGTGGTACAGGATATCCGGAACGAAGCGTTTCGCAAGATCGAGATACTTCCCTTGAAATATATCGACTCCCACCCGCACGGTGAGGTGGTCAGCCGTGTGATCGCGGATGTGGATCAGTTTGCCGACGGACTTCTGATGGGATTTACGCAGCTTTTTACAGGGATTGCCACGATTATTGGGACATTCTGTTTTATGCTGTCGGTGGATGTGGGCATTACGCTTGTTGTAGTGCTTATCACTCCTGTCTCGTTTTTTGTGGCAGACTTTATCGCAAAGAGAACTTTCTCTATGTTCCGCCTGCAGGCCGAGATCAAGGCAGAACAGACAGGGATGATTGATGAGATGATCGGGAATCAGAAAGTCGTGCAGGCTTTCGGGCGGGGGAAAGATGTGACGGAGCGCTTTGATGAGATAAATGAACGTCTGGGCAAAGCGTACTTAAAGGCCACTTTTTTCTCATCAATTACGAATCCTTCCACCCGCTTTGTAAACAGTCTTGTCTATACCGGAGTGGGAATTACAGGAGCATTTGGCGTTGTAAATGGATCTCTTTCCGTTGGACAGCTCTCCAGTTTTCTGAGTTATGCCAACCAGTATACGAAACCTTTCAACGAGATATCCGGCGTGGTGACGGAGTTTCAGAATGCGGTCGCATGTGCGCAGAGGATCTTTGAACTGATCGAGGAAGAACCTCAGCCCCCTGAGACCGGGGATGCAGTGGAACTGACAGATGTCCGCGGAAACGTGAGAGCAGATGATGTGAGTTTCTCCTATGAGCCGGGACAGAAGCTGATACGTGGTTTTAATCTGAGGGTGGAGCCGGGACAGCGTATCGCTATCGTCGGGCCGACAGGGTGCGGCAAGACAACGCTCATCAACCTGCTTATGAGATTTTATGATGTGGACAGCGGCGCTGTTTTCGTTGAAGATACGGATATCCGGGATGTGACGCGCAGGAGCCTGCGCGCAGGGTACGGGATGGTGCTGCAGGATACCTGGCTTAAGACAGGGACGATCCGTGACAATATCACGATGGGGCGCCCGGATGCATCGGAGGAGGAGATGATTGCGGCTGCGAAGGCTTCGCATATCCACAGCTTTATCAGGCGTCTGCCAAAAGGATATGATACATGGATTACGGAGGATGGCGGCGGCATCTCCCAGGGGCAGAAGCAGCTTCTGTGCATCGCACGTGTCATGCTGTGCCGTCCGCCGATGCTGATACTGGATGAGGCGACTTCGTCTATCGATACGAGAACAGAACTGAAGATACAGGCGGCTTTTGCAGAGCTGATGAAAGGGAGGACGACATTTATTGTTGCTCACAGACTGTCCACCATACGGGAGGCGGATGTGATCCTTGTGATGAAAGACGGACAGATCATCGAGCAGGGCGATCATGAGAGCCTGCTTGCAGAAGACGGATTCTATAAATATCTGTATGAAAGCCAGTTTGAACGCGGGATGGACGAAACGCCTGTGCGCAGGCAGACGCTGACACGCTGAAAGAAGTCTGTGTTCACAAGAAAGGGGCGGATTTTGAGCGGCCCGCCCGGAAAGGAGAAAATGCATAGAGATGGAACGGCTGAGTACGCTGTGCTATATTGAGCGAGACGGAAAATATCTGATGCTCCACCGTACAGTAAAAGAAAATGATGTAAACAAAGATAAGTGGATCGGTGTGGGGGGACATTTTGAATATGGAGAGAGTCCGGAGGAATGTCTTCTGCGGGAGGTAAAGGAAGAGACGGGATATACTCTGACTTCATGGCAGTACAGAGGGATCGTGACTTTTGTATACGGGGAGGATACAGTGGAATATATGTCTCTTTATACAGCGGATGGCTTTGAAGGCAGACAGATTGAGTGCGACGAGGGTCAGCTCGAATGGGTGGATAAGGACAGTGTTGCTTCTCTCGAACTGTGGGAGGGTGACAAGATATTCTTCCGGCTGCTCGATATGGGCAGAGAGTTTTTCTCTCTGAAACTGGTCTATGACAGGCGGGATACGCTGCAATACGCGGCTCTCGACGGGGTTCCGATGGAACTGTTTGATGAGATCAGAGAGGACGGAAGCAGGACTGGTGTGGTCAAAGAGCGCGGAGTCGTACATGAGGATGGATCGCTCCACGCCACGGTGCACACCTGGATTGTCCGCCAGAATGACAGGAGTGGATATGATCTGCTCCTGCAGAAGAGGAGTTCATGCAAAGATTCTAATCCGGGGTGCTGGGATATCTCTTCCGCAGGACATATCGAGGCAGGGTACAGACCGCTTGAGAGCGCTCTCAGGGAATTAAAAGAGGAGCTTGGCATCGATGCCGCTCCGGGTGATCTCCGCGAGATTGGCACGAGGCGGTGCAGCTTTGAGAGTGAGTTTTACGGACGTCCGTTCCGTGACAATGAGCTGAGCACGATCTATATTTATAAGAAGCCAGTGGAGATCAGCGAACTGACATTACAGGATACGGAAGTCTCAGAAACAATATGGATGGATTACAGTGAGTGCAGGAGAAAGATTGCTGAGCATTTGTTCGAGCACTGTATCTATGAGGATGAACTTGATATCCTGGGGAAAGCCCTGGGGATACGATAATTCTAACTTATTTACAGGATTTGCAGGACGGAAGGAGATAAGTCTATGACAGAGACAGGAGTGATACACGGAAGATTTCAGGTGCTCCATCTGAAGCATATGGAATATCTGCTGGCAGCCAAGATGAGATGCAGGACGTTATACGTAGGCATCACTCATCCGGATATCACAGCGTATGCGGCGGTATCGCCGCTTGATGAGCACGGAACAACGAAGACGGACAATCCGCTCACCTATCTGGAACGGTATCAGATGATCCGGGATGCACTGCTTGATTTCGGTGTGAAGAGAGAAGAGTTTGAAATAGTGCCATTTCCAATCAGCAGCCCGGATATCCTGCGGCAGTACGCACCTTCAGACGCGGTATACTATATGAGTATCTGCAGTGCATGGGATGAGGAGAAGTACCAGACGCTTCAGGCCCTTGGCTTAAATGTCGAGGTTCTGTGGAAAAAGTCTGGTGAGGAGAAAGGGATCACGGGCACAGAGCTGCGCGCCATGATCGCCAGGGACGGAGACTGGAAGCAGTATATGCCGAAAACAGCGGCAGAGTATGTGGAGAAAAACGGTATCGACCAGAGGATACGGCAGCTTTATTATACTTACGGCGGCAAATAGAGAGCAGGTCATATGGCAGAGGAAAGTCAGGAATGCAGATTATGGTTTGGCGAAAAGGCCGATATCCGGAGGATGGTATGTGAACAGAAAGAAAAGTATGATAAAGAGGAGAACTGCCAGATAAATCAAGTTCCGCTTCTGATAGATCCGGTCTGACCCGTAAAGTTTCCACGTACATGAATATGCGATGATAACGCTGATAAAAAATATGGCAATATCTATCCATGTGACATTGTGCCCAAGGATGCCGGAGTAGGTGTAGAACAGGACCGGAATCGAGAGCGTGCCAAGAAGTCCGCCGAGAAGAAGCGAAGGACGCAGAGCGGGATAATCGTCTGAAAGATGCAAGGGAAGGAAGAAAGACCAGATAAGCACGGGGAAAAACAGCAGTTTCATGTGCTCCCAGGTGGATTCGCTGACAGGACTTACGAGGCCGATCAGCGCGCTGCCGCCTGACCATTCATAGAAAAAATGGGACAGTGTTCCGAGCACTGCGGTGAAGAGGAAACCGGATATAAGATACAATCGGATTTTTTTCATAAAAACACCTGCATATACATTGTGATGATATCATAAGTATATGCAGGCGTTTTTGTTATTATCCGCCCTATGCCGCTGCATAAAATTCACTCAGCCGGCTTTTATTTTTCTGCCAGAAAGCTCAGCAGCGCTTCCGACGAATGATTCAGGATCAGACTGCGGGGCACTTTGGCAAGTCTTGCCGCGTCTTCCGCATATGTAAAATCCCCCACATGTTCAGTCCCGTGGCTGTCGCTTGAAAACAGCACTGGATAGTTGAAATGTACAGACAGATTCAGCAGTACAAGATCTGTATATTTCGTGTCGCCCCTGTAGCCGTCAGGACTTAAAGAGCTGTTGTTGATCTCAAGGAGTACGTGATATTTCATCGCCGCGTCGAAGAGACGGAAGGGATCGACCGGGAACTTTGTATCATCGCAGTGTCCGATTACGGACACGTGCGGATTCTTCATAGCTTCTATGTACGCCGCTGTGTTTTCTTCGACAGTGCCTGGTTTTATGACAGGAGAGTGCATACTGGCGATGACATAGTCCAGACCTTTGAGGACATCGTCGCTTAGATCAAGGTCTCCTCTGTGATTTGTAATATCTGCTTCCGCGCCGTAGAGCATCTTTATGCCAAGGCGCTCTCTCTGCGCATATTTTAAATTCCGGAAATACGACACCCGGCCGCCGCCCAGGATGGCCGGCCCGTGGTCGGATATGCCAAGCATTTTAAGCTGGCGTGCTTTTGCAGCCTTGACCATATCTGTGATCGTTGCACCAGAACCATGACCACTGGCGATTGTGTGGGTGTGGATGTCCACTTCGTACCGCTCAGAGAAGGCAGGAGAGACGCCTGATCCGGTCCTGCCGGAATCTTCAGAACCGTCTCTCTGCGTACAGCCCGCGCGGGCATAGTTCCTGCCGGATGTTCTGTATATGTAATTCTGATATGCCATAGAACAATGCCTCGCTTTCCAAAAGATATCTCACTGTTTCCAGTATGAAACAATTTCACAATAATGTCAATGCAAAAACACAGGAAACAAATAGAAAACAACAGATACAGTGTTGGATTGTGTGGGAAGTTCTAGAAACGGGCATGAAAATGATGTTGATTCGCGTTGACTTATACCGTCGTATGAAGTATAATTATCATAATTGCAGGATTATGAAAAATCCAGATTGGAGGAGAGTGAAAATGGTCCAGCTGCATGCGCCGGAACGCATCATTCAGGAACAGGTTCCGGGGAAAGAGATCACCATTGCTCATCTGATTGCAAGCCCGGACATCACGCTGTATGAGAAGCTGGGACTCGATCCGCGGGTTGAGCACAGTAAATCCGCTATCGGCGTGCTGACGATCAGTCCGTCAGAGACAGCGATCATCGCCGGGGATATCGCGATCAAAGCAGCGGGGATTGAACTCGGATTTGTAGACCGTTTCAGCGGAACACTAATTGTGACCGGCACAATCTCGGAGACGGAGGCGGCGATCCGGGCGGTCCTTGAATATGTAAAGGACAAGATGGGATTTTCCGTGTGCGAGATAACGAGGACATAGTATAATGAAGAAAATAGTGCTGGTAGGCAGGAGCGAATGTGGAAAGACTACACTGACACAGGCTCTCAAAGGTGAAAAGATACACTATCACAAGACCCAGTACGTCAACAATTTTGATGTGATCATCGACACGCCCGGAGAATATGCACAGTCCAAACATCTGGGATATGCGTTGGCGCTGTATACATATGAAGCGGATGTAGTGGGGATGCTGCTCTCGGCAACAGAACCCTACTCACTGTATCCGCCTTGTTGTGCGGCGACATGCAACCGGGATGTGATCGGGATCGTCACAAAGATCCACGATGAACGCGCGGACGCTGCAAGGGCAGAGCGGTGGCTCAGACTTGCAGGCTGCAGGGATATCTTCTATGTAGATTCCAAGTGTTATGAGGGGATTCCCGAGATACTGGAATATCTCAGGGAAGAAGGGGATGTGCTCCCGTGGGATGAAACAGAGAAAACCAATAAAAACCAACATTAAAATAGGTTGACGGCTGTGGGATTGTGTGGTAATATTCAACTAGAAACAACACAAAACAAAATGTTTTGTGGAATTCAAGGAGGAGAAAAGATGCAAAACGAATACGAAATTAAAAAAGAAATGTGTGAAATCGGAAGACGCGTTTACAATCGGGGAATGGTTGCTGCAAATGACGGTAACTTTTCTGTAAAACTCAATGACCATGAGTTTTTATGCACACCGACAGGCGTCAGCAAAGGGTTCATGACACCTGAGTACATCTGCAAAGTAGATGAGAAGGGAAATGTTATTCAGGCGAACAAAGGCTTCAGACCTTCATCAGAGATTAAGATGCACATGCGTGTATATGAGAAGAGACCGGACGTAAACGCGGTTGTACATGCCCACCCGCTGTATGCTACGACGTTCGCTATCGCAGGTATTCCGCTGACACAGCCGATCATGCCGGAAGCAGTTATTGCACTCGGATGTGTGCCGATCGCGAAATACGGCGTGCCCTCCACAATGGAAATTCCGGATGCAGTAGAGCCTTATCTCCAGCATTTTGATGCTGTTCTCCTTGAGAATCACGGAGCATTGACATATTCGGACAGCCTTCTTGCTGCATATCACAAGATGGAGTCCACAGAGTTTTACGCACAGCTTCTGTATCAGTCCATGCAGATTGGCGGACCGCAGGAGTTCAATAAAGAGCAGGTTGAGAGACTGTACGAGATCAGAAGACAGATGGGACTTCCGGGCAAGCATCCGGCAAACCTCTGCCCGAATGCTAAGGCAGGCAAACCGAGCTGCCATTCATGCGGCGGTTCATGCGGCAGCAAAGAAACATCAGCGGCAGCTGGAAATACAGACGCTGACCTGGTTGCTTCTATCACAAAGAAAGTTATGGAACAGCTTGGCATGTAGGAGTACAGCCTATGAATGAACAGGATATCACCAACGCGGTGAAAGCCGTGCTGGATCAGATGAAAGAGACGGCGCCCGCTCAGGAGAAGCCTCATGTCTGTAAATGCAAAAAGCAGGAGATGACGCTGGCGCTCGCCAATGCTCTGATCGAAAAGGTCAAAGCAAAAGCAGCAGAGATGGGAATTAATGTCGTGATCGCTGTCTCAGATAAATCCGGGAGACCGGTGGCCGTCCAGTGTATGGATGGCGCATACATAGCCAGTTTCGACATTGCAGTTAATAAGACTTACACTTCCGCGAGCCTTAAGATGTCGACCGAACAATTGAGCCACTTATGCCAGCCGGGGCAGGATCTCTATGGGCTCCAGTATACGAACAACGGCAAGATCGTGATTTTCGGAGGCGGCGAGGTCCTCGAGTATAACGGGCATATCGTCGGAGCACTCGGAGTGAGCGGCGGCTCGGCAGCGGAAGACACGGCCATAGCGGCGTATGGAAAACAAGTCTTTAAGGAGGTATTAGAGTGTCTGTAAATGAACAGATGGTTCAGGACATCGTACAGGAAGTCATGGCAAAGATGCAGATTGCATCTGATGTTTCAGGGGACAGAGGAGTCTTCGCCGACATGAACGAGGCGATCGAGGCTGCAAAGAAGTCTCAAAAAGTTGTTGCCAGAATGTCCCTGGACCACAGAGAAAAGGTTATCTCCAATATCCGCAAAAAGATTAGGGAGAACGCAGAAATTCTTGCACGCATGGGCGTACAGGAGACCGGCATGGGAAATGTCGGACACAAGATTCTGAAACACCAGCTTGTTGCTGAGAAAACTCCGGGAACAGAGGATATCACAACAACAGCATGGTCAGGTGACAGAGGACTTACCCTCATCGAGATGGGACCGTTCGGAGTCATCGGCGCGATCACGCCGTGTACTAACCCGAGCGAGACAGTGCTCTGCAACACAATCGGAATGTTCGCAGCAGGAAATACGGTTGTATTCAATCCGCATCCGGCAGCGATCAAAACATCTATCTACGCGGTAAACCTTGTAAATGAGGCGTCCGTAGAGGCAGGAGGCCCGGATAACATCGCCTGCACAGTAGAGCATCCGACGCTTGAGACAAGCAATATCATGATGAAACATCCGGCAATCCAGCTCATCGCTGCGACAGGCGGTCCGGGAGTTGTTACCGCGGTTCTTTCTTCCGGAAGAAGAGGAATCGGAGCAGGCGCAGGAAATCCGCCCGCACTGGTAGATGAAACGGCGGACCTGAGAAAAGCAGCCGAGGATATCGTCAACGGATGTACATTTGACAACAATCTTCCGTGTATTGCTGAGAAAGAGATCGTAGCTGTCGATTCAGTCGTGGATGAACTGATGAATTATATGATCAATGAGCAGGGCTGCTATCTTATATCAAAAGAAGAGCAGGACGCTCTCACGGCAGTTGTCTTAAAAGACGGTAAACTGAACAGGAAATGCGTGGGACGTGACGCGAAGACGCTGCTCGGCATGATCGGCATTACAGTTCCGGACAACATCAGATGTATCACATTTGAGGGATCGAAAGAACATCCGCTGATTGCGACAGAACTTATGATGCCGATTCTCGGCGTGGTAAGGGCGAAGGATTTTGATGATGCGGTAGAGCAGGCTGTATGGCTTGAGCACGGCAACCGCCACTCCGCACACATCCACTCTAAGAATGTTGACAATATTACAAAATACGCGAAAGCGATCGATACAGCGATCCTCGTAAAGAACGGTCCGTCTTATGCGGCTCTGGGCTTCGGAGGCGAGGGCTTCTGCACATTTACGATCGCCAGCAGGACAGGCGAAGGCCTGACGAGCGCGAGCACATTCACGAAGAGAAGACGCTGCGTTATGACAGACAGCCTGTGCATACGTTAAGCCGTGCGCTTACGGCGTGAAATATGTACGCAGGCTCGCCTGCAGCTACATATTTCTCACGGCGGAAGCATATGGCACACGCCATCAGCGAGATGAAGCAAAGCGGAATCGAGCTGTGCATGGCAAAAGGTAAAGTATAAAGTAGGAGGTAGATAACATGGAAATGAATTCCGCTAATGTGGAAGCCGTTGTAAAACAGGTGCTTGAGAGCATGCTGGATCAGAAGATCCCGTCATCAGGATCACAGCCGGCGGCAAGCCAGGCAATCCCGAAGACAGCACATGTCGCTATGCTGACTTCACTTGAGCATTACGATATCAAAGAATTCCCGATTCCGGAAGTGGGAGATGGCGACATTCTTGTAAAGGTAGAGGGATGCGGCATCTGCGGAACAGATGCTCATGAGTTTAAGAAAGATCCGTTCGGACTGATCCCTGTAGCGCTCGGACACGAGGGAACAGGCGAGATCGTCAAGATGGGTAAGAATGTAAAGACAGACAGCGCCGGAAAACCGCTGAAAGTCGGAGACAAAGTTGTTACATGTATGATCTTCAAGGATGATCCGGACATCGAAATGTTCGACCTGAACAAGAAAAACGTGGGAGGCGCTGATGTATACGGACTGCTTCCGGATGATGACATTCATCTGAACGGATGGTTCTCAGACTACATCCTCATCCGCGAAGGCTCTTCCGTATTCAACGTAAGCGACCTTGATCTTGATTCCAGAATCCTCATCGAGCCATGTGCAGTTCTTGTACATGCAGTAGAGAGAGCGAAGACAACAGGAATCTTAAGATTCAACAGCAGAGTTGTCGTACAGGGATGCGGACCGATCGGTCTGATCTGTATCGCAGTTCTCCGTACACTGGGTAT
>DXAU01000009.1 GCA_019116885.1 Candidatus Mediterraneibacter pullistercoris | reverse complement strand
GTCGATGTACCAGACTCCGTTTTTATTCTCGGCGATCCCGTCATAGTCGAAGTCGACTTTACCGTCTTTGACATACCACCAGCCGTTTTTGTTCTTGGCTACAGTCGTGGCAAATGTGACCTGGCCTTTGACTACGAGCCACCATGCGTACACACCTTTGACAGTCCCCTTGATGATATCGTTCACACCGAAATCTACCTTACCGTCTTTCAGATACCACCAGCCATTGTGATTTTCCGCGAATCCAGTAAAGTCAAAGTTGACTTTGCCTTTTTCGATGCGCCACCAGCCGTTGCTGTTCTTCGCGACTCCCGTATAGCTGAAGTCCACTTTGCCGTTTTTCACATAGAACCAGCCATTTTTATTTTTTGCCACTGTGGTGACATTCGCTGCGATCTTTCCGTTTTTATAGTAATACCAGTTGCCGTCTGACGCCTTGGTATCGGAGAGACCGTCTTTCGTACCGCTTGACGCTGTAGACGTCGCTTTTGCAATCTCCGAAAACGGAAAGTTTTTCCCCGGGCAGGAAGTAGCATAAACGTCGCTGTGTCTCTGGACTTTACTGATCCCATATTTCTTTTTCAGGTATGCGACAAGCTCCTTTCCTGCGTTCTTCTGCTTGTCAGACATCTTCTCACTCGTAAAATCTCCCTCGAAGCAGATCCCAAGGCTGTCTGAATTGCTCCCGGAGGCATGGGCCCCGACTGTCTTCTCCGGCCGGCCGCGCTCGATCGTCCCGTTTTTCCGGACAACGAAATGGTATCCTATGCCGGACCAGCCATTGTTCTTATGCCACTGGTGGATTGTTGACGCTCCGCAGGACTTCGCTGCTGCGTGGTGCAGGATGATCCTTGTCGTTTTGCTCCTGTTGCTCAGGCTCCCGAATTTAAGGTTCGTTTCTTTGATATTCATTATGCGCTCCTTTCTGTTGCGACGCCGCAACAATCAAAAAGAGGGCGCTGTTACACGCCCCCCTGTTTATTGAACTATCACTTTATTTTATTCCGTGTATTCCGGAACCGTGACTTCCGGAAGCCCTTTCAGGCTCACCAGAAGAGACACGATGCCTGCCGTGGCGCACACTCCTAAGATATTTGCCCAGTCCAGGCTTACGATATTGACCGCGTTTGCCCCGATCAGTGAAATTGCTGTCTCTGCGACTGTCTTAACAGACCTGATCCCTGCCGCTTTGGCCCACTGTAACCAGTATTCTTTATTTTTCATGATGCATTTCCTCTCTTTCAATTTTTAATTGGCAGCTCGCCCACTTCTTCCATGAGATGTGTTACCATACCATTCCCACCGAGAGAGCGGTAAGTATTGTACATCTCTATGAAATTCTCGATCCCGTGTTTTGTGACATATCCTCTCTGCATCCATTTTTCGTGATATTCTATGAGCTGGACACGCAGCAGGAGCATCGCCCCTCTGCTGATTGCGTCTCTTTTCTCGTCCTCTGCCCTGCGGTTATTTTCTGCAGTTTTCCTCTGCTCTTTTAGCAGCCAGACAATATATCCGAGCAGGATCGGGAGGAGTATCGTGTATGTCTCCAGCAATATTTCTTTCATAGTAATTTCTCCTCAAAATTAAGTATAAAAATAAGACCGGGTCACGGTCTGTCTCTGATGGTCATGTTTCTCTTCCTTTCTATACGGCAAATACAGGTTTGTCTGAGATATCAGATAGTATAAGCTCTATTCGATGCGGAGCTTTCACTGATGCCAAAAACAACGATGTTATTAAAATTTCAGGCGGACCGGTAAAAGTGCGCAGCGCTGTCTTTGCATCTCCACGTTATAATACTAGTACAACAATTAGATGCAATTTTTCAGCTGAAATAGTTTATGCTGGACAAGATACATTCACACTGCGTGCATATGATATAGAATCAAGAACAGCCTCTGAATCCACAACCCTTGCGGGAAATTACCTTATCATCCCTATGGACTAACGTAACTTGATGTAACTCAATCCTGCAGTGACATCTACACTACTGCCATGTGTGTGGCTTATGGATACAGCTATCGCCGCAACCGTCGACAACTCATAGATTTTTGAGATGCATAGGCCACCCCCATTCAATAATGTTCCGCGTGAATTTACAGTAGCAAAACCAGGTACAGCAAGCGACATAACGAATCCTGCATCTGCATCCTTTAATCCGCCTCTGGCATCACATGTTATAAGATACGTGCCTGGCTGCAGTTGTACATTATAAACTTGTGTCATCGTTCTGTCAGGGATAGATTGTGTTTTTGAATCGTTATAGTAAGCTGTATTCAACCCAGACAAACCTGTATTTATTTCATTGATCGCGGATACAAGGTTGTTTTTCGCAGAGGTGGATAGTCCTGAAAGACTCCCCATATTATCGCTCAGAACTTTCCCCTGCCGGGCATCCAGTACATACCCCGCCGCCGTCTGTGTTAGTACATTTGACACCCCCTGAAAGGCCGCAGTACCAAGGTCACTAAACCATTTCGCGATTTTCCCGAACAGAGTTGAGAACGTATCACCTGTCGCGATATTTTGACGGGTACTGGACGGGGAAAAGTCCACGGATACGCCGTCTATGTTTTCTATTGCCCCAGTATCCCCCTTATCTCCCTTGTCCCCTTTCGGGCCTTGTTCTCCTCTGGGAAGTACGAAGTTAAACACCGCATCCTGCGCAGTGCCTGCATTCGTTACTTCTGCGTCTCCGCCCGGTTCGCTCGCCGTTACGGTCCCGACTTTTACAGTGGCTGAAAATTCTCCGCTTTCTGCCTTTTGCCGGATGTCTTCTGCCGCATCATTCGCATTGGAAGCGGCAGAGTTGGCATCAGATGCAGCCGCATTCGCGCTATCTGTCGCTGTGTCGGCTTTTGATATGGCAGTGTCAATCTTTTCGATATATTCCTCAAAGAAATCGGATTCATTCCCACTCTCCCCATGAAAGCTGAGATTCTTCTGAACCACCACAGGTTGTATGAACGACGTCAGCAATTCGCCGTTATTCCTTATGTTGATCTGCAATTCTGTGTTCCCGATCTCTGAAAACATCTCGGGTGTTGTGTTTACAGTAACCGCATTCCCCGCAATTACCGCAGTGTTGTACACACCTTTCCCGGATGGCTTCGAGACGAATACCTGCGCTGACGAACTATCCGGGATTTCAAAATCACGGAAATTAAAGACAATATCAAGCGCATCCGTACCCTGCACATAATTTATTGGATCTTTTATCTTATTCGACAATACATAAACATCTCTGTTAATCTGATTCACTTTCATGCTCCTTCCTTGCGTCTTTATAAGGGATTTTTATTCCGTCTCTGCTGATTGAATCGGGTTTATCAAAAACTTCTGTGTATTCCATATTATTATCAGACTCCATGTTCATACCTCTCATTGTTTCTCCGTATGTGTTTTCACACTTTTAAGCAGACCTCCTGAAAATGTCATAGTTGCATATGTTATCGAAGTTATTGATCCACCGCTCCACGCGAGACCAATAATTGCATCTATTGTCGCATCTGCAACAGAAAGCCCCCAGTCTGTTATCAGTCCATTCTCCACAGTGATCCCCTCACTGTTTTGTGAAAAAATCTTTCCATTCGCTGTGTTTACGATAAATGGAACGGCGCCTGTGTCGGATGAATCAAACTGAAAAACGGGCGTTACTGCTTGACCGCTCCCATATCCCAGCGTGAGCATTTTCCCTTTCGGAGACCACATCGCAGATGCATAATTATTACTGCCCTGCGTTTGTACCGTTCCAAAACTTCCACAAAGCTCTCCTGCGCCCTCCCAATCGTATACGTTTAATTGATTATTCATAATTGATACAGCCATACTTCCGCTTGTAGTGCGTTGGATAAAATCTCCGGTCAACTGCATTTCCCCGGTATCAAGATTCCAATACGACCGCCCCGTTTTGTCCGACAAGAGCCCGGCTATCAATACATCAGCATATCCGCCTTTCGCCGTGAAAGCTGTCGTCCAGTCCCAGTCCTTTCCGTCTGCTGTCCGGCTATCCGCGATCTGGAACCCCTGTGTCCCGAGGCACATCGCACCGTATGTCGGACTGTTCGGATTTGTATCCTCGAACAGGATCGCTCTTACATCTGCGGTCTGCGCCACATTCTTCTGATATCTGAGCTGGGTATTGATTGCGTTAAGTACACCGCTGACTCTTTCGGCAATGATGGTATTCCCGGGGCCGATCACCTGTTGGATGGCCTGCAGGGAAGATGTTAGATTGGAGAAATAGTTGTATTCGTAGTCACCGAGCGTCATTTCCCCTGCCTGGTTCCTGATGCAGTCCCATGTCAGTTTTATGACACGCGCCTCTGTCGTAATCCCGAGTTTGTAGTTATAGCAATGTACCGTGTCTCCAAGCCCGACGCTTACCAGGTCAGCAAAATCCTTATATTGTTCCGTTTTGGATAGGTCAATCATCGTCACTTCGATAGTCACAGACGGAAGATCGGCCCCCGCTGCGTACATGTCTTCGCATTTCTGCCTCAGGGCCGCATCAAGAGCTGTCTGGTCGGCGCAAATGATGATATTATCATCTTCGCTGTCTGATGCGTCCTCTGCCAGTTTTACATCCTCGAACTTCACTTCACGGATATATTTCTTTGCGTACTTGTCAATATTTTCGGAGTCAACCCACGGAGTATTGCCGCTCATCATCCTGCCGTTATACGCTACAGGTATAATACGAGTCACTACGTCCGACATATCTACTGTGTGTGACAGACCGTCCATGTTCTTTCCGTACCGGATTTCTACGCCATAGTCTCCGCCGATCCGCTCATTAATGATGATTTTAAAATTATCGTACAGGATTTCTCCGCCCCACATCTCAATGAATGTAGGGGAATCCTCGCCGTTGATCGCATCCATCAGATTCCGACGTACAAAATATGCGGTCCCTCCCGTAGTGATATCGGACTCGCCGCTATACTTACTTCCCTGCATCATAATATTGAGAGCGTCCTGCCCGTTTCGATTAGTTGGTCGGGTATCCATTAGAAAGCAGTCGTCTGCGCTGTCGAAAAATATTGGATATGCTGTTACCTCAACAGAAGAATCCGTCTTGATGCACTTGTCCACCCGGAAAAGCTGATGATCGCTCTGAAATGTAGGCGCGGATATAACCGCCTCTTCCGACAGGTATTTCCACCTTCCATCCGAATCAAGCGGATGACTCATCGTCAGCTCCCACGTGCCATTGATTTCGCACGGCAACTCGCAAAACGTTGGGAACAACGTGATATCGCCGTTGTGCTCGTAATCTGTATTGTCCGGCTTGTAACATTGAATCATATTCTATACCCCCATTGCGGAATTATCGACAGAGTGAATCCAGATGATACTGAAACTTCATTCTCCCCGTGGGGGAGCCACAGTCGCTCATAGTCCCCTGTCACGTCCGTATTAATTGACTGCCCGTCGTTTTTATAGGATAATTGGCGCTCGGAGTTGATAACTGCCCCCTGTCCCACGTTTGCTGTGAACTCATATCCGTTTACGGTCAATGTGCACAGCCCCTCGCCCATAATCGTATAGATCGGCTTTGCCTTGTCGTTCGGATTGAACATAACAGAGTCAACCGGGATCTGGCCATCTTTCAAAAACTCAAATGGCGTACAGATAAACGATGCTGCAAATGTGCCAAACTTCCGTATTTCGCGGCTGATATCTCCATACTCGGTTTTCCAGACTTTATAAAACACGTCCGGACTGTCTGATATAACAAGATTCCCTGAGCCGGAAAGCCACGAGCGGATGTCCCTTACATTGTCCATGAACCTTTTTGAAATAATCGAGAAAGTGCAGTCTATCTGTAGATTACTCAGATAGTCGTCACTCTCTACCAACTCTCCATCCATGCCGGGGACAGCATAAGTGTTATACTGCTTACTGCCCCCGGAAAACTGAGGATAGTCGTTTAGGAAACACCAGTGGTCCTCACATGTGGCGCCGTTGTATTCGATTGTTATTTTTTTCATGCGAATGCCCCCCTTGCTTTGAGAACTGCTTTCTGCTGATTTCCGATTTTGCGGATCGTGTAATCTGATATTGTTTCTCTCAGTGGTGTCCCGTCAACGTTTGTATTATTGATCACCTGTATCACCATCCCCTCCATAAGGCCACTCAAATCAAGCGAATCAGCACCACTGTTCGTCCTTGCTGCTTCTTTTGCATATTTTACAGAAATATCATGAGGTATCACTTGGGCCCCGTTTGGCAGATACGTGAGCTCTCCTCGGCCGCCCTCGTTCATGTACGCGAATCCCCCCTGCCAGTTATCAGTGCCATGCGCCAGATACGGGATCTTCCCGATGTTCACCCCGGGGATCATGTTGATCAGTCCGATCGCACCGTTGATTCCCCCGATCACACCATTTACAAATCCTTTCACAGTATTGACCAGTGAAGAGACCGCATTTCCGATTCCAGAAAAGACGCCGGAAACAAACGAAGTCAAACCATTCCAAGCTGATTTAATTCCTCCAAATACCGTTTTTATCACGCTTCCAACTTTATTCATGATACTGGAGACTATCGAGAAAATTTTTGAAAACACATTTGCAACAGTCGACGCGATAGGTGATATTACAGATATTACCTTTGATATCACTCCTGCAATAAAGGAGATAATAGGGGATATAATACTCATGACATCTGAAATAACACCAGCAATGAATGAGATTATTGGGGTGATTGCATCTATAATTGATGAAACAACATCAATCACAGTAGACAATACGCTCATAATGGGCGGTAATAACTCCTGTATTGCCCCCATAATTGCATTGATTATATCAATAACTGGCGGCAATACTGCCGATACAATATCTGAAACCGTCGATATGATTGTTGTCAAAATCGGCGCAAGCTGTGAAACGAGCTGCGCTATGAGCGGAGCTACAGTCTCTATAATCTGCCCTATCATCGTGACAATCTGAGCCAATACCGGAGCCAATGCCTGCAAGACCGATGCTATTGTGGTAGCCAATACTGTGGCTATATTTTGTATTACCGGCATGAGCGCCTGTATAACCGGAACAAGTGACTGACCAATTGTGCTAATAGTCTGCATGACAGAATTTCTGAAGCCCTCATCAGTTGCCATGAGATAAGCGAAGGCTGCTACAAGTGCCATGATTGCTCCTACTGCAATTCCTACCGGGCCGGTAATGGCTGTAAATACTCCCGACAATGCAGCTTTCATTCCACCGAGTGCAGCAATTTTTCCACCTAAAAGACCTACTGCGCTGGATATCGAACCGATTGATGATATCAAGGTTCCGAGTACTATCAACACGGGGCCAAGTGCAGCTGCTATAGCTGCCGCGATTAACACAAACTTCTGAACCGTTGGGCTGGCTTCTGCGAATTTATTTGCAAGATTTCCAACAAATTCAGCGGCTTTCTGTATATATGGAGCCATTGTTTCTCCTATAGCAATACTGGCTGTTTCTATTGAGCCTTTCATGTTTTCAAGAGACTGTTGGAGCGGGCCCAATTGAGAATTCGCAAGCCTTGAAGCTGCTGCTTGGTCATTTGTTGCTTGTGTATACTTTGCAATGCCCTCTGCGCCTTGATTCATAAGTACGGTTGCGGCTCTTGTTGCATCACTTCCGAATATTGTGTCAAGTGCTTGTGCGCGTTGCTGATCTCCAAGTCCTGCAAGTGCTGTTTGTAGCTCTTGTGCTACACCCGCAGCATCAAGCATATGTCCGTTTGAATCATATACATTTATACCGAGTTGACTCATTAATTCGCTCGCCTTGTCAGTCGGAGCTGATAAGCTTTGAAACATCGTCTTAAGCGATGTGCCGGCATCCGAACCTACAATTCCGGCATCGGCGAACGCTCCGAGAACTGCTGTCGTATCCTGTATACTCCATCCCGCATTATTTGCCGCGGCTGAACATTGAGCGAGTGCCTCTGAGATATCAGATACATCAGCCGCAGATGCAGATGCAGCACCGGCTAATGCATTTACAGCCTCTCCCGTTTCACTTGCGGACAGTTGAAAGCCTCCCATAGCCTTTACGATCGTATTAGCTGATGTCGCCATATCCATTCCGGATGATGCTGCTAAATCCATAGTCGATTTGAGTGCCCCTGCTTGTATATCCGCGGCAGTAAGTCCACCTTTTGCAAGTTCATTCATTGCATCTCCGGCATCGGCAGCGGAAAAAATAGTCTGAGCTCCCATTTCCATAGCAAGATCTTTTAATTCTTCCATTTCTGATGATGTCATATTAAGTGCGCCTTGTGTTCTTGACATAGATGATTCAAACTCTGCTGCTGTATTTACAGCGCTTTTCCCGGCAAGTGTGAGCGGTGCAGTAACACCAACTGAAAGAGTTTTACCCATTCCACTGAGTTTATCTCCAATACTTTTTGCCTTAGACGATATACTTTCCATTTTCTTCTCGAACGAGCTCGCCGCCTTTTCTGCACTCTGTATTGCTTTATCAAATCCGCTTGAATCACCCGTGATTTTTGCGGACAGTGTATAATCAGCCATGATTCACCTCTTTTCTGCGTTTCAGTCCGTTAGCTTGAAGAATCTTGTCAATCCAACCCTTTCCCTCTTTCTCTTCAATCTCATGGACAAGATTCAGATTGTCTACTGCCTTTTCCTTATCAACAGTCCTTCCGAGTTTCTTCCACAGTTCACGGAAACGCGCGTTTTTCTTCCTGAGGGCGTTTGACACAGCATTAAGCACCGCATTTCGCATCAACGTATTATCAGAAACCAGCTTTTCTTCCCATGCTTTCCGAATAAACGCCGCTTCTCTTGGCGTAAGTTCGTAATAGTCTCTCTTGGAATATCCGAGATTTACTGCAAAAAAAGCGAAGTCCATATCATTTCGATATGGCTCCGCTAATTTGTCATATTCAGGATCAGTCTCACCTTTCAGATATTCAAGTTCAACTAATCTTCTCGGAAGAAAAAAGGGCAATCCCTCTGTAGAGCTTCAATCACAGCTCCATTTACCTTGATGTATCCCTCGTTCTCTATAAGATCGTCTGCCATCTTCATGCCGACTTTCGGGGCTACAAATGCATCTGATCCCTCTTCTTTTAGTCCGTATGCAAAATACGATTTCAATGCCGTGATACCGAGCATACCTCTGTGTGATGCAAGCTCAGCCATCATCGGCATACCGACTGTATTTTCGATAAGTTCAACCCTTTTGAGATTGTACTTTAAAACATAAGTTTTTCCGTCAATATCAAACATACTTCATTCTCCTACTCTGTTTTTGTTGTAATCTCAGCAACTCCGGCTTTCAGTGCCTTTCCGCTGCTGTCTGTCTCAATAATCATGATCTGATTTCCTGCCGTTAATCCGGCCAGCTCTGATGTACCATCCCATTCAGTTTCGGAAATGGTTTCTCCGTAAGACGGATACGCAAGTGGAGCCTCTCCGGTCTTGTAGTAATATTTGTCCCCGGAACCAAGCCCCGGATTGACATAGATATTTGTACCGCCTACCGTGTCGCCTGCTACTGAGACAACCGTCAGCGTTTCAAGGGATGCTGTACCATCCGGCATCGTGTCCGGCTCCACAGGATCAACAGAGAGGTCAACGAATTCGCCCATGCCGCTTAAAGTAATTGAGTATGTAACAGCATCATCATAAGGCGCTTCGATTGGATAGTCTGTTACGACTGCAAGGCCCCCAAACATTCCAACCTTTCTCTTCCCGTCAACGACCTTAATACATACCGGATCACCGTTATTAAATGCCTGTGACAGAATAGAGTGACTCTGATCATTCGGTACGAAAAGGCCATCATTGTCAATCGACCATTCTTTCATCCCCGCAAGGTAAGACTTCCATCCGCCCTGTGTGTCTTTAGACGAAATTTCAAGAGTGTCCGCCGATCTGTTGATAGTCAGCCCCTGCTGTCCGCTGATTGCCAGAAGTTGCGTGCCCTCTAAATTCCAGATACACAAAAGGATGTCTTTTCCGGCGACTGCTTTTGCTACTGAGCTCGTAAAATCGCAGTAATCGTTATTATCAAATCCGAATAACTGCAACGCTCTAAATTCCTTGTTTTTCATTCTAATCTCCTTTCATATCTTGCACATGAATCCGTAGCTCACCATGAAGTCAAAATTGACTATAGCGTGCTTTTCACCGGATTCATCTGTCTTGATGGTCTGCACACCGTTGTCTGTCTGCATGACCAATGTAAAAGGCTCCGGGAGGCTGATATCCTCGCTCAGAGCCGATTGTAAGTTTTCGATTAAGTTGTACACGCCCACGGAAGACGGGCTTTCCTCTGCGATGCAGTGGATCGCTACGGAATATACATCCCGGTACATCGTTTTACTGTTCGCAGGCTGGATCCGTGTGATCTCCGCAAAATACAGAGGACTTGCCTCATTCAGTGGTACGTGGTCATAGCATCTCAGCCCTGTAAGGGCTTCAACCTTGTCCTGTACCGCCGCAATGAGCGTGACAGGTGATAGTTTCTGATATGCCATTATCCACCATTCCTTTCATTTCGAAGCGCTCTACGTAGGTCTGTTTTATATATTTCCCTTTGCCTATCAACGTTCGCTTGCAAAAATCTTTGTCCTTGTACGTACCCTCCGTTTCGTGTTCTGTGGCCGTATTCTACATGTGCTATTGTTATCGTAAAGGCTTTTTATCCTCTACTTCCGGGAGTTTCCTCGCATTATGGGATGTTTATTCATCCCCGGTTCGGCGTACGTCATAACAAAAAAGAACCTGTTTTTACAGATCCTTTCTTGTTCCGGGCACTCTTGCCAAGATTATATTTATTCACTTGGTACGCTCTACGGTGTTTCACAGCCTTTCGCTATCTGTGAAATTACCACGGCGTTGGCATATTTACAAGTCGCTTCTTTTTATACCATATTTCCTATACTTACTATAGGCTGTTTTGTATGGAATATTTAATATTTCTGAAAGCTCAACAAGCGTAATCATTTTCCCGTTATATTCAACCATAACATTACTACGTCTGTTTCTACAATTTTCTTTTTGTGTTATCCATCTGCAATTTTCAGGAGAATATCCAGAGTTATTATCAATCCTATCTATCTGAAGATCTTTTTTGAATCCGTGAGAAAAAGACCATTCCGCAAACGAATCGAAACTATCTAACCATTCTTTGCATATAGTTATTCCTCTTCCTCCGTAGTCATTGTATCTATGATCATTCTCGTTATAACATCTGGATTTCATATCGTAGTATGCATCCCAAAGTTTTGTGTGGCTTAGCTTGTGTCGATGAAATTTTGTAAGGTTTATTCTGTCTTGCTCTTTCTTCATACACCCGCATGATCTCACAAGACCAGAAGTTAAACAGTCCGTTCTTACTTCTTTTTCTCTTCCGCAATCACATTTGCACTGCCAATAATATCTTTCACGTTTCCCACTTTTTACTTTTCGAGATACACATATTACTGTTAATTTTCCAAATCTTTCACCTGTCAAGTCTCTAAAACATGGCATAGTCATCACCTCATTAAGATTATACCATGTCTTATTTCGCATGTCCATACTCTACATGTTTATGCAACTCGCAAACTTAGCGTTCGCCGTTTTTGCCCGGTTTTATATGCGTCACATATACGAAGCGCATATTCAGCGGTATATCCCATTTCAAAATCATTCAGATCGGCACTCGAGCTATTTCTAAGCTCTCCGCTATCTACGGGCGTTCCGTTTGCTCCACCTCTGTTCCTTGCTCTGTTTAACATTTGCGTAACTTGCTTTTTCTGAATCGCTTCCAATTTAATGGAATTAAGTCTTGCAAGTTCCGCTTCAAGAACATCAACGCCTACAAGTGTAACTTTTATTCCTGCCATTACTTCTTGTACACCTCCACCTGTATGACGGTGTATCTCGGTGTCAGATCAATCTTTTCCTTGATCTTCTGACGTACACCGCCAATGACCGCATGAGTGCAGTCCGGGAAATCATCGTAGGATATCGGGATTGCAAACCGCTGTTCGTTTTTCGTAACATCCCGGTCGTCCATAGCAATCTGTTGATCTGTCCACGGCGTAAACCGGCAGAACGTATCTTTCACCGTCTGCCATTCGCCGCCGACCATATTACCTAGTGCGTCCTCTGTCTGTCCGGTAATGATCTGTAGCTGACATGGTTTCCATATCACAGGAACGTCACCACCTTCTTACTGTTTCCGCTTGCCGCCTGTCCACTCTTCCAGTCGTCAATTTCTCCGGCGTATTCTGCCAGAATATCATCCACAAATGATGTGTTGATATTAGCTACCGCCTCGGATGTGATTCCCTCGTAGTACGTCCGGCGCACCATCTTTACGGTAGCATCTACGCATATCGAACCGAAAAGCGGCGGGAGCGTATCAGCCCCCAGCCGCAAACAAAGCCGGTCGCTCATGGTCGTCAAATACTCTGTAAGCTGAGCGTCCGTGAGCTGTGTATCCGGTAACCGGATTTTAAGCCGCGTCAATAATTCTTCCATGAGCTATCGTCCTCTCTATGATGTTTTTACAGTTACCTGTGCATTCCCCGCACCGATAGCCTTAAAATACTGATCTGCCTCTACTACAGTGATATACTGTCCAGTTTCAGATGCGATTTCTGCACCTTCCGTAAATACCGGCCAGTTTCTCACATTCTCTCCATACTCTACCGGAATAGCGGCTGCACCCATCTTATATTTGAGCACGTTCCCAGGAGTGCCGGCATCGCCGCTCAATGTTGCTGTAAAAGTTCCATCAGTAGTTCCCTGTGCAGGAGTTACTGTAATGCTGGCCAGATCTGGCGCATCTGAAATCGTAACTACTGCGACTGCATTCAGGTACTCTGCAAAGATGGTCAGGCCCATAATAGCAAAGCTCTCTGACTGTGCTCTCTGATAGTTGCCCTCGGTGTGGTATCCGATGTACGGAACCTGTGCGTCAGTTGTATAAGATAATCCTGCCTGTGCAAACTCGCTATCTCCGGGATCTACGTAGTAAACGACAATGTTATTCGTCGGTGTCGCGATCACTCTTCCCTTCGGAATCTCAGAGGAGATGAACACGATATCAGCCCCGAGGAAATTCTCTACATAGTCCATACCGAAAGCCGTCTGAACTGTGATCTGTGCGCCGCCAAGGTATTCGTACATATCCAGAGTATTCACAAATGCCGCTACTCCGGTAGCCTGCCGATGCATCTTCTTAAATGCATCTTTCACTCTTCCAATCGCCATAGACAAAGCCATCTGGAAAGTGCTCTCCTCAGATGTGAGCTGACCAGTCAACAGGAAGTTGTAGAACTGCGCCATAACTTCATCCTGAAGCTGAGTCTTGAATTCTTCATCCGTCATGGCGATAGCCGCCTGTAAGCCGTATTTCTCAATAGACTCGATCGTAACGGCCTTTCTATATTTCAGAAGCTGAATCGTTGCAAACGATACCGGCTCAACCTCAAACTGAGACAGCGGGATCACATCGCCCTCTGCAACAACGCCACTCTGGAGCTCTCCTTTTGCTTTCATGGCAGTCAGTGTTGTTCCGTTCTGCTTTCTGATTGGTCTTGATGTCCCCATGACATCTGTCAGAGCTGTGATCTCACGTCCGAACGATGTTACGAAATCAACTTCCCTCGGGTTGATGGAAAACTGCTGTGTGGTAATTGTATTCGGTTCTGCTGCGAAAAGCTGAAGCCTTCTCGCAAGTTTCTTAATTCTGTTCATATCATGTCTCCTTTACTTTCTTACAAATAACTGCGGATTCTCCGCGATAAGTCTCTGCCGTTCGGCTCTGTCCTTTACGGCGAGAATCTGTTCACGGGTTACTGTTGTTGTGCTGCCTGTACTTGCCTTTGGCGGATTTCCCTTCAAAGACTCTTTAACGGCAGCCTGAACCGCATCTTTGAACACCTTTGCGAATGACTCAACCGCAGATTTTGTCTTTTCTGCATCATCACACACAAGATTCATGATAATTTCATCCGGTACAGTGATGTTTTCTTCCGAAAGCATCTTCCTGGCCGTCTTTGCCATGTCTCCAAGAGCAATCTGCCGCTTCAGATCCGCAAGTTCCTGCTCCGCTTTCTTTGCCCTGTACTCAGCCTTTTCCTCACTGGTCATCTGCGCTAGTTTTTCAGCCTCAGAGACCTTGCCGTCCGTCACGGTCTGCCATTTCTTCTGTGCGTTGCTTACAGCGGTGTTGATTGCTTTCTGCACCCTACGGTCAAATTCAGCTTGATTTCCTTCCTGCGAAAGAAAATCATCAAAGGATAACGGTTCTTTCTGTGTTGGTGTTCCACTTCCTGCGCCGGGATCGTTCCCTCCGGGTTCTCCCGGTGTACCAGTCCCTTCGCCCTCTGCGAAAATCTGTAATGCTCTGTATAATTTGTATCTCATTTTTCATCCTTTCTGCCCCAGCCCGTCCCATGTCCGTGCCATTGCGATAGTTTAATGACATTGCGGTCAAATGATTTTTACGTGTTCCGGAAAATCCTGCGCTATTCCACAGATTCCCAAAAAGAAAGAATCCACCAGAAGTTTTCCATCTTCTGACAGATTCTTGAATTGTATATCTACCCTGCCGGGCGATATCTCGTATTGAATCTCGTCTTTCGTTAGACTCTCGATCGAGTCTATCAGGTTTTCGGTCAATGCCGTTACTCCGGCGCAGACGATATCTTTTCCGGATTCCGCATATCCGGCATGACCATCTATTGTGATCCCGTCCAATCGGACGCTTACTGCAATCAAATAGCACCACTCCTTTGCTGTTCGGCTTTCCCTGCCGTGGGAGAATTGGATCACCGCCTTTACTTCCTTTTCCTGCTCGAGATTGCTGATAAAACAATCAGGGTTAAGCAAACAATAATAAGATTAATTGTCGACGTTGCCATGATAACTTCCTCCTTTCAGCCATTCAGTCACTTCATCAATATCGATCGCCCCTGTGCGGTTCATATGTACCGTTTCTCCATCCAAAAGAACGACAGTGGGCAATCTTTCGACATGGTATTTATCAGCCCTGTGTGGCTCTTTCCATGCATCCACACGCTCAATATGTTCAGCTCCGGCCATTTCTTCCAGCGGAGCTATGAACTGCTTTTCGTAAAACCGACATGGTGGGCACCATGAGGCGTGGAAGAATATGAGTTTTCTCATAAGCATCCAGCCTCTTTGAAAATCTTATATATTTTGGGGGATTGTATTGCGAACCAGTCAATCATTTCCTCGTTTTTCGCCCATCCGCCTTCCGGGACGGATGCATTTGCGCTAAGTCCGCTCTCATTTAAAAACGCATGTACTATTTCATGCCTGAGAGTCTTTTTCTTATATGACTCACATTCATTCTCATCCATATCCGAGAAGTATTGTTTCTCAGACATATCAGCAATAACAATTACTTTTGAATCCTCTCCGCAATACCCTGCCCACCGATTACGCTTTAGCGTTTCATCTTCTGAAATCTTATGCGTCTCAACTTTGTACTTTGTTCCCAAAATATTCAACTTCATTCTTCATCACCGCCCAACAGATATTTAATCATCTCCGCCGCTCCAAGTACCGTGAGAACCGTTCCTACAGCTCCAACAACTGACGGCAGTCTATTCTTAGGCTGTATCTTATTCCACCGTACCTCTGACGGCTTCTGAACGTCTGACGCGGCGTTCGGGTTCCCTCCGTGTTTTCTCACATATTCATCAATCCATGCGTCCCAGTCATCTACTACAATCTCGAACGTATCTCTACAGTTCGGATGCAGCGGTGGGAAATTTACACCCGGATGTCTCTCTGATATCAAGAATACCTGATGCCGCATATTCCGGCAGATTGAGCAGGTTTTACCGTCCAGAACAGGAGAAGTCCGGTACTTCTCAAAATCCTGAACAAATGGCTGCATGGATGATTCCGCCATTACGTAAGTACCTTCTGTAAACACGAGTCTATAGGCGTTCTTCCGGTTCACCCGGCCAAACCGCTGCCGTAGATTCCGCACCAGCTTATCGTAGCTGTCGCCCCGGGCGAACCCCTGGGCCAGATCCTGGTTGAGATATTGTGCCAGCTTTTGGGTGTCGTTCCAAATCCTGGTTGAGAAGTTCTCGCCATTGCACCAGGGCACGTCTACGAACTGCCGTACAATATCATCATTGATGGAATAAAAGTTCTTCCCGAATCCAAGCGTTTCCATTCCGTAATTGAGACCTTGCTGTGATAAGCGCCTTAGATATGTTTCAATCTGGTCATTGGTGTATCCGGCAATCTCTGCTTCTGTCATGAACACGGAATACTGCAGTCCCTGTAACCTGTCCAGCTTATAGATTGACTCTCTGACCGGCATAAGGTTCGCATATTGCGGATACTTCTCCGCGAAGTCGTCCATCCGCTCCATGAGAAGTGTTCTATCTTCTTCCGGCAAGCTTTGCAGAAGCCGTCTGTACTCAATCGCATTGTCATATCCGTAAGTCTGATAATATGCGGCAATCTCTTTATCTAGTCGCTTAAATTCAGCATCGTAGAACTTTTCCAGACGCTTCTTAAGCGCCGCTTCACTCTTCTCCGCTGACTGCTTGAGTTGTTCCTGTCTGTCCGTCCAGTAACTCATTGATTTCCCTCCGGCGTTCTGATTGTATCCAATAGATTTCCTCTTCCATCGTATACTTCTGTCGTTTCAGCTGTCCTGTTCATCGGATATCCGTCTGTCAGAGCGTCCTCTTCGTCCTGCTTGATCTGTTCGATCTCCTGCTGTACGTTGTCCACGCACGACAGTACAGAAAGCTGTGTCTGCTGGCTAACGATTCCAGCGAGATTTCCTGCAATCTGGGACTCTTCCAGCAGGTTCGCCGGCATGTTCTGTGTAAACGTGTAGTTCAACTTCACCCAGTCATCCTCTTTCATTCCGGACACCGGGTTGCTGAATATCAGCTTATACCGCCGATTCATTCCAGACGTGAACTTGCGCTGCTTCGTCAGTGCCAGGTTGCTCATTGCCTGAATCTTGTATTTTAGAGCGATACCGGAGGACGACCCGAAATTCTCGTCCGAGATATTCGCCACCATGCTGATCTGAAAGATGAGCGTTTGCAGGCGATCAAGAAGATGTTCCTGCGAAGAGTCCCCGTCCGGTTTCTGCAAGAAGTCAACGTCCAGGTTTCCGTCCATGTTCCCCGGGAAGTTGATGATCCGGTTCTGTCTGATCTGCTCAAGGCTCTCCTCGTCGACCAGCGCCCCCAATACCTTCAAGTATGCGTCTGCAAAGTAAGCCACATCGTTTGCCTTCTCACTGATCGCCTCGTTGTACTCGTTGATCATCGTAAGGACCGGTTCAAATATTCCAATCTCTTCCTCATTCTCCCGATACTCTGTCGCCGGGACTCCGTCGAATCCATGAACCTTCTCTTCATCCGGCAGCCAGTGCAGACCGCCAGTCATGCTGGCATACCGGACAATACGGCTGTCGGACACACTGACATACATCGTGTCATCCGCATCTTTGTATATCCGGCAGAAGTATCTCGGTCTTTCTAGTATCGAATCATCGTAGATCATGAATGCATCCTCCGGGGACAGGTATGTAATCCCGATTTCCCCTCTGTCGTCCACGTAGTACATCTCATATCCCTTTCCGTAGATGGAACACATCTTCGATAGCTCGGCATTATTATCATCCTGATCGTTGTACTGGTCCAGATACTCCACATATTCAGCAACGTTCTGGTCGTCACAATCAATCTTGATCGGGATTCCGATAAAGAATCCATTCATCGTGTCTGTGATGTACTTCGCAAAATTCACCGCAATACGCTTGTCCGGTTTATAGTCCGGTTTCTGCGGAAGATCGAATATCGGATATCGTGTCATGTAAGCATCCATTAATGGATGATATCTATGTTCTATCCACCATTTATGTTTATTTATAAATTCTCCGAGCTTCTCAATAGTCAGCTCTTCGTCATTCGATAGTCTGAACAATCTATATTCCCCCTTTCACCGGGTTGTAATATGCTCTATTCTCCATTTTTCTGAGCAGGCTGGCGGCGCTGTCTGGGCTGTCATCATGGTCAGCAAACTCAGAGTAATCTAAGATTTCATTGATATATTCAGGGTCTGTATCTTCCAGCCAGAAGATATTTCCCCAGTTCTTCCGTAAAAATGTGGATATCTTGATGTACTTGTTCATGCTTTCGCTGTACACCTCTGCCCGGAACCCCATCCCGGCAAGCTCCTTTGCAAGATATCCTTTGTCTGCGTTCTTTTCGCAGGACACAGATCCAATCTGCAGCTGTCTATGCAGCGCCTGGATCTCCGGCAGGCAGTCATCCACGTGCCGGCGCCACCGCTTCCCAAAACCAATGATCCGGCCGTCTTTCAGCTGCTTCATTGCCGTGTAAGCCGTGCCGTCCTCTCCATCGTAAGCAGCGTCAATGTGAGCTAGGCCACCGTGGATCAGTCCCTCGTCCTTGACGAACTGCGGGTTCTTGAACATGGCGTCGGCGTCCGCGATATGCTTCATTTCATAGTTGGCAGCAAAAAGACTGTCTGACATGGACCGCCGGAGTTCCTCGATCTTGTCCCGAGTAATCAGGTCGGTAGAGTAGCAGTCATACTTCCGGACGTTTGGCATGATCGAAATCGCGTCCTCTTTGTGCCAGGGCGTCCCGGTGTTGATGAACCGGCCGCCGCGGTTGCGGACGTTCTGTAGCTCCATGTACAGGGTCTTCGTTTTTTCTCTCTCTGCTTTGCTGACCCTGTCCTTGATATTCACGATATCATCCGTCACGACGATATCCGCATGCTTTCCTGTCACGCTTGTGCCAATGCCAAGGCCAACCAACTGCGACACGCCCCTGCTCGATGTGCAGAGGTTCGTGTGGATCTCCGAGTTGTTCTCCTTCAGCACCTTCAGATCGATCCCATATAAGCTTCTCACGATCTGCCGCATGCAGCCGGAATTCAGGATCTTTTGCGTTTGGATGATCACCTCAGTCACGTCATCGTCCGTCTTTCGGAAGAAAAGGACGTTCCGGTTTGGATCGATCACGATGTGCAGCGCAAAGAACAGAGAAAGGACCGTGGTCTTGTACGATCCTCGATGAGCCAGGAGTGTCTGATCCTGATCGGAATAAAGAAAGGACCTCAGCCACTCATTATGCAGAGTGGTAAGGTCCTTAAAGCCTACCCAGTGCCCGGTCTTATACGGCTCATTCCACAGAAGATCCAGAACCGCTTTCTTTGAGGCGTTCAAAGTAATCCTCCATTTCCTTTATGGAATCGTCGATTGGCTGAGACAATTCTATGTTCTGTCGATCCGCCCACGCTTCGCGCTTCCTGTTTTTCAGCCAGAAGATCTGCGCTGTAGTATCCGGAACGACTTCCTTGACCACTCGCTTTGTTTCTACACCGCCCTCGTATGTTATTTCTTCGTATGTGTATCCAAGAGCCCGTTTAAGCAAAGCATTTTCAACCTGGCGGTCAACAACCTCTTTTCCCCTTTTTAGGGACTCACAAATGTTACTATACCTTTTCTTCCAGTCATATAGCGTCTTTGCAGTAACACCTATATTTTCAGCTATTTGCTCATCCGTCAGCCCGTCTCTGGCCCACCCCTCAATCTTCAGTAAGCCCTCTGGCGTCAACCAATATTCGTATTTCCCTTTCGCCATCAGGCTCACCCCTTTCTTAATGCGAAAAAGCACCCGGAGCACTTAACCGGATGCCTTTTCTAATTTGTTTTGAGAAGGTCAATCATGAGCAGCTATTAGCTTTACGCCTACTGGCTCTAGTATTATTATACATATGCTTTTTATGCGTGCTATGCGTTTTTCAAATAATCGTCAATTCTTCTGCTCACGCGGCTCTGATCCAGATGTACTGCCTTTGCCACATATTTTTGTTTTCTCCCATCGATGAAACTCATCCTGAATATCCGTCTTGTCAGGCTGTCTGGTATGCTCTCGACAAATTCTTCTATTTCGGCGCATTCCTGTTCTAACAATGCTTTTTTCGCATTGTCTCTGTCCTGAAGCCTGTCATATCTGTCATAATCAAACCCGACAACGCTCTGAGGGCGCGGGTATCCTTTTCGGTAGTCGAATACAACATTATTCCCGATCATACCCTCATCCTGCCACCTGTGCCGCAGCACCCAGTCAAGCTCTGCTATCTCATCCTTTTTGCTCCGGTAACTCTGTAGCATTTCCTTTGTCAACCGCGTTACCTCCTATCCCGTATTTTCTTGCTATGTACTCCGCTGGGTCTTCCCTGATCCTCTCGCCCTGGACGTGGATCAGCTTGTCCGTTGTACTTGTATTCTGAGTACTCCTGTGCTCATTTTCTATATATTGGCTTATTTCTCTCACCCTTTCATCAGCTCCTCTTCAATCTCTTTTTCTGTCAGTACTATCTCCGGCTCAAAATCCCGGCTGAATACCGCGCCAGTATCCGTGATCCGTTCGCATTTCATCCACCGCTCTGCCGCCCGATGGATGCCGGAAACCATAGTATGGCGCTTGTGCAGGTACTTTCTCCCGGTGATGAGGTCAGATTTCCTCATTCAATCCCACCTTTCTCGATAATTTCAATAATATCTTTCGCGGCATCAATATATCCTTCTGCATAACTACTACTAACGTTCATATTTACCGCCATTCCGGCAGACGATATATGTATTTCATTAATCACCTTTTCCTTGTCAAAGACTGTCGGTGCGCACTGCACAGCAATCCGAACCGGATCATTCTCAACTCTGTCTTTTATCAGTTCATCAGCATCAATCAGTCTCATTCTCTGTCCTCCTGTTCCATGCTTCTTTTGCTCAACTCTTTCTCTATTCGCTCTTCTGTATATTGTCTTCCGAACTTTCTATACCACCAATAAATCGTATATGGGCTTATAGGTATCGTCTCGCACCATTCAGAAACGCATTTTGTGATTCCATTTAATGTTAAATATTTTGTATTTCTACGATTTCTTGAATTCTCTTTTGGCGTTACCCACCTGCAATTTTCAGGGCAATAATCTCCGTCATTATTTATTCTGTCTATTTGCAGCCCCTCTTCATATCCATTAGCTAAAGCCCACTCGCAGAATTTTTGAGCAGAGTCATTCCATTCATCACACACTTTAATGCCTCTTGCGCCATAATCTTTATATTTTTCTCTATGAGTGTTATTGCATCTATTACGCATTGTTTCCCATACCAAAAACAATTTAGGGTGGCTTGCGCTAAATCCGTGTGTGACATGACACGGCTTTAATTTAATCTCTCTCATTCTCCTATGCTCCTTTCCGGGCGGTATGGCTTTATGGGTTGCCAAGCAATTACTTTGTATTGCGAACTTCCACCATGACCATCTGAATATTTATCCCATTCAAGATATCCATAATGATTGTCGCACCAATGACTTTCTCCGTAATTTTCAAAATACAAATATCTTGCACTACTATAAGTCCTGTATCCTGTACCATATGTGGATTCGAGAATTACCCAAACTTCTGATTCATTCTTTGGTAAATCTTTTTCCACCGGAATCCAGCTGTCATTCATGTGCTTGCGGATAATATCTACAATCCGGTTAATTGCTCCGTCCAATTTATGCTTTACATCGTAATTGCTCAGCCTATACCAAGGCTCTCTCTTCGCTTGCTCTATCTCTTCCAGAATCTTCTCTAATTCCTGCATGTCAGTCCTCCGTCATTTTCTCCATCATTTTCTTTAATGCCACGTTTTTTAAGTGACTGCTTGCCTGTGACACAATCCGATCTGTAATCCGTTCTTTGTCCTCATAAATCACTTTCCGAACACATTCAGAAACCACTCTGTCAACATTACGCCTGTCAGTAGAATAGTTTTTATAATACTGCTGTGCCACCACATTCAGCACGGCATCTTTAATTTCTTCATCTGGAATTTCTATCGTAATTTTCATTTCTCATATCCTCTCTCATATATTGGTCGTTTCACAGAATATCGAATTATCAATATTCCATCGTCTTTGTTAAAATTTATAGATGATACCCATTTCCACTCTATCCTGCGAAGCCTGTCCCACGTGATATTTTTAATCTTCATGGGCTTTGTGAATACTTTGCGATAATCTTTTTCGTCCATATCTGCAAAAATTACCCATTCAGTATGTATATATCGCAGTGCTTCAATTACCCGCATATCTCACTCTCCTTCATATGGCATCGGAATAGGCATCCACGCCACAACCTCGCTGTATTCCGGCAATAAAATGTCTGTTCCATTCATGTAGAACGCATATCCCGGAGCATAGTTCTTTTCCAGATAATGCACGGGGTAGCGCAACTCTCTCCTTCCACCATAACCATGATTTTTAATCGTCACAATTAGACAGCTTCCTACTGGCGGAAGGCCATCATCTTTTATGGATTTCCATGCTAATTTATCATTATCCAGTTCTCTCTCCATCTCCGCTCTCCTTTCGTTTGTTCTGTTCTAAAACAGAGACATCTGATCTCTGTCATACTTATTCCGCTTCGTTGTAAGCATCTCCCGGTTCCCGATCATCTGCACTCTGCGCTTATTTTTTAGATTCGCCATATAATAATTACTGACTTCCGGCGGCGTAGGTGTGTAATACTCTTCCGGGAGAGGTAGTCCATTATCCCTGCATACTTTTTCAATCTGTCTTTTGTCGTAGATAATATGGTTCCGGTTCAGGTTCATGTTCATGCCATCCGTCCAGAACGGGTCTGAGCATCCGTTTTCGTTTTTGTACTCCCAGGCCCCCACCTCTCTTACAATGTCTTGGGCCAGAATCTCTATTGTCTGTTCTGGTGTTTTCTTTTTCATGGCATTACCTCTGGGAAATCCTCTATTCTCATCTGGCCGTCTCTTTCAAAACTCAGCATTTCTTCTTTGGCCCGGTTGAAAAACGTTCTGTCAATCTCAAAACCGAAAGCACTCCTCCCCAGCTCGTGTGCTGCCCTTAATGTCGAACCGCTGCCGGCACATGGGTCTATCACAACATCTCCCGGATCTGTAAAAATCTCTATTAGCTTTTTCAGCACTTTTACTGGTTTCTGCGCTGGATGAATCTTCGGAATCTCTTTCCCGTCCTTCTCCCAAGTGAACCAGTTGAAAATCATATGCCCGGTTCCCCGGATTGTTTTTCCGTTCTCATCCACCTTTGCACCATTCCGAAACTTGGGGAGTCTATCTCGATATAAAATCAGGGCGTATTCCGTAGCTCCTACAATTCGCATATTTGCTTTAAGTACCTGCGGACTATAGTTTTTACAGAATACAAGCGGTATGTAATGTACAAATCCATGTTTCACCGCCGCATTGATAAGCGTCTGTATCTGTTCAAATGAGCAGAATACAATCATACACGGTGAATTACTGCTTCGTCCCCTTGTAATCGGCTTTTTATCCTCTTTTTTCAGCATCTTTGAACAGAAGTGAAAGTATTCATACAGGTTAAAATTGAAATCTGAATTAAACGCCGCTTTCCCTGCCAGCTTGCTTTCACCATTCTTATTGTCTCCGCCGTTGTACCACATGGGATTGCTGCCGTAGAAGTTATTCCCGACATTGTACGGAACATCCGCTATAATCAACTGTGCTGGCGGTATTGCATATTTCTTGTAATTCTGCATTGAATCTCTATATAACTCACATTTGATCTTTTTCTGTCTTTCCATTTTCTCAAGAAGCCCGGTATACCCTTGCCCCGGCCGGAGGCTGGCTCCTTTCTACTCGTTTTTTATTCTCTCAAGCTGTCTGTTCAGTTTTTGCTCAATCATATTGTTGAGTTCCATAGCACTGATACCGAGAAGATACTCAATCTGAGTAATCATTATCTCAACATCTGCAATCTCTTCTACGATACGTTCTTCATCATCCATAAAGTCGCATGAATGATATTCATATCCTGGTTGCGTTCTTCTCTCCATCTCCGCTCTCCTTTCAGCATTCAAAATACATGCGCATATACTTTCCATTATCCATCGGCCAGTAATAATATCCGTAAAAATCATCACCGCATGCCCCGACAGACTGATTGCAGTATTCTCCGTTGTTCTGCTCTCTTCCTACTGGATAATCTGTAATCTGCATGCTCTCAAAAACCATATCTTCCGCGTCAAGATTTTCTTTTATCCACTCCTCTATCTCTTCATCGAGCTTTAATTTCTGCTCAATCTTTTCTCTGATTTCTTTAGGTATGACCATTCCTCTTCTCCTTTCTTCGGCTTATTCATATACTTTGAAAATCTTTCCAGACTTTCCTCTTCGCACTCCTCAATTTTCTTTCCTATCGCATACACAACATCCACGGTAACACCATTCCCCGCCTGTTTATATAGCTGACTGTCAGAATTAACAAACGCTGCTCTTTCAAAATAATCATCCGTCCACCCCTGCAACCTGAAACATTCTTTTGGAGTCAACTTACGGATTGTTATGTAACATTGCTCTTTTTCATACCAGATAGCGTATACAATAAATCCTTCAGGCATTTCAACGTAAATTCCATTACCATGTATCTCACTTATATTACATTTCAATGCCAGTAAATTGTCTTTTTGCACCGAATCTATCGTATTAGAACATCCGTCTGTTTTTATCTCATACTCAAGGAATTTATGACGACTTATTTTAAATTTACCTGACTCATAATCATTTCGGATTCTTTTTCCAAATTCACTGCGGACTGTTCTTAGAATACCTTTCGGTTCAACTCCTATAGCCACCCCATGTTTATCCTGCGCCGTAAGAGTAAACATCGGATCGCCGTTTTCCTTGAATCGCCGTCCGTTCTGCCGCTTATTTTCTCTATCTGGCGTAAGAACAGGAATTGCAATTTTGGGACTGTTGTTATGCCCGGCAGAGTGACATTTAGCAATTCCAGAAATATCATGCACCTGGCCGTCTTGTGAGGAATTAACTTTTCCTATTATCTTGATTCCAACGCCAGACATTTCTCCCGTACGGTTACTGATTCCTTTACAATATCTCGCCTGTAGAGTTCTTGCATTATCTGTCAACCTTATTCCAGCACTGTAATTCATATCAATAAAACACGGCAATCCAATATGTGGCTCTAAATTTCCACCAGCCATTGTGCTAAGGCATGGTCCGATTCCTTCTATGCTATATGTACGTCCTGGATTTGGATTTGATCTTGTTTTATTTGGTACGCTCGCTATTTGGTAAAGACTATTTTCTCCATCTGCTCCCGTGATAGGAAGTATTTTTCGTCTACCGTATCTTCTAAGATGTCCGATAGTGTATATGCGCTCCCTGTTTTGAGGAACGAACCATTTTGAGTTGATATTCTGCCATTCGATATCGTACCCGAGTCTGTCCATTTCAGAGAGGATTGACAGATAGTCGAGTCCTTTGTTGCTAGAAAGCATTCCCTTAACATTTTCATAGATAAGCCATTCAGGTCTGTCTTGCTCTTTTTGTTCTTCCAAGAGTCTAAAAATTCTCGTATAAGACTCGATCTGTCTCCGTCCAGTCCTGCCCGTTTTCCGGCAATAGAGAAGTCCTGGCAAGGTGCTCCGAAGCACCAACAGTCTGCTTCGGGCAAGCATCCGGCATCCACATTTCTAATGTCATTTGAATACCATTCGCCATTTCTGTATTCATCTTTCAAAATCTCCTTCTGTCTTTTCTTCAGCGTAAGAGTTGACAGATATTCGCGCTGCTTATCAGTTATCAGGTGCATAGATGTATAACTAGCTGTCGCATATTTATCCCATTCACAAAATCCAACGCATTTATGTCCTGAAAGTTCAAGTCCTCTTCTGAATCCGCCAACTCCTGCGAAGAAATCAATAAAATTCACTTCACCGGAAACCTCCTCAACTCTTCCTGTACGCCCTGTAAGGCTATTGCATTGATTTTCTGGATTGAGTCAACATATTCTTCAAGTGTCAGCCTTTCTCCGTCCAGAACATCAAGCTGAGAAAGCTCAATATACTTTCTGATTGCACTTTCCATGTTCCCAAAATAACCGAGTGTCCGAAAAGCATCTCTTTTCTCGCCTGACTTTGTTTCTCCCGTGTATTTCTGCCGAAGTGCGTAGTTCAATGGGTCGATTTCAATGTAATAGCCATTTTTCAGTGTGATTGTTGTCATTTTGTAACCTCCTCGCTTATTCTCATCGGAAGCACCAAGCCAACAATAACTCCGTATCTGACAAATACAATGTTCTTATGTCCATCATCTACAACATAATACGGCTTGCACTCTTTAAACATCTTGTAATACTTGTCTTGTATGTATGACTCTCCATCTTCTCCGCATTGAAAACACCTTACAAGTCCACTACTAAGAACTAACGCCCTTCTTGTAATTAGTGCCGGCTTCATTTTCGTCATTAGTTCTTCCGGCGAAAACCTTTTCATTCCATCTTCTGGTAAGTTCCTCAGTTTTGAAACGTTGATTATTACATCTTTTTCAGGAACATACACAATGTATCTTCCGTCTGTTATCATTGCTGTTCCCTTATAAATTCCACCTAAATAGTCTCTGTTTTTTATGACCTCTATTTGAACTCTTGTTTCCGCTGTCATTTCCCTCTCACCCTCTTCTTTCTCTTCCGCTTCGTGGATCCGTACATAAACGCCGACATGTTCCCCGGCTTGTATCCGGCAGAAATTTTCATCCTGCCGGAACTGCTGTATTTCATATCTTGTGCCATTACTCTACCGCCTCAATAATCTGAGCCTTACTGCATCTGATCTTTCCGTCCGTGTTGTATGGT
>DXAU01000072.1 GCA_019116885.1 Candidatus Mediterraneibacter pullistercoris | reverse complement strand
TTTCAGCGCGTGTTAAAAGAGCATGGAATCCGCCACAAATTGATCCGCCCTTTTACGCCCCGTCATAATGGGAAAGTGGAACGCAGCCACCGTAAGGATAATGAACGGTTTTACGCTTCCCATACGTTTTAGTCATTCCAGGACTTTTCTAAGCAGCTCCAGGTCTATAACCGCAGGGACTATAATCAGTTCCCCATGAGGCCTTTGGCTTGGAAATCGCCACAGACTGTGCTGGAAGAATTTATAAAGTATGGTGTAACATATGTTTGACAAACCTACAATTTCATTGTGGGTGAATTTGGGGTACGTCTTGAATTTCAGTTCTCTCTGTGTTATACTATCCAACGTTGCAAAGCCCGTTAAAAATAAGGTCTATAGGGCTTCCCGGCGGTCACCGCCGTTAAATGTGCCGAGTGTTCGAGACCTTCCACTCGTAAAACAAAACTACAGGAGATTTGAAAAATGAAAATGTTTGTTCAGAACAAAGTGCTTTTCATGGCACAGGCGGCTATGATCGCCGCAATCTACGTCGTGCTGACACTGCTCGGCGCGTCTTTCAGTTACGGAGAGGTTCAGGTCCGCATTTCCGAAGCCCTGACCATTCTTCCGGTGTTTACCCCCGCCGCAGTCCCCGGAGTATTCCTGGGGTGTCTTATCAGCAACATCCTTGGCGGATGCATCCTTCCCGACATTGTCTTCGGAAGCCTCGCGACACTGACCGGAGCAGTTTTCACCTGGATGCTGAGAAACAAAAGTAAATATCTCGCGCCGCTCCCCCCGATCATCGCAAATATGATCGTTGTACCGTTCGTATTAAGATACGGCTACATGGTGCCGCTCCCGATCCCGTTCATGATGCTCACCGTAGGCACCGGCGAAGTGATCTCCTGCGGAGTACTGGGGCTGATCCTGTACGCGGCGCTGAACAGATACAGAGGAATATTATTCGCAAAGACAGTTAAATAGCATCTCAATCAAAAAGTACCGGGCTGACGCAGTGCTGCCCGATACTTTTATTTTGACTTTATTCTTGCTACTGTATATATCCGATGAACACATTTCCGCTGCGCTCCATCAGATCCGACATTGTGCCGACTCCCACTGTGTGCGTTCTGCCATTCTCCGGATCGATATAGGTAATATCTGTTGTCGTATATCCTGTCAGCAGCACTGCGTGGTCCATATCCGTCAGGGCGATCACCGGACAGCCTCTGTTTATCACATAGAGTACCTGGTCCAAAGTGCATCCGGTCAGATCAATCTGGTGTGCCTCGTACCGCTCCATATAGCGTTCGCATGCTTCAAGTGAAGTCTCTCCGCTCTCTGCCGAGAATGTGGACGCTTCTGTAGAGTATACCAGATCCCTGTTGCCGCGCTCCCATACATACTGCTGGTTTGATGAGATTACTACGCCGGACACTTCATTTGCTCTCTGCACCGCATATCCTGCCCTGTCGTAGATGGCGATAAGTTCACCCATGCCATATACATAGAATTTCTCACTGCTGCTGCCTCCGCCCAGTGTTATGGTAAGAGGCTCTCTCGACACCATCTGTCCCGGTCTCATGAAATCCGGAGTCGCACCGGGCAGCCCGTCGGCGAATGTCAGCCTTACCTGCGTCTCCATGATATCTGTCGCGTATGTTTCCAGAGTGACCAGTCTTTCCTCCCGCTCCTGGTTGTTCGTGATAAATTCCTGGGAAGCGGCATTATAAATACCGCCTGTCTTTACTACCCGGTTGAGGGTTAGCAGATTTTCTTCGATCAGGATATCTGTTGTATAGATATTCTGATCTTCAAAAGTATACTGTGCCTCTGTTTCATTGTCCGAATTTCTTATCTCTATCTCGTACATCGGACGGATCTCCTCACCTGAGACATTTACTCCGGCATCCCCCGGACGAATTTTTCCAAACACAAAATCACCGTTTATGAAGCCAAGAGGCCGGATGAGTTCGCCTTCTGCCGCTTCGATGGTATACGTGTCCCCGCTCTTTAAGTTCATCACGCAGATTCCCGCCCCGGCATCCGCGTTGTCTCCTGAGGCGCCTGTAGTCTGATACGCCATCTGGTGTCCGTCGTCGGAGACTGCATACTGGTCTTCCGAGAGACCTTCCGCCAGGATAGTCTGTTCATCACTGTCCAGGTCTATCTGATAAAGCGTTCCGTCAGCAAGTACATGGAGCATGCTCCTGCTGTGATTATAGTACACCATCTTCCCGAGTTCATCCGCTGCTATCGCGTAGGATTTTGTGCTCGGTATAAACGCTTTCTCTTCGATTACATTGCTGTCAACACTGAAATAATAGATTCCGACGCCCACTTCTCCTTCATGGAAACCGCGGTTCATATATCCATAGACTGCAAAAGCGATGTTTCCATTGTCATCCATGCTGATGATGCGCACCGCATGCTGGTCGTTCCTGCCGCGCATATCCCGGCCTTCCTGGTCTGAGAAGCTGAACACTTCCGTAAGTTCATCCTTTTTTCCATTGTAGAGCCAGAGATTCCTCTCCTGTACAAACGCTGCGACCGTTTCATCACTGTTCGTCTCATACTGGATATCGTCCGAAGCTATCCCGAAAAGGATTCCATTTTCATCAAAATCCCGCTCTTCCCCCTGGAATACTTTTTCCATATCCCTGCTGTAATCCAGCAGATAGACCGTATCCGCCATATAGCGCACGCGGAAGAATTCTTTCACATTGTAGAGCGCAGTATCTTCCGCCTCGTCCTGGCAGGACACCTGATATTTTGCCAGAATGGACGTATAGACGGTATTGCTCTCTTTGATGCTCCACTCAATATCTCCGACAAGTTCCGGTGAAAGCTCACCCCACTGGATATGTGTGACGTTGGAATGGATATTTACCGTCTGGTATGTCGTATTATCGCTCTCTTCTCCCGGTTCCAGATGACTGTCGAGTTCCTCTGCATCTGTCCCATTGATTGCTTTATCGTGAAAATCCATCGCATATTCAAGACATACCGCTGTCGTCAGATCCTCAGGAGATGCGATCCTCGCATAATAACTGACCGTCTCATCGCCAATGGTCAGCATCACTTTGAGTACAGCCTCGCGCACTTCATCGCTCAGGATGCCCCCGATCTGCAGAGACACCGGTTCTCCCTGCGCAGGAACGTCCGCCTTTCCTTCCGTATACCGGTCTTCTCCGTCCAGTGAGTACACCTCATAACGGATACTGCTTATCTCATTCTCATTTGCCTCAATGTTCATGGTCAGAGAATTGTTCGTCCCCAGCGGCGTGATCGTATCTCTCATGGCAGTGATATCCATATCCTGCACATAGCCGAACAGAGGATTCACCTCTGTTCCGCCCACTGTAAATGAGATCCTCGGAAGTGTGGGCGACCCCATATCCACAATCTCATCGTCTGTTCCGCTGTTTATGACTATACTGCCGATCACGAGCGCTGCAATGAATACAACGATCAGGACTCCCGCCCTGATGAGTCTTCTCTTCATCTATTTATTCTCCCTTTTTATCTGAAAGCAGGCGTCCCAGCGTCAGGTCTGCCTGCAGAAACTATTCACATTTTATGATATCCCGGCCCGCTTTATCCCCTTTTTGTTTCCCCGCGTCTCTTTTTACTGCACGCAGAAGGATATTCTTCGGGGTATGGTCCATGTCAATAAATTCGAGCACCTGTGTGTCATATCCCATGCTCTCCAGATATTTTGCCCGCAGGCCGTCCGTGATGAGCGCCGCGAACCGCTCTCTTAAAAGCCCGTAGTCCATAACCGGAGCAAGCATCTCCGCCGCCTGGTACAAAGGGGCGTCTCCCCCATGCTTCTCCGTACCGGAAGATCCGCCGGACAGATGAGCTGACAGCTGCATGTTCAGTTCATGCTGGCAGCACGGCACCGAGAGGATCACTTTCGCGTCCCACCTGACCGCCTTTGCCAGCGCATGGTCAGTCGCTGTGTCACAGGCGTGAAGCGTGACAACCATATCCACCTGGCCAGTTCCTTCATAGTCCGCAATATCCCCTGCCAGGAATGTCAGTTTCTCATACCCGTACTTCTCCGTCAGTTTTCTGCAGTGGTCTATGACTTCTTCCTTTAGATCCAGACCGATGATACGGATATCATAGTCTTTCATATTATGAAGGTAATGATACATGGCAAATGTAAGATATGATTTTCCACATCCGAAATCAATGATCGTAATCTCCCGCCCTCTGTCCAGCCGGGGAAGGATATCTTCTATAAATTCAAGAAACCGGTTGATCTGGCGGAACTTGTCTGTCTTTGTCCTAACGATCTTTCCGTCCTCTGTCATCACTCCAAGATCCTGCAGAAAAGGAACCGCCGTTCCTTCTTCCAGTATATAGCGCTTCTTTCTGTTATGAGAGAGATCCGCCGGCCGGGCCTTGACGCTTCTCTGCTTTTTCCTGATGGCCGCCTTCCCTTTCTTGCTGATGAGCACGGTGTATTCGGCATCCACTGTGTCTATCTGCGCCTGCCGGAACTGCCTCATATATGAGGCGAACTGTTCTGCCGCTTTCTCCCGTTCCAGATTCGTGTGAAAAGCCTGCTTTGCCGTAAACGACTCGAACTGGAAGAGCAGTTTTCCTTTCTTCCTGAGCGGACGGACTTTTACCTTGATTATGCCCTCTTTTTGCCGTGGGTTGCTTATGACCGCGCGGATAAACTGTGTGTCTAAGACTGTGTTGGCCAGTCCTGTGATCTCTTCCATATATACTCCGTTTCTTCTGCAAATTTCACTTACCGTCTCTCACACCGAGATGCGGATACTGTCATGCTCCTTTCGCGTACACCGCTCTCGTCCGTTCGCCGTCGTCCATAAGCTCCACATCCGGAAAGCTCTGGATATATTGTTTAAACTGAGAAAACCCGTAGTCCCTCACCTTAAAATCTCCGAATTTCATCCGAATCCGGTTGCCAAGAGCGCTGAGCGCAATCCCATTTTTCCCGCCGTCTTTGATCTGCTGCAGGATGTACTCCTCCAGCATCTCCTTGCGGCTCTTGTCCTCGTACAATGTAACGGAGACTTTCGTCCCCTCCTGGATGAGCTTTAATTTCGGCAGAGTCTCCAGGAATTTCGACAGGAGACTGTACCCATAACGCCTTACGTCAAAATCCGGATAGAGCTTAACAAGACGGCTGCCGACCTCTCCCAGTCCGGTCTCTCTGTCATCGTTCTGGTTCTCTGTAATGATCTTGACCACTGCTTCCTCGATCTGTTCCTTGGACACCGCAGTCCTCTTCTTCTGATCTTTCCCATGGGCATGGTGGGACAGACTTTTATCTTCACGTTCATCCTTATCCATGGTGCTGTCCTCAAGGAGCAGTTCCAGCTCTGTAAATATATCGCATGACTTGCGGAACGGAGACGGTGTCTTGTCCTCTCCCATTCCGATGACAGTCTTGCCGCTCTCACGCAGACGGCTTGCCAGCCTCGTGAAATCGCTGTCGCTGGACACCAGGCAGAACCCCTCCAGTTCGCTCGTATACAGCATATCCATTGCATCGATGATCATAGCTGAATCCGTCGCATTTTTTCCATACGTATAACTGAACTGCTGGATCGGCATGATCGAATTCTGAAGGAGCTCTTCTTTCCAGCTCGCATTGTTCGTCCTCGTCCAGTCCCCATAGATCCTTTTATAAGTAACATTTCCATATTTGGAGAGTTCATCCAGTATGGGCTGGATATATTTCGCAGATACATTGTCTGCATCTATTAAAAGCGCGAATCTGTCTTCCATGTCATGTACTCCTTCCCCTGCATATTTTTCCACTGAAATCTTCCGGATTCATATATCATATAACTGTGTTCAGATCCCTCTTTCGGAATCGATACAGAACCCGGATTCAGGTACTGGTATCTGTTCCCGTCCATATCCATGATATCGTCACACGCTGGTATGTGTGTGTGCCCGGTCAGAAGGATGTCTCCGTTCTTAAGCGGCGGAAGATGGTTCGGACTGTATACATGTCCATGAGTGGCGAAGACAGTCGCTGTTTCCGGATCTGCCGGCAGCTCCAGGAGACAGTAATCCGCCATCATCGGGAATTCCAGCACCATCTGGTCTACCTCGGTGTCACAGTTTCCCCTCACACAAAGAAGATGGCTTTTCAGAGGATTGAGCATGGATATCACCTCTTTCGGAGCATACCCTTCCGGCAGATCATTTCTCGGCCCATGATACAAGATGTCTCCCAGTATCAGGAGCCTGTCTGCCCCCTCTCTTTCGTATGCTTCCAGCATCTGCCCGCAGTAGAGCGCAGAGCCATGGATATCTGACGCAATCATCAATCTCATATCTTCTCTGTCCTGCCTTTCTTTTCTTACAATCTGTTTCAGTCTTTGTCTTTTATCTTAACACACCGGATTTTTCTTGTAAATCACCCCTTGACATCCCCGCTGTTATATGCAGGTTGAATCACCGGAAGTGCCAAAAGGCACATTCCGGAATTATAAGCGGTCGCCAAGGTCTCGGCCAAGCCCGGACTTTGGCTCGTCGCCTACGCAAAAAAGCCGCCGCAGTCCTTATAGAGAAGTGCGGACTGCGGCGGCAGAAACAGAGTCAAAAAGTCTGGCAATACCAGATTGCCGCTTCGTACGGCTTCATTTTCATGACGCCATCCTGTGTGATCTCTGTTTCTTTGTAATTCCCGAGCAATTTTTTAAAGCCCTGAAGTTTTTGGGCCCCTTTCCATTCATAATCTTTCCCATAGAAATTCGCTGTCACGACCAGTTCGTGTCCTGCGTATGTTCTGCGGTATGCGAATACAGACGGATCTTTTGGATCCAACGGCTTGATGTCTCCAAAGGAGATCACGTCCAGTTCTTTTCTCAGTTCGATCAGTTTCCGATAATAATGGAAGATAGAATCCTTATCTTTTAATTGGTCTGCAGCATTGATTCTTTTATAATTTCCATTTACAGCAATCCAAGGCTTCTCACTGTCCGCGGATGTAAATCCGGCATATTCTGAATCCTCCCACTGCATCGGCGTACGCCCGTTATCACGGGAATGGATCTGGATAATCCTCAGTGCATCAGAAGCGGAAAGCCCTTTCTCCTGAAGAATCTGATAATGGTTCAGACTTTCCACATCCTGGAACTGTGAAATATCTGTAAAATCCGTGTTCGTCATGCCGATCTCTTCGCCCTGGTATACATATGGTGTGCCGCGCAGACAGTGGATGATCGTTCCAAGCATCTTGGCCGATTCTTTCCAGTATTTCCCTTCATCGCCAAAACGCGAGACAACACGGGGCTGGTCATGATTACACCAGAATACAGCGTTCCATGCATCATGCTCCGCCATCTTTGTCTGCCACTCAAAAACAATCTCTTTTAACTTCTGGAAATCTACAGGCACCAGCACCCACTTTTCATTTCCCATGAAATCTACTTTCAGATGGTGGAAGCTGAATACCATTGACAGTTCGCCTGTATCACGGCCGGCATATTTATAACAGTTATCCATTGTAGTGCTGGACATTTCACCTACCGTCACAATCCGGGCATCTGTTCCAAAGGTCATATCATGGAGTTCTTTCAGATACTCATGGATCTTCGGTCCATCCGTATAGTACTTTCTCCCGTCTCCCGTCTGGTCATCCTCAAAGCACGACTTACTGATCAAATTGATGACGTCGAAACGGAAACCTTTTACGCCTTTGGTCATCCAGAATTTTACAATATTCTGAACTTCCTTTCTCACATTTTCATTTTCCCAGTTCAGGTCTGCCTGTGTCACATCGAAAAGGTGGAGATAATACTCATCAAACTTTTCCACGTATTCCCATGCGTTTCCGCCAAACTTACTTTCCCAGTTTGTAGGCGGGCTGCCGTCCGGTTTCCCCTTTCGGAAAAAGAAGAAATCTTTATAGTACGGGTCACCTGTCATTGCTTTCCGGAACCATTCGTGGTGTGTAGAAACATGATTGAACACCATATCAAACATCAGGCCGATCCCCCGCTTATCCGCCTCTTCGATCAGCTCCTCCACATCAGCCATTGTTCCGTACCGGGGATCAATATTATAATAGTCTTCCACATCGTATCCGTTGTCATTCTGGGGGGATACAAAGAACGGAGTAAGCCATATATAGTCAGCGCCCAGTTCTTTAATATAATCAAGTTTTGCAGTCACGCCTTTCAGATCGCCCTGTCCGTCTTTATTTGTATCGAAGAAAGACTTGGGGTAAATCTGATAGACTGTGCTTTTTCGGAAATCTCTTTTCATATCTCTGATCCCTGTCCTTTCTTTATATACTATGACCACGAAATCACAGTCGTCTCTCCTGCTTTTGCATCCATGCCGGAATACATCGTGAGGCCGGCTGTGCTGCCCTCAGAAGTGACGACCAGCATTGTCGTGCAAGGGTGGCCTGCTGCCCGGATCTTCTCAGGATCAAATTCGATCAGCTTCTGTCCTGCTTTCACATGATCTCCTTCTTTCACCAGAAGATGGAACCCGTCCCCGCCCATATCGACTGTGTCCACGCCCACATGGATCAAAAGTTCCACTCCGTTTGCAAGAGTCAGTCCGCACGCGTGGCCTGTGTCTGCCATGACGACTGTCACATCACAGTCTGCCGGAGCTGTTACTGTTGTATTAGAAGGTTCGATCGCTATGCCGTCTCCCATGATTTTCTGCGAAAACACCTCATCCTGGACCTGATCGATAGGGATCACTTTACCGTCAAGGACAGATTTTAATTCTTTTACGCTATCCGCTTCTTTTCCAAATCTGTCCTCGCGTGAGAGCCTGATCCGCCCTACAATAAATGTCAGCACGAATGGAACGGCGACCGCCACTGCCATAGCCAGCAGAAAGACCAGCCAGTACTCAGGCTTGACAGACAGGATACCCGGAAGTCCTCCTACGCCGATACTCAGTGCTTCCACACCGCATCCTACCGAGATCATCGCAGCACAGCAGGAACCAATCATTCCGCAGACGAGTGGGAATCCGTATTTCAGATTAACGCCAAAGAGCGCAGGTTCTGTTACGCCCAGATAGCAGGAGATACATGCCGGTACATTGACCTGCTGTGCACGCTCGTTCCTTTTCTGGAGAACGCTCATAGCCAGGACACTGGAACCCTGCGCGATATTGGACAGAGCGATCATCGGCCAAAGAATGGTACTGTGTGCCGGCGTATTCAGAAGCTGCGAGTCGATCGCATTTGTCATATGGTGCAGCCCCGTCATAACAAGCGGTGCATAAAGCAGTCCGAACACTGCCGCAAAGAGGAATCTGATATCGGATGTAAGACCTGCATATACGATATCTCCGATCGCATTTCCGATCGTCCATCCGATGGGGCCCACGACCGTATGCGCGATAATGACCGCCGGAACAAGAGAACAGAAGGGAACTACGATCATACTAATAACTTCCGGGCAGATCTTCTTAAAGAATCTCTCCAGATATACGAGAACAAAGCCTGCCAGCATCGCAGCAATCACCTGGCCCTGATAACCGATCATCTCTACTTGGATGAATCCAAAGTCCCATACCGGAATCTCGTCAGCCGGAGTAGATGATACACTGAATCCATTCAGGAGCTGCGAAGATACAAGTGTCAGGCCAAGGATGATACCAAGGATCTGGGTCGTGCCCATCTTCTTTGTGATAGACCATACGATGCCTACCGGAAGCAAATGGAATACTGCCTCGCCGATCAGCCACAGAAAACTGTATGTGCCTGCCCAGAACTGAGAAATGTCTGCAAGACTTTGTGTACCGTCATTAAAGAAATTAATCTCCCCGATGACGTTTCTGAAGCCTAGCACAAGGCCGCCGCAGATCAGAGCCGGAATCAGGGGCGCAAAGATCTCTCCCAGTGTTCCCATAATCTTCTGGACGATATTCTGGTTTGTCTTAGCCGCCGCTTTGACTGCATCTTTGCTCACGCCCTCAATCCCAGCGTAAGAGGTAAACTCCCTGTAAAACACAGCCACATCATTTCCAATGATAATCTGGTACTGCCCTGCCTGTGTAAACGTCCCCTTAACACTCGGCAGCTCCTCGATCCCTTTCTCATCTGCTTTTTTCGGATCAACAAGGACAAATCGCATTCTTGTCATGCAGTGGGAGACAGCCTGAATATTATCCCTGCCCCCGATGAGCTCAAGAAGGCGTATTACGTCATTCTCGTACTTTCCCATCGCTTCTCTTCCTTTCTTTCATACTGGTTTCATTATTCCCCAAAATGTGATTTTTACAATCTATACTTGTTTGAACATCTTCAATATAGCATGCTTGTTTAAACATGTCAATCTGGTTTTCCGAAATCTCTCTCTTGATTTTAAGGGAGCGAATTTCTATAATAAAGATGTTTAAACAATCTGTTGTTCAAACAGAAATACCCGAGAGAAGTGATCGCATGCCAAAAGCAAAGTACAACTATATCTACAGAGACTTAAAAGAAAAAATAGAGACAGAATACTACGCCTATCAGGAGCTGCTGCCGTCTGAACACTCGCTGGCCTCAGAATATGGCTGCTCGCGCAATACTGTGCGCCGGGCTCTTGCCGAACTCACGGCTGAAGGCTGCGTACAGCCCATGCATGGCAAAGGCGTGAGAAATATCTTTCAGCCCGTCGAACAAACCTCCTTTACTGTAGGCGGCATTGAATCTTTCAAGGAGTCTGCACGACGCAACAAACAGAACGCTTTTACCAGAGTCCTGCTGTTTACGGAATTGTCCGCAGATGAAACAATCGAAAAAAGAACCGGCTTTAAAGCTGGAACAGAACTTTACTATCTGCAAAGACTCCGTTCACTCAACGGCAAACCTCTGATCCTCGACCATAACTATTTTCTGAAGAATCTGGTAAAGGGACTGACGCCTGAGATTGCCAGCCATTCCATCTATGATTATCTTGAAGGGGAACTGGGTATCACAATCGCCACAAGCAAGAGAACTCTCACTGTAGAACATGTGACGCAGATTGATGAAAAATATATTGATATGAAAGACTACAACTGCATGGCTGTCATCACCAGTCAGACATTTGATGACAACGGTGTGCAGTTTGAATTTACACAGTCCCGCCACCGTCCGGATTATTTCCGGTTTCAAGATGTGGCGACAAGACGGAGGGGATGACCAAACGGCCATCCCCTTCTCCTTATAAGTGCATTTCCTTTTCCGGTATATTCTGTATTGCACTCGTTTCTTCTATATCAGTAACACCTTTTCCAACATTCGGATGGATCTGCGAGTATACCACGTCTGCGAAAAAAATGATCATCAGCACTGTGCAGGCTGTCATAACTCTCTTCTCACTGATCCGGTTTACCAGATCGTCGATCATCGGAGCGATCGCATAGACAATCGCCAGTCCGCCGATACCGAACACGAGCAGTCCTTCCGCGCAGATCCGCCCATGCAGGTTCAGGAAATATCCACTGTAATCCCACCATTTCGTACCGCCGGTGGCAATCTCCATCACAAGCGAAGTCATATACTCAAGGAAACCGCACAACACAACGGTTGTGCAGAACTCCAGAGCGGGGTTTCTTCGAAACCGGTTCAGCACGGTCAGCATGAGCACGGACCCTGTGCCATAGATCGGCAGCCACGGCCCATGCAGCGCTCCCCTGTTGACAAACTCCCCGTAAGACACCAAATGCATCCCTACTTCCCACATCCATCCGAAAACTGACATCCCAAGAAATATCGTAATAAGGGACCAGACAGAATAGTGACGCATATAGTTTAACGACTGTACCAATTTGCGCCTCTCTTCTTCGGGAATCGGATAGAGACGGACCGGATACGCCTCTCTCTGCACATCGTCAATCAGAGAATGTACCCTCACAAACTCTGCCTGCCGCTTTTCATACTCCCGCTCCTGCTCCCTTCGGAAGAGAAGGATTCCAAAATTACGTGCCAGGAATCCGCGCCACCCGTCCAGTTTCTCCACTGGTTCCTCCGGCTGTTCCATGACTTCTATGACATCCGCATATTTGGCCGCGATCACATAAGACTCTGCCTTTTCATAGAGATAACGATCATACAGAAGCTCTGCTCCCGGAATTCCTTTCTCTATGGCTTCTGTCCTTAGTTCCGCATAGTAGCGGGTAAAGGAGGCAACCTTATATGGATTGGTATACAAGATACTGAAGATTCCCATGGTCAATACTCCAAGCAGATCCCATCCCAGGAACGACATCTCAAACACAAAGCACTGCCATTTATGCCCTTGCATCATCTTCCTGGACAGAGTAATTGCCTCCCGCGCCGTCATATCCGGATTCTCCGCCGCAATGTACGGCACAAGATAGTAAGAATACCTCTTTATCACGATCCCGGCAATGGTAAGACTCCACAGGGAATAAAAGATATATTTTACGAACATGATCCACGACGCTTTCAGCCATTTCTTAATACGCAGCAAAAACACGAATCTCTGCGGCGTGACACGGTCGTAGATCATTCCTTCAAGGAACACTCTTCTTATCACGACCGGAAATGTATTCTGGATCAGGAACCAAAAGAAGAACATGCCGAGCGCACCCAGTGCGATAAGGATAAAGATGCCGGCATTTTCCGACCCTGTAATCGATTCAAATGCAGTGACCGCCGTCACGATAATCGATCCGGAACTGATCTGGTTTACAACATTGGACAATACGCCTCTTGTCCGTCCGAACATTGGATTGCCATCTTTTGAGCGCTCGATAGCATTTTCCCGGATTTCGCGGGACATTTCCCTTCCCGCCTGCGTGTCATCCTCTGCAATCACCCGCAGAGCATCCTCCCAGCTGATGCTGCTTACCTTTGTCTTGACTGTGTACGTTCCGTCGGTGTTCTGATCACTCTCTACCACATCGTAATTATCTTCATAAATCTGGGCTGTAGAGAAATTAAGAGAACTTCTGAACTCTGATGTCAGAAATGCCGTGATAAGACATGCCGCCACAAAAATCACATAGTGCTTCTTCAGGGAAAGTCTCCCCAGACGTTTCATCTGTTTTCTTGTCTTCATTATCTTTTGTATGCGGCAGACACTCTCATACAGCCGCCGCTCCCCCTTTTTTCATCCATCTACAGTATACCCGGAGCAGCCGGAAATGGCAAGTTGAGACACACAGACATCACGCTGCCAGCAGCTTTACTGCCGCCAGGACGCACAGATGCAGAGGGTAGAACAGATAGAAAAACCATTTGGAAAATGTTCTTCCTCTTCCGGCGCGCCTGCCGTTATACAAATACAGGATACATATGCCCGCCAGCATAATAGCCGCCGCGGATATCACACCAAAAACTGCAGCAGTCCCCAGCGGAACTTTGTATATTATGAAGAAAGACAGAACGTCTTCCAGACCGAACAGAACGGCCGGTATCCCAAAAGCGGCAGCAAGCGCAGGCCGGCTCTCCATCCGCCATGCCCGGAGAAACAACAGAGTAAACATGGGTGCAAAGTATCCCCAGTCAAAAGCAAAGACTGTGCTTGCCAGGATCACAGCTATGACAATACCAAGCCTGAGCATCTCATTGAAAATATTTTCCATCGCCCAGATCAGCGCAAAACAAAGGCATAGGGTAAACAGCATATTCATACCGCAGAAAACTATACGCCCCTGCGCAGCCAGCCCGAAAGCCAGACAAAACGGAACTTCTGAGAGCAGAGCAAAGAAAAACAGCCGCAGAAAATACCGCAGGCGGGAATGTGTAAGATGATATCCTTCAACCAGAAAATACAGCATAACAGGCGCAGTAAAAAAGCCAACTGCGATCATCACCTGGTGCAGCAGAGTCCCTCTTGTCATAAAGATATTCGCAATGTGATTGAGCAGCATTGTAAACATGCCGATATACTTTATTGCATCCCGGCTGAGAACTTTCATCTGTCCGCTTTGTCCCAGAGAGACCTCTTCCCTCATCTGTAATATCCTCCTGTCCTATATTTTTCTGAAAATAAAAGAAAAGAAACACCGGATCTCCGGTATTTCTTTCGTTTTACAAGAGGCGCAGACCGGATTTGAACCGGTGAATCAGGGTGTTGCAGACCCACGCCTTACCACTTGGCTACTGCGCCTTGCTTTGAGCGCTTTGCGGTTTTCTTTCTGCCGTCAATGTGCGCTGTTTTCATGCCGGCTGCATTTCACAGTTCACCCTGTCAGTCTGCAGACGACAATGACCCCGACGGGAATCGAACCCGTGTTACCGCCGTGAAAGGGCGATGTCTTAACCGCTTGACCACGGGGCCATGAAACGGTCACTGTTTTTGCAGTGACCGTTTTTTATGATAGCACAATGACTGAAGAATTGCAAGCATTTTCTTTCTGACATTTTCATCGATCGTAACAAATCCGCCCACTCTATTCGCAAAGCAGCCGCGTGCTAATTTCGTCTCCTGTCCATCAGCCTGCAGAAAACCACCGCCGTCCCGGTGCTTACTGCCGTCGCCACAATCCCAGCACCAACAATCCCTGCCGGATCCGCACTTCCGTACTGGCTGCGGTATGCAATCACATTCACCGGAATCAGCTGAAGGGACGAGATATTGATGATAAGAAACGTACACATTTCATTGCTGGCAATCCCTTTCTTCCGGACAGCGCCGGAAACTTTTCTACTTCTCCTGTCTTCTTCCAGATTTCTAAGCTCTTCCATTGCCCTCAGTCCTGCAGGCGTTGCTGCCCACCCAAGACCCAGAAAATTTGCAATAAAATTTGTGGAAATATGTTTCTCCGCTTTATGCCCTTCCGGCATGTTCGGAAACAGAAAGCGTATGAGCGGATGCATTTTCCTGGAGGCCATCTCTATAATGCCTGCCTTTGATGCAACCTCCATAATCCCGGTCCAGAACGACATCACTCCGATCATTGTAATGCACAGCGTCACCGCTTCTTTCGACGAATCCAGCGCCGCATTCGTTATATCCTGCATCCGCCCTGTAAACGCTCCGAAGATGATTCCCACAAGTATCATGCCGGCCCACAGATAATTCAGCATAGATCGTCACACCTCTCCTGCATATCCCACATATATTCTTCCACGATATCAAACGGCGCTGGCCCAACTTCCAGGACTGCCTCGTGAAATTCTTTCTGGGAGAAATTTTTTCCTTTCTCTTCGATCCAGTCTTTTTTCAGCTCCAGAAACTCTACATATCCGATATAGTATTTCAGATAATTTCCCGGAGATCCTATGATGAGTTCATAAATATGCTCTATCGTCTCTGCGTCAGTGATCCCGTAGGTGCTGAAAAATGACACGGTATCCATCCTGCTCCACCCCTCATAGTGGATTCCCATATCCGCCAGCGCATACAGCCCCAGTATGACAGAGCTGTTCTTCTGCAGGATCGTCGCCTGGTCTTTTGATAACGGCGTCAGGTAATAGCTCCCCATCTCCGCATAAGTGGCCCATCCTTCCACATAGCCGCCAAAATTCATCAAACTGCGTATGGGATCAGGCTCTGTACTCTCATAGTAGACGGTCTGGTACAGATGCCCCGGATACCCCTCATGGGCCAGTGTCGTGAACAGCGTCAGGTCATCGCTCATATGCGCCTGGTTGATGTAGATGACATTCTCCTGTGTGTTATCGATCGCAGGGATCATATAAAATGCCGGGCTTAAATGTTCTTCCATCTCATCGGCCACGTATTTTACTTCCAGAGCTGTTTCCGGCGGTTCGGGAAATGTTTCCGTTATCCCGTCCTTCAGCATCCCCAGGATCATCTCCGCAGACTCCTGCCCCACAGACGCCGCGGCAGCCTGCGCCTCTCCCGGCGTTATGCCCAGCACCTGCTCCATGGCCTCTAGATCATCTGTCATCTGACGGCGCGTCAGATCTTCCATCTCTTCTACCGACCGGTCAGAACCGGTGGACTCTCTTACGACCAGTTCGTAATATTCCTGTCCGTCAGGCAGATACATAAGCCCTTGCTCATTCTTCCCGCTCCCCCGCAGTTCCTCAAGGGATGAGATGAGCTTTTCATAGGCGGGAAATATGTAGTCGCTTACAGCAAGCGCATTGTCCTGTATATAGTCACTTTTTTCTTGCTCCGTCAATTCTTCAACGCCCTGGATTCTGTCTGCGAACGTGGAGTACAGATAATTTCCATCTCCCATGTCGAGAAACGCCTGGCATTGTTCCAGCACAGTGTCCAGTGCATAGTCGGCCATAAACAGCCCTGCGGATGCCTTCTCTCTCTCAAAACGTATCAGACTGTCAAAATAGTCTTCCGCTGACTGGAGGATCGTAAGATATGCCTCTACATCCTGCCTGTCGTAGAACTGATATTCTGACAAAACAACAGGAAACTGGGTCTGCACCCCGCTCACCAGTCCGAGCGGCTCTTCATAGAGAATATAATCCGCAGTTTTCTCTGTCAGCTTGATCTGATACTCCAGTATGTCATACGTGATCTGATTCTGTGTGTCCAGCTCTTCATAGGCGAAATTATTCAGTGACTGGCGCATATTCTCTGCCGACGCTTTTATCATATCCGGATCCGCCTCGAAGCTTCCAAGCGTCACATTATTTTCTTCTATCCCGAATCTGTCAGGATCTTTCAGGGTATAATGTAGACTGATGGCATCAGCGGACACCTGGCTGCAGAACAGCTCTTCCGTATACTTTTCAAATTTTGCATTTTCATCCCCTGCCTCCTGCCCCCGGCATCCGGCAGCAATGAAAATGACAAGAACACAGGTACTCGCAAATTGGAAATATTTATATTTCTTTTGATATTTCTCAAACAATTTCATGAAATAACTACAGACTGACTGCATGCAGACTCCCCGGAACTTCTTTCAATCCATCTTATGTCTTTCTTTCCCGCGATATTCCAGAGATAAGATGCATATAGATACATTAAACCGTTTATTGCAAAGAGGACCTTTTCATGAACATTCTTTTGTATCTTTCAGATTTTATCGTCCCTTTTATCATCCTGAGCATCGTTGTCTACGGCCTCCTTATGAAGATCAATGTTTACGAGACATTCATCAAAGGTGCAAAAAGTGGATTTCTGACTGTAATCAGGCTGATGCCTACGCTTATCGGGCTCATGGCGGCTGTTGGAGTCCTGCGCGCTTCCGGTTTCCTGGATGTTATTGCCTCAGCCATAGGAAAGTTCTCCGGGCTCATCGGATTTCCAGGAGAACTGGTTCCCCTCACCATCGTAAAAATGTTCTCCTCCTCTGCGGCGACCGGGCTGCTGCTGGACATCTTCAAGGAGTTCGGAACAGACTCACGGACCGGCCTCATCGCTTCTGTCTCTCTCTGCTGCACGGAAACGATCTTCTACACTATGAGCGTCTATTACCTGACCGCCGGAGTCCGGCGCTCTCGCTATACCCTCGCCGGCGCCCTGCTCGCCACATTCGCAGGATTAGCCGCAAGCGTCTTTCTTGCGGATCTTATGCTCTGACATTAAGGCGGTATTCTGCCGGGATGTCTTTGGGATTGTAGGAGTCTTTTCTTTGTGATAAAATGACAATACAAACGAACCTGACTGCGGTACTCCCGCGTTTATAAAAAACAGGATATGGAGGTATCCATATGGCAAGCGTGACATTAGAACACCTAACGAAGACTTATCCGAACGGTTTCATTTCCGTAAATGATGTCAGCCTTCATATAGAAGACGGTGAATTTGTCATCTTTCACGGCCCCAGCGGCTGCGGAAAATCTACGATCCTACGCATGATAGGGGGATTGGAAGACATCACTTCCGGGGAGATCTATCTTGGCAAAGATCTTCTAAATGACATCCTTCCCCGCGACCGGCGTCTTGCGATGGCATTTCAGAATTATACGCTTTACCGGCATTTCAATGCATATGACAATATGGCGCTTGGGCTCAGGCTGCGCGATCTGCCCCGTGCTGTGATCGACAGCCGGGTAAAAATGGCGGCAAAGTTCTTCGGTATTACAGGTGTCCTGGATAAAAAAATAAAATCTCTGTCCGAGACAGATAAACAGAGAGTCGCACTTGGCCGTGCAATCGTCTGCCAGCCAAAAGTGCTTCTCGTAGATGAGGATTTCGCCCGGCAGAATGACAAGCGTCGTATGGAAATGCTTGGAGATATCCTGGAAATAAATGAAACCTTGGGAATTACTGTCCTCTATGTAACAAACGACGAACAGGAGGCGCTGGCGCTCAACAAAAAAGTCATATTTATGAAAGATGGAATAATAACAGACATCAGGTAAACCCTGATATCTGTTATTTACATAGAAACATTTAGATTTCCCTTTTCTTATTCTGTTCAAGATAATTGTAGATTTCCCTTTTCTGGACTCCCCGGTCTCTGGCTGTTTTTTTCATCGCTTCTTTTCTATCCATCCCCTGGGAGAAGTAATATTCCATGTGTTCCTCAATACTTACGGACGCCCACTTTTCTTTCTCTTCCCGGTCAATAGCTTCAAAACTCAGCCCTTCTACAACAAGTACACATTCGCCTTTCGGATCATGCTCTGCATAGTATGACGCTGCGCCTGAAAGAGTCGATCTGTACACTGACTCATGCTTTTTCGTCAGTTCCCGGCAGACACTCACCATGCGGTCGCCGCCGAGTGTCTGAGCCAGCAGATTCAGCGTCTTTACAAGCCTGTGAGGAGCTTCATATATTATCATTGTCCTCTGCTCACGCTTCAGTGCGTCCAGCACACGCTCTCTTTCTCTCTTATCCGCAGGGAGAAATGCCTCAAATACAAATCTTCTTGTTCCAAGCCCCGAGATCGTGAGCGCCGTGACACAGGCAGCCGCCCCCGGCACCGCTGTCACATGAATCCCTGCGTCAAAGCACATCTTTACCAGCTCTTCTCCGGGATCTGAGATGCCCGGAGTTCCCGCGTCCGTGATAAGAGCGATAGTTTCTCCTCTTAAAAGCCTGTCCACCAGCCTTTTTCCCTTTTCGTATTTATTATGTTCGTGGTAACTGGTCATTGGCGTATGGATATCAAAATGATTTAACAGTTTTATACTGTTTCGTGTATCCTCAGCCGCGATGAGGTCAGCATCCTTTAATACGCGTACCGCCCGGAACGTCATGTCTTCCAGATTTCCGATCGGTGTCGCGCACAGATATAACGTTCCTGCCATTGCTCTCTCCCTTATCTGCTCACTTGCTTTCGCTCTGCCGGCTTCTGTCATAGATAATCAGGGGAGGTTCCACCGTCACTCGCGGTTTTGCGCTCCTCACACCTTCTATCAGCACAAGTACGGGCTCTTTGTCAACATATGGATGTATGAACTGTATCCTTTTCGGTTCCAGTTTATAATAGTTCATCTTTCTCATAATTTCTGTCAGCCGGAATGGCCTGTGTACCATATAAAAACGCCCTTTATCCTGCAGAAGGCGCATGCTCCCGCGCAGGATGTCGTCCAGCGTACACAGTACCTCATGCCTTGCCGCGGCCTTGGCGTCATCCGGATTTCTCAGCCCGTGGTCTGAAAGCATGTAGGGCGGGTTCGCCGTTATGACATCAAAAAAGGCTGGCTTAAATATATCCGCCGCCTCTTTGATATCCCCCGTCACAATCTCTACTCTGTTCTCAAGGCCGTTGTACGCTACACTCCGTCTGGCCATGTCGGCAGTGTCAGCCTGTATTTCAAGCCCGGTAAACTTCTTCCCGGCAGTCTTTGCTGACAGGAGGATCGGGATGATGCCATTCCCCGTCCCCATATCCAGTACGGTTTCTCCCGGCTTTACCTTTACAAAGTCTGAAAGAAATACAGCGTCCACGCCGAAACAGAACCCGGACGGGTTCTGTATCAGTTCAAGTCCGCCGATCTGGAGGTCGTCCAGACGTTCCCCCGCCTTTAAGAATTCTTTTTTCTTGTTACTTGTCATTTAGTTTTGATGCTCCTTCACCCTTTTCCAGTGCTGCCAGTTTCTTCATTTCTTCTTTGGAAATTTTCTTCTTTTTCTTTCTTGGTTTAAATTTCAGCTCTTCCGCTTTGTATTCACGGATCTCTTTCTCGTCATTCTCCAGGTTCACAATCACTTTCACCTGTTTGCGCAGAACGCTCAGAGAATGAACAACTCCAGTAAGCCCGTCTTTTGTCGTTACGGTATCACCGGTAGACGGAAGCTGGCTATTGAGCACCTCATAGGTCTCCTCTTCATTTGTGAGACAGCACATAAGTCTTCCGCACAGTCCTGAGATCTTCGTCGGATTCAGCGACAGGTTCTGTTCTTTTGCCATCTTGATGGACACTGCCGAAAACTCTGTCAGGTAAGTGCTGCAGCACAGAGGACGTCCGCAGATCCCGATACCGCCTTTTATCTTCGTCTCATCTCTTACGCCGATCTGCCGAAGTTCGATCCTTGTGCGGAACACAGCAGCGAGGTCTTTCACAAGTTCACGGAAATCGATTCTTCCATCTGCTGTGAAATAGAAAAGGATCTTATTTCCATCAAACGTATACTCCACATCGATCAGTTTCATCTCCAGTTCATGCTTGCGTATCTTCTCAAGACATATCTTAAACGCTTCTTTTTCTTTCTGTTTATTTTTCTCTACAGTCTTCCTGTCCTGGTCTGTCGCCAGGCGGATCACAGATTTCAGAGGCTGAACTACTTCTTCATCCTCGACCTCTTTCGGATCGCTGACTACACGTCCGAACTCCACGCCGCGGGCAGTCTCCACAATCACATTGTCTCCGCGCTTGATATCATATTTTCCCGGAGCAAAGAAATAAATCTTCCCCGCTGTCCGGAATCTGACTCCTATCACCTTTGTCATCTTGTCAATTCTCCTTTATCGTAAGCAGGAGAAGCTCCATCGTCAGCTCAAAATTGACATTGGCTTTCATCCTTGCTTTTGCTTTCTCCAGTGCATCCAGTATGTTCTCGATCCCCTCATAGGAACTTTGGCTGGCGCGCTCCTTGATATACTTCATCTGATCTGAGAATACAACACGGTCCACGTTCTTTGTCGCCTTATAAAGAAGCACATCCCTGTACCAGACCGCAATAATATCAAGATAATCATTGATCTCCAACTTGTAACTCATACACCTTTTGACAGCTTCCGTAAGTTCATCCACTGTCATATCATTAATATTTTTGAGAAGATGTACGGCCTCTTCCTTGATCTCATTAAAATACTCAGACTGAGCCAGCATGATCGCTTTTCCCATATTCCCCTGGGCAAATGCCACGCACACATCCGCTTTATAATCAGGAACCTGCATCTGCTCCATCAGATATTTCTTCACGAGCTGGTCCTTGATATTTCTCAGCTTCATCATAACACATCTTGATCTTATCGTCGGAAGGAGCACTTCCGCATTTTCCGTAAGAAGCATGATGACCGCATACGAAGGCGGCTCCTCTATCGTCTTGAGGAGCGCGTTCTGCGCCTGTACTGTCATCAGATCCGCATCGGCAATGATATATATTTTATATTTACTGCTGTAGGGGCGGATCGCAATATCATCATTTACCTGAACCCGGATATCATCCACGCTTATTGTATTTGGCTTCTCATGAGTAACCTTGATAATATCCGGCTGGTTTCCGCTGATCGATTGTCTGCATGACTGGCACTTTCCGCATGCGTCTCCGTCCTCGTCACGGTTTTGGCACTGGAGACTCATGGCAAAGAGATTCGCAAGAAGCTTCTTCCCTGAACCTCTCTCTCCATTCAGAATATACGCGTGAGAGACTGCATCTGCCGTCACTGCATTCTGGATATATTTAATGATATTCTTGTGTCCTACCACATCTTTAAAACTGCTCATATCTTTCACCTGCCGCATCTGTTTCCTTCCTGATTCCGATAAGCCGTCCTGTACCGTCAGAAAAGTCTGCTCATCGGTATACTGATATTGTACTACATCTTTTTAACAAATGGGTGAACTTTTTTCAGTATAATATAAAATGTACTTTTCAATTTCTTCCAGACAACTCTCAAGTTCTCCGTTTATAAATCTTGTCGTGATCCCCGCCTCTTTCAGATTTTCCTCGGAAAAGTCTTCTGCATCCGCCAGGAAACGCCTGCACATCTCCGCATACTTCGGAACAGACTGCCCTTTCTCTCTCTCAAGCGCACGCCTCAGTCTCTCACCGTCTTCCACCTCTATATAGATCGGTACGAGCGCCTCTGCCCCAAAGTATTTCCTGAGTGCCTGATATGAGACAAGAGTGCCTATCACGAGATAATCATTCTGCTTCAGATCAATCTGCCCGTCATCCGCTGTAAAATATGTCCATACCCCGCACTTCGTATCGTAGGACCGTACTTCGATGACCTGTCCTGCATCCTGCATCTCCTTTAATCTTCCCTCGTCAACAAAGAAATATTCCACACCGTCCTGCTCCCCTTCACGGACCGGGCGTGTAGTGTACGGAACGACCGCGTGAAATTCCGGATGGTTCTGCACCAGCCTCTTATAGATCGTATCTTTCCCCGAAGAGCTCTTGCCCATCACATAATAAATTTTACCCATTATCCAGTACCTCTATCTTTCCACCCGTCTGCAGCCCCTCAATCTCAAATCCAAGTTCTGCATACTGCATGAGCTGCTGCACAGTCCCCCCTGAAATGCGTTCTCCCGGAACGATCAGCGGTATGCCCGGAGGATATATGTATGCATATTCCGTAGAAATACATCCACCACATTCACTGATTGAGATTGTTTTTGTTTTATTTGTAAATTTATAAATTTCTCCAATAGAATAAATCTGTTCATTTCTGGAATATACTTTGTCTATATCCCCTTTATTTGAATCAAATCCTGCATTTTTATCGCAAATCGAAAGTTTTCCGTCAATTTCAGTCAATGCTCTTATCAGGCTCTCCATCCCGGCAGAGCTGTCGCAGGGAGAAGTCATGGCTATGACATGATAGGGGCCTGCCATTTCCATCTGGAGCATATATTTTTCATTCAGTTCATGATATAATTGCTTTCCCGTATAGCCTAATCTTTCTTTATGCCCTGCTGTCCCTGCATTATCGGTAAGAAAAAGCAGCTTAGAGCGGTCGTACCGCTTTGTCTCCAACAGCCTTAAATGTCTCAGACCTCCGAGTTTCTGTCTCGTTCCCTCGAGGACTGCTGCATATCTGCCAAATATTTTCTCCCTGTCCTGCTCCAGAACACGAATGCATTCATCTATAGAAGCCATCAGCACATAAGATGGACTGCTGGACTGCAGGATATGAAGATACATCCTTACACGGCTTCTGTCAATGATATCTCCGTTCATATGCAGTAATGCGGTCTGTGTCAGAGAGGGCATCGTCTTATGCAGACTGTGTATCACAATATCTGCTCCCAGTTCATTCCCATTCGCGGGAAAATAGGAATGAAAGCCAAAATGCGCTCCATGGGCTTCGTCAAGTATCATCGGTATTTTTTTTCTGTGGACACACTCCGCTATACTCCTGACATCAGAAACAATGCCGTCATATGTTGGGGAAGTAAGTACCACCGCTCTGATGTCGGGATATGCTTCCAGCATTTCTTCAACTTGCAGAGCTGATATTTCCCCGTTCACCGAAGCCTTCTTCGTACATGGGCCAAGCTCCGGATAGATATAGACTGGCTGCAGGTCATTCAGAAAAACAGCATTATATACTGATCTGTGGCAGTTCCGCGCCATCAGGATGCGATCTCCCCTGCTTGTACACCCGAGTATAGCCGACAAAATTCCCACTGTACTCCCGTTTATCAGATAATGCGTCTCCCCTGCACAGTACACCCTTGCCGCTCTCTCCTGGGCTTCTTTTATGATGCCGCGCGCATGGTGCAGATCGTCAAATCCAGCGATCTCGGTGATATCTATCCCGTAAGGCAGATCAGCGCCCGTAAGCAGACTGCTTCGCTTATGGCCGGGCATATGGAATCCATAATGCCCGGATTTCTCATACTGTCTCAGTTTCTCATATAAATATTCCATATCAGGCTGAACTCCCTTTTCTCACTGTAGCCTCACCAGAGGTTCATCCCATGATTTCTCCGGCTTTTGGCCTTCCCATATTTTATCACAGCACTCTACAATTTTTAACTTCTTTTTTATAATAATGACACATATTCCTCACATTTCAAGGTTATATTATAAGCAAATAAAGCAGTAATGCTTTTTTATATATATTTCCTCTTTTCTCAGCCGGTGATTAACTCCCGGCTTTTTTTGCGCGGACGACAAGCCAAAGTCCGGGCTTATCCGAGACCTTAGTGACCGCTTACATCCCGGAATGTAACAATTGCAATGAAAGATATCAGATCCGATATAAGAAGCATTGAAAAAAGCCAGGAAAATCTTCCCGGCTTTCAACAGTATACTGAGCGTGCGGGGGCTCGAACCCCGGACAACTTGATTAAAAGTCAAGTGCTCTACCACCTGAGCTACACGCCCTTATTCTATTATGTTCTCCGCAGTTTTCTGTTTTCATGCAGAGAAAAATGCCCAGAACCGGAATCGAACCAGTGACACGAGGATTTTCAGTCCT
>DXAU01000071.1 GCA_019116885.1 Candidatus Mediterraneibacter pullistercoris | reverse complement strand
CTGATTATGAAACTATAATAAAACAATAAACATTAAATTTTTCCTCAGAGAGTGCCGCTTTACATTTCACCGTTTATCTTATATAATTCGAGACAGGTGGAGATGACAATGGAAAAGATCATAGCGGAGGTGCTGCCTTTTTGGGACAGCCTTACAGACAAACAGAAAAAAGAGGTGCTGGAAAATACGATGGCAAGCACATGCCAGCGAAAGACACGGCTTCATTTTGGAGGCGGAGAATGTGCAGGAGTGCAGATCATCGGTTCGGGACAGGTGCGTGTATTCATTACCTCACCGGGCGGCGGGGATATCACACTCTTCCGCCTGCTGGCAGGGGATGTGAGCATCCTGAGCGCAGCCTGCATGCTCAATGGCATGGATATCGAGCTGGATATGGAGATGGAGACGGACTGTGAGATATATACGATCCCGAAGAGAGTGTACAGACGCCTGTACGATGAAAGCCCTGCAGTGAAAGATTATACGATGGAAATGATATCGGAGAAATTTTCAGATATCATGTGGCTGTTCAATCAGTTTGTATTTTCCAATGTGGCGTCCCGCATTGCAGGGGCGCTCCTGGAACACAGAACTCTTTCCGGAGGAGATGAGCTGAAAGTAACCCATGAAACTCTCGCAAAGGACGTGGGTACGGCACGGGAGGTCGTGACAAGGATATTGAAGCAGTTCCAGTCAGATGGCCTGGTGGAGCTCACAAGAGGGAAAGTAACGATCCTGGATGCAGGAAAGCTCGGTAAGATATAGAGCGGAAAATGTGATTTAGTCACTGAAAAAACAGAAAAACATGGTATACTAATACTGTGAGATGAGAGAACATCATATCAAATCTAGAAAGACGATTCATAAGGAGGATATAAAAATGGCAGTAATCAAGCTGACAACGGATAATTTTGACAGGGAAGTGCTTCAGGCGGATCAGACCGTGCTTGTGGACTTTTATGCAGACTGGTGTGGACCATGCAAGATGATGGGCCCGGTTGTTGAGGAACTTTCGGGAGAGGAAACCGGTGTGAAAGTATGCAAGATTAACATCGACGAAGAGATGACAGTTGCACAGAAGTACGGTGTGATGAGCATCCCGACATTTATCGCTTTCAGAAACGGAGAAGTTGCAGGCAAGCAGGTCGGAGCAGTTCCAAAGAGCAAACTCCAGGAGATGATAAGATAAGATGACAGAGCGGGAGAAACAGCTCAGGGGCGAATGGTTTCGATATAATGATCCTGAACTGAAAGCGCTAAGAGCACACTGCAACAAGGAGATATTCAGGCTGAACAGCCTGGACAATTCCCGGAAAGAAGAACGCCTTAAAATCATAAAAGGCCTGTTTGGATCTGCCGGTGAAAATGTGAACATCAAATCATACTTTCAGTGTGATTATGGATATAATATCTATGCAGGAGACAATGTGTTTGCAAACTATAACTGTGTGTTCCTTGACGTGGGACGCATAGAGATTGGCGCAGACACGCTTATAGGCCCGCAGGTGGGAATATATACGGCTGCCCATCCTCTGGATCCTGAGCTGAGAAGATCAGGCGTGGAGAGGGCAGAAGACGTCAGGATCGGGAAAAACTGCTGGATAGGCGGCAATGTGACGATAAATCCGGGAGTTGTACTGGGCGACAATGTAGTCGTTGCCTCGGGGGCTGTAGTGACACAGTCCTTTGAAGGAAATGTGATGATAGCAGGAGTTCCCGCACGTGTGATAAAGAAGCTGTGACAGCACAGTTAAATGTATGACAGAAGAGATGTACCACTGACCTGGAAAGTCAGGGGACATCTCTTCTGTCTGTTTATAACTCTATGATCCTGGTTGCGATCTTCTCGCGGAAAGCCCGGTCGTGATCCACGAAGAGCATGGTTGGGGAAGCGGACAAAAGCAGATCTTCAAGCTGGAGGCGGGAGAAAATATCGATATAGTTAAGCGGTTCATCCCAGATGAAGAGATGCGCCGGTTCACAGAGCGATCTTGCCAGCAGTACTTTCTTTTTCTGTCCTTCGCTGTAATCTTCGATCCGGATGTCAAATTGTGGGCGCTCCAGGCCGAGTTTTCTTAGAACAGTGCGAAAGAGCGAGCCGTCTATGCCGCACTGCAAGGCGAATTCAGTCAGATCACCGCTCAGATGCGAGGTGTCCTGTGGGATATAGGAGATGCAAAGACCGCTGGCAGTGTACACCTCTCCGTTATATGGGACATCCTCTCCGAGTATGAGCCGGATAAGACTTGATTTCCCACAGCCATTCTTCCCGGAGAGCGCGATGCGGTCGCCGGAACATATCTCCAGATCCAGTCCGGTAAAGAGGGGCTTATCTGCTCCCGGGTAACAGATGGACAGGTTTTTCAGGGATATCAGACGCCGGCTGTGATGCTCAAGTAGGTTCAGTTTCAAAGTCTCCACTGATTCGACATCCTTTAAGAGCTTCTCTTTTTCAATTACGGCGTTTTCACGGCGCCGTTCCAGAGTCTTTGAGCGCTTCATCATTCTGGCGGCCTGATGCCCGATATATCCTCTGTCAGGTTTAAGTCCGGCGATACGAGACCCGGTTTTGGAGCTTTCTATCTTATCGGACCACTGTGCGGTTTGTCTTGCCGCTTCTTTTAATTTGCGTATGTTCTTTTTCAAGTGCTCATTCTGTCTGCTCTCCAGCGCGTCCCGTGCGGATTTGTCCGCATACCAGGCAGAAAAATTCCCCTTTCGCACTTCGATTGTACGGCGGTTGAGGACGAGGACATGGTCGATGCATCTGTCAAGCAGATCACGGTCATGGGATACGAGGATAAATCCCTTTTTCTGTGAGAGATACCCGGCAATTATTTCTCTTGCTCCGGCGTCCACATGGTTGGTCGGCTCATCGATTAAAAGAAAAGCGTGATCCTTTAAAAAGAGAGCTGCGAGCAGTACTTTTGTCTGTTCACCGGGGCTGAGCGTGGAAAAGGGGCGGTACAGTACTTCTGCATCGGTGTGAAGCAGGCTCAGCTCACGTATCAGTTCCCACTGTTCCATTGCCGGATTGATCTGCTCAGCAATTTCATATCCGGCCAGTCCGGGATCTTCCACATCGTAGGGAAAGTACTCAAAATCTGTGCTGGCGATGACGGAGCCGCTGTATTCATATCTGCCTGCGAGCAGTTTCAGGAAAGTCGTCTTTCCCTTGCCGTTCCTCCCGATAAAGCCGAGACGCCAGTCCGTATCTATCTGGAAAGAAACATTTTCAAAAACTGGATCAAAGCTGTCTTCGTAAGTAAAGCTCAGGCTGCTGACCTGTATCAGTGACATAAAGATTCCCCCTGTCTGTTATAGTTTTCTGTTCAACGAATCACCGGAAGTACCAAAAGGCATATTCCGGGATTGTAAGCGGCCGCCAAGGTCTCGGGCAAGCCCGGACTTTGGCTCCCCGCTCACGCAAAAAAGACCACAGGAAAGCAACTTCCGTGGTCCTCCAGGCCGTACATATCCCGTTATGAGCGGTATTTCTCGACGCGGGTATACATGACTGTCTCTGTATGAAAGGGGAAGATGAGATTACTTTCCTGCTCGGCCATGACAAAACACACCAGATGAACCGGACCGCAGCTTCCGGTACGTTCCGGAACGGACTGTGCCCTCTGCTGTCTGTCATGTGCTTTTATATCTAGCAGAAAGTAATGATCATCTTTTCAACTCCAATCCTGCGAAAAACAATTAATATGTTTTTCTTATTCTGCACAAAGAATAGCAGAGCTGTGAGGATCTGTCAACTCTTTTCTGAAAAACAGAAGACAGGGAGCAGTTGGCTGAATATTTTCTGAATCTCACAGAATTGAAATATGATATAATTTTCATCAGGAATAAACAATATTGGGCAAGGAGGAGCGGTATTGAATCAAAGCCGCTGAGAAAGATGAAGAAGAAAGACAATGACCATTTGGTTGTATATCTGGGAACGGGCGCTGTTTCCATTTTAGCGGTTGTACAGTCGCAGACAGATATACTTCCTCAGATTGTCGGAATCGCAGTATATGTTCTTGCAGCCGTTTCTCTGACTGCAGCCTGTATATGCTTCTACCGGAATCTGAGGAAAGGAGTTATAGAAAGGATGCTTTTGGCGATTAGGAAGACCCCATTGGGTGCCAGATTTCTCGAGGATTACACGTTCCGCACGATTCTGACAACCATGCCTGCATTTTTAATCAATGTGGCCTACACAGTATATAATGGCGTCATCGGCATTATGAACCGTTCCGCATGGTTCATTACCATGGCTGTCTACTATAGCTTTCTTGGGATCATGCGTTACCATGCAGTAAATACAGGGAGAAAAATATCCCGTATGGAAGATCAAAAAATGATCCGCAGAAAAGAGATTTCAGTGATCCGGACAGATGGAATTCTGCTCCTCCTGCTGAACCTGTCTCTGGCCGGGATCGTTCTGCTGACTATAGTCAACGGAACGGCCAGAACATACCCGGAAATTATGGTGATATCCATTGCAGCGTATACTTTTTATAAAATGACGATAGCCGTAATTAATATGGTAAAAGTAAGAAAACTACAGTCGCCGATTCTGATTACAATCCGGAATATAGGGCTGGCTGATGCGCTGGTATCTATGCTGACGCTTCAAATGACAATGCTTGCCTCGTTTCAAGAAAAAAGCAGTCTGGATGCAAATTATATGAATGGTGTCACCGGACTGGTAGTAAGCATGCTCATAGTGGCTTTGGGAGCCGGTATGATTTATCAGTCCTATAAGAGAGAAAAATCCTGGGAGGAAAGCGAAAGCACCGGGAAGGCCGAATAAGAGATCAGGGAAATACAGTATTTTCAAGCCATGCATCAGGGGCATACTTTATCATGTGGACCAGGTATTTGCCGGTAGACGTCAACGGTTGTATAATATAAAAAACAAGGAGATATACGCTCTGTGAAACAGACAGGGGTGGCAAAGGCCAGCTGGTTCCAGCATCTGGCGGTCGAAGTGCCGGCAGAGGGAGCATCCAACGAGTGGCTGGAAGCGGTATCTGATGAAGAATACAGCAGGTTAAAATGACAGGAGGATCGGATGATGACAGAAGCAGCAGAGAAGTATTTTAACAGATTATATCCGGATGGAGGACTGAAACTTGTTGCTACAGATCCGGAGTTTGCAGATTTTTTTGTAAACTTTGCATGTGACGAGGTTGTGAACCAGGACGATATTGACGATCGCACAAGGATGATGGCGATCCTGGCAGCGCTTCTGGGATGTCAGGGGATCGATGAGTTCAGGGAGATACTTCCAGGAGCTTTGAACCTTGGCGTGACCCCGGTGGAAGTAAAGGAAATCGTCTACCAGGCATGTGCGTATCTTGGCATTGGAAGAGTGCGCCCGTTCCTGGACGCTGTCAATGACGTCCTGGCAGAAAAGGGGATCACGCTGCCGCTTGAAGGACAGGCGACGACTACGACAGAGAACCGCGTGGAAAAGGGCGAACAGGCGCAGGTAGATATTTTTGGAGAGGGAATGAAAGGATTTGCCGCGTCAGGACCGGAGGAGAGCCGCCACATCAATCGCTGGCTTTCCGGCAACTGTTTTGGCGACTATTACACCCGTACCGGCCTTGACTACAGCCAGAGAGAGATGATCACTTTCTGTTTCCTGGCGGCTCAGGGCGGCTGTGAGCCGCAGCTCACCTCTCACGCCGCAGGCAATATGAAAGTGGGAAATACCAAGGAGTTCCTTATCAAGATAATCTCGCAGTGTCTGCCGTATATCGGATATCCAAGGAGCCTGAACGCTCTCAGATGTGTGAATGAAGCGGTGTCTGCTCAGTAGCAGAGACAGACAATGCGGACCATTACGTTATTTGAGACACCTTCTGTATAGGAAAGGTGTTTTTTGCATGAGTGACAAGCCAAAGTCCGGGCTTGCCCGAGACCCTGGCGGCCGCTTACAATCCCGGAATGTGTCTTTTGGCACTTCCGGTGATTCTATTCTATGGGAAAGCCCTCTGGATATGAAAGCATTAATGATGTTATAATAGCTTCAGCAGTCCGTTCGGACAGAGGACTGCCGAAGCTATTACAGCAAACTCAGGATTCACCCGGAAAGGAAAGATTATGAGAAAGACAAAGATTATCTGTACACTTGGACCTGCTACGGACAGAGAGGGCGTCCTTGAAGCTCTTATCAGAGAAGGTATGGACGTGGCGAGGTTCAATTTTTCACACGGAACCCATGAAGAGCAGAAAGTGCGTCTTGATAAACTGAAAGCGCTCCGCAGGCAGTTTGACAAGCCGATCGCTGCGCTTCTGGATACAAAAGGACCGGAGATCCGCATCGGCTGCTTTAAAGACGGCAGGATCACACTGGCGGAAGGGCAGGAGTTTATCCTTGTGAATGAAGAGATCGACGGAACGCAGGAAAAGGTAACGGTCAGCTACAAGGATCTGTATAAAGACGTACAGCCCGGAGATTCTGTTCTGATCGACGATGGCCTGGTTGGAATGGAGGTTGTAAACATCATTGACAGAGACATTGTCTGCATTGTCAGGAACGGCGGAGTTATCTCAGACCATAAGGGCGTCAATGTCCCGGGCGTAGAGCTGAAAATGCCATTTATCAGTCCCAAGGACAGGGAGGATCTTCTGTTTGGTATTCAGGAAGATTTTGATTTTGTCGCGGCTTCATTTACCAGAACCGCGGACGATGTCAGGCAGATGCGGCAGCTTCTCAATGACAACGGAGGTTCCGATATTAATATTATTGCCAAGATTGAGAACCAGCAGGGCGTTGACAACATTGATGCAATTATAGAGGAGGCAGACGGCATCATGATCGCCAGGGGAGATATGGGCGTTGAGATCCCCCTTGAGCATGTGCCTATTATCCAGCAGAAGATCATTGAAAAAGTGTACGAAGCGGGAAAGGTAGTGATCACTGCCACACAGATGCTCGACTCTATGATGATCCATCCGCGTCCCACACGTGCGGAGACGACGGACGTGGCAAACGCCATTGCTCAGGGAACAAGCGCGATCATGCTCTCCGGTGAGACAGCGGCTGGGAAATATCCTGTAGAAGCTCTCAAAATGATGGTCAGGATCGCTGTGCAGATGGAGCGCAACATCGATTACAACACAATCTTCCGGCGGCGAGAGCGCAGCGAGGAACCGGACATCACGAATGCGATCTCACATGCGACATGCATGACGGCTATCGACCTGAAAGCAAATGCGATCCTGGCCGTGAGCAAGACCGGGAATACAGCGCGCATGATTTCAAAATACCGCCCTGAATGTCTGATTGCAGGGTGCTCCAGCTCAGAGAAAGTATACAGACAGATGAACCTGTCCTGGGGCATCCTGCCCTTGCAGGTAAGAGAAGAGTACAGTTCAGAGATTCTGTGTCTGCGCGCGATTGAGGCGGCGCAGGCATACGGGATTGTCAAAGAGGGAGACAAGGTCGTGTTCACGGGAGGCATCCCGCTGGGAATTCCGGGGCGGACGAATCTGATCCGCGTGTGCATTGTAGGCGAGTAATGATGACTAACAGATTCGGAGTGGAGATTGCGGCACTCTGAATCTGTTAAAAAATTAACTGAAAATAAAATATTTGATCGAAAATTCTAACGATAATAAAATATATTTGAATTTTCTAAAAAATAAATTGACCTCCGGAGAAAAGTATGATAATATCAGGTTAACAACTAATTGTCGACAATAAGTATACAAAATGTCGTCTAAAGAACGGAGGGAATTATGATCAACATCAAAAACCATGCCCCTGCAATCGATGAGGAGATACTTGCAGGTCTCAGGCTGCAGCCGGCAGCCACAGTCCATGAGGCTATGGGGCGAAGGGGAGCGTTAGATCCGGCGATAAAACCGGTCTCCCGTTCCATGAAAGTATGCGGTCAGGCGCTGACCGTAAGCTGCCACACAGGTGATAACCTTATGCTGATAAAAGCGATCAGCATGGCGCATCCTGGTGACGTTATCATCGCAGACATGGGAGCGGCATCAGATTCCGGTCCTTTTGGAGAGGTCCTGGCAGTAGAATGTGCTGCAAAAGGTCTTGCGGGTCTGGTCGTATCATGTGCGGTGCGGGACAGTCTGGAGATTGAAAAACTGGGATTTCCGGTATTTTCAAAAGGGCTGTGTATCAAAGGAACTGCGAAAGCAACTCTGGGCACGATCAATCATCCAATCTGCTGCGGCGGACAGACTGTATATCCGGGAGATATCGTAATAGGAGATGCGGACGGAGTGGTCATCGTTCCATATGGAGAAGCCTCTGAAGTCCTCAGAGCGTCCGAAGAACGCACGGCAAAGGAAGAGAAAGTTATGGAAAGACTCCGCATGGGAGAATCATTGTTTGATATCTATGGATATCAGAAAGTAATGGATGCATTGAACTGCACGGAGGAGTGAAAAGGGCGGGATATACTGCGCTGCTGCCTGAACCCGGGATTCACCTTCAATATAGTATTTGCTTGGCGTAATGTGAGATTTGTATTATAATGGAAATGGCTTAAAAGTGTGATTTTACAGGCATCACAGCACGTAGAGAGAAAAATATTGGAGGAAAAAGTTATGGCAAACAAATCGAACGGGGCCATAGGGAAGGCTTATCAATATTTGCGGGAAGGCATCCTGTCTGGCGACCTGCCGCTGGGATCGCCAATCTCAGAGATGGAGATCAGCGCCAAGTTACAGATCAGCCGTTCACCGATTCGTGAAGCGCTGAGACGTATGGAGACTGAAGGGCTTGTCTACCGGTATCCGGGAAGGGGCACCTTTGTGACGAATATTACCCGTAAAGATCTGGAAGAGATCTTTGAACTTCGTATTATGTTTGAAGTTCAGGCGCTCAATACCGCCAGCAGATACTTTGACGACAAATTTCTGGAGGCCCTGGAGAGAGATTTTGCTGATTTGAATCCGGATTCCCAGCCTCAGCAGTATTATGATGCAAATACGAGACTTCACAGGGGAATTATAGCTTATGCAGGAAATAAGAGGATGGAGAAGTTCTACAAACAGCTCCAGACTCAGATAGCAATCGTGACCAGGATTTCTGCACGTGATCCTGAGCATTTTGTACTTTCACGGGAAAGGCATCTGGCGATCGTACGCGCGCTGAAAGAGCGTGACGTGGAAAAAGCGAAAGCGTGTCTTACGATACATCTGGAGGAGGTCAGGGACAGGACGATTAAAGGATATTCGCAGCCCGTTCCCCTCAAACGGGAGGTTCACTAGACACCGGACGTCAGATCATTGCGGGCAGAAACCGGTTTTCACATTACGACTTGAATGATGGAGGAAGAGCATGAAGATAGGAATGATCGGTTTAGGCGCTATGGGACTGCCTATAGCAAAGTGTTTATTGAAAGCAGGATATGAACTGCACGCGTTTGACTTGGCAGAGAAAGCACGGCAGGAAATTAAAAAAGAAGGCGCGTCCGTATACCAGGCTGCAGGGGATATCGGACTGGAAGCGGATATCATCATGAGTTCCCTGCCGAACGCGTCGATCGTAGAGTCTGTGATAAATGAGATTACGGGCAGGGACGAACTAAGGGCGGATACATGGCTGGATCTGAGCAGTATTGCTCCGGCTTCAGCGGCGGCATTTGCCGGACGGCTGAAAGAAAAAGGAATCTCATATATGGACTGTCCGGTGAGCGGCGGCGTGCAGGGAGCTGTTCAGGGAACGCTGACAGTTATGGCAGGCGGGCCTGACGAAACGTTTGAAAAAGTTACAGAAATTCTGGAAACGATCGGGAAAAAGATATATCATGTGGGCGGCGTAGGAGCTGGTTCCGGAATAAAGATGGTCAACAATTTCATGCTGGGCTGCAATATGGCTGCCGCTGCGGAAGCGCTGGTCATGGGGAGCAGACTGGGACTAGACCTGGATACGATGTATGAGATCATCAGGAACAGTTCCGGCAGGAGCTTTATCATTGAAAATAAGATACCGAATTTCATACAGAAAAGGAATTTTTCAGGCGGCTTTGCCATCGATCTGCAGTATAAAGATCTGGGGCTTGCCATGGAGACGGCAAAAGCGCTCTCTATGCCGGTGCATATGGGGAGCACTGCCGTGCAGATGTTTGAGACTGCGCGGGCAAAAGGCTATGGCAGAGATGATATCACCGCACTGGTGAAGATGGAAGAAGAACTTATGGATGTGGAAGTGAAATAAGGAGGAAAAGCCATGACAGTCAGTGAGATTGCAAAAAAGCACGCCTTTGATTATGGACATATGACATTAGGGGAATGTATCCGGACAGCAGAGGAAAGCGGTCTGTCTGTAGGGGAGGTCATTCTGACAGAAGCTCAGGATACTACGGGAAAAAGCCGAAGGGAAGTAATAGAGTGTATGGAATCGGCTTTCAGTCATAATCTTGAAGCCGCACAGATCGGGACGGAAAGCGGACAGAGTTTTCTCCTTGGGACTGTGGGCCAGGATCTGACAGGGGAAGAGAAAATTCCTGTTGCTGGAGATACATTTGTAGATAAGATCGTGGCATATACCCTTGCCGCACAAGTCGGGAACCATACGATAGGACTTTGTCCCTGCGCAGGGACGGGCGACTCCTGTCCTTACACAGGCTTTGTAAAAGCTATGAAAGAAGAGTACTCTGATACTGATCTTGCCTCAAGGACAATGGCGGTCATCCTAAAGACCGGAGGGATATTCCGCGTTGGAAAGAGGACAACCGGATGTAATATGGAAGGGATTGGTGCCGGAGCGGCTGCAACGGCTGCGGCATTTGTGGAACTTGCAGGCGGTACGCCGGCTCAGATGGAAAAGGCTGTCGTATTGGCCTTATCGCCGACGATCAGCGTCCCCTGTACTCCGCGTGTGCTGGTGCCGGGGCTCTGTGCGACCCATATTGGGGGCGGCGTTCTTATTGCAAGACTTGCAAGTCAGCTTGCAATGCATACTTCGATACCTTCCACAGTGCCGGTGGATGTCATGATCGCAATGGCTGCCCAGTGTCATCTGGCGTCGGCGAAACATGTGGTTCCGGTTACGATAGAGTATATGGAACCTTTCTTCAAACATGACGAGCGGGTGGACGCATATGTGGATCCTCAGGTACTCGAAGATGAGAGGACTAGGCAGGCGGATCTGATTAAAAAAGCCACTGTCGAGATCAGGGAACTGGCAAAGAGAGCTAATCCTATCACCCGGCCATTCGGAGAGGCAGTCGTAGGCGGCAGCAGTCAGGGGGTGGGATCACCGACAAATTGTGCGCGCATCGCACATTTCCTGTCCAAAGGCACAGTACATAAAGTGAAGATCGAGCTGTATTCCGAGCTGTTTGCCAGGAGAGCGATCAATGTGCCGGGTATTCTTATGGCTGCGATTGACGGCGCGGGAACGAGCGATGCAGTTTCATATAAAGAAAGCCTTGACCGTGCTCGTGAAAGAGGGATCGATGTTGAGATTATTGAAGTGGAAGAACCTTCTGTACAGCGGATCACAGTAGAGGCGTCAGACGGAAACGGGATGGCGGATTCTCTGAACCGGGGCGGAGCCCGTCTGGTATTACGAGACGCTTATCCGAGCGTAGAGCAGGCACGGGAAATTGCAGAAAAACTGAATATCGTTCTGATAGACCAGTAGGCAGAACCTTATTCTTAAATGAAAGGAACAGTTGCCTATATTTTAACAAATGTTTAGTCGACAATAAATCGACACTTTGAATAATAAAGCGAAAATGAGTACAGTTGCAGATATCATAAGACATATCGAGATACCTCAGATGGTGGAGGCCAGACAGTGCTTCGATCACAAACATATTGCTGATCCGAGAGCAGAAATAATGGAGCAGTACGACAGAAAATGTGTGGGTGAGAGGATTGCTCCCGGCATGAGTATTGCTGTGACGGCAGGGAGCAGAGGGATACGGAATATCCGGACAATACTCGGAACAGTGATCGAAATACTAAAGAGAGCAGGAGCAGAACCTTTTATTGTGCCGGCTATGGGAAGCCACGGCGGAGCGACAGCAGAGGGACAGAAAAATATGCTGGCAGGTCTTGGCATTACGGAAGAAAGCATGGGATGTCCTGTGAGATCTTCGATGCAGGTAACAGAGATTGGAAAGACTGACAGCGGAAGAACGGTATTTCTCGACCGCAATGCAGCGGAAGCGGACGGCATCGTGATTGTCAACCGTATAAAAGCACATACTTCATTTACAGGAAAGTATGAGAGCGGCCTGATGAAGATGATGGCGGTTGGTCTGGGCAAGCAGAAAGGAGCTCAGGCATGCCACTGTGAAGGACACGGGAAAATGGCGGAATATGTAGAGGAATACGGGAAAGCAGTTCTGAAGCATGCCAATATTGTATTTGGAGCGGCGATCCTGGAAAATGCTTATGACGAGACACGAGCTGTGGAGATACTGTTTCCGGAGGAATTTGCCGAGAGAGAACCCAAGCTGCTGGCAGAGGCGAAACAGCATATGCCAAAGCTGTATCTGTCTGATATTGATATACTGATTGTGGACCGTATGGGGAAAGATATCAGCGGTCTTGGAATGGATCCCCATGTGACGGGAGCGTTTGTCAGTAAATATGCGAGAGGACCAGAACGGCCGGCATGTCTTGTGGTTCTGGATCTTACAGAGAAAACGCATGGAAATGCCACAGGAATCGGAGTGGCGGATATCACAACCCGGCGGCTGGCCGGGAAGATAAATTTTGAGACGACTTACGCGAATGTGATGACAGCGGTCATGCCGCGGGCGGCCAGAATTCCTCTGGTCATGGAAGATCAGAGGACAGCTATACAGGCTGCAATACAGGCGAGCGGATGCACAGACATGGACCGGCTTCGGATGGTCAGGATAAAAGACACACTCCATCTTGAGGGTATATGGGTGTCGCCCGCAATGTGCAGTGAGGTGCGCATGCACCCCAGAATGGAGACAAGAGGCAGAAAAATCCCCCTGTTGTTTGATGAAGATGGAAACCTGTTCTGACAGGTGCATTGGGAAAGGAGGTCAGGAAAAACGGCAATATGCGGGGGAATGGAATATAAATTTCTGAAGATTATTATTAAAGGAGGAGAACTATGGGTAACAATCAGGAAGTACAAGACGTCAACGTAACAGCCGAAACTGTTGATGAAGAATTTGCCACCAGCAGTGTGCCGAAATCGGCCAGACGTTCAGCGTGGAAACTATTGATGGTATGGATGGGGTATGTATTTGTCGTTACTACGATGCAGGTAGGCGGAAATATGGCTATGGGACTTGATTTCACGGAGTTTATCACCGCTGCACTGCTCGCAGGAGTGATGCTGTCGGTGATTGCATGTTTTATGGCGTATATCTCTTGTAAAACAGGTCTTACGTTTACGCTGCTCTGCAAATACTCGTTCGGTAAAGCGGGAATATGGATTCCGGTCTTTCTTGTTATCATCACATGTGTTTCGTGGTATTCTATAGATGCATGGCTGATCGGTGAGACTGTAAACACGCTGTTCCCGTCCGTTCCGATTATTCCGGTCGTGATTATCGCAGGTCTTGGCATTATCGCTACAGGCTATGTGGGAATACGCGCAATGGAGATTTTAAGTACCATCGCGGTGCCGCTTATCATTATTTTCGGTATCGTTTCCATCGTATTTTCTATCGACAGTATAGGCGTAGAGAATCTCACGAGTATGGAGCCGGCAGCAGGAGCTGCTATCACATTTACTTATGCTCTGGCGCTTGGAGTGGGATCTTTCAGTCATGGCGCGGTTGCAAATACTGCCGAGGTCATGAGATATTCCAAGACTCCCAAGCAGGCGGTAGTAATCATGATCATTGCAATGATGATCGGAAACACATTTATGCTTGTGTTCGGCGGAGTTGGCATGCTTTCCACTGGCGAATATGATATGGCTCTGATCCTCAAGGCTCAGAATCTGCTGGCACCGGCATTCCTGGTCGTTCTTTTGAATATCTGGTCTACAGCACAGGGACTTGTATATACATCGACGAACGCTATCGTGGGCGCCCTGAAAGTAAAGAGAATCTATGTCAGCATCGGTATTGCGATTGTGGGCCTTACAATGTCCCTGCTGCACTTCATCGATTATTTCGGAACATGGATCGACTTAAACGCAAAGTTTATCCCCCCGTTTGCAGGCATTATCATTGCGGATTACTTCTTTGTATACAAGCGGAAATTCCCGGATATCAGGAAGTTTGACAAGGTTATGCCGGCGGCAAACTGGTCCGGGCTTATTACATGGATCATCGGTTCCGTTCTTGCAGGCTTTGGTCTGCTTGAGTTCGGGCTGCCAACGATCAACTATATCGTTGTATGCGTGATCGTCAGAATCATCCTTTCAAAATATGTTTTCAAGCAGGAGGAGAAGAGCATCCGTGAGTGTGAGGCTATGCAGTAAGATCTGACATATGTAAGAAGAGGTGGTTACATGGCAAATAGTAGTAAGATGAAAGCTGTTGTATATCAGAGAGAAGGGGTATTGGCACTGGAGGAACGTCCGGTGCCGGTACTTCAGAAAAGCACAGACGCGATTGTAAAAGTCACTATGGCGGCAATATGCTCCAGCGATCTCCACATTAAACGGGGAGCTGTTCCGCGGGCAAAGCCGGGCACGATCCTCGGTCATGAGATAATCGGCATCATAGATGAGATTGGAAACGATGTACACGGACTGAAAAAAGGCGACAGAGTCACGGTAAACTGCGAGACATTCTGCGGAGAGTGTTATTTCTGCAAAAGAGGATATGTCAACAACTGTTCCGCGCCGGGCGGCGGCTGGACACTCGGCTGTTCGGCGGATGGCGGACAGGCGGAATATGTGAGAGTGCCGTTTGCGGAAAACTGTCTGAATAAGATCCCGGATCATGTTCCGGACGACGCGGCGCTCCTGGTAGGAGACGTGCTTTCCACCGGATACTGGGCAGCACAGATTGCTGACCTCCATCCGGCAGAGACAATCGCGATTATTGGAGCGGGGCCTACAGGACTGAGTACAGCGATGTGTACGAAACTGTACTCTCCGGCGTGTACTGTCATGATCGATATCTCTCAGGAGAGACTGGAGTTTGCCAGGAAACATGGTCTGGCGGACGTCATCATCAATCCCAAAGAGGAAGATGTGGAAAAGAAAATAAGAGAACTGACTGACGGACGCGGAGCCGACAGGGTGTTTGAAGTAGCAGGCGGGAAAAATACTTTTGAGATGGCATGGAAGATCGCCCGCTGCAGCGGAGTCGTATGCATCGTGGCAATGTATGAGGAACCGCAGATGCTGCCTCTCCATGAGATGTACGGCAAGAATCTTGTATTTAAGACAGGCGGAGTACACGCAAGCTGCTGCGGCGAGATCCTGCAGCTGATAGAAAACGGTAAGATTGACGCACGTCCGCTTATCACACATAAGTTTACGCTTGATGATGTAATGGAGGGATACCGCGTTTTTGAGGCGCAGGAAGACGGTGTCATTAAAGTAGCGGTCATCCCGGGCTGAGGAGACAGAAAGACAGGAGGTTGAGAATATGGCTAAAGAGCCGGATATCCGCAAACTGGTTACATTTCGCGAAGTTATACGCAGCGAGGGCGGCAGAGAACTTGAGCATCCATTGAAAAAGTGTGCGGTTGCTGCTGTCATTAAAAATCCTTTTGCAGGAAAATATGAGGAAGACCTGACATTATTGATGGAATATGGAGAATATCTTGGAGATTACCTTACGAGAACCGCGGTAAGAGCGCTGGGTGTTGAGGCTTCTGTGGTTGAGACATTCGGAAAAGCGTGTATCGTAGGACTGGACGGAGAGCATGAACATGCTGCTGCTCTGATGCATCCGAAGCTCGGTGCACCTATGAGGAACGTACTTGGAGCAGGAAAAGCAGTTATCCCGTCTGCAAAAAAGATTGCTGCAGCCGGCGCAACACTGGACGTCCCACTGCTCTATAAAGACGCGATGATGGTCCGTTCCCACTATGATGCCATCACGATCCGTATCCCAGATGCACCTCATCCTGATGAAGTCGTTGTGGCAGCAGCGTTTTCCACAGGCGGAAGACCACATGCGAGGATCGGCGGCCTGACTGTAGAAGAGATCCATAACTGGAATGGCATGGATTAGGAAAGGAGGGACCAGGCATGCAGAGACCATATATACGAAAAGAAGTTGTCATTATTGATGAAATACGAAAAGAGATTGGCAGAGAACTGGAACAGCCTCTCCGGAAATGCGCATCCATTGCGATCGTTGAAAATGTGTTCGCGGGAACTCATACAGAAGATCTCTCTTTGTATAAAGAATACGGGAAGTATCTTGGAAGACTTCTTATGGAAAATTCGCTGGAAGCGCTCCAGGCAGAACCGTCTGAGATCGAAAGTTACGGGAAAGCTGCGGTCACAGGGCTTGGCGGAGAACAGGAGCACGGTTCTGCGCTGCTGCATATGGGGTTTGATGAACCTGTGCGTGAGATATTGGGGGATACGCTGTCCATCATCCCTTCATCGGAGAAAGCTGCCCCGGCAGGACATTCGATCGATGTTCCTCTGCACAGCAAACGCGCAGTAAAAGTGCGCACTCACTATGATGCCATGGAAGTATATGTAGAGGATGCGCCGCGCCCGGATGAGATCATGGTTGTATTGTGCGTGACGACAGGGCCGAGGCCGTTTGCACGGGTTGGCGGACTCTTACTGGATCAGGTAAAGAACATGGATGGGATCAGCTAAAGGAGGCGTTATATATGGAACTTATTGTCACGAATATCGGGAAACTGGTCAGCGGGGATATCGCACATCCTCTGCTTGATGCCGATACGGTCTATATAAAGGACGGATTGTTTGAAGAGATTGGGGGCGAAGAGCTTCTTAAGAAACATCCGGAAGCGCGTATATTGGACGCAAAGGGCGTTACAGTGGCGCCGGGCCTGATCGATTCGCACTGCCATCCCTGTGTCGGAGATTATACGTTCCGTCAGAAAGCCGCTGATTTTCTGGAAAGCGAGATACATGGCGGATGCACGACGCTGATATCGGCAGGCGAACCGCATTTCCCGGGAAGACCGACAGACGCAGCCGGAGCAAAGGCACAGGCCATCTTTGTCTCAAAGACTTTCCGAAACAAAGCTCCGCTTGGTGCAAAAGTACACGGAGGCGCTCTTATTCTGGAGAAAGGACTGACAGAGAAGGATTTTGAAGAGATGGAGCAGGAGGGCGTATGGCTGGTAGGCGAGATCGGCCTTGGAAGCGTGAAATCTCCGGAAGATGCCGCGCCCCTTGTAGAGATGGCAAAACGGCACGGATTTAAAGTCCATATGCATACAGGCGGCACGTCTATCCCCGGAAGTTCCACAGTGACAGCGGATGATGTGATCCGCACGAATCCTACGGTGGCCTCCCACTGTAACGGCGGGCCGACAGCAGTGTCAGTCAAAGAAGTGGACCGTATCATCAGTGAGTCGGATGCAGCGGTAGAGATTGTCCAGTGTGGAAATTACAAAGTTGCAAGGCACATCTATGAAAAAGTTCTGGAACTGGGGAAAGAGGACCGCGTGATCTTCGGAAATGACGCCCCCTCAGGAACAGGCTTTGTATCTCTTGGTATCCTGCGTAACGTATGCTATGCAAGTCTGTGCGGGATTGCGCCGGAGAAAGCGCTTGCCATGGCAAGCGGCAATACAGCCCGCACGTTCGGTCTGAATACAGGAGTTATCGCACCCGGCAGAGAGGCTGACCTGATCTGTCTGGACGCTCCGATCGGATCTGTAGGAAAAGACGCTCTCGAGGCGATCGATGCAGGGGATATCCCGGCAGTGACGTATATTATCGTGAACGGAGAAGTGATCGTGGAAAAGAGCCGTAATACGCCGCCCGGAAACCGGATGCCGGAGTTTAGATCTTGAATAGGATTATCACATTGAGAAAGGAGTAATTACGAGATGAGTGGATTTAGCGAGCATTATACAAATTTGAAAAAAGAACTTGACTTGAAGAAATCAGCGATACTGATTGTAGATATGATGAATGACTTCTGTAAACCGGGCGGAAAGATGGTCCTTGATGACGGATATGTCGTTATAGAGCCGATCAAACGTCTGGTGGAGGAAGGCAGAAAGCACGGCATCCCGATCGTATGGATCTGCCAGAAATACCGCAAAGACAAATACGATAAAGTGACAGAGAAGCGTGAAGGGACATGCTACGAAGGAACCTGGGGAGGAGAGCAGATCGAAGATCTTCCGATCCTGCCGGAAGACTACGTAGTGAACAAACGCCGTTACAGTGGATTTTTCCAGACAGACCTGGATCTTACTCTGAGAGATATGGGCTGTGAAAAAGTCATCGTAGGCGGAGTCGTTACAAACATCTGTGTGCGTGGGACTGTAGCTGATGCATTCCAGCTTGACTATGAAGTATTTGTTCCAAAGGACTGTGTGCGCGCCACGAGCGACCGTGAGCAGGAATCGCAGTTGTGGGATTTTGAGACTCATTTTGCAACAGTGACTACAGTAGATGAGCTTGTGGCGGCAATGGCTGCTTTAAAGCCGGAGGACGCCTGCAGGATCCATTGATAAAAAGGTCATCAGACAGTTTGAAGGGAAAGAGCGTACCGGGCAGGTTCACAGAAAATGCCCGGTACCGGACAGGAGGTATATATGGGAGTTCTGACACAGGAATTAAGAGAAAGACTTGAAAAATTATCTACAACAAACGTATCTGACGCGCTGGACGCGCTCGGGCTGAAAGGCTCTACATACGGCGTAAATAAGATGTATGACGGATGCAGAAAGATTATCGGAGAGGCAGTGACAATGAAAGTCGTTGCCGCAGGGCTTACGAAATCTAAAACCCACATGGGTGTAAATGCCATTGAGGCGGCAAAAGAAGGGGATGTAATTGTAATCGACAACGGCGGACGAATCGATGCGAACTGCTGGGGCGGCGTGCTCAGCACAGGCGCGAAATATAAAGGAGTCTCGGGAGTTGTGATCGATGGTGCATGCCGCGATCTGGACGAGTGCATGGAGCTTGATTTCCCGGTCTATGCCCGCGCCACGATCTGCGCTACGGCGCGCGGAAGGGTCATGGAAGAGGCGACAAATGTCATGGTATCTTTCCATGGAGTACAGGTGCGTCCGGGAGATGTCGTTATGGCAGATATTACAGGCGTTGTCTTTATTCCGCAGGAACGCATTGAAGATGTTGTGGACAAGGCCGAGGCACTTCATGAAAAAGAGGAAGCAATGTGCAGAGATATCAGATCGGGAATGTCCATGAAAGAAGTAGATGTCAAATATAATTATGAAAATATGCTGAAATAGATGCAGGAAGGGAGGAGCTTATGAGTATTCCGAAATTAGCACCGGATGTAATAGAGGCTTATAAATCGCTGGATTCAACAAGTATCTCTGACGCAATGGACCGTATCGGGATTCCTGCCGGCCTGTATGATCTGAAACCGATTACCCCGGGAAAAGTGATGTGCGGACAGGCGTTCACTGTCAGGTATGTTCCGTGCGGTGAAGTGAAAGGCACAGTCGGCGACTTCCTGGACGATGTGGAACCGGGACAGGTATGTGTGCTGGATAACGGCGGCAGGGACTACTGCACAGTGTGGGGCGATATCATGGCACTGTATGCATCTATGCGGAAAGTCGCCGGAACGGTCATCTACGGTGTGTGCCGCGATGTGAAAGACGTAAGAAAGATCGGATATCCCATCTTTTCTCTGGGCCATTATATGGTGACAGGGAAAGACCGGGTTGAAGTGGCAGAGATCAATGGTCCGGTGACGGTATCCGGCTTAAAGGTATGCCCCGGAGATCTTATTTTTGGAGATGATACAGGCGCCCTGTGCGTACCGTATGACAGAGCGGAAGAAGTCCTGAAGATAGCCAGAGAAATAGAAGAAAAAGAAGAACGCATCCGGCAGGCGCTGCAGAAAGGTGTTTCGCTGCGTGAGGCCAGAGCGAAGACAGGATATCATCATTTGCAGACAAGAGAAAAATAAGAGATTGGAGGGGCAGATGTGGGTATAAATGTGTTATATCTGGATAAAATGAATGAACCTATGGAAAGAATGATCCTGGAGATGTGTCCTCCGGATGTGGATCTTAAATTCCTCCAGCCGAACATTGGAGAGAAAGGGACACTTGAGGAAGCGGAATGTCTGTTTGACACGACATTTCAGGTTACCAGGGACATCATCGATCAAGTTCCGAACCTGAAGCTGATCCAGCGTACCGGCGTGGGAGTGGACATGGTGGACACAGCCTATGCCAAGGAGAAAAATATTCCAGTGTCAATCTGCCGGGGATTCAACTCATCTTCTGTGGCAGAGCTGGCTGTACTTGACATGCTGGCGCTCTACCGTCATATTGTCGATCTCACTGTGCTGAGCAGAAAAAAAGAGTGGCATACATGGACATACCGGCATGAGAGTTTCGAGCTGCTGGGCAAGACAGTAGGGATCATCGGAGGGGGTGCGATCGGACGCGAGGTGATGAAACGCGTAAAGGCGTTCGGAACGAATGTGATCTACAGCGATGTTGTGAGGATGGATACGGCGCTCGAGGAACAGCTTGGGTGCAGATATGTCAGCTTTGATGAACTGATCAGAAGTTCAGATATCATCAGTATCCATGCACCGCTTCTTGAGAGTACGAGAGGAATGATCGGAGCAGAGCAGTTCGAGATGATGAAAGACACGGCGCTCCTGATCAATACCGCGCGCGGGCAGATTGTCGACGCTGACGCACTGACAGAAGCTCTTAAGACGGGAAAGATCCGGGGAGCTGCCGTAGACACTTTTGTGCCGGAAGATCCCATGTTCGGCGTTGAGCTTGACAATCTCATCGTTACTCCGCATGTCGGGGCGGCGACCTATGATAACTATTACCGCGTGTATAAATTCGGCCTGGAAAATGCACAGCGCGTAGCAGCAGGAAAAGAGCCTCTCGGATGTCTGTAGGTATACGGATGGAGAACGATATATGGAAAACCTGATCTTCAGCCTGAACGCTACTGTTCCGGTATTTCTGATGATGATCCTCGGTCTTGTATTCAGGAAGACCGGCTGGATCGACGATGCGTTTGCATCAAAGATGAATAAGTTTGTTTATATGGCACCGCTGCCGGTCCTCCTGTTCGGGGACCTGGC
>DXAU01000008.1 GCA_019116885.1 Candidatus Mediterraneibacter pullistercoris | reverse complement strand
ACCTCCGCTAGAATCTGTCTGTTCGAGAATCCCTGCAGGTCCATTGCTCCGGACGGACATGTTACGGTACAAGCGCCGCATCCCTGACAAAGTGCGTCGTTTACAACTGCAAGCCGTCTTGTCTCTCGGATTCCGTGATCGTTCACCTCTTTATCCTCATAGGTAATCGCACCGTACGGGCAGACATTCGCACACTGAGAACACCCGTTACACATAAGTTCATCCGGGTGTGCTGTACATGGATTCGTCAGCAGTTTATCTTTGGCAAGAAGTCCGATTGCCTTCACAGCGGCAGCTCCTGCCTGGGATACAGTCTCCGGAATATCTTTCGGTCCCTGGCATACACCGGAAAGGAAGATACCGGCCGTCGGTGACTCTACCGGACGAAGCTTCGCGTGAGCTTCTGTAAGGAAGTTGTTCGTATCGATACTTGCTGTCAGCATGGTAGCGATTTTTCTCACACCTGGATTCGGTTCGATCGCTGCCGCAAGGACAACCATGTCAGCCTCTTTTAATATCTGTTTGTTGTCCAGAAGGTCAGCACCCTGCACGAGCAGCTTTCCGTTCGGCTGCGGAATGACTTTTCCGACCTGTCCTTTGATGTAGTTTACACCATAGTCCTCTACTGCTCTGCGGTAGAACTCATCGAAGTTCTTGCCCGGTGTTCTCACATCAATATAGAATACCGTCACATTTACATCCGGATATTTGTCGCGGATAAGCATTGCATGTTTCGCCGTGTACATACAGCAGACTTTGGAGCAGTAGCTCTTGCCCCGGTCGTTCGCGCAGCGGCTTCCCACACACTGAATGAATACCATCTCTTTCGGAGCTTTTCCGTCGGAGAGTCTCTCCAGATGTCCGCCTGTCGGTCCTGCAGCGTTCATGATACGTTCCAGCTCAAGAGATGTGATGACGTCCTTGCTCTGGCTGTACGCATACTCGTCATACCTATCCAGATTAATCATGTCGAATCCTGTAGCGACAACGATCGCGCCGTATTTCTCTGTAACGATCTCGTCGATCTGGTCATAATCGATGGCGCCCGCCTGGCACACTTTCGAGCAGATCCCGCATTTTCCTGTCTTGAATTTGATGCATGCATCGCGGTCAATGACCGGGACATTCGGAACTGCCTGTGCAAACGGCGTGTAGATCGCGCTTCTGTTGTTTAAGCCGCGGTTGAACTCGCTTGGTGTCTTCTTACTCGGGCATTTTTCCTGGCATACACCGCAGCCCGTACATTTATCCATATCCACGCTTCTTGCTTTCTTGCGGATTTCAACTGTGAAGTCTCCCACGAACCCGGATACACTCTCTACCTCACTGTATGTATAGATGTTGATGTTCGGGTGCGCGTTCACCTCTCCCATCTTCGGCGTCAGAATACACGATGAACAGTCCAGCGTCGGGAATGTCTTATCGAGCTGGGACATCCTTCCACCGATACTCGGCGTCTTCTCCACAATATCAACCGGGTATCCTGCCTCCGCGATATCAAGCGCTGTCTGGATGCCTGCGATACCGCCTCCGATCACGAGCGCTCTCTTTGTGACACGGCTCTCGCCAGGTTTGAGCGGTGAGTTCAGATTTACTTTTGCTATCGCTGCACGCATCAGAATGACAGCCTTTTCCGTCGCTTCCTCAATATCCTTGTGAATCCATGAACAGTGCTCGCGGATGTTCGCGATCTCTACCATGTACGGGTTGAGTCCCGCTTTCTCCGCCGCGTTTCTGAATGTCGTCTCGTGCATACGCGGAGAACATGAACAGACGACAAGTCCTGTCAGTTGTTTCTCTTTGATCGCCTTGTGGATCAGCTCCTGTCCGGCCTCGGAACACATGTACTGGTATTCCTCGGCATGAACCACGCCCGGCTCATGCAGCGCCATCTCAGCGACTTTCTTTACGTCTACCGTAGCTGCGATATTTGATCCACAGTGGCAGACAAATACTCCTATCCTCTGCACCTGTTATCACCTCCTGTATCTTCTCAATGCACTTACGAGCAGCTGCTGGGGTGTCTCCGGATCGATCAGTTCCGGTATATCGTCTGCCAGCAGGTAGTTCTGTCCTCTCTCACGTACAACGATCTGCCTTGCAGCGTCGATCAGTTTGCCCGGCTTTACATCGCGGGGACATCTCTCCACACATGCAAAACAGGAAAGACATTTCCAGAGAGATTTTGACTGAACCAGAGACTCGATGTCTTCATTGATCACATAGGAGACGAACTGGTGCGGTTTGATGTCCATCTCATTGTAGGAAGGACAGGAAGCGGAACATTTGCCGCACTTCATGCATTTGAGAGGATTCACACCGCTGATCTCTTTGATCATCTCTGCGCGTTTCTGCTCTGTTTTCACTGCTCTTCCACCTCCTCTTTAAGTCCCAGCGCCTCTGCCAGGAGCTCTGTAAAGTAGTACACCGGCAGATTTTCGCCGTTGTTCTTATTCAGATTGTACATACATAACGGACAGGCTGTGATCAGCATGTCCGCGCCGAAGCCTGCCGCGTTCTCCTCGATCTTGCGGCACATCTCTTTTGACATGTTCTCCTCTTTCAGAGATATGTACCCGCCGCAGCACTCGTTGCGGTAAGGATAGATTACCGGCTCAGCTCCGAGGGCACGGATGAAGTCTTCCATGATGGTCGGATTCTCCGGATCATCGAACGCCATCAGCCTGCCCGGGCGGAGGAGAAGGCAGCCATAGTATGCACCGATCTTCTTTCCTTTGAGCGGATTCGTCACTTTCTTCTTCAGCTCGTCAAAGCCCACGCGGTCACGGAGCACCTCAAGGTAATGAAGCACGTTCGTCTCGCCTTCATAAGGCTCGTCAAGTTTCATATAATTGTTTGCTCTTGTGCGGATATCGTCGACATTCTTCATGTCGTCGTTTACCCGCTTGATCACATGGTGGCAGGCTGAACAGACTGTCACCAGATCCTGGCCGTGCTCCTTTGCGTCGTTGAGAGCGCGGACGGAAGCGAGCTTCGTGGCGATCTCATCCGTGCCAAGCGGATAGACGCCGCCGCAGCACTGCCACTCATTGATCTCTTCAAGTGTGAAGCCAAGAGCCTCCGCGCAGATTCTGGCATAATGATCCAGATCCACAGCTTTATTCTTTAGAGTACAGCCGGGGAAATAGCTGTATTTCATAATAATACCTCCTTGTCTCTCGGGCGGGAAATCTCCCGCCCTGTTACTTTATTCCCGCGAGGGTCTGCTGTTCCGCTGTCTTCAGCGGCGATACCAGACTGCTTCCCGGCAAAAGGCCGGGAAACGGGCTCAGATGTCAAGCTGAGCGATGACCTCTTTCAGCTTGTTCGCACTTTCCTGGAGTTTTGCAACTTCTCCGTCTGTCAGGCGCATCGGAACTTTACCCTGTACACCATTTGGTCCCACAAGTGTCAGTACACTCAGGCACACATCATCCACGCCGTATTCTCCGTGCATCATGGATGAAACAGTCGCAACGGAATCCGATGCTGACAGCACGATATTGCACAGCTCACAGACAGCGATGGATACCGCATAGAATGTGGCGCCTTTCTTTGCGATCACTTCACCGCCTGATTTATGAACATACTCTTCCATTCCGTCTTTGTCCAGCTTTCCGAGATCTACTCCGTGATCTTTCATTGACTCGTAGTAATCGTCAATGTGTACGCCGGAGATATCTGCTCCTGACCACGGAACGAAAGAGGAATCACCGTGCTCACCGAATACATAGGCATGGATATTTTTCTGCGCTACTTTAAAATGCTCTGACAGGCCGTAGCGGAGACGTGCCGTGTCAAGAAGGGTACCGGAACCAATGATCTGATTCTCCGGAAGTCCTGAAACCTTTGTGAATACATATGTCAGTACGTCCACCGGATTGCTGACGATGATGTATTTTGCATTCGGCGCAGCCTTTACAATCTCCGGTGCAATCTGTTTGATAATGTTGACATTTGTCTGAGCAAGCTCGATTCTTGTCTGTCCCGGCTTACGCGCGATGCCAGATGTGATAATGACGATGTCAGAATCTTTCGCATCCTCATAATCTCCTGCAATAATGGAGACAGGGCTTCTGAAGCATGTTCCCTGCTTGATGTCCATAACTTCACCCTCAACCTTGTCCTTGTTGATGTCGATCATAACGATCTCCGATGTGAAGTCTTCATAGGAAAGTTTGTACGCGATTGTAGCTCCGACGCTTCCGGCGCCAATGATAGTAATTTTGCTGCTCATAGTTTCTCCTCTGCCTTTCTTTTATAATTTTTCTGTAATGATGCAAATGGCGGAACGCCTTATTGCGGCGTGCGCCTCCCGCCCGGCGGGCTTTTTATTTTACAGGAAATCGAGAAAGAATCCTGTAAAATAAAAAAAGAAATCCTGATCAATTCCACCGCTGTCCCGTAGTTTAAAGCCTTGTATATCTCTAACATGTTATCCTACATCGGTCTGTGACTCCTCACTTCATTAATCAGATTTCGCTTTTTTTATAATATCATATTGTTAATAATTTGACAACATCTGTTTTTTAATATTTTAAAGGTATTTTTTAGGCTGCGGATCCACAGGCGAACTGCATCAAGTTGACAAAACATCTCATTTCACAGATAATAAGAATACATTTGTAATGATCCTTTCAACATATTACCAGACAAGGGAGGCTGCTGATGAAACAATGTATGGATTCTGATAATCTGCACCGCCGGCTAAAAAAGATCATCGGACAGGTACAGGCAATCGACAGAATGGTCGATGAAGATATCCCCTGCGAGGATATACTCTCCCAGATAAACGCCGCCAAATCTGCCCTTCATAAGGTTGGACAGATCGTGCTCGAAGGGCATATTAATCACTGTGTCCGGGATGGCATCGAACACGGTGACGTGGATCAGACGATCGCCAGCTTCACAAAAGCGGTCGAGCGGTTTGCAAATATGAAATAGCGAGTCAGCACGACAAGTGCGCAGCAGACGTCGCTCAGTCGCGAACGGTCCATGAATCTGCACACGGGACATCCGGGTTTTTCCGGCTCCTGTGTGTTTTTCTTTCTGCCTGTTGACAACCTATACCCCTATAGGTATATAATATGCATATACTCGTATAGGTATATTGACATGTCTTCAATATTTTTAACAAGGAGATCTATATTATGAAAAACCTGGAAAAAATTCTGGAGTGGGGCGGAATGAAACGCGATGTTATCTTCCTGATCCTCTCAGGAGCCGCCCTCCTGCTCAGCATCTTTGGATACTCGCCGTTTCCCTTTGATATGGCATGGGTCGCCATCATTCTATGCGGTATCCCCATCATACTGGAAGCTGTCGTCGGACTTGTCACAGAGTTTGACATCAAAGCGGATGTTCTCGTCTCCATCGCCCTGATTGCTTCTGTCATCATCCGGGAAGACTTTGCCGCCGGTGAAGTCGCTTTTATCATGCAGCTCGGAGCGCTTCTGGAAGATCTGACTGTGGAAAAGGCGCGCGCAGGGATTGAAAAACTGGTACACCTTACGCCCCGCACTGCCCGCAGGATATCCGGGGATGCCGAGGAAATCATATCCGCAGAAGACGTCCGGGTCGGAGATATTCTGCGCGTGCTGCCCGGTGAGTCGGTTCCTGTCGACGGGGTAATCGTCACAGGTGAAACTTCCGTCGATCAGTCCGTAATGACAGGGGAATCTCTTCCTGTAGATAAGGGCCCCGGTGATGAGGTATCCAGCGGTACCGTCAATCAGTTCGGCGCTTTTGAGATGAAAGCGGACAGAGTCGGCGAAGACAGCTCCATCCAGCGGATGATCCGCCTGGTTCAGTCTGCCGACGCCGGGAAAGCAAAAATCGTAAATCTCGCCGACCGCTGGGCGACATGGATCGTTGTAATCGCATTGACAGCCGCTGCACTGACCTGGCTGATCTCCGGCGAGATTATTCGCGCTGTGACGATTCTTGTGGTATTTTGTCCATGCGCTCTTGTTCTTGCCACTCCCACAGCAATCATGGCCGCGATCGGAAATGCTGCCAAGCACGGATTCCTTGTCCGTGAGGGCGACGCTCTTGAACGTCTCGCCGATGTAAAGAAAATCACGTTTGACAAAACCGGGACTCTTACTTACGGAACACCCCAGGTAACTGCTGTCGTAAGTTTTTCTTCCGGGCTGTCCTGGGAATATCTATACGCATACGCGGCAAGTACCGAACTGAATTCAGAGCATCCCCTTGGCAGGGCCATCGTCCGTTCCTATCAAGAAGAAATGAAAAATGCGCCCGCTGTTCCCGAAGAATTCCGGATGCTGCCCGGCAGAGGCGTACAGGCAGAAGTGAACTCTCACAACATCCTGGCAGGCAATCCGGAACTCTTTCTTGAAAATGATATCCCGTTTACAGATGAAATGAAAAAACGGGCTGATCTTTTCACAGAAAAAGGCTGTACTGTCATCTATCTTGCAATTGACGGCAGAAGCGCCGGCTTTCTCGCTCTGTCCGACACGCTGCGGCAGGATGCGGCGGCTACTGTAGACGAAGTAAAAGCAGCCGGTGTAACTCCTGTCCTGCTCACAGGCGACCACAAAAATGCCGCTGGACATATTGCCCGGCAGCTCCATATTTCCGAGATCCATGCAGACTGTCTTCCTGAAGATAAACTGGATTGGATCAATACTTATGAAAACCAGCATATTCCGGTCTGCATGATCGGGGACGGCATTAACGACGCGCCGGCTTTGAAAAAAGCCAGGGTGGGCATTGCTATGGGAAAGATCGGAAGCGACATTGCTGTAGATGCGGCTGATATTGCCCTTGTCAACGACGATATCGGAGAACTGCCCCATCTTCTGAGACTCTCGCGCAGGATGATGACTACGATCCGGCTGAATCTGACTTTTTCCATGATTCTGAATTTCGCCGCAATCCTCCTTGCTATTACCGGTATACTCAATCCGGTTGTAGGAGCGCTGGTACATAATGCCGGTTCCGTTGTCGTCATCATAAATTCCGCTCTGCTGCTTGGCTGGAAGAAAAAGATGTAATCCTTCCATTTCAGCTTTTATCTGTTCACTCGTCCGGCGGATCCTCTGCATATTCCAGGATATCGCCGGGCTGGCATTTCAGTTCCCGGCAGATCGCATCCAGAGTGGAGAATCTGATCGCTTTTACCTTTCCGGTCTTCAGATTCGACAGATTAACATTGGATATCTCGACTTTCACAGCCAGCTCTTTTAAAGATATCTTTCGGTCTGCCATCACACGGTCCAGACGCAGTATGATCGCCATATTCTCTCACCTCACAATGTCTCATCGGATTCCTGCTGAAGTATGCGGCCGTACTCAAACATATAGGACAGACATAAGAACGGGATTCCCGGGGAAAGATATCCCAGGTCTATCAGTGTAAAGCCCGAAGCTCCGAACTTCTGGATAAACGCCATCAGGGGAAGCAGATTCTCCTGCACATAGCAAAGGACAATCACCGTAATTCCCATGCCGAGAATTGCTCTGCTGTTTGCTTTTACAAAAGGAGTTTCATATTTCTCAATATTTCTGAATATCTGTCTCAGAAACCAGAAGATTGCAGTAAATATAATATTTGCCGCCATTTTGCAAAAGTAGCCTGTCACAAATACTGCTTTTGGCATCTGTCTTGCTCCATCGCTCAGAATCCCCGGATCGAACTCCAGTTTTTTTATCATAATTTCTGAGAGCAGCCCGGACTTCACCCCCGTAAACTCAGACACCCCATATATTCCCGACGGAGTATCGGTAAGTGATATCGTAAAATCGGATGCCGGCCGGAAGGCCGTCCATACCCCTGCCAGACAATAGGCTGCCACCAAAATGACTGTAAACCAGAACAAAAAACGAAATACCATGCCAAATTCACCGCATCTCTTTTTCGCTGCCTCTTTCTCTTTCATTGTGATACCTCCTGCACTGTATGAATTCCCAGTTTTATGAGTTTTCGCTCTGCTTATGCCTTTATGATATCACGCGAATTAACTTTAATCAATATAAAATTAATGTTTATCATTAATTTTTATTCAATTTTCATTATTATCCAATACAAACGCTGTTTCCTATCCTGTGCTCTCTGCTCTCCTCAAGATATTCTGTCATCTCTGGATGCTCTCTTAAAAGTCTGTCTCTGAGTTTTCTTCTCCGAACATCGATAAGTTCAAATATTTTCTCTGCCTCCTCTGCCAGTTCCTCTGGAAAACTTTCAACATGGTCTGTAATGGAGCGGAGAAGCAGATCCTCATCAAGCGCTCCTAAATATCCCCAGGAGCTCACAAGCCTGTCCACCCCTTTTTCAGAAAGTTTTACAACGTCTTCTTTTGTCCTGATCAGACTTATCACATGGAGAGCCCGTTTTTCGATCTCATGCCCAGAATCTTGGCCAAAAGCCCATACGAACTCCTCCAGAGTGTTCTCCTCGCCCTGAGGATAAGCACGGTTTCCAAGCCTTTTTAATCTCTCTTCATCTTCGTCTGGGATATCCAGTCTGCAAGGCACTTCAATTCCCGCATCTTTCAGAGCGGAAAGGATTGTTCTGCGGACTCTTCCTTCTTCTATGAAATGCCCGATTCCAAGGTGGCGCATCTGTTCATTGATCTGAGCTGTATGCCCGGTAATATAAAGCCGTACACCTCTCTTTTCAAGACTCTGGAAAAGCATTTCAATCGCATCCGCTGCAGTAAAATCAATATTGTTGACCGCCTCCGCATCTATGACGACCACTTTTGTGTCATCCTGTATCCTGCTCTCAATATCGCTCTGAAGAACCTTGATATTTGCAAAAAACATATCTTCGCTGAACCGGTAGATGACCACATTTTTGATCGGATATGCGAAACGGTTCTTATCCAGATCATAATAGGCTGATTTTCCTGGCACCAATCCACGGAACGCTCTCGGCGGATTGGTCGCTTTGAGTATCATTGCAACAAATGACAGGAGGATACCGATCACTACTCCATAGATCGTACCAAGCCATAGAACACCAATCCCCGCCGCAATAAAAATGTAGAACTCTGATCTGCTCACTTTAAAAAGGCGAACAGCAAGATGAGACTCCACTACATTAAGAAGTGCAGAGATTACAATAGCTGTCAGCACCGGTACCGGCAGGTATCCGATAAATCCTGTAGCTGTCATAAGGATTACTGCCATGACGGCTGCAGCCGTAATAGAGACCCCCTGTGTCTTTCCGCCGTATTGCTCGTTCATGGACGTGCGCGATATGCTCCCGTTGACAGGGCAGCAGCCCACTGCTGAGGCAGCCAGATTTCCCGCTGCGCAGGCAAGAATCTCCTGGCGTATGTCCAGCTTATACCCGTTCTTTACAGAAAAGCTGTTCTCCGCAAGCAGCGTCTCCGCCATAACAACAACAGCTACCATAAGTCCGCGGCCGGCTGCATGAGTCAGATCTACCCGGTGAAACTGTGGGATAAACAGTTCAGGAAGGCCTGGCTCTACGGACGATAACAGGATTACTCCTTTCTCCTCCACATGAAAGAAAACGGCAGCAAGCACTCCGAAAGCCATGATGAGGATCGCCATCGGAAACTTCGGCATATATCTCTTTGCAGCAAGGAGCAGAACCAATGCGCCTGAGCCCATCGCAAGAGACAGCCAGTTTATGTACTGAAGCGAGTGCAAGATATGTTTTGAAAGATCCAGGATCTCTCCCCGTCCGGCAGGACTACCCATAAGTTTTGGCACCTGCATGAGGATAATCGTAACGGCAATACCGCTGATAAATCCTCCCATTACCGGAGTGGAGATAAAATCAATGATCTTATCCGCTCTAAGAAAATAGAATACAATAAGCCAGAGTCCGGCAAAAAGCGCCACCATCGGGATATAAAGCATGGCCTGTTCCGATTCACTGACAAACCCATGCGCTGCAATAGCGCCGCCTACGATCGCTGCAGGAGTTGCATCCACACCAAACACAAACTGTTTCGATGTTGAAAACAGGGCGAAGAAAAGAATGGGCAGCACAGAACCGTACAGCCCGTATACTGCCGGAAGGCCTGCGATCTGTGCGTACCCCATAGAGATCGGTATAGATACCGCGGCGATTATAACGCCCGAAAAAATATCTTTCGGGATATATTCCAGTTTATAGTTTCTCAGAGTCGGAAATAATCTCATTTACTTTTCTCTCCTGTTCTTTTTATCTTTTGAATGTTCGATATGACCATACTGTCCTATAGGTATCGCCCGTTATCGGATATATTCCTTTTGATGCATATTTTTTTATTATATATTATTACTATAACGTGTTCCATCTTTTTACCGATACCTGCAATTCTTTTCTGCTTTTCACACCCTCAGAATAAAGAACCTTTCTCTTTGTTCCCCAGAAGAGCCAAGTGCCTGGAGACCGGACTCATATTTTGCAAGATCTCCAATTTTTGATCATGAGCACGGGATATCTGGCATGCTCAAAAGATATTGCGGCGGTCAGTCCCATAAGACCGCCGCCGGCAATAATACTGTCTCAGAATATGTGATACCTACTGATTCTTTCTGTACCAGGCCTGAACGCAAGTCTGTCAGACCGGTACAATTTGTCTGCCGTCAGAGATGCCCGACAAGCTCAATACCTGGTTTTAACGTACCAGCGCCCGGCTGCCATTTTGCAGGGCACGCCTGATCTCCATGCTCCGCGACAAACTGGCTTGCCTGGACTCTGCGGAAGAGTTCATCCGCGTTTCTTCCCACATTCCCTGCTATAACCTCATATGCTACGATCTTTCCCTCGGGATTGACAATGAAGCTGCCGCGCTCTGCAAGACCGTCCTCCTCGATCATAACGTCAAACCCTCTTGCAAGCACGCCAGTCGGATCTGAGAGCATTGGATACCCGATCTTCTGGATCGTCTTGGACGCATCGTGCCACGCCTTGTGTACATAGTGAGTGTCACAGGATACCGAATAGATCTCGCATCCTGCCTTTTTGAACTCCTCATACTTATCTGCAAGATCCGCCAGCTCTGTCGGGCACACAAAAGTAAAATCCGCAGGATAGAAGAAAAATACTGACCAGTGTCCAAGAATATCCTCTTTCGCCACTTCTTTGAACCCATCATTATGATAAGCCTGCACCTTAAAATCTACTATTTCTTTTCCAATCAAAGACATTGTGAATCTCCTTTCATCAATATATTATTAGTTAGTTATATCTAACTATTTTCTAATATACCATACCCGGATCCTTATGTCAATAAATAGTAACAGTAATAATTATCATTTAATAGGATTTTTCTCCGTCTTACGGTTCTTTATCGGTGTTGTCATTATAATTTTTTCATCTTTGAGGGAAAACAGAAGTTACAGCCTGTAATATTTTCTCAAGGCCTACAAGAGATCATTAGATTGGCTTGCCGAAATCACTGCAGTCCCTGTCCGGCGCAGCGCACGCGTGCCGGACAGGGACTGCAATATTTTTTACACTTATCAGTTGTTATATCCGTTCGGATTCTGGCTCTGCCATCTCCAGGAGTCTTCACACATCTCCTCAAGTCCGCGCTCTGCCGTCCAGTTCAGCTCTTTCTTTGCCTTTGACGCATCACAGTAACATGTCGCGATATCGCCTTCACGGCGCGGCTTGATCTGGTATGGGATTTCTTTGCCGCAGGCTTTTCCGAACGCTTTTACCATGTCAAGCACAGAATATCCGTTTCCTGTTCCCAGATTGTAGACAGACACCCCTGCTTTTTCTTTGAGCTTCTCCACTGCGCGCACATGTCCGATTGCAAGATCCACCACATGAATGTAATCGCGCACGCCTGTTCCATCCGGTGTGTCATAGTCGTCTCCGAATACCCCGAGGCACTCCAGCTTGCCGATCGCCACCTGTGTGATATATGGCATCAGGTTGTTTGGAATCCCTTTTGGATCTTCACCGATGAGACCGCTCTTATGTGCCCCGATCGGGTTAAAGTATCTGAGGAGAACAACGTTCCACTCCGGATCTGCCGTGTGCAGGTCCGTGAGGATCTGCTCCAGCATCCATTTCGTCCAGCCGTATGGGTTCGTGCAGGTTCCTTTCGGACACTCCTCTGTGATCGGAATAAATGCCGGATCACCGTATACGGTTGCGGAGGAGCTGAAGATGATGTTCTTCACTCCGTGGCTTCTCATGACGTCGCAGAGTGTGATCGTTCCGCCGATGTTGTTTTCATAATACTCCAACGGTTTCCGCACAGACTCTCCCACTGCCTTAAGTCCTGCAAAATGGATCACAGACTCGATCTCTTCCTTTTCAAAGATCTCATTCATTACCTCTCTGTCGCGGATATCCGCTTTATAGAATCTAAGTTCTTTCCCAGTGATCTCTTTCACTCTGTCCAGCGCTTTCTCCGAAGCATTGTACAAATTATCTGCAACTACCACATCATATCCGGCATTCAAAAGTTCCACACATGTGTGGCTCCCGATGAAACCGGCTCCTCCTGTAACTAAAATAGACATGCTCGTTTCCTCCTTAAGATAAGACTGCGAAATTCTTTGCCTTGTTTACGAGCACAGTATAGCACAGACCATGGAAGATTGCTTTATACTTTTAGACCATCTTATAGTAAAAATGTTGCATCTGGCCGTCCTGTTACCATAATTTCTGCGGGTATAGTCCCGCATCTTTCAGCGCCTGGATTGCTTCAACGACAACAGGCTTATCTTCTTTGTAAGTCACCCCATACCACTTGTCTTCTGACTCGAGCACCTTTACCGCCGCCTTGTTCTCTGTGAGCAGCCTGCTTACAACAGCCGGAAGATAATACTCGCACTTCAGAGGATTTTCCTGAAGTCCTCTCTCCAGAAATACCGGGAACCCCTTTTTAATCTCCACCAGCATACTGTGTGTAAAGCCCCACATGTTCATGGAGACAAGCGTATCACCGTCAATGTCCTGCCATGTCCGGCCGTCATCTTCCGAATATGCGATCCCGTCTCCTCTCTTCTCTATCCTTGTGCGCTCTGTCACACTGACAAGTTCTCTTTTTTCATTCAGTTCGCAGACGCCGCGGGATACATATCCGTTGTCCGTCACCGTATTCTTCAGGCGGTAGGCCGCCATCGTATACCGGTATCTGTCATCGTCTTCATGCGAAGTAAGGTATTCATAAATGGCTTTAAACGCATGCTGTCCATAATAATCATCCGCATTGATGACTGCGAAAGGACCATCGATCTCTCCCGCAGCGCTCAGGACTGCGTGCGCTGTTCCCCAAGGTTTTACGCGGCCCTCGGGCACAGAGAATCCTTCAGGAATATTATTGATGTCCTGATATACATAGGCGGTTTTCATGGATTTTTCGATTCTGTTTCCAATCGCCTCTCTGAAGTCGTTTTCATTTTCTTTCTTAATGATAAACACAACTTTCTCGAATCCCGCCTGCTTTGCGTCATAGATGGAAAAATCCATGATGATCTGCCCCTCTTTGTCCACGGGGTCAATCTGTTTGAGCCCTCCATATCTGCTGCCCATGCCTGCTGCCATTATGACAAGAACCGGTTTCTTCATATCAATATAATCCTCCTGATCTCTGAATTACTTGTCTGTAACATATACTTTTCTCGATAATCCTCGATAATGTCTTTTCCATTATATCAGATTTCAGGATTCCTGCAATGGGATGATCCTCCGCACTTTGTTCCAAAAGATTACATACGCACTTGAAAAAAGACATAAAAGATAGTATAAATAAATATGTTTGTGAAATCAGAATGAAAGGATCAAGGAATCTATGAATCAAAAACAGAAAAAGAGTATGAACCCGCTTCAGTTTCTCTTCCGCATCGTGCAGGGCGCTCTGATCGGTCTCGGCGCGGTCCTGCCCGGCATATCCGGCGGCGTGTTGAGTGTGATCTTCGGCATCTACAAACCAATCATGGAACTTCTCTCCAATCCGTTTAAGAATTTCAAAACACACATTCCGCCGCTAATCCCGGTGCTTCTCGGAGGGATCATCGGTTTTCTTGGAGTTGCGAATATTCTCTCCTTTTTCCTTGAGAAATACCCGGATCCGTCTGTCTGCGTTTTCATCGGACTGATCACCGGGATGCTCCCCTCTCTTTTCCGTGAAGCAGGAGAACAGGGCCGGAGCAGAGGCTCTTTTATCTCAATGTTCGTCTGTATGATCGTAATCTTCGCAGTGCTGATCGGACTTCAGATGTTTTCCATAGAAGTAAAACCGAATTTCTTCTGGTATCTGTTCTGCGGATTTTGTCTGGCGCTTAGCATAATCGCGCCGGGCATGAGCTTTTCCACACTGCTCATGCCTCTGGGTCTGTATACTCCGTTCGTGGACGGAATCGGACATTTCGATGCCGGTATCCTGGTGCCAGCCGGCATCGGCGCTGTTGTCACAGTGATCTGCCTTGCCAAAGCGATCAATGCCCTGTTTGACAACTTTTATTCTGTCGCTTTCCACGGCATCATCGGCATCGTGATTGCAGCGACAGTTATGATTATACCGTTCCGGGGCTTCCTGAATCCAGGGGCAGCAATTGTAAATATCATCTGTATCGCAGCCGGTATCATCATTGCACTGGCGCTGGATAAGTTCAACAGCCGGGTGAAAGTCGGGTAAGCTGGTGCATTTTATAGAAGTAATATGGTACCAGCGGGATCAGAGCCGCGAGCCAGGCCATAGGATCGGAAAGGCATATTCCCACATAGCTGACATGGCCTGCCGCGAGCATGATGATAGCGCTCCTGGCTGCAAGCTCAAAGATACCTCCCATCATGGGGACAAGACCGTATCCCATGCCCTGCAGTGTGTTTCTGTAGATAAAGATGCTGCCAAGGAAGGGATAGCACCAGAATACCGTATGGAAATAAGTCACTGAGGCATTAACCACTTCAGTCTCTGACGGACTGATGAACAGCCATGTCATGTACCTGCCGCCAAAATACATAGCGGCCATAAGTATGACGCTCCATGCCAGGACCATAATCTGCGTGCAGCGCACTCCCTGTCTGACCCGTTCTATCTTTCCCGCTCCGCGGTTCTGACCCACATATGTGGCAATTGTCGCTCCAAATGATGAGAATACACATCCTGTCAGATTCTGGATCTTTCCGGCTGCAGAAAATCCTGCCATGTATACCTCTCCGTACACATTTACAGCTCCCTGCACGATAATAGTTCCAATAGCAGTAATGGAAAACTGCAGTCCCATAGGAGTTCCGAGCGCCAGCAGGCGTCCGAAGCTCTCCAGGCTGATCTTGAAATCCTCCCGTTTCAGGTGGAGAATGGGGAATCGTTTCAAAATATATATGTAACACAGCAAAGCTGAGATCCCCTGAGCGATCACTGTCGCATAAGCGCATCCCTCCACACCCATGCCGAAAACAGCAATAAATACAATATCCAGCACGATGTTGATCACTGCTGAAATAATAAGGAAATAGAGCGGTGATCTCGAATCTCCAAGCGCTCTTAAAAACGCCGCCAGTGCGTTGTACGCCGCAGTAACAATAAGTCCGGCATAGATAATACCCATGTACAGCTTTACATCCGGCATGATATCTTCTGAATAGTTCATCATCCTCAGGATCGGCTCATTCGCAATCAGAAACCCTGCGGTCATCAGTAAAGCACAGGCCGCCGACAATATGACAGACATGGCCACATAATGCCGCATCCTGTCATACTGCCTGGCCCCGAACCATTGAGATACAAGGATCGCGAAACCGCTGCTCAACCCATTGAGCCAGCCGGTTACAAAAAACATCAGAGATCCAGTGCTGCCGATGGCCGCCAGAGCCTGCACGCCGATGAACTGCCCCGCCACAATGGAATCCGCTATATTATAAAACTGCTGAAAGATGCTTCCCAGACATACCGGGATCATAAACCGGACGATCAGTTTTGCCGGACTTCCTGTTGTCATGTCTTGCACTGCGTTATTCTCACCCATAGTTTTCACCTCTGTTACTTTTGTCAAGAATTTCCTGTCAAAAATTTCATGATCTGTCATGTCACAGAATGAACTGTCGCAAAACGACCAGAAGCGCAGACGCACTCCTGATCGTTTGATTTTGTACAGACCGTGGGTAATTATACGACGAAACGGCTCCTGTAGCAAGTACTATTTTCCATTTTTTATCTTTTTATATTAAAAGCCGCAAATCCCGGATACACCGCGCTTTCTCCCAGTTCTTCCTCAATCCTCAGAAGCTGGTTATATTTTGCCACGCGCTCGCTGCGGCTTGGCGCGCCAGTCTTAATCTGGCATGTGTTAAGCGCAACTGCAAGATCAGCGATTGTCGTGTCCTCCGTCTCTCCGGAACGGTGGGAAGAAATGGCTGTATATCCTGCCTTGTGCGCCATCTTGATCGCCTCCAGCGTCTCTGAGACAGAACCGATCTGATTCAGCTTGATGAGGATGGAGTTTCCACAGCCCATATCAATCCCTTTCTTGAGTCTCTCTGTGTTCGTCACAAACAAGTCATCTCCCACAAGCTGTACTTTGTCTCCCAGCTCTTTTGTGAGAATCTGCCATCCTTCCCAGTCTTCCTCGTCAAGACCGTCCTCAATGGAGTAGATCGGATATTTCTCCACAAGAGATTTCCAGTGCTCCACAAGCTCTGCGGATGTGAACTTCCTGCCGCATTTCGGAAGCACGTACTCTCCTTTCCGGCTGCCCTTCCACTCACTGGAGGCCGCATCCATAGCAAGCACAAAGTCTTTGCCCGGCTCGTATCCCGCCTGGCGGACCGCCTCAAGAATGTATTCGACCGCCTCTTCATCACTCGCAAGATCCGGCGCAAATCCGCCCTCATCTCCTACTGATGTCGCAAGTCCTTTTGATTTCAGAAGTGACTGGAGCGCGTGGAATACTTCCGTACACCATCTCAGACCTTCTGCAAAACTCTCTGCACCCGAAGGCATAATCATGAACTCCTGCACATCCACTGTGTTTGCAGCGTGCGCTCCTCCGTTTAAGATGTTCATCATAGGCACCGGAAGACGGTTGCCGTTTGCACCGCCCAGGAAACGATACAGCGGAATGTCAAGCGAGCAGGAAGCTGCCCTCGCGCAGGCGATAGATACTGCCAGAATTGCATTTGCGCCCAGCTTTGATTTATCCTTTGTACCGTCCGCTTTTATCATCGCCTTGTCAATCGCATAAATGTCGCTCGCATCCATCCCTTTAAGTGCTCTGCTGATCACGGTATTGATATTTTCCACAGCTTTGGATACGCCTTTTCCGCCATATCTCTTTTTATCTCCGTCTCTTAACTCGAGCGCCTCGAACTCTCCTGTGGACGCACCGCTGGGAGCCGCGCCCCTTGCCACGGTGCCGTCCGCAAGATGTACCTCCGCCTCAACTGTCGGGTTTCCTCTCGAATCGATAATCTCCCGTCCGATTACTTTTTCAATCTCTAAATAATCCATACCTCTTCGTCCTTTCCCGCGAAAACGCCCTCTGCCCCATTTCAGGCATTGTGGGGCAAGGGAGTTTCCATGATTCATTCACATATAGTTAGTTTTCACTAACTATATGTATATTAACAAACTCAATAGCCAGAATCAATAGTTTTATTGAGATTGATTATCATTTATTGCATAATGCTTTATCGTCAGGACTATTTTTCCCGATACCTGACAAAATATTCCTGCCACGCGAAAGGAGTTCAGCCAGTTTTTTCACATCTTCCATTTTCGTCGCCCAGCTCGTCGCGAACCGAACGACCGTATGGGTATCGTCTTTCTTTTCCCAGAAACTGAACACAACCTGTTCCCTAAGTTTCTCCATCTGTGTATTCTCAAGCACGACAAAGATCTGATTGGTCGGGGAGTCGATATAGAATTCATATCCATTCTCCCGCAGGATGCGCTTCAGTTCATCTGCAGTGTCTATGGCATTCTTTCCGATCTCAAGATAAAGGCCGTCCGTAAAGAGAGCGTCAAACTGTACACCTGTCAGTCTGCCTTTTGCCAGGAGCGCCCCTCTCTGTTTGACTTTCGTGACGAAATAAAGCGGTGTGTCCGCTTTCGTAAAGACAACCGCCTCTCCGCACAGCGCTCCGGCCTTCGTTCCGCCGATGTAGAATACGTCGCAGTACTCCGCCACGTCCTTAAGCGTCACGTCTGTCTCTTTTGCGGCGAGCGCGTACCCCAGACGCGCGCCGTCCAGATAAAGCGGGATGTGATATTCGGAGCAGACTGCGGACAGTTCCGCCAGCTCTCCTTTCGTGTAGAGCGTTCCGTATTCCGTCGGATGGGAGATGTAGACCATCCCCGGAAATACCATATGCTCGTGATTTGCATCTTTGTAAAATGTGTTCAGATACGTTTCCAGATCACCGGCAGATATCTTTCCGTCCTCCTGGGGCAGGGTGAGCACCTTGTGTCCGGTCCACTCGATCGCTCCTGCTTCGTGGGCGGCTATATGTCCCGTCTCCGCGGCAACCACGCCCTCATGGCTGTCGAGGATGGAGCTGATTACCGTCTGGTTCGTCTGTGTGCCTCCCGTCAGGAAATAGATGTCCGCATCCGGGCATCCGCACGCAGCGCGGATCTTCTCTTTCGCAGACTCACTGTAACGGTCCGTTCCGTATCCCGGAAGCTGTTCCATATTTGTTTCAATCAGGCGTTTTAGTACTTTCTCATGAGCGCCCTCTGAATAGTCGTTTTCAAAACAGAGCATCATCTGCCCGCCTTTCTTCGTCTGGATGCTTTCTTTCTCACACTGTATCCGAATGTCCCCAGCTTCTTCCCCAGATCCAGATATTCTCCGTGGGAATACGCAATCAGCCCGGTCTGGTCGAGGTCGAACCTGCCCTTTTCGTCCATATACGCCTCGTCTGCCTGAACTGCCGTTATCTCCGCGAGAAACATGTGGTGGCTGCCAAGCTCCTGGACAGATTTTACCCTGCACTCGATATTAACCGGGGACTCTTTAATAACCGGAGCATATTCCAGCGAAGAGGCTCTGCCCTTTGTGAGACGGCACTCTTTCCATTTATCCACATCTCTTCCCGACCGCACTCCGCAATAGTCTGTCGCACGGGCCAGTTTCTTTGTCGTCAGATTGATGACAAACTCCCCGCTCTCCTTTAACATATGATAGGAGTATCTCTCCGGACGGACAGATATATATGCCATCGGAGGATTCGTGCACACGGTTCCCGTCCACGCAACCGTCAGTATGTTGCTGTTGTGCTCCTTGTCCGCCGTGCTCACCATGACGGCCGGAAGGGGATAGATCATGTTGCCTGGTTTCCATATCTGTTTTGCCATACGCTGTCTCCTTACTGCTGCAGCGCGCCGACCAGTGTAGGCACGAGCTGCTTCTTCCTGGATACCACACCCTTAAGCATGATTGTTTCTGTGTCCTCCGGCAGATCATACGCACTGAGGATCTTCTCTCTCGCCTCAGGTCCGCAGCAGAGCAGTTCCGATGACTCTGTGATAATATTTGTCAACATGAAAAAAATCATATCGAGTCCGTGATTGCTCCGTGCTTTCTCAAGATGCGGCTGCACGGTCTTCCGGATATCTTTTAACTCATCCGCGCTCATGGAGTTCACCTGTCCGACGCCAAACACAGTGTCATTGACTGTGAACTGTTTGAAGTCGAGGAAACAGATTTCCTCCGCGCTCTTTCCTTTCAGGTTGCTTCCTGCATTGAACATCTCCTGAGCCAGTGATTCCACGTCCACGCCCGCAAGTTCTGCAAGTTTTCTTGCTGAATTCTCATCCATAGGTGTGCATGTAGGAGAACGGAACATCAAAGTGTCTGAGATGATAGCTGAACACAGCAGAGCCGCGATCACTGGCTCTACTATGATCCCCGCCTCCTGGTACATCTGATAAATGATTGTCGCAGTACATCCTACCGGCTGATTGCGGAAAAAGACCGGCGCCATTGTCTCAATGCTGCCCAGTCTGTGGTGGTCGATGATCTCGAGAACGTCCGCCTCTTCCACTCCGTCCACCGCCTGGCTCTTTTCATTGTGGTCTACAAGAATGACCTGCTTTTTTCTCACATTTAAGAGACGGCGTCTGGATATAAGTCCCAGAAATCTGCCCTTATTATCCACAATCGGGAAATCCCGGTAACGCTTGCGGGCCATCACTTCCTTAACGTCATCTACATAATCTTTCATCTTAAATGTCACCAGGTTCTCTCTGGTCATAAAGTATTTCACAGGGATACTCTGGTTGATATGCTGCGCCGCTGTAAATGTATCGTGGGGCGTCCGTATAATGACGATCTGTTTCTCCGCAGCCTGCCGGATGATCTCTTCGGATACTTCAGAGTTCTGGCACACCACCATGCAGCTTGCTTCCATCTCTACTGCACATTTTTGAGCGTCCTTCCGGTCGCCCATAATGACAAGGTCGTCTTTACTGATGAAATCCGACATAAGGATACGGCTGGACGCCGCGATAACGACCTTTCCTTTCAGAAGATAGCTGTGTTCATTTCCTGTAAGCACCTCTCCATCCACCGCCCGGGCAATATTGCGGTACTGTGTCCTCGCCTTTGAGAGGATCGTACTGTCATACACTTCCATGTATGTCTTCGCGATATCCCCGATAGTAATGACGCCTTCCAGCTTTCCTTCCCTCGTTACCGGCAGTGTATGTATGTTGGATTCCTGCATTTTCTCCCATGCAGTACGGATAGAGACACTGCTTTTTATTCCATCTACTTCTTTTAATTCCACATCTTTTATCTGCTCCCGCAGATCAGATATCAGCTTTGGCACTTTCGCGCCAAAACGCTCCAGAACATACTGGGTCTCTTCGTTGAGCTGTCCTGCCCTGCGCGCCTCATAAGGGCTGTTTGTAAGTTTCGTTTTCAAAGCCGCATAGGCGATCGCGGAACAGATCGAATCTGTATCCGGATTCTTATGTCCTATGACATATACTTTTCTTGTTTTGTCTCTGCTCATATCAGCCGCTCCTATCATTTTGGATCCTTATTAAAGATTGCCATTTTTTTCTCCGATAGTCAAGCCGCAGTTGTTTTTTCTGTTAGTTTTATGGTATACTGATTGCATTGAAAATTTAAGTAAGTTGAGGTGCTGTACAATGAGCGAAGAAATGAGAGAAGGATTACAGGAAAACGAAACTGTTGAAACAATGGCCGATTATGAAGATCACATCGACGACGCAAATCCATGGAACAGGGTTACGGAATATATGGAGAAAAAGACAGTGCTTCCTGTCAAAGTTGAAGGTGTCGTAAACGGCGGCGTCATTGCCATGGTTGAAGGCCTGAGAGGATTTGTGCCGGCTTCCAAGCTGTCCCTTAGCTACATCGAAGATCTGGAAACGTATCTTCTGAAAGACATCGAGGTGCAGGTGATCGACGTGGATCAGGCGAACAACCGCCTTGTTCTCTCTGCCCGCGAAATCCTCAAAGATAAAGAGCGCAAAGCCCGCGAGGAGCAGATCGCAAACTTAAAGGTAGGCACAGTTTTAAGCGGCACAGTGGAGACATTGCAGAACTATGGTGCATTCGTCAAACTGGAGAACGGCCTGTCCGGTCTGGTACACGTATCCCAGATTTCTCAGAAGCGTGTGAAAGTACCGTCAGATGTACTCAACGCAGGGGATGAAGTCAAAGTGAAAGTCATCGGCATCAAGGACGGAAAAGTAAGCCTGAGCATGAAAGCACTTGAGGAAGTCAAAGAGGAGCCGGTGGAAAAAGTTGAACTTCCCAAGAGCGAGGATATCGGAACAAATCTCGGAGATCTCTTCAAAAATCTGAAACTGTAAATGGCCCTGTAAAATAGAACGATTAAGGACTTTGTAAAATCGTCATGTCAATTCCCGATGATTTTACAAAGTCCTTTTTTCTGGTATCTCATCTTATGCACATACGTTTTCAAGTATCTCTTCAAGCGCATTCTTGCTGCTCGTGTGGCATCTTACCACATTGGCATTGCAGCGCCCTGCTTCTTCCACTGCGCAGCGCACCATCTTATGTGAGACAGTGTTGGTAAAAAGTACGATCAGATCCGGACTTCCGATCTGCTTGCTAAGAGACGCCGACATCTGGGTAAATATTTTTGCCTTACAGTGAAACTGCTTACATATCTTTTTGTACTGGCAGACCATTCTGTCATGACCGCCTATGATAACAACACTCATAGAAAACCTCCTGTAGAAAAACAATCCTTTGATCTCTGATTAGTTAGTTCTAGCTAACTCACGCCATTATCATACATGAAAAGAGAACAAATATCAAGACATTTTTTGATATTCGTTCTCATTATTTACATTATCTGCTATTTTTACTGTTTTTTCTGTTCCGTATATGCTCTAATCCCGTTTTTGAGCCTCTCAAGGCCCTCCATCAGCACTGCTCTCGGACAGGCCATGTTCATCCGCAGGAATCCGCCGCCATTTCGGTATACCGCTCCGCTGGAAACATATAATCCTGCGTGCTCCCGGAGAAATCCGCACAGTGCGGCGGAGTCTCCGGTCACACTCCGGCAGTCGATCCAGAGCAGATAAGTCGCTTTTGCGCGTATAGCCGTGACTCCCTCTATTTCATGATCGATATACTCCTCCGCTGTTTTTCTGTTTTCCCACAGATACCGGTTCAGCTCATCCAGCCATTCTTCCCCGTGCATAAATGCGGCGGCCGGAGCAATGGCCGCAAATACATTCGGCTCCGCCGCTTCATCTGTGTTCAGCCCCCTGCTGACCTTATGGCGGATCGTTTCCTCCGGTACGATCACAGCGGCAGTCTGTATCCCGGCGATGTTAAATGCTTTCGTCGGAGCGACACAGGTAATGCTGTTCTTCCGGCAGTTATCCGACACGGAAGCAAATGGTATATACTCTTCTCCCGGCTTTACAAGATCACAGTGGATCTCATCTGATAGAACAAGCACATGGTGCTTTACACACAGATCCCCGATTCGCTGCAAAGTCTCCTTATCCCAGATCTTTCCCACCGGGTTGTGGGGATTGCACAGAAGCAGAAGTGTTGCCTGGGGATCAGAGAGTTTTTCCTCCAGATCAGCAAAGTCAATATCATAGACGCCGTCTTCCAGACGCAGCCTGCTCTCAAGAACATTTCTCCCATTATTCAGGATCGAATTGAAAAAGATATTGTACACGGGCGTCATGACAACAACTTTTTCAGCAGTGTCCGTCATCTTCCTGATGATGCTGGAAATGGCCGGAACAACTCCGGTGCAGAAGATCAGCCAGTCTTTCTCGATCTCAAAATGATGCCGTCTGCTCCACCAGGACTGATATGCCTCATACCACTCTTCCGGCAAAGCCGTATATCCGAATATGCCTTGGGCCGCCCGCCGGGCGATAGCCTCTTCAACAGATGGAGCTGTCCGGAAATCCATATCCGCCACCCACATAGGCAGTTCTCCATCAGGTACGTCCCATTTCAGAGACCCGGTGTTTCTACGGTCAATGCGTTCGTCAAAGTTATATTTCATACCATTTCATCCCTCCCTGACAATTTGCAGGCGTCTCCTGCCGCCCGCACGCTTACTTACAGCTTATCATACCACATTTGTCAGGCGCATGCACACCGGTTCCCGTCACTTCCCTCTTTACAGATAATCTTTGTTCTGGAAGGATCGATCTTGTCTTTCTCAAGAATCAGTTCCCCGATATTATCCGCGCGTATCGTACCGCACGACGGATTCAAGACGCTGTCGATCTTTCCGCGGATATCTGCATCAACAGTAGAATACTCAAAGGCAAGGGTTGTATTCAGCAGCTTGCAGTTTTTCATCACAAGATGATCAATATAGCACATCCCCTGAAGGCTCTCTACCGTACAATTGATAAGGGTCAGATTCTTCGCATTCCATCCAAGGTACTCTCCTGAGATAAATGAGTCGAAAACCGTCACATTCTCGCTGTTCCAGAAAGAATCTTTGGAGAGCATCTTCGCATTGTGGATCTCCACGTTTTTTGCTCCGTCAAAAGAATAATTTCCAACCAGCTTAAAATCGTTAAGAACCATGTCCTTGCTGTTCATCCCAAAGTAATCACCCCTTGCGGTGACATGATCCATCTTCACCTGGGCGCAGTTCCAGAGCGTCTCCTGCGCGTTTGGGAAATCTACGTTTTCAAGCACAACGCCGCGGCATCTCCGGAAATTCTTGGGCGCTTCAATCAGAGTGTTTCTCACCGTGATATTATCCGTGTACCAGACGCCGGCTCGCGCCATCTCAGCCCAGGTACAGTTCTCCGCAAGGATGTCTCTGCTGTACCAGAGGGGATATTTCCATTTAAACATGCTGTCATACAGCTCAATATTCCTGCTTTCCTTGAGCGGTGATTCCCCGTTGTCAAAAACTGTATCAAAGATCTTCAGATCCTTTCCCATGAACAACGGCCGTTCCCCGGTCAAATACTCCTGCCGGATCTCTTTTTTCTTGTCCATATTGCCTCTTCCTTTCCTGATTATATTACGCCGTATTCTTTTTTAATCTGATAGAGCAGATAATCCAGGCAGGATATCTTCCGCTCTTCGCTGTGGACATTGTCAAGCAGCGTCTTCCGGTGAAGTTCCAGCAGAGCGATCTGCCCGTCAATGTCCTGCCCGTCGAAGTTCTCCATAAAATCACAGATCATCTTCTCACAGCATCCTGCATCTTCCAGATTCTGAAGGAGTTCTTTTCTGGAATCCTGTTTCATATTCTCATATCCTTTCACGCGGTTTCATGCTCTCTTATCATCTCAGGCATTTTAATTCCTCCTTTGTTTTCTATATTCAGTTTATTGCATTTCTCTTTATATTACAAATATTTATATTTAATATCTATATATAGTTGAAACCTATTCATATACATGGTATAGTCAATTCATGGATGGACTGTATCTGTCCAGAGATTGATTCAATTCGGAGGAATTTACTATGGAACTGCGTGTCCTTAATTATTTCCTTGCTATTGCAAGAGAACAGAGCATCGTACATGCCGCTGAGTCTCTTCATCTCTCCCAGCCCACTCTCTCCACACAGATCAAAAACCTGGAACAGGAGCTTGGAAAACAGCTCTTTATCCGCGGGACAAAAGGAAGCCGGAAGATCACTCTGACTGAGGAGGGAATGATCCTGCGGAAACGTGCGGAAGAGATTCTGGACCTGGTAAAAAAAGCAGAAAATGAAATCAGGCTGACGGATGATATCGTCATAGGGGATGTCTGTATCGGCGCCGGGGAGACAGACGGCGTCCGGCTGATCGCTAAAACGGCAAAAATACTACAGAGCCGTTATCCCGGTATCCGCTATCATATTTCCAGCGGAAATGCATCTCTTGTCTCTGAATATCTGGATAAGGGACTGATCGACTTCGGCGTCATATTCGGCGAAGTCGACCTGAAAAAATATAATGCATTGGAAATGCCTTTCCAGGATACTTGGGGCGTCCTGATGCGCAGGGACTCACCGCTTGCCGCCAGGGACAGCATCCGCCCCCGGGATCTGTACGATGTACCTCTGATCCTCTCCCAGCAGGAGGCTCAGGGCGGCAGTCTGACCCAGTGGCTCGGGCGGGAGCCTGACCAGCTTAACATTGCCGCCACATATAATCTGATCTTCAACGCCTCGCTGCTTGTAGATGAAGGGCTGGGGTATGCCGTCGCACTTGACCGGATCATTAACACAACCGGAGAGAGCAGCCTGTGTTTCCGTCCTCTGGAACCAGCACTTGTAAATAAAATGCATATCATCTGGAAGAAATATCAAGTGTTCTCAAAACCGGTGGAAAAGTTTCTGGAAGCGCTCAGAGGAGCGCTGAAACAGGATACTTAAACTATTCCTCCGTAAAAATAAAAAATAATAAGAGCATCCCGACTCAAATCAAGTCATATGATGCTCTTATTATTTTAAACCCGGAAAATACAAGACTCAAATACCTGTATTAAATACTGTGCTATTCCTTAAAGTTATGGGTTTGCATCTTTGTCCGTAAACAGTTCCGTCGAATAGTATCTGTCCCCTGAATCCGGGAGAATCGCCACGATGACTTTCCCATGATTTTCAGGTCTTTCGGCAAGGGTGAGAGCTGCGTAAAGGGCAGCGCCTGATGAGATACCTGTCAGGATCCCCTCCTTTTTCGTCAGGAGCTTCGCAGACGCAACCGCATCCTCATCTTTTACCTGGATCACTTCATCGAATACGGATGTATTCAGGACGTCCGGCACAAACCCTGCGCCAATCCCCTGGATCTTATGCTTTCCTGCGCGGCCTTCTGAAAGTACCGGGGAACCTGCCGGCTCCACGGCTGCCACGCGGATATCCGGATTCTGCTCTTTTAAAAACTCACCGGATCCGGTGATCGTACCGCCGGTTCCCACACCGGCGACAAGAATATCCACATTTCCTTCCGTGTCGCGCCAGATCTCCGGACCGGTTGTTGCCCGGTGTACTGCAGGATTTGCAGGATTTGCAAACTGTCCGGGGATAAAGCCGCCCGGGATCTCTGCCGCCAGTTCCTCTGCTTTCTCGATCGCACCTTTCATTCCTTTTGTCCCGTTGGTCAGCACCAGCTCTGCTCCATATGCTCTCAGGATATTTCTTCGCTCCACACTCATCGTCTCCGGCATAGTAAGGATGATCCTGTAACCTTTCGCAGCCGCTATGGCCGCAAGTCCGATCCCGGTATTTCCGGATGTAGGCTCAATGATGACCGAGCCTTCTTTCAGGGCGCCTCTTGCTTCCGCATCTTCGATCATCGCTTTCGCGATACGGTCTTTAACACTCCCCGCAGGATTCAGGTATTCCAGTTTTACCAGAACCGTGGCCCCCAGTCCCCGTTCTTTCTCGATATTCGCAATTTCGACCAGAGGCGTATTCCCGATCAGTTCCAAGGTACTGCTATGATAATTCGCCATTTTATATTTCCTCCTTTTTATTCAGATTGTTTCCTGCATGGTCAGACTGCAGCGGCAAATGCTGTCTCCAGAGCCGCGATCAGATCCTCTGCTTTTTCAATTCCTACAGACAGGCGGATTGTGTTCGGTTTAATGCCCTGCTCCGCGAGTTCTTCCGCTGTACACTGGCTGTGGGTAGTTGTCGCAGGATGAATAACCAGAGATTTTACATCCGCCACGTTTGCCAGCAGGGAAAAGATCGGCAGATTATCGATAAATTTCTGCGCTGTTCCGGCGTCGCCTTTGATCTCAAACGTAAAGATAGAGCCGCCGCCTTTCGGAAAATATTTTTGATACAGACTGTGCGTCGGTTCGCTCTCAAGGGATGGATGATGCACTGCCTCTACCTGCGGATGAGATTCCAGATATTTTACGATCTTCAGCGCATTTTCCACATGCCTCTCTACTCTGAGCGAAAGTGTCTCAAGACCCTGGAGCAGGAGAAACGCATGGAACGGAGAAAGTGTGGCGCCTGTATCTCTGAGAAGAACCGCTCTTATATAGGTGACGAAAGATACGCCCGGCGCCGCGTCCGTAAACGATACTCCGTGGTAGCTTGGGTTCGCCTCGGAGATCCAGGGATATCTGCCGGAACCTTTCCAGTCGAAGCTGCCGCCATCAACGATCACCCCGCCCAGAGCCGTTCCATGTCCGCCGATAAACTTTGTCGCAGAGTGTACAACAATATCAGCTCCGTGTTCTATGGGGCGCACAAGATACGGTGTGGCAAATGTAGAGTCTGCCACAAGCGGAATCCCATGTCTGTGTGCGATCTCTGAGAGTTTCTCAAGATCCGCTACATTGGAGTGCGGATTTCCCAGTGTTTCCGTGAAGATCGCCTTTGTATTCTCTTTGATCGCCGCCTCAAAAGCCCCCTCTTCCGCAGGATCGACAAAAGTCGCTGTGATTCCGCTTGTCAGAGGCAGGGTATGCGCCAGGAGATTGTATGTTCCCCCGTAAATGTTCCGGGACGCCACAATATGTTCTCCTGCTTTTGCCAGCGCCTGAAGTGTATATGTGATTGCCGCTGCTCCCGACGCCGTTGCCAGAGCCGCCGCTCCTCCTTCCAGAGCCGCGATCCTGCGCTCGAACACATCTTCTGTCGGGTTCGTCAGACGCCCGTATATATTTCCTGCATCTTTCAGAGCAAAACGGTCTGCCGCATGCTGGCAGTTATCAAACACAAAGGAAGTCGATGCGTAGATCGGAACTGCGCGGGCTCCTGTCGCCGGGTCAGGCTGCTCCTGTCCAATGTGTATCTGCTTTGTCTCAAAGCTCCAGTTCTGTGAATTTCTGATATCTGTCATAGTAGTTTTCCCGCCTTTCTTCTGATGATACATCCATCCTAACACAGCACAGGCTTTCCCGCCAATATGCAAAAAAAATATCCGGCTATAGACTGAACCTATAACCGGATCTTTTTGCGTGGGCGATGAGCCAAAGTCCGGACTTGCCCGAGACCTTGGCCACCGCCTGCAATCCCGGAATGTGCCTTTTGGCACTTCCGGTGATTCTTACAGTTTCCATCCCGCCGCCTCTCTGGTTCAGAAAACAAACTGCACCAGCAGCATATAACACACGGTTCCGCCCGCAATGGACAAAAGCATCTGCCGTTTCCACACATGGAGCACAATGACCAGCAGGATGGATATCATCTCCGGCAGACCGTGACTGCCGGCCAGAATACGCACATCCTTAAGGCTGTAGACAACGAGCAGTCCAAACACTGCGGCGGGAAGCACTTTTCCCAGATACTGGATATATTTCGGCGTCGGCTTTCCTGCCGGGAAGATAAGAAACGGCAGGAAACGGGTGACTGCTGTGCCAAGTACTACCATTGCGACTGTAATAATCTGCTGTGTAAGGCTCATCACTCCCCACCCCCTTTTTGGACTGCATCCTTGCCGGCTTCTCTCCTTTCAAGCGTCCTGCGCATCAAGGTCAGAACCACAAGGATCACGAGCATTGCCGGAAGGATAAAACGATCCACTCCAAATGCGGCCAGGCAGAGCAGAGACAGAATAAGCCCAAGTACCGAGCTTGTGTGATCATTCTCTTTAAGCCACTGCTCCAGGAAAATGACCACGAACATGGCTGTCATGACAAATTCCAGCCCCTCTGTATCAAAACGAATCAGAGAGCCGAAGATTCCGCCCAGCGTTGCTCCGGAAAACCAGTAGAAATGATTCAGCAGAGTAACGAAAAACATAAACCAGCCCCGGTCCACGTCTTCCGGAATATCTGCGGTATAGTTGATGGAAAAGGACTCATCGCACATCCCGAAAATGAGATAGCCTTTTTTCCAGCCGGTTCCCCGGAACTTATCCAGCATGGAAATACCGTAGAACAGATGTCTCGCATTTATCATAAGCGTCATAGCGAACGCCTGCAGAGGGTTGAACGCTCCAAGGAGCATATTGACCGTGACGAACTCAATCGAACCAGCAAATATCGTGACGCTCATCAGCATTGGGTACCAGAAGCTGAACCCTGACACATTCATGTATATGCCGTATGTAATACCCAGGAACCAGAATCCGGCAAAGATCGGTATTGTATACGGAAACGCCGCAGTAAAGGCTCTTTTTATCATTTTTGATCTCTTCTGCATTAATCATCCTCCAAAAAATCACTGTTAATAGATTAGCACTGTATCTCCATATATTCAACAGTGTCTTTCATGCATCTGAGATCCTATGCAGCCTGCAGCCTGCCGTTTCACTTACTTTCCTTGCTCCTCTCAGTTTTGTTTGTTATAATAGTTCAGAAAATTATTGTACTGTCGTTCTTTAAGAGTCTATTTATCTGGGAAATGGAATACACAGAAAGAAATTGAAATGAGGTAATCAGATGCTCACAAAAGAAGAAATGCCGGCATGCCCGGTAGCGACCACTGTACAGCTGGTCGGAAGTAAATGGAAACTGCTGATCCTGCGAAATCTCCTCCTGCGCTCATGGCGGTTCAATGAATTACGCAAAGATCTGCAGGGAGTCAGCCAGAAAGTGCTGGCTGACTCCCTGCGTTCTCTGGAATCCGACGGGATTGTTGCACGCACGGTCTACCCGGAGGTACCGCCCAAAGTGGAATATTCCCTGACCCCTCTGGGAGAATCCCTGCGTCCGGTCCTGGACGCCATGGAGAGATGGGGACTTGAGTATAAAAGACAGATATTAGAAGGCCAGAAGGCAAAATGATATTCAGATATATTTTTGCAGATCTGCTATGACATCCGCCAGGGTGATCGATTTTAATTCCTGCTCCATCGCCGTCTGCACACGAGCCAGCTTATCGTCCAGGATATTATGGATATTCTTTCCCACAGGGCAGTTTGGATTTGGATTCTCGTGGAAATGAAACAGAACATTCTTTTCCACACATTCTACTGCGTGATAGATGTCAAGAAAGGTAATCTCTTCCAGCGGCTTTGTAATGTTCGCTCCCCCCGTCCCTCTCTTCACTTCAATAATGCCCGCATCTTTCAACTGAGACAGGATGCGCCTGATAATGACGGGATTCACATTGATGCTGGACGCGAGGAAATCACTTGTTATCTTGTAATCTTCGCCGAACGTCTCCATACAGGCCAGCATATGGAGCGCGATCGTAAATCTGCTTGATATCTGCATGATACTGTCATCTCCTTTTCCTGATCCGCCGTATTCGTTACGGCATAAAGGTATCTGGATTCTATTGTATCCACAGATCAATGTAATGTCAATCATTACAATCCAGCGATTGAGCTTTATGATTCAAGAAGTTCCCGGTAAATCTCATAGTCCTCCTGTTTGAAAACGTTAAATACCACTTTCTCTATGGGCGGGTCTGTACGCAGAACATCCATAACTGTCCGTACCGCAATTTCCGCCGCTTTTTTCTGTGGGAAATGAAATTCTCCTGTGGAAATGCAGCAAAACGCAATGCTTTTTACCCCGCTGTCTGCCGCAAGATCCAGGCAGGATTTATAGCAGTCTGCAAGCTGTCTGCAATGATGATCCGTCAAATGCCCGGACACAATCGGCCCGACAGTATGAATCACATATTTGGAAGGAAGATTATATGCAGGCGTGATTTTTGCTTTGCCTGTCGGCTCATCATATCCCTGCTCTTTCATTATCTGATCGCAGGCCAGACGGAGCTGTATGCCGCTTACACTGTGAATGATATTATCCACGCAGGAATGGCAGGGTACAAAACATCCTCTCAAGGCGCTGTTGGCCGCATTTACAATAGCGTCGATCTTCAGTGTTGTGATATCTCCGCGCCATAATGACAGACGGCTCTCGAGAGACGATGCAGGCAGCAATGCACTGTCTGTAACTCCTTTTTGTGCAGCTTCTTCGCTTAAATATTCATCCTGAATTTTAAGAAACTCATCATGGATCGGACGGGGAGGACGGATATTCATCAGACTTCGGAGAAGCCGCTTCTGCTCATCCTCATTCTCCGGGATCTCCATGCTGTTGTACTGTGGGTGTTCTGACAGCAATTCTTTAATCAGAAATTCTCGTTTTTCGTTCTGTGTCACCGTTCTCCCTCCTTTCGTTCAGAAACCTGTTTCTGATATCTCCGATGCTTTTTAAGATATCGCCATTGATCCCAACGGCTCTTTCTTTGAGACTGTCCGGCACTGCCGCCTCGCCAAGATTCAGACGGACCAGCGACCACCCCTCATGTTCACGCACCATCTTCTCAAAAGGAAAACGGATGATCGTCGGTGTGTTGAATCCAACACCCAGCTCCAGAAGTACGGTTTTTTCTCCAAAGTGTCCATTCAGAAATGAGGCATACCTTCCTGCTGCTTCATGCCAGTGCTCTTCTTCCACAAAATACTGGTCACACCTTAAATGCATTGCCATGCTGCCGCCGCAGACCGGGCAGTGCGGAACCAGATCAGACGGAACCCTGCAGCCTTTACGTGCCTGATTCATCTGCCGGAACAGTTCCACAGCATCGTATACGTTATCGTGGCATCCTCTCGCACACTGAATCTCCCCGTAGTCCCCCTGGGTTGCAAAGATGGCTTCATCTGCAAATCCTGCTTTCCAGAACTGATGGTCTACATTGGTCGTCAGGACAAAATGGGGGGGGTCTCCCTGACCAGATCATAGAGCGTCTGATAGAGGGGCAGCGCCCCCGGCTCGATCCGGTTCAGATAGGAATGTTTTGACCAGTATCCCCATTTTTCCTCCTCCGTGGGGAATGGATAGAATCCTGCACTGTACATGTCTGTCATGGCAGAAGAGCCGTATCTCTCTATAAATTCGCTGAAATTATCCGTAAAGCGTTTCCCGCTATAGCTTAGCCCTGCGGCTGTAGACAGCCCTGCCCCGGCGCCGATGACCACGGCATCTGCCTCCTCTAAAAGCTCTGACGCTCTTCTGATCTGCTCTTCATATGCAGTATTCTGGAATACATAGCTGCCGGCAGGCACACCACTTAAAAACTGCATAAAATCAACTCTTTTTGTCCGTTTCTTCCCGTTTGATATCCGGATTTCCATATACGTTCGAGCCTCCCTGTGATCTCTTTCCTGCTCTTTTGCATCCTTTGTCATGCTTCTTTTATTGTAATTTTATATGTTACATCTTCTACCATCACAATAACACTGTTTTAATGTAATGTCAATAGTTACATTTAAGGGAGCTCATTGATTTTGACTTTTTCTGAATGGTCAGAATTCAGAACTCAGAAATCCGTCTGACTGCCGAACTCTTCCCACTTCTTAAGTTCTTCCGTCCTCTGTTTTAATACATCCTCTACGACTTCCACCGCATCTCTCCCAAGAATAAGCCGGAAAGGTACGTTCCCCGCTTTCACAATCTCCATGATCTTTTGTGCCGCCTTGTATGGATCTCCGGGCTGAGTTCCATCCACTTTCTCCACGCCGATACGCCTCTGTCCTGCTGTCTGTTCGTAGTCTCCGATGGTTTTTCCGGACTGGGTCAGCGATCGTCCCGAGAAATCCGTCCGAAAAGCTCCGGGTTCTACGACCATCACTTTAATCCCCAGAGGCTCTATCTCTCTTCGGAGTCCGTCGGAAAGCCCCTCAAGCGCACATTTTGAAGCTGAGTAATATCCGGAACCCGGCATCGTGTACTCAGCTGCCACAGATGAGATGTTTACAATCGTCCCCTCTTTCTGAGCGCGCATGTAGGGGAGCACCGCCTTAATCATCCGGACCGCACCGAAAAAGTTCGTGTCAAAAAGCTTCTGCACATCTTCGTCCGTTCCTTCTTCCACTGCCGCCCGGTAGCCATATCCCGCATTGTTGATGAGCACATCGATACGCCCGAACTTATCCCTTGTCATCTCCACTGCCTTGTCTACCTCTTCCTGAACCGTGACGTCCAGCGGAAGTATGAGAGCGTTTTCCGGGTATTCCTTATACAGATCAGATACTGTATCTGTATTTCTGGCAGTCACTGCCACATTCTCTCCGTTTTCCAGCAGCACTTTCGCCATATTTCGTCCAAGCCCCGTTGAACAGCCTGTAATCAGCCACGTCTTTGATTTTGCCATTGTATTATCCTCCATGTTATATTTTCTAAACTATAATCCCAGACCGCTCACCCATTCTGACACATCACCCTGCGCCTGGGGAACGCTGTTTCTCGAAATAGAAAGTCCATCCTGCACGACTTCCGCACCCGGCTGCAGTTCTTCGATCGTACGGATCGTCTGCGAGAATCCACTGCCGCCATGTGTGGTAAATGGAATGATCGTCTTGCCGCTGAGATCATACTCCTCCAGGAAAGTGTAGAGGGGCATCGGAAGATCTGAGTTCCAGTTCGGATATTAAAATGTAGCCCGTCCTCTCCAGCCCTTGAAAACACTGGGCTTAACGGCTTACACAAGTGTGTTTTCTGTTCTTTTTTAGTAGCATATTGCTCCGACCTTTCCTATTTACATTGTACTCTGGCTCACCTGTTTATACAAATACCTATGTTTAATGCTTTTCCATACGTTTTGCGAATCAGAACCACCGGCTTAGCCGGTGGTTTGTTCACGCCCTATAAGGGCTAATTACCGGCACTGGAGTCTAAAGACTCATCGAATTGGTTCGCCAGCCGCAACGTCATTTACCTACCAAGTCCTTACGGACTCTTTTTTTATCTGTTACTTTTTACTGGCTCACCCGTAAACGGGTCAATATACTCCTTTAGTGTCATTTGGTCGTATTCCAAATCTTCTCTTAATTGATTTTGGATATACTCTTGTATCTTTTTCGCATTCTTGCCTACTGTATCCACATAGTACCCTCTACACCAGAAATGTCTGTTCCCAAATTTGTACTTTAAATTTGCATGTCTCTCGAATATCATTAGCCTGCTTTTTCCTTTTAGATACCCTACGAAACTTGAAACACTTATGCTTGGTGGTATTTCCACTAACATATGCACATGATCTGGACACATTTCTGCTTCTACAATTCTTACACCTTTTCTTTTACACAACATACTGAGAATTTTAGCAATGTCTGTTTTCAGTTTTCCATATATCATTTTTCTTCTAAATTTAGGTGCAAAAACTAGATGATACTTACAATTCCACTTTGTATGTGATAGACTATTAACGTCCATATGGACACCTCCTCTGTACTTTAATGTGGCTGGCAAACCAACATTATTGTATCACTGGAGGTTTTTTACTGTAAGCTAAAGCAATGCTGACTCACCTGCATAGCAGGTGGTTTATTTGTTTTCAAAGCTTCGTTTTTCGGAACACGAAAAACTCCGCAATGAAAACAGGGCCTTGCCCTACAATGAAACTCGCAGGAAAGAGGTTATGCTCTAACCTGCGAGTTTTTGATTGGAAATAATCATTTGAAAATGATCTAAGAAGCTGGAACACAGAACGGGCTAATTTCTTGAAGTTTCTTTCCCAATATGGTATTATAAATGGAGTAAGTTTTGACTAACCACCAGGGAGGCTCATAATGGAAACAAACAACTTTAATCAAGATTGGTATGGTACACAAGCCAAAGTATTATCAAGTAATAAAAATTGTGTAGTTGTAGATTATGGTTGCAAAGGTCGTGGTATTGTCAGAAATTATAATTTATTTGAGGGAATACAGCTTTGCTTTTTGGACTTTGAAACGAATGAAGCGATGAAGTCTAAGAAGTTCAACTCTGACATTATTCAAATTACTCACTGCCAATCAGGACGATATGAATGTGAATTTGCTAATCATACAGTATCCTATCTACCAGAGGGCTATTTTGGCGTGGCAAGAACGGAGCATTTGCCAATCTCTTTTTCTTTTCCATTAAAAAAATATTATGGTGTCAGTCTGGTAATTGACCGGCAAGCATTATCTGAATCTACTCGATGGATGATGCAGGCAATCCCGATTGATCTTGACAAGATTGGTACAACTTTGGGTATTGAAACAAAGTGGTATGTCAGTGATACACCACCTCAGTTACAGCATCTTTTTTCCGAGTTATATACAGCCGTTGAAACAGAACCAATAGGATATTTCAAAATCAAAGCTATCGAACTACTTTACCACATGGATCAATTGACTCAGACAAATGGGTGTGACTTCAAGTATTTTGACAAGAAGCAGATTGAAACCACAAAGGCAATACGGGAATATCTGGTTTCCCACTTAGATGAAAAAGTATCCTTGGAACAATTAGCTAAAGAAGCCCATTTGAACCTTTCTATTTTTCATATGGTGTTCTCCTATATTTATGGAGATACGCCATATGCACACCTCAAGAAATATAAGATGAATTTAGCCGCACAATGGTTGACAGAAGGCAAAATGAAAATAGGCGATATCGCTTTAGAATTAGGATATAATAACGCAAGCAAGTTTGCCAAAGCTTTTCAGTCTGTATATGGAATGCTCCCAAAGGACTATCGAAAAAATAGATAGGAAGAATGGGCTATTTCCCGTCTATTTTCAGATGAATGGAGCAGAAAATATTTAACAAACTATGTATAATGGGTTGATGTAGTTAGCACTAACTAACCACATCAACCCATTTTTTTAGGAGGTGATAATTCATGCTTGCCATAGATACACGGATAAAATTATTGTTGTTTATCCTTATTAACTTCATGGTATTTGGTCTAAAAGATTTTGTTCTTGGCAGCGTGTGCTTTTTCTTTATATGCGTACTTTCATGCTTAATGGGACAGAAGAAAATAGTTTTTAAGTATATTATTTTTTACATGGTGATTGCATCCATACAGCAACTTTGCACCTTTCTTCCCCAGGCGCTTGAAACTATCTTGTCAATTTTCACGCTATTCATTCGTGTAATGATTCCTGTTGTTCTGTTCGCCTCTACTTTTATTGCCACTACGAAAGTGAGCGAACTAATTGCAGCCATGTATTCATTAAAAATTCCGAGAAGTATTACCATTACATTTTCTATGGTATTACGTTTTTTTCCTACTTTTAGCGAAGAAATCCATAGCATTTATGATGCAATGAAATTGAGAGGACTTGCAATCTCATGGAAAAATGTTTTTACCCGTCCATTACTTCTCTTGGAGGCAATTGCGATCCCCATCGTCATGCGCTCTGCTTCTATTGCTGAAGAATTATCGGCTTCGGCTGTAACGAGAGGAATTGATAATCCGGCTCAACGGACATCTTTTGTACGCTTAAGAGTCCAACTCTTGGATTTGGTGGTGCTATTTATATTTGTCGCCATCTTTGTTGCATTGTTCTATTGTAAGTATCAAATATACGGGAGGATATAGAAATGATTAATATAGACCATGTATCCTTTCAATATTCCGGTGCTGAAAGAGAAAATCTACAAGATTTCATTTTACAAATTCCAAAAGGGGAATGTGTTGTCCTTACGGGTGAGTCTGGGTGTGGTAAAACCTGCGTAACAAGATTAATAAATGCGCTTATTCCTCATTTTTATGAAGGAGAAATGTCTGGTACGGTTTCTATTGACGGTATTGATACTCGTGATATTCAACCCCATGAGCTATCAGATAAAATAGGCTCCGTTTTTCAAAATCCCCGAAGCCAATTTTTTAGTTTGGACACGGACAGTGAAATTGTATTTGGTATGGAAAATAAGGGAATGCCTTATCAAACAATGCTTGCTCGGTACCAGCAGACAATAAAAGAGCTACATATCGAAAAGCTAAGGGATCGTAATCTGTTTGATTTATCTGGTGGTCAAAAACAGACGATAGCATTTGCAAGCGTCTATGCTCTAAACCCGGATGTTTTTGTCCTGGATGAGCCATCATCTAACCTCGATCCAGATGCTATTCAAGAACTACGGAGATTGCTTCTGCTAATAAAAGCACAGGGAAAAACTATTATTATATCTGAACACCGCCTTTATTTTTTGAACGGAATTGCTGACCGTATTGTTCTTATGGAACAGGGAGAGCTGAAACAATCATGGGCAGCAAAGGATTTTTCGATGCTCAATGCTGAACAGATTAAAAAACTGGGGCTTAGAAGCTATACACCTACGAAGTTGAATCTTCCAGAACTGACTCCAACCCGAAATGATACACCAGCGCTGGAAGTTAAGGATCTTGAAATTGGGTATGAAAAAGGCGATCCGATAGTAAAACACCTGAACTTTCGCATTTACTCCGGTGAAATTGTCGGTGTGGTTGGTAAAAATGGATGCGGCAAAACAACACTGGCCCGAACTTTGTGTGGATTACAGAAAGAACTATATGGAGAAGTGTTCTACAGCGGCAGTAAAATTCCGGCAAAACGAAGAATCCAAAAGGCATACCTGGTGATGCAAGATCCGGATTATCAACTTTTTACCGATAGTGTTTATCAGGAACTCAAATTGGCTCTCTCTGACAGAAAAGAACAAGATGAAAAACTGATAGATAACATTCTTGAAGAATTAAACTTAATGCCTTATAAAGAGCGGCATCCCATGTCTCTATCTGGTGGTCAGAAACAGCGCACAGCTATTGGCGTCGCAGCTCTACGAGACACAGAGGTACTTATCTTTGATGAGCCTACAAGCGGATTAGATTATAAGAATATGGAAAGTGTTGCAGGCATTTTGCGAACACTTTCCAAAAGAGGAAAAGCCATTCTGGTAATTTCTCATGACAACGAACTATTGATGAAGATATGCTCCCGTGTTATTCGGGTTGATGAAACAACTTCATCTTAGTTATATAAATTTTAATCATTAGGAAGGAGCTTTTTTATGAATGACACAACAAAAACAGTCGGTACATCCGACAAGATGAAAGCAAAGGACTTTATAACACTCGGTATCTTCACAGTACTGTTCTTTGCTGTCGTAATGATATGCATCTTTGCTTCTGCTGCCACTGTTGTAACCTTTGCTTTTGGCAGCGCAATTGCCGCACTCCCTGGAGGCATTATTTATATGCTCATGCGTGCTAAAGTACCGAAAGCAGGAAGTATACTTTTGAGTGGTATAGTCATTGGTCTGATTGAATTTCTAATCGGAGCAGGCTGGGCGGTTGCAGTAGGGTTTATACTCGGAGCGATTATTGCGGAGCTGCTGGCCCGGATCGGGAACTATAAGAGCTTCTGGCTGAATACTATTGGCTATTCCGTGTATATGATGTTCTTTGCTCTTGGTACTTATCTTCCCATGGTCATTATGACTGGATATGTTGACGATATGTCCACTTCTAATGGTGTGAGCGCAGAATATCTCACCGAATTGCACAGCTTTATGAATGGAACGATGGTAGCTATTATCGCTATTGTAACCTTTGTTGCGGGAATCCTCGGCGCACTGATTGCAAAGGGCGTGTTTAAAAAGCACTTCCAGAAAGCCGGCATCGTCTAAAGACCATATAGTCGCAACTAACCTTTTGGTATCTTTGGGCTATTTTGGCCCTCTATACAAAGGGATGGAGTAGCAGACCGTTTCAAAGATTGATAGAATTAATGGTGGAGTTAGAAGTTACTAACTTCACCATTTTATTTTTAAGGAGGGCTTATGCTATGTCAAACGTAAAGTCAAAACAAGCAAAACCAAAGACGGGTTTGGCACGATGCATGGAATTAGCTTCTGACAGAAAAGGGCTTGTTTTCCTGGCGGCAGTTCTTTCGTCTCTGGCAGCTATTGCTTCGTTCATCCCGTACATAGCGGTCTATTTCATGATCCGCTCTATTATTGGAGTATTCCCCAATCTCGATCAGTTGGATATGGGAGCTGTCATGAATTATGGGTGGATGGCTTTGGCCGGAATTATAGCGAATATCTTGCTGTATTTTATGGCTATTTTCAGTTCTCATATGGCGGCCTTTGGTACTCTGTATGAATTAAAAGTTCTTTTTGCCGATCATATCACCAAAATCCCTTTGGGCTATCATTTAACGATTGGTAGTGGACGTCTGCGTAAAATCATGGATGAGAACATTGAGAGTGTAGAAGGGTTCATTGCTCATCAGTTTCCAGATTTTGTAGCATCTGTTACCGCCCCTATTGTCATGGTTATTATCTTACTGGCTGTTGATTGGCGGTTCGGGCTTGCTTCTCTTGTCGGAATTATTCTGGCGTTCGTTGCAGAGTTTATTGGCTTTGGCAGCGGAGAAATGAAAGAGAATATGGGCAAGTATCAGAAAGCGCTGGAGGAAATGAACAATGCCTCTGTAGAGTATGTCCGTGGAATGTCAGTGGTGAAAGCATTTAATCAAACTGCATCTTCTTTTAAGAAACTGAAAGAAGCCATTAGCGGATATACGGAATGGGTTCTGAAATTTTCCCTTGGCTGGCAAAACTGTATGCCCGCATTTACCACAATTATTAATAACGTTTATCTGATCCTCGTTCCTGTCGGGATTTTGATTGGTTCCAGAACAGACGATTTTGCCGGATTTTCCATGACTTTTATTTTCTATCTAATCTTTGTTCCGGCAATTTCCGGTGTACTGAATAAGATCATGTATATCTCTGAGTCGTTCATGCAGATTGATGGAAATGTAGCCCGCATGGATGAAATCTTGAACATTCCGAAAATGCCGGAACCAAGCCATCCTAAAAAACCCGTCAATGATGACGTTGTTTTTAAGGATGTCAGTTTTTCTTATACCGGAAATACCAATGAAAAAGCATTGGAAAATGTATCTTTTACTGCTAAACAAGGACAGATCACTGCTATCGTTGGCCCATCCGGAGGCGGAAAAAGTACAATTGCAAACTTGATTTCACGCTTTTGGGATATATCTTCCGGCAGCATTACCATCGGTGGCGTGGATGTCCGTGATATGTCCGAGGACGATCTGATGCATCATGTCAGTTTTGTATTTCAGGATATTTTTCTTTTCAAGCAGAGTATTTTGGACAATATCCGTATGGGAAACCCATCCGCCAGCGAAGAGCAAGTCATTGCCGCTGCAAAAGCTGCACAATGCCATGACTTCATTTCCAAACTGCCAGATGGATATCATACCGTAGTCGGCTCAAAAGGTATCCATCTTTCCGGTGGTGAGCGGCAACGAATTGCGATTGCAAGGGCTATTATTAAGGATTCTCCCATTATCGTGTTGGATGAGGCAACAGCCTTCAGCGATCCTGAGAATGAATATTTGATCCAGAAGGCCTTTGAAAAGCTGATGCAAGGCAAAACGGTTATTATCATCGCTCACCGCCTCTCCACAATCCGCAATGCAGATAAAATTATCGTCATGGAAAAAGGTCATTTGACTGAGGAAGGAAAGCACGATGAACTTGTGGCTGCTGGCGGACGATATGCTCAAATGTGGAACCACTATACAGAAGCGATTGATTGGAAAATTAGCGGAAAGGCGGTGTAATTATGAGCAAATTACAAAAAGCTCTCTTTTTATCTGATAAAGGTTATGCAGATCTGAAAAAAGCAATCTTCGCTTGCACATTAACGAACCTTGCTATGCTTCTTCCATTCTGTGTAACCGTAATGATATTCAGCGAAATCTTGTCTCCTTTTGTTAGTGGCGGCACGATCCAGTGGAATCATATCTGGATGCTTTGGGGAGCAGGTATCGTTTCTGCCATTTTGGTATTCCTGGCAGCTAAAAACGATTACCGGAAAACCTATATTGCATCCTACAAGGAGTCAAACACTACTCGGTTGAGAATTGCAGAGCATCTTCGGAAACTTCCTATGAACTTCTTCAATACAAAGGATCTTTCTGAACTGACCACTAATATGATGGCAGATTGCAGTAGTATGGAGTCTCTGCTCAGCAGCACGATCCCTCCACTGATCGCAAATGGAATTACCGTAACCCTGACCTGTATCCTGCTTGCCTTTTTCGATTGGCGGCTCGCACTGTGTGTATTTATCACGGTTCCGATTGCGTTCCTTATTATCTGGCTCAGCCGGAACCATCAAAAGAAATTGTTCGAAAAACAGGTTGACGCTAAGCTGGCTGCTTCTGACCAGGTGCAGGAATACCTGGAGGGCATGAAGATCATCAAATCCTGTGGTCTTTCCGGCTCCCATTTCAGTGCGTTGGATAAAGCTCTGCTTGCAATGAAAAAGATTGCTATCAAAGTTGAAATGGCTGTTGGAGTATTCATGTCCAGCGCCAGCATGATTTTGCAGGCGGGCATTGGTATCACGATTTTTGTCGGTGCTATTCTCTTGACAAATGGGCAGATTGAGCTTCTTCCTCTGCTCATGTTCCTGCTGATGGTAACACGAATTTATGGCCCGATCCTGTCAATCCTGGCAAATCTGTCTTCGCTGCTGAATTTGAATGTAGTCACAAGTCGTATGCGTACTCTGCTGACCACTCCTGCAATGGATGGCGAAGGGAAAACTGTACCAAACTGTGATATTGAGCTTTCCCATGTAACCTTTGCCTACAACCAGGAAGATGTTATTAAAGATGTTTCCTGCAAAATTCCCCAGGGAAGCGTTACCGCTCTCGTTGGCCCGTCCGGTTCTGGCAAAAGCACAATTTCCAAACTGATTGCTCGTTTTTGGGATGTGCAGCATGGCAAAATCACTGTAGGCGGCAAGGATATAAAGAGTATGGAACCAGAAAGTCTAATGTCCTATATGTCCTTTGTGTTCCAGGATGTAACCTTATTCAATGATACAGTTATGAACAATATCCGTCTTGGCAACCCTAATGCAACGGATGACCAGGTAATTGCTGCAGCAAAGGCAGCCTACTGTGATGAATTTGTTCGGGAGATGCCGGACGGTTATCAAACCGTTCTTGGTGAAAATGGCAGCACTCTCTCTGGAGGTGAGCGTCAACGCATTTCTATCGCCCGTGCATTACTGAAAAATGCACCGATTATTCTGCTTGACGAGGCCACAGCATCCCTTGATCCGGAGAATGAAGTTCTTGTTCAGAAAGCAATTGCCAAATTGGTGGAAGGCAAAACGGTTATTATGATTGCCCATCGGCTCCGTACTGTTGTGGATGCAGATCAGATCCTCGTTCTTGATAACGGTAGGTTGGTAGAGCATGGAACCCACGATGAATTAATGCAGCAGAATGGACTGTATCATAAGTTGTTCCATATTCAGCAGGAAAGCCTTGGCTGGGCTGTGTAATTTTCATATTCGAGCATACACTGGAACTTCATGCACCCAGAGAGAGTTATTGGACAACAATCTGTTAGCAAGAAAGGGGGCGCACTAAGATGTTTTCTTTGATTATTCGTGAAGCATGGGAAGAATTGCAACAAAAACAGGTAAAGGAGAGCAAAGAGTTTATGAAGCCCGTAATAACTCCGTCCGGGGAGGACTATCTGGAAACCATCCTTGTTCTCCAAAAGAAACTCGGTATGGCGCGCTCCGTAGATGTGGCCCGGCACATGGGAGTGTCAAAGCCAAGTGTATGTGTAGCGGTCAATACACTAAAAGAAGGTGGTTTTCTCACAATGGACGAAAATCACTTTCTACATCTGACCGATGTGGGACGCGAGGTTGCCGAGAAAATCTACGAGCGCCACTGCTTCTTTACAGAACGACTTATAGCATTAGGCGTTAATCCTGAAACCGCAGAGACCGATGCTTGCCGAATCGAACATGTTATCAGCGCAGAAAGTTTTGAACACCTCAAAAAGTCTTTTAAAAACAACAACCAGGAGGTGGTACCATCGGACGAGTAATCATCTTAGATCTGCAAGAACAAGACTCCGAAGTATTCGATGAGATTCTTTCCATCCTGAAATGCCATCCGGAGATAGAAACATACGAATTGCCCAGGGAGCCGATGTTATCCCTCCCTGGGCTGGAGATCTATCCATGCAAGCGGAAAGTTTTTCGTGATCGCCAGGAGATCCAGCTCACCGTAAAGGAATACGAAATCCTTCTATTGCTTGCGGCCAACAAGGGGCATGTGCTTACATACAGCCAAATCTACGAGAAGGTATGGGGAGATATTTCCTCTGGCTGCGAGAGCAACACTATCGGCTTTCACATCTGCAACCTGCGGGAAAAGCTATATCAGGCAGCCCCCAATGCTCCCTTCAACATCCGATCCGTCCGGGAAGTAGGATATTGCTTTGAGATACAGGCAGAGAAATAGGAGTCAGCAGTCTGATCCACTCAGGCTGCTGTTCTTCTTTTTCTGCTGTATATCTCTCTTACAGTGGGAAGTTCACCTTCTCCTGTCATCATGCCAGGTGCCACCTTTCACCAAAAGGGCACAGTTGCCCCTTGGCGGAAGGTGGTATTTTTGCACGGTCACGGTTTCCGGATTTGAAAAAGCAGGCTGCTCTTTCCGCCTCTGGCACGGTACCTTTGCTCAGTGACGAGAAGATCTTCTTTTTTCAAATCCTGAATCGCCCGTCTCACAGTAGACTCTGACAGTTTCAGTTCACGGGCAATGGTCGGGATGGAGGGCCAGCATTCTCCATCCCGGTTGGCCCGGTCATATAGATACAAATACACTGCCACTGCTCTGTGTGGCAGTTCCATACGGTAGAGAAAATCAAGCCTGCCCATCCTCACTTACCTCCACAGTTTTTGGCTGACGAAGCATCCGGTTCTCCCGTATGCCTTCTTCCGCCTTACGTTCCGGTCTGGCAGCTCTTGGCGCAGTCCGCAGCCCTGTGCCGCCGCCTTTTCTTTTCTCCCTGGAGGATGGCTCATTTCGCTCTGTCATGGCTTGTGCCTTCCCTCCTGCCGGTGGGATGGCTTCTGCTGGCGGCGCATTCTCCATCAGCCATTCCGGGTGGTACTTCTTCACGATCCCGTCCAGGATCTCCTGCTTCTCGGCATAGGACACCTTCCGGTTGCCCTTTTCCTCCACAGCATATTCTTCTTCAAACTGGATGCCCCATTTGAAGAACAGCTTCAGTTTGACCTTCATGGGATAGAAA
>DXAU01000007.1 GCA_019116885.1 Candidatus Mediterraneibacter pullistercoris | reverse complement strand
CTCTATGAAATTCTCGATCCCGTGTTTTGTGACATATCCTCTCTGCATCCATTTTTCGTGATATTCTATGAGCTGTACACGCAGCAGGAGCATCGCCCCTCTGCTGATTGCGTCTCTTTTCTCGTCCTCTGCCCTGCGGTTATTTTCTGCAGTTTTCCTCTGTTCTTTTAGCAGCCAGACGATGTATCCGAGCAGGATCGGGAGGAGTATTGTGTATGTCTCCATCAATATTTCTTTCATAGTAATGTCTCCTCGAAATTAAGTATAAAAATAAGACCGGGGCACGGTCTGTCTCTGATGTTCATGATTTTGTTCCTTTCTACTCTCCTGTGAGGCTGTTTACGATTCCTATTACCACTTCCTGTAGATTGCTCAGGTTTGGCACCTGCTCCCGAGTGTATGTCCCGGATGAGACAAGGTTCACCCAAGTCTTTACGATCACACTGCCCTCATGAAACATCCGTCTCACCTCCTACATCTGTCGTTGGTGCCGTCAGAGTGGCGATCAGCGTCGTCAGCTCCGCAATGGCTATCTGAAGGTCGGTATTTGTTTGGATGGCTGTCTGCCTGGACTCCTCTACTTCTTTCTTCAGCTCTTTCAACAGGGTGTTCATATCCGCTGACTTCTGTCTCATCTCCACCTCCCAGATGCCGCCAGCCTCTTCCTTTATATATTCCAGGATAGTATAATTTTCTTTTGGTTTACCGGATGGCTTTCCGTTTTCATAGAGTGTCATCACGGATGTTGCAAAGCTGTCCATAAAGTATGCCTTGAGCTGTTCGGATGTTGTCAGGATCAGCCGTATGTGCATGATCCCATCCGCTGTGCTGACGCTCTGCACCTCTACGCTCCTCCCATCGTTTAGCATTAACTGTTTCATTTTTCTTCTCCTTTCTCCCCATATCGGTGGGGATACCTGTTTTCATATCTCTTGGCGTTCTCGTATTCTTCATGAAGGGCAACCTCAATCGTGAAAGGCTGTCCTGTGATCATCTGAGCCGGCGTGATCTGGATATCATCAACATATATCATTTTTGTCTCCGCCTTTCTATTCGTCTGTAATATCAGCGGTAATCGTAAAAGGTTCTCCTGCGACAACCGGATTCGGAAGGATCTCTACGGAATGGACTACAGGTGCGTCCGGGTCATAGACGACTGTGATCGTAACCTCGGAATATTTTCCTGCCCGGTCTGTTGCTCTTACATAAACCTCATTTACCCCTTTCTGATACGTGATATTTTTATTGAACGATCCATTTCCACCGACTGATACCGCCCCCTGGTCTGCCCCATTCACTTTGATCTGCACTGTTACCGGAGCGCTTGTCGCATCATTCGTAATACCCGTTACCACCCCGTCCTGCTGATTCGTTATCAGTCCGTCCGCCGGTGTCGGCACATTCAGCTCGGGAGGCACTGTATCAACTGTAAAAGCAACCGTTTTTTGCTCTGCTGCATTTCCGTCGTTGTCCCGGGCATTGATTATGATTGTGTGGCCGCCGTCCTCAAGTGCTGCAGTGTAGGTACAGCGGTATCCGTCTGCCGTCTGGCTTTTGGTAAGTTCTGTCGTTATTTCAGCTCCGTTATCCACCTGCAGGGAGATACTGTCCGGGTTCACCCCGGAGTCATTATCTGTGACGTCAAATTGAATCTGGACGCTGTGGCTTGTGAGATACGCCCCTGCCCCTGGCAGTATCGGAATGACAACAGGCTGTACCTTTTCGTCGACATCAATAAGCATTTTCTCTCCGAAGACGCTGTCGTTCTGGTCTATCGTTGTTACGTTTCCTGCCTGATCTGATGCTTTGAGTACAGAAGGGTACTTATGCCCCGGCTGATTGTAGCTGGATTTTGTCGGTGCTGTGCCGGATGCTTTCCATTTCCCGTCGGCAGGGTCTTTGGATAATAGATAGGTCTGTCCATTTAAAGAGTATTCGACTTTGTCTAATGCCATCTCATCACTTCCTTTCTATATGGTAAATAAGGATTTATCCGATAATGTTGCTGAGCTATCTCGAAAATTGCCGGATGAAGGAAAAGGTTACATCGAATTTGCGGATGGCACACTTATACAATGGGGCCGGGCCTATTTCAAGTCGACGGCAAGCGGAGGAGTTGGATTGGTTACGATAAGATTTCCTGTTCCTTTTACGTTGACTCCAAGAATGTCTGTAACCCCGATATATGCATCATCAGACACCCCTACATTCACTGTATCAGCACAACCATATACAGATACTGCTAACTTATATGCCAGAACCAATGCCGGAGCGGTTGTATCCTCTGCATATGCAGACTGGATGGCGATAGGGCGCTGGAAATAGTTCTCAAAACTTTTCAGACACCCTGCTTTATATGTGTGCTATCGCTACTATTGTATAAATCCCATGCGTTAGAATCCGGCAGGTATAGCATTACGAGTAAGGAATGACGATATATGTGCCAGCCAGAGAGTCCGCCGTAGATGTAAGGCCTGTTCTTGTATCATACGCTTGTAATGTAAAACTCTGACCGCCAGTAGCGATAGATGACGCTGACATGTTACATCTTATTGATGTTCCTGTGTTGTATCTGGGAAGAACAATGACACCGCTATATGCCCTGACCGGTCTTTTTATTACTATAGTGTCTCCGTGCTTACGATCAGTGAATGAACCGCATTGTATACCTTCAAAGGCGCTATCTAGTTCGGATAATCCAGCCGACAAATCCTTATTTGTCGTACCAATCTCATGCATCTGCTCTACTTTCGTGATGCTCAGCCCCTCAAGACACACCCTCCACAAAGGATAGTCCCTCTGTTTATCCCCGGCGTACAGGTCCCCTTTGACTATGACCGGATCCGCTGCAGAGCTCCCCGGAGTCCCCTGGATTACAACCAGGCTGTATGAGTCCGATCCGCCGTCAGCACCTGCAAGGAACCGTGCAGCGATGATGTCATTCCGGTTCTGCCCTGTCTGGCCGTTTGCGATCGTCATGTCCTCATAATCGCCTTTTACGATCCGCCCGACATGACCGCCCACTACGACCGCTCCATCTGTGATCCTTACCTTATTGTTCGTAAGCACCGTTGCTTTCATGAGTCCCCCGATCGGCAGCACGCAGTCTCCGCCTATGATGCTTTCATATATCGCCGCATCGTCTTCTGCGAGTATGTGAGCCGGTTCTTCCGCCGGCGTATTCAGTGTTATCGGTTTAAATGCCATGTTATTCTTCTCCTTTCAGTTTGTATTCCACGGACGTCTTTTCATCCTGGGTCCGCAGGATCTTTCCGGCTACGGGCTGTTTCAGTGACATGCCGGTGAGCCGGTCCCGGCCGCCGACAATATCCCCGATATCAACGTCCACGTTGTCGATAGACGCATCCATCTGTGAATAGTTCATTAATTCTTTCAGCCGGTTGGCCCCCTCTTTCCTGAGGGTCTCTTCATCCTGTACGGATGTGTAGGAATACAGCGCTTCCCGTTCCTCAAATCCGGTATAATACCGGCTGCTTCCAATGCTGCCGTCTTTCTGGACATAGAGATGCAGGACTGTCCGCTCTTCTGCCTCTCCGGATCCGGCACAGATCAGATGGTTGATCCCCCTCCGGTAATCTGCGGTCGTGAAGTTCAGCCTGCCATCCTGGCTGTATTCCAGTTCATCAGACCAGTCTGTGACAGCCGCAGCACACAGTCTCACCGCCGAATTCAGCCTGCCCGGGTTCCCCTGGTCGTAATAGATTTTCAGCCGGGCCCCCGCCGTACCTAACATTTTGGTGATGCCGTCCAGCACAGTGCAGTATCTGTCAAACTGATAACGGCTGATCTGGATTTTGCTGTCCACGTCATCAACAACAAAAAGAGGACCGAAACGGTCCCCAAGCACTTGTTTAATGATCTCATTCGCCTCCCCTGATACTGTGAGATGTGACTGCCCCTCCGGCGGCTGTATGATCTTCTGCGACAGCAGGCCGCGCCAGGTATAGCCGCGCCAGGTGACTGTCTTTTCAGATGTGAAAGTCTTCCGTTCCTCCAGAACCCCTCCATACTCTGTGCCGGGGATAAATATTCGGTATCCCCAGTTGTACATCTCCTGCGTCCAGACATCCGTACTTAACTCAAGTTCAAAATCATTGGTATCCCCGATGTCCATATCAATCAGGTTCGCGTCTTTTATATATCCCAGTTCTTCACCAAGCGTATTCGCTATGATGTATTTCAATGGAAACAGCTGTTCTTCCTTTACGATCAGCAGAAGATCTTCTCCGATCTCTGCGTCGGCTATCGTGCGGACAGCCACATTCCCAGCCTCATCCGTTACCCGGATCATGACAGGATAATAGCTGTAGATTTCATTTGTCGGCGGAGCGCGTTTAATCGCTCTGAGGTCTGCCGTATAGTATCCGGTCTGATTGTTCCTTGTCAGCTCATACGTTCCGCCCTCATAGATCATTTCCGCTTTTAAGACCATCTCGGCTCGCTCCTTTCTTCCATCAGGATCAGGTCAAAGTCAAAACTCCCGTCCCATGAAATATCCTGTTCCCCCGGTGGGATCGGCCGGAAGATAGAATTCTTAAAAGATCTGTAGTGAAAGGAATTTACACGTATTCCAGATAACATGATCTTTGTGACCGTTTCTTCCATGCTGTCAATCTCCAGATATTCCCCGGCCTCCAATGTGATCTCTGAGTGATATTCATATCCCCCGATATATACTGACGGCTTCACACAGGGGCCGTAGATACGCATAATGAAGTTTGACTCTGCATAGTGGACATTGACAATCGTCGTGTTGTTGAGGCCATTTGCATAGCGGTGTGCATACCGCCCGGGATATCGCTTATTATTCGTGGATGTGACTTCGGACGCCTTAAAGGAATGAGGGTGCTCCCGGATCCAGAATGGGTGGTCTGTAACAATCGTAAGATTCTTAACCTGTATTGGGACGCCCATAAAAGCATCTTTTTTTATATCTCCCGAAATATAGCAGATAAGATACTGATTCCCGATATATAATTTACCGGGTATAAGCTGTATAATATCCTTTGACACAGTACTGTGGAAATCGTCCAAAATTGTGCTGTACTCTCCATCCGTATCAGCTGTTATCGCAACCGTCACAGGGATAGTTGCAGAATCCCTATAAAAAGAGACGATTGCATTATTAGAAGTCGCCGCATCCCATGAGTAGTCAAATAATTCCTGATACTGCAGAATAATATTCTCCGAATCGAGGTCTATCTTTTCATTTAAGTGATTCAGGTAATATATGTTCATGGCAGTATCCCCCTTTCTCTTAAGCGGTTATCAATTATCCTGCCGAACTCTCTCCCCCCGATGCTCATTGTCAGTTCCCTTACTGCAGAACGCATGCACTTTTCCATTTTTCCATAATCGATACCAGGATTATTTGTATACGCTTTATTTTCTTCCGCAGTCATGACTCTCTCTCCCTTATGTAGTATGGCATAATATCCGTCATACGGAACATTATCTAATCCATTATAGTTACGACTTGCAGCTGATTTGACAATGTTTGCCGCTGCATTTGCAGCGCTGGCAATGCCGGATGCAACCACGTTAAATCGAATTGTCCTAGACGCCGCTGCGGCATCTGCTTCGGCATCAATTTTCTTCAACGCAGATATCGTCCCGGAAGAATTTACTTTAATCCGGTACGGAGTACCGTTAATATTGACAATTCCTCTTCGAGTACCGTCAGTACTTTCTTTCACTCTATCAAGAGAACTTACTACATCCCCGTTTGAATTTACAAGCTGTCCATTCTTCACTCTTAGCCCTTCCAACGAGGTACCCATTAGCTCAAATGCTCCCTTACTATTCAGCGCCATATCCATCGTGTCACTCTGGATTTCATTTGTATATCCAGCGATAAGGCTAGATGACTTGTCATATATACCTATTATCTTTCCCGTCGACTCATCATAATTTACCACTATATCAGCATTGGTTTTTCGTTCGGTATCATATACGGTATAACACCCAGATTTTGTGATCTGTTCAAGCCCAATATATCTGTCTTTCGCTTTTTTCAAAAACTCAACGTTTTTTTCTTCTTCACCGGTCAGTATCTCCCCGTTAAGTTCGTTAATGGCATCGAGTAATTTGGGGTTGCTATCTTCGATAATTCCAAGATACTCATCGTAGAGATCCTGTTGTATTTTGATTTTATCATCCCGGTCCTTTTCAAGGTTTGCTATTTGCAGTTCCAGGTCTGCCCTTTCGGCCGCATTGCACTCTTCCAACTTCGACTTTAATAGTTCTATCTCAGTATCATATGATGCCTGTATCTTAACTACTTCTTCATCGCGTAGCTTTGCCTTCTCCTGCAATAATTCAGATGCACTCTCCAAATCAATGTTTTTTGCACGCGCAGAAAACTCATTTTTTGCATATAGTATTTCTTCCTGTGTCCCGCCGACCGCTTCAAGTTCAATCTGTCGAATTCGTTCATTCTTAGATTCTATATCTGCAATCTCTTGCTCATTTAACTGACGTTTTTCCTCTGCGGCAGTCTGCTGTATCACGAGAATCTCTTCCTGTAAGGCCTGCACTTCGCTGATCTGATTGTTACTTGATCGAGCAATGATCTCCAAGACTCTCTGTTCACTTTCATCGATGACTTGATCATCCGCGACAAACAGTTCTTTCAGCCCATTCTGTGCTTCTTCCTTTCTGTTCTGGATTGTTGTGATAACCTCACTGCAAGTATCATTCACGCGCTGTACAAATTCATCCGTTTCTTCCTGCGTGATCACATCATCAAATCCAATTTCCCGAAGAAACACATTGAAATCCTGAACTTTTTTTGTGGATTCTTCCACCGCTTCCTGAAATTCCGGACTCAAATCCTCGCTAAATTCTTTATGTACATATCCGAGTTCCTCCAGCTCCTCTTTTGTATACCGGGTGACCCCCTGAAGGTCTGCAAGTGTCTCTTCCAGCCATGACATTTCTTCTCTCGATTTTAAAACAGTTGAGTTCAACACATCGTTTTGCTCATGGAGTGCATACACGCCCGCCCCCACTACCGCCAACCCTGCAGAAAGTGGCGCACATGTCCCCAGTAGCCCTACCATGCTTCCTGTAAGCCCTGAGGCTCCTACCGCTGTCGTTGTTGTTCCTGCCGCCGCAGCAGCCGCCGCCTGTGATGTTCCGAATATCCCCAATGCTTTCGATGCTCCACCGAGCACACTTGATAGCTTCGTATACACGGAAATCCCACCGCTGATCGTCTTAATCACCGGACCGGCCGCAGCAGCAAGTCCGGCAAATTTTACGATGCTTTGAGCCGTCTCGGAGTCCATATCTTCCATGACATCGGTAAACGCCTCTATTCCATCCTGTACCACCGGAAGTGCATCCTCGCCGATATCTAAAATAGCTTCGCCCAACGGAAGTAGGGAATCTTTAAGTTGTCGCGCTAACGATATAGCACGTGTTGAAAAAGATTCGTTCATCCGTTCTCCTGCACGTTCTGTCGCACCCTCTACATCCTCCAGGCTGCCCTCAACATCTGCCAGAGACAGGATCACAGTCTCGCCGAGGTCTTCCCACATGGTCCCAAAAAGATTGACTCCGGCTATATTCCTCTGCACTGGATCGTCAATGCTGGCAAGTCCGTTCAGAGTCTCCTGGAACGCCTGCTGCGCCGAGTCTCCTCCGGCAGCGAACTTCTGCGCCATTTCATCTGCGCTCCGCCCCATCGCTTCAAAGCCCTGCTTTGTTGTATCAGAGCCATCTACTACGCGGATCGATAATTCTTTCAAGGCATCGCCGACTTTGTCAAGATTAAAAGCGCCGTTTTCCGCCCCCTGAATCAGGTATTGCATGGCCTCGCTCCCGTCAAGTCCGAGCTTTACGAACTGTGGGGAGTATTCCCGAAGGGTATCCAGCATTTCGCCACTGTAATTTGCCCCGTTCTGGAAACCATAGGTGATAAGATCGAGGCCCTCAGATATATTCTCGATCAACCCACTGCTTTTCATGACCTGGGCGGTACGCGTCACCTCATCAGCGTTGGTATCAAACAGTGTCGTGATCGTGCTGATCTGCTCCAGAGTGCTCTGTGTCATCTCGTCTGTCCAAGTTGCAGACTCCCTGACATTCTGTCTTAACAGTGTCAGATCCGCAAGGCAGTTTTCTATGCTGTCTCCATATCCATTTTCATATACATTCCGGGCAATCTCCTGCAGTCGTTCGGTCTCTTCTGCTGTAGTCCCAAGCTGTCCCTGTAGCATGCCGAGGCTGTTCTCTGAATCGATCGCGAACTTACCAAGCGCCGTTCCTGCGGCAAGCAGCGGAGTGGTAACGCCAAGAGTAAGTATATCTCCTACCTTGGACAATTTCTCCCCTACTTTCGCAGTCCCCTCCAGATCTTTACTGATCTTCTCCGCCTCGCTCTTGCCGATAGAGGCAGCTTTTTCCATATCTGATTTAAAATTCTGGATATCAACCTTAATCTCCGTCATAAGCGGAGCAAGCTTTATTCCTCCTGCCATCACTGCTGCCTCCTCATAAAATTAGATATCGCTCTCTCATCTGCCTCAGTCTGCTGAAGCCGCCAGAGGTTTTGGAGAATCTCTCTCCCCTCTTTCGATGCCTGATAGCTCGCGATCCAGCTTTCCCGGTTTAACAACAAAAAATAAGAATAAGGCAGATTCAGGACTTCTGTGAAATTAAGCCCCGAATACTGACTTATCCTTTTTATAACACCTGTTTCTAAACTATACGTTTTCTCCCAATCCTCAACGGGAAAATATTTCTCACAGATTGCCCTGCCTATTTCTCCGCCGGGGATCGGGATACTGAGTTTGGGTTCTGATCAGCCTTAAGTCTTAACAGAGCAATCTCGGCTGTCACTCTTGTCAGTGCCTCAAATGGGAGGGCGGAAAGCTCCTCCCGTGTAAATTCTTTCCCCTGCTTATTGTGGTTTAGGAGTAAAAGTCCGGCTTCAAGCCGTTTTTCATGTAAGTTTTCTTCTGAGAGATCCTCTTCTATCTTTGCCATCTCCATATTCATCGCAATGGTCGGTTCAAGAATGTCAAATTCTTTCCCGAACAGCTTGATCCGAATGGAATTATTAATATATTTGTCCAGATCTATCATACCCATCCCCCTATGCTGCTACAATCGCAGCAGCCTCTTCTTCTGTCAGCTCCTCCTCGAAGCTTGCCAGGAATCCATCGATTTTCTTGATTCCGGTAATCTCAGCGTCGATTGTAACTTCTTTGTTCTCAAATGCGATTGCAAAGCCAGAGCCACCCTGACCAATCATAGTAAACCGGATCTTTTTCTCATTTTCTTTCGTATGTACCGCACGGATCAGGACTGTTTTCAGAGCTTTCCCTTTCCCGGTAAATACCAGCTTTCTCTTTGCCCCCTCTTTATCCTCCGTATATTCTCCCGTGGACAGCAGGGACATGTTTGCGAGATTCCAGGTCAGTACACCAGTTTTCGCAGAAATCGCTTCTTCTGTCACTGCCGATTTTACGATCTGACCGTACTGATTTTTCACGTCATACTTTGTCGGTTTATAGTCTACTGTAAAGCCACTGGAGCAGTGCCCCACATTATGTTCGTCTGTTTCAATCACTGCATTTTCCGGCACTTCTGTTCCGGTAAACTCATACATATACACATCACATGCGCCGATCAGGATTTCATTGATATCATTCATTTCGTTTCCTCCAGTCAATAATAAAATACAGGGTGTCCTCGAACATCTGACACCCGTCATTAAAAATAGTTCCGCCGCCTGCCAGGCTGGAATAAAACCGGACTCCGCCATACACTACAAATGGCTGGTCTTCCTCCATATCTAACAGGACTTTTATCTTTTCTTCATACTCCTTACAGATATCGTAATCTGCGAAAATAATCTTCAACTCCAACTGGCTCTGCTTTACATGACCGCCGGATATCGGGGTAAAGGTATACACCACACTGACATTATCCAGATCCGTTGTGAATACCGGATACAGTCTTCCGGAAAGTTCCGGGATTTTCTCTTCTATGTAGTTTTTAATACTAATCTCCATATCAATCATCCTCCCAGAATCTTTTCTATCTTGTCTCGATTAAACAATGACGCATAAGCAAGGAAAGGCTGCGGCCTTTGCCCCACCGTCAAATGCTCTCCCTTATATTTTCCGGCTTTCACATTATAAAACCAGGGTGTCTTTCGTCCGTCACCATTCACCGCATAGATTCCTGTGCCATTGTGGACATAAGGCGCATATTCCAGATTGCTCCCTATTCTTCCGGTGATGGCATCTCCAGTCACTTCCGTTTCACTGGTTATAGACGCACGGAGAAATCCCTGATCAACTGGGCAATCCTGCTTTGCTTGGTTCTCAACCAACAGACAGGCTTTCTCGACCTTCTTCTCCATATCCAGCACCATCTGCGCAGTAGCGTTCTCCATACTGCGGATAAATTCGCTGTTATCAGCCACTATCTCACCACCTTCAGAAGCAGGTTTGCCAGACGTCCTTCTGTATTACAGTCAGTTACTTCATAGATTACCCCGTCCCGGACAAGCCTGTATCCATCAGAATCAATATCCTTACAATGCGTCACTCCGGTGTGAGTAGATTCGATGTACTTTTCAGACGCCGATACCTTCATGTCATTCTTTTTGTATACCGCCGCCCGGATTGACTCTTTATCCACCCAGGATGCCTTCTCTGCGCCAGAAGGTGTACGGACCGTCTCATTATGCTGCAGGGTGTACTCTTTCATATCTCTGTTGATCGACATAACATCACCCCGGCAATCTGCGATACTTACGAATAATCCGATTCACCCGGTCAGGCAGGGCATCCGTATAAGTTGTACTCCCACCGGAACTCTGGGATTCACTGGAAATCCCTTCAACGCCGTCCTGATTGTAGCGGACTAGGACCAACTCTTTTATGGCCGGAATACATCCGGCAGGAAGTTCTTCATCTTCACCATAATTCAGCATAATTCTTATATCACTTATGCTGTCCTGGATCATATCTGTAAGAATATCCTTCTGATCCTGAAGTCCCGGACGTTTCAGAAGGCTTTCTAAAATCTTATTTTCCATAACCCATCACCTCAATAAAAGAGGGGATTGCTCCCCTCTTAGCCGGCTGCTACTTCCTTGGTATTCACCGGATTTGCCGTATCGTTCGTGATCTTAACATTAATCGGATCAATATCCGCTGATGTGCCGACTTCGTAATACAGTACTGCGGATGCATCATCTCTCAAGACTTTATCTCCGTAGACACATAATCCACGGATGCCATCCGCAAACGATCCCTGGAGGCGCATCGCCTCCATCTCGTTGATCTGTTTCGCCGCACCAATTGCAGACTTATGATTCGCAATAATTGCATTTGCCGGAAGCTCCTCAGAACACATCACCTGAAGCCCTCCGATGACCTGTCCCTGAACAATTCCGTTCGCGAGTACAGTCGGGTTTGGCGTAAAACGTCTGTCTTTCGCCAGCAGTCCCAAGTACTCTGCATTGACCGTTACATATCGGTTTGCTTTCGGCACTTTCTTCTTGGACAACTCTGTCCCCAGATCAACAATATAGTCATATGCATTTGCAGGTGTGACCTTTTTCTTAGTGCTGGAACTTCCAATCTTGATCGTTGTTCCCGCCAGCAGCGCCGCAAAGAAGTCTTTGTCATACTGCTCTGCAAGAAGTGCTGAATGTTCCTGCGCTGTAGCTGTCATTACGTCTGCTTTCAGCTGTACCTTATCCACATCATCCAGTGCAAAAGCAAAATACTTTTTCTTATCAAATGTCATCTCCACAGGTGTAGTTTCAATATCATCCCAGTCTACTGTTCCTGTGTAATCTTTCAGGGTTCCTGTTCCTACACGGTTAAAGATAACCTTGTTCCCTTTGATCTCTGCCGGCGGAGTTGCCAGCACATCCGCAATTGATACGGAATGGAAGTTTGCAATCAGCGCTCCCTCCCACAGTGTCGGTTTAAAATTTTCAACTGACATAATTTTTTCATCCTCTCTTTCTTACTACTGTTTTGCCATAGCTTCAAACTGGGCAGCCACTTCTTCAGCTGTCATGTTATCTGCATTTTTGACAAGTGCATCAAACGTGTTCACACTGCCGCCTGCTCCTCTGTCCGGATTTGCCGGCATCTTTCCTGAAAGAGTCTGTCCAAACATATCTTTATAACTCTTTGTGAGCTCTTTCATCTGTTCATCCAGACCGATGACCTTTCCGTCATCTGTAACCTGAATCTTTGACCGATCGAATTTTCCTGCCAGAAGTTCAGGGTGTTTTGCACACTGATCGGATAAAGCTTTATTGATCGCAGAATCAATTTTCATTCCCTTAATCTCTTCTGCATGATCCTCCTGTAGCTTTTTCACAGCAGCTTCGTGATCCTTGATAGCCTTTTGAAGATCCGGATTGTCCTTTGCATCCTTTTCCAACTGCTTGATCGTATTATTCGCCGCGTCAAGCTCCTTCACCTTACTGTTATACTGTTCCTTCGGAACAATATGCTTCGGCGCTTCCTCATTGATCTTCTTCATTGTCGCCTCAACGTCCAGCTTTCCATCTTGCGTGTAAACCGCGTTTGACAAAATTTTCTGTAACCATTCCATTCTTCTTTACCTCCATAGATTTTTATACCGGCTCTCCCGGTGCTGGGCTGTACCGTTGTTCTTTATACCCTGCAACCTATAAAAAAAGGGTAGAAAAATAGCACCCTTACGGATGCTTCATGCACTCTGTAACCCTGAGCAGGGGGATACAGGGATCACCTTATTCTTTCTTTGACACTGTCTTTTTCTCCGGCTCTGCTTTTACAAGCACTTCCTTAGCTGCATTTTGTACTGTGGACAGTTCTTTGAACCGCTTTTCAGACAATTCAAGCTCGTCGCCTACTGTAACCTTTCTTTTCAGTTGTTTGTCGTAATAGCTTTTGATACAGACTGCTTTCATGGCGTTTCCTCCTTTCCTGCTTTCTGGGTATAAGAAAACCACCGGCCTTTTCTGACTGGTGGTATGCATTGGTCTTTATTTAGTAAGTAGAAAGATATTTGGTGGGTGTGCCCCTTCCCACATTTCTTTTGACCACAAGGGTGCGTAGCAGCACAATCTCTACTTCAAATATCTCCCCACTTATTGTATGAACATTATAGCTCTTTTATTCCTTTTTGTAAAGCACCGCATCTTTTCCCAGGAGAGCAGTGCTTTTTTCTATCAGCTTTTTCAAGTTGCGCTCTCGGATTCTATAAAATGTCATGACTGAGTTTTTCAAACCGCTTCGATCTGATTCAAGGGCTACCCTTACAACAACATTAAGATTTGTGTTAGGCAATTTCATTACCATAAATACAGTTCCTTCATGTTTACCATCTCGAATTATATAATCAGGATCAGAAACCGTTTTACCTCCATATTTTTCAAATAATTCAAAGTCCTCTGGATGCCTCTCTTTTATATGCTCTTCCCTTTCTTCAGTTACAATGATTTCATCAGTTTGGATTTGTCCAAATTCTTTTGTAATAATGTTTTCCTTTATCTTTCCAAGAGAACGTATAACTGCCACACCGGTTCCTGCTTTCGCTATTGATGGATTTATTATATCAGAATCGCCTTTCTTTTCAATAGCTTTCTCGATATCGTTCTTTTTATCATGCCCTATAATTAGTTTTTCATCTGTCACAGGGATAATCGTGCATCGACAATTTGGATGGAAAGGCACATTCGGACACTTATCAATGGGATATATCCTTTCGTGATACTTTGAGCATTGTTCACAGGTTCGCTCATCTTCAGCCGCCCAGATCTGAGCGTATTCTACACCAGCATCTTTGTATCTCTGTTTAGTGGCACCGTTCAAATAATGCATTGTCTCGGTTCTCACCAGACGATGACATTCATTAAATCCTTGTCCCATGAAGTTATGAAGGCTAACCGCAATCTCCGTCGCAGTCTTTCCCTGTTGCAGTCCGGTAAGAAGGAGATCATTCAGTCCGACTGCCAGTTTCTTCTGATTTTTCCACAATCGACCTGAAAAACTATCCCCACGCCACGGCTCATTCAGAAGCTTTTCCATCAACTTCTTGTTTGGCATAGAGAAATTCTCATCCCCCATGCTGACCGCAGTATTCTTATACACAGCCTTGAAACCGTCCTGCATATTCTTTTTTGTAGACTTTTCTGTCTTGTGGCCCAGATCCTCGATGATGTTCTCAAACTTCTTGTTTAGCGCAGTCAGACGGTTCTTCTTATGCATCTCAGAAAGAGAAAGAACCCCCTCTTTGCTGTATTTTTCAGCAATCAGATAGAGTTCCTTTTTAATCTGTTCACTGGCATCCACGTAGAACTCCAAGAGTTCCCGATTCTTCTCTTCTAGAGAATTATATGTTTTCCATGTACTCGCGGCAATACGTTTTTCCCAGTACTCACTACTCTTCTGCGCCATCTCCTCCACCGTCCTTTACTGGCGGCACCTCATCCCATGCAGGCCCTGCTGCGTTCTTCTGATCTTCAAGAAGCTTCATCTCTTCCTCCACGTCAGAAACATACGGGTGATGTGCAATGATCGTTTTGTCAGAAATTGTGCCTCGGGAGTTCGTGCAGTTCTGGATCTGCTCAGACTCATTAACCGCCATATCACGATTAAATACCAGCTCAACCTCCGTCTTCTCAAAGTCGCCCTGTCCAGTCAGCTGAAGATACATATCCACAAAATACAAGAGCTGTTCAAACCCCATCTTAAACTCCGTCTCCATGAGATTACATTTCAGATCAAGCCCCGAGTACATAAACCGCAGAGCAACGCCGGAAGGCGCAGCGCCGAATTTATCAAGATCCTTGTTTACAGACTGTCCTGCCTCTACAATATCACGCTTCAGCTGCTCGTAATGCTCACGCAGCGCTGTGATATCCATCTGCGGTGTAATCGTATCAACTCCGCCTTCTTCCGGATCATCAATCTTAATAGCGCGGTCTTCATTGATATCTCGCATGAACTCATCCAGATTTGCTCCTCCATATCCCTTTAGAACGAAGATCAGGTTCTTGACCTCCTCTACATAGTTCGCCGCTTCGCTTCTGCCCTGATCATATCCATCAATAAGGCTCTTCACGAATTTGATATCCGGCATCTCGATCTGATTATTCTTAAACGGAATAAACGGCACCCTTCCCCATGACTGCCATACATCACCGTTTCTGTAATGAGATACAGGACCGCCGGCATCCATATTGCTGTCATAATCATAGATGAGGAGTTGCCCTTCCAGCCGGTAAAACGCCACCCCATCTTCTGTCCATACCTCTACATTCGTGACTGTTTTTTCCGTACTGTATTCCCATACCGTCGTGTCATAGACACGGATCATTGTATCAAGCTCAGTGTGAGTCTTGTCTTTCCAGTACGGGATACACTGTTCCGCCGGGATCACCATTGTTTTCAGGTTTCCTTCTGCATCAACGTACACCTGAAGCCATCCAAGCCCTTTGTTCGACGCCTCATATCCAAGCTGCGTCAGCTGGTACTGGAAATGCTTTCCAAGGATATCTTTTATCTTATCTGCATAAGGCGCCCCAGCATCTTCACTTGTCTTGTATGTAACTGGCTTAGACAGCAAGTAAGCGATCTTCTCATCCACCTGATTTTTATATGTCGCATGAGCCAGTTTGTTATTTGCCCTCCAGCTTTCCTCCACACGCTGTCCGTTTACCTTTTTCGTAATTTTTCTGTCCTTAATGTCGTTATCTACCTGATAATACTGTTCCCCTTCCATCATCAGCTCTCGCTTACCGGAATCCTTGAATTTCTCAATCAGGTACACAATCCTTGCATCTGTCAGGGAATTGCTCTCTTTAACAGCAGCCATGCCTGCCTTCACCCCTTTTCTAAATCTATCTATGATATCTCTTATCCTCACGCTGTCACCTCTATCTGATGAATGTGCCCAGGCTGCCGCCTTTCAGATCCGATACTTCATAATCGTCAAGCGCGTACCAAATCGCAGATAAAGTATGCGGATCAATGTTAAACTCATCCTCTATAATCTCTCCATCCTTATCCACAGCAAATGTCAGATCCTGGAGCTCATCAATCGTATTCTGGCAAGTATCAGAGCACACGATCTTTCTAAATCGCTTAACTTTCTTCGTATACATTGCTCGACTGCCCTTAAACTTCTTACAAGGTCTCATACGGAATCCTGATTGCCGGTAAAACCTTATCGCCTTAGGCTCTGCGCAGTCTGCTTTGATAAGAATGTCCTTCCAATCCGCCATGTCCTCTGCAATCTCTGGATCTGTCTTGTTCCGGCTGTAGTACTCCTGGTAAATATACAGGATCTTCTCCGTGTGATCCACCACCAGGCGGAGTGCTGCATTGTAAGAAGTCACAAATCCAAAGTCCATACCATTCTTTTCCAGAGGATCCTTAATGGATCGTATTTCTTCTGACACCTGTTCAGCCGGCTCTACAACAAATTGTGGGAATACCAGAGTACCATTAACACCGAAGTGACCCTGCCTGGCAACACGGTATAAATCGGGATCGTGGATCTGAAGATCATCCAGTTGTTCCACATACTCCTGCGGAACAAAAAAGTTGTCGTCCACAGTACTATGATGATAATACGTGTTTCCGACAACCATGATTCTTGCTTTATACAGCTGTTCATCGTCCAGGACAAATACTTTTTTCTTTTTATCCTGGAAGAAATATTTGTAAGCCCAATTCCCTTTGCTGACTGGATTCGTAGATAGAATAATATGATTGCTTAATGTCGGATGCCTTAAACGTCCAAGGATCTCCTTGAATCCGGCGTATTTTACTTCCGAACACTCCTCTATCCATACGATTGACACTCCATTCAGGGATTTCAATTTTGCAGGTTTATCCATCCCCTTAAAGATTATTCTGCTACCATTACTGAACTTGACCTGCATAGGGGAGGAAGTGAATGTCAAATACTCATCAACGCCCATAGCGTCCGCAACCTCTTGCAAAAGATCATAACAGGAATCCCTGATTGTATCAAATACCTCCCTGACAACCAGAGCTTTCCGCTTCTCCTCCAGAAGCTTTTTAATAATCTTCACAGCAACATGATAGCTTTTAGAGCTTCCATAGCCTCCGACCAGGAAGTAGAACTTATAATTCCAATCGTCTACAAAATCATAGAAATGATCGTTTAAGGCAAAATTAATGTTCTTTTCCATTCTGCTCACTTGCCTTCACAAACGTTATGTTGACAGCTCTGTCTTCATCCGTTTTCACCTTGTCTTTCAATGCGGTAATTCTCGCCCTTTGTTCCTCGGTTGCCAGTTCCCAGTTCTTATGCAGTAATTCCTCATACTGCTTAATCATACCGGTTAGCTCTTTCTGAGCTTTCGCCTGAGCCTGTAGGAAAGATGCCTGCTTATCCCACGCCTGCTGCACTTCCCACTTCTCAGAAATTATCTTCCCTTTGCTGTCTCCGACTTTCTCTGCGGTCTTATCTTCCTGGTCTCTAACATGCATGATCTGCTGCGCCCGTATGATTGCTGTGTAAGCGAGTTTAATCTGATCCCACAGCAGGTCCAGTGGATCAGCAGAGTCCAGAGAATAAAATAGCTCCCGGGTATCCTCTGGAAGATACCGGGAGAAAAGTCCATGCTTCACCGCGTTCTGGTTTCCTTTCGGTGCGCCGTGCCCTACAGCGTTCTTGTTGCCGGGCTGTCCACCGCGCTTTCTTTTGGTAACGTTACCTTTCATCTGATTAGTAACGTTACCATTCCATTTATCTTGATTTTTCCATTTTCGGATCTGAGTTTCTGACACACCCAGCTCTGCTGCTATATCCTTTAATTTCTTTTTCCCCTCCGAAGCAAGCCATAGCTGATAGGCTTCGTTGCGCTTCGGACTTCTGGCTCTCGGCATCTCACCACCTCTCGATCCAAACTGTATTAAAGCGGAGCACCCGGAGTCGAACCGGGACACAGGGCGCTATCCTGCACATCTGCCGTTGATGATATGCCCGCATATGTCTAGGGGACCTGAAGCCCTGAACAAGTATCTGGGTATAAGAAAAGAGACACCAACGTGCCTCTTGATTTCTGATTATTGGTCTGAATCCAAATATGTATCACGAACAGTGGCCAATTTTGTCTGTCCACTCGCTTTCTCTCCATTATTTTTAAGGACATCCACGTCGTATCCAGGAAACTGCTTTCTAAACTTATCTTTCCACTCTTTTACCGAAAATGAATTTTTTGACATTCTTTCTCCTTGATACTGGGCGAGAAGTACCATGTCTCCTCTTACATCTTTTCCATCTCGTTTAACTTTCACTTCAAATCCTTCAACATCATATATCTTTTTCTCAATGTTTTTTACTTTAGGCACCTTTTCCTCCATTCTCCCGCACCTTAAACACCACCTTTATTATACTCCCGCAATCGCCAACTAGCAACAGAAAAAGACGCCCATCGGACGTCTTTAAATCAATTCTGGTAAATAGTGCATTATTCGTTAGGTTTCTGAGTTTTTGGCATACTAGGCGGTATAATTAGCGGGGTCTGTCCAAACGAGGATGTAATCTGAGCAACTAGCAAAGAAATTCTACTTAAAAGATTTGATAGGATAAAATCTCCATTATCCCTAAATTCATCTGCTAAATTAATTTCACGCCAATTAATTTCCTTTGCCTTTTCTTTAACAAACTTCAAATCTACACCAAATGAAATCTCTAACCCGAATAATTGTTCTGGGACAAAAGTTAATTTCCTCGTTAAAATAATTTCTACTCCTTCATCGTCTTTTACCGTGGCCACTATGTTATCTGTACAATTAAGCGTTATCTCACCATTCGGCGGTTGCAGTATTACATCAAATCTTTCAAAATTTATTCCTTTTAAATAAATTTGATGCTCATTCATAAAATACTGTCCTAAATTTTGCATAATGTCATTTCCTCCAAGTCGTTCACTGCAAATATTTCAGTTTCATATCTCCATACCCATTTAAAAAAGGAACTGTTATTTTATTTTCTCCATTTTCAATAACGGTTTTTGCAGATAATTGCTCTGATAACATGTCAATCTTCTCGCATAGAACTACTTCTGTATGAGTTGTGGTTTTTGTATATTCCTCTAACGCTTTTTCTATTGTCTTATTTAATGTATCCCCGTTCTTCGATGCCATTAGGGCTATTTTTTTATGCAATTCTGGCGAAATCCTGACATTAAATGTTCCTTTATATTCTTTCTCTGGCTTCTTGCCAACTTCCTTACAAAGCTCCAAATAATCATCTACGGCATCATGAAATTCCTGCTCTATTGTATTAAGATCTTTACTTTCAAAATTTACTAAGTCATTTATCCCTTCAATTTTCCCACGCAAAGAAAATGTTTCATTATCAAATACTATTTTTGCATGGTATCCCTTATACTGTAATATATTGTTCTTCATAATTCACCCAAATTTTCTAAAAAATCAACTAAATCTTTTACAGCTCCAACATCCATTTCATCTTCTGGATGAGGTTTGTGTAACAAAATAATTTTTTGATCGCTTTCACGATAAAACCGCACTCTTGATCCCGAGGTTTTTCCTTTGTTATATTCCTTGAATCCCAATTTCCCCAACAAATATTTCGCCTCAGTATAAGTATAATCCGTAGGTTTGCTTAATATTCTAATTTTGGCTTTATCAAATTTGCTCATTTCGTAAGGCGCTCACCTCTTCTGCAACTGTTTTATAGTTGCATTATATTATAAGCGCTCTTTTTTGTCAAGAAAAACGCCCCGCAAATGCAGAGCGTCTTTCTTTGGTGTATTCTGTTCATCTGAGAAAAAAGTTGTCCGGGCTATCCAGCTATTCGCCTTTCGGCCCGTAAGCCGTCCGGCATCATACCTATCGGCTTTATATCATACTAACACATTTCAACCGAACATTACCGAACATTTATGCAACTTGTTCCAAAAATCTGTTATGTCTGATCCGGCAGTTATCCTCTGTATACTTTATCCGACGTTTCGGGAAGATCTGATTCATGCGCATCGCCACCTGATACCATGTCAGGTTATCTATGTAATACAGCCGGAACATGGTTCGCAACTCACTCTTCTGAATCGTCTGTATGTACTCTTCCACCTGCATCTGTTTCTTGATCAGATCCGTCTCCAACATCTGCAGCTTTGCCTGTCTCCGCTTCATCAATTCGATCCTGCGCTCAATCTCCACCTGTGGGAATCCCTTAATCTTCACGGTGCGGATGGGTTTCTTTCCTTTCTTCCCACAAGTCACAGAATCCGATACTATTGTCCTCTGCAGCCGGTCAATCCATTTCTGGTCTTCGGATATGCGCCGGCACAGATCTTTGATTTCTTCTTTCATATCAGCGTATTCACTCAGTATGCTTTTGTCCATCCGCATCACCCCTTATGTTAAATTTCCTGGCTATGTACTCCACTGGGTCTTCCCTGATCCTCTCGCCCTGGACGTGGATCAGCTCGTCCGTTGTACTTGTATTCTGAGTACTCCTGTGCTCATTTTCTATATATTGGCTTATTTCTCTCACCCTTTCATCAGCTCCTCTTCAATCTCTTTGTCTGTCAGTACTATCTCCGGCTCGAAATCCCGGCTGAATACCGCGCCAGTATCCGTGATCCGTTCGCATTTCATCCACCGCTCTGCTGTCCGATGGATGCCGGAAACCATAGTATGGCGCTTGTGCAGGTACTTTCTCCCCGGTTGTAATTCAGCCTTTTTCATCTGTGCTCCTTTCCGGGCGGTGTGGCTCTGGAAGAGGACGCCAGGCGATAACGTCCACCACATCTTCCTGCCGTAATAAACATCCACCGTTATCTACATCGTAAATGATGTCTAAGAAATCTATCTCTTCCAGAATCTTCTCTAATTCCTGCATGCCAGTCCTTCCCTCCGTCATCTTAATTCCTCCAAATGTTTCATGATGCATTCCCTGCATCCCGGCTCTTTAAATCCGACACACTCTTTATCAAAATCAATGTCTGCATTGTCTTTTACCGGGCAGGAATATGTGTGCCGCATAATATAATCCATCAAAAGTGACTCTGTACCTGTCATCCTCATTCTCCTTTCAGCAGTTCCGGGTTGTCGAAAATGTTTCCGATAACTTCGCATTCATAGTCATAGTAGTTATCAAAATCTTCTACTATACCATCTCCATCTAAAATAAATCTTGCGCCTTCTTCATCGTATTTAATTACAAATTCTCCCTCTTCGGTTATAAGAGTACAGATATCATTCTCCCATATCCGATTACCATTCTTGTCTTTCAGTCCGGTGTACTGGCAGAGGGTTTCGGAATCTATATGAACATCAGTGAAGTAGCACATATAATCATAATTTCCTATACTCGACTGAAATGTTGGAACCATGATATAATGATTCTCTATGTCAGTTCCTTTTCCCTTAATTCTATAATAACCCTCTACCCACTCGCCGTTATCTATCCGCTTTCCACGGAATAATATTTCTCGCATACTCATTCCTCCCACTTAAGCCTCTGTCCGCAATTCAGGCAGAACTTATGGCTCTCGAAATTATCACTCGCATATATTGCTTCTCCGCATGACGGACAGGTAAAGAATCCATAATCTTCATCAGCATCGATCGGTGCCTTCGCCGTATCCCGCTCCTTCAGTTCCACAATTTCCTCCGGGGTAAGTCCGGTGTCTTCGTACATTCCAAGTCTTTCTATGCAGTCCGCTGTGTAAAAACCTTTTCTCTTTACATATTGTGAATTAACACTTTGTTTAGGCGCTTTTTCCGTTAATCTCTCCACATCCGCTCTCCTTTCGTTTGTTCTGTTTTTAGGCAATAAAAAACCAACCACCGAATATTGATGGTTGGTAAATATTATTTCAGTTCAAATGTAAGACCTTTCACCTTATCCATTGTTAACACAATTTTTCTCTTGTATATCTTCCCCTTATAATTTTTGAATAGAAAGACAAATTTTTCAAAGCCAAAATTGATGTATTTTTCTGCTTTATCTATATCCATTAGATAATCAAAATTATCTGTTTCTTTTTTCAACTCTGAATAATTTATACTTGGTGGTTTTGTGCCCTGATGGACATACGCAATCCTTATTACAATCTCGTTGCTATCGAGTAATATCATTTTTTCCGTTCCTAGCAAATCTTGGGTAATAATCTCTTCAGGCTTTTCCTTAAATGCCATACTGGCTTCTTTTAAAATAAGTTCGTTTATATGACCTCCACGACTTACATAGGTGCACTCCATTGGGGAAAGCACTAGCTCAGCACTACTCAAATCATTTTCTTCAGTTTCCACTAAATTCACAAGTAAATATTCCTTTCCAAATAACTTTTGCACTGATATGCTATGTTTAGTTTGATTAATTATATTTTTTACACTTCTAGGCAATTCATCAGAATAATTAATGATTTCAAAATGCTCTTTGTTAAAACTAATCTCCTTTAAACACAAATACGGACTCTCATCCAAGCGCGCCATATAAAGCGAAATTCCCAGAGATACTATACTGATTGTAATAGCTATTGCCGATAAAATATTTTCCATCATGTTCTCTCACCCTGCTTAATAATACCATCCCAACCATCAATATTCAATTATCAAGGTACAAACCTCATTGTTCAAGAAGCCCGGTATACCCTTGCCCCGGCCGGAGGCTGGCTCCTTTCTACTCGCTTTTTATTCTCTCAATTTGTCTGTCCAGTTTACTCTCTATCACTTCATATACCGAATTAGCATTGATGCCGATAAGATAATCAAACTGACACATCATTATAATGACATCAGCCATTTCCTCGATGATTGATTCTTTTTCAGCGCAGCTTTCTTTTGTGTATATTTTTAATTCTTCATATGCTCTGTTGTGTTTACATATCGCCTGGATTAGTTCTGAAAGTTCCTCGATAAGCTGTCTGCTCTGCGTATCATATCCGTAGTGGTCAGCTATGTACTGGATTTTCTGTTCTGTTGTCATTTCCCTTTCACCCTCTTCTTTCTCTTCCGCTTCGTGGATCCATACATGAACGCCGCCATATTCCCCGGCTTGTATCCGGCAGAAATTTTCATCCTGCCGGAACTGCTGTATTTCATATCTTGTGCCATTACTCTACCGCCTCAATAATCTGAGCCTTACTGCATCTGATCTTTCCGTCCGTGTTGTATGGT
>DXAU01000070.1 GCA_019116885.1 Candidatus Mediterraneibacter pullistercoris | reverse complement strand
CATAGAACATACCGCAGCGCTCTGCCTCTGCCTTGATCGCATCCTGAGCCTGTTTCTTTGTTCCTACGAAAAGGATTGTGCCGCCCTCTGCGGCGATGTCAGAAACGGCTTTATATGCATCATCAACCATTCCTACAGATTTCTGCAGATCGATGATATAGATACCATTTCTCTCTGTGTAGATGTACGGAGCCATTTTCGGGTTCCATCTTCTTGTCTGGTGTCCGAAATGTACACCTGCTTCTAAAAGCTGTTTCATTGAAATAACACTCATGTTTCTTTCCTCCATTTGGTTTTTGATCTTCCGCATGTTTCGTTCCCTGAGACCATCCGGCATACCGGATTCGGCACCGTCAGAGAAATCCGCATACGTGTTTTTTTGCAACATTCGTAGTATATCACAGAAAAATAAGGTTTGCAAGGAATATTTCCTTTACTTTCCGGCATTTCCCTTTGTTTTCAGGCATACCAGTCTATGATCCCGACAACGCTTCCCAGATACGCACCGCCGAACAAATTCAGATGATTCAGAAGATGATACAGATCATAGAGTTTCCTGCGTTCTGAATACCCCTCTTTGTCAATCGGATTGATCTCGCTGTATGCCTCATAGAAAGACTCCGGCAGACTTCCGAAAAGCTGTGTCATCGCCAGGTCTGTCTCAAAATCTCCGACATAGACCGCCGGATCTATAATCCATGCTCTGCCGTCAGGTCCGCATAATATATTTCCGCTCCACAGGTCTCCATGGAGAAGCGACGGGAACCGGGGTTCTCTCAAGTAAGAATCAAGGTGTTCCAGAAGCCGGTCCGCCTTTTTCCTCACAGAAGCGTCAAAATATCTCCAGGCTCTGGTCATCTGCGGCAGAATCCGGCAGTCTCTGTAGAAATCCGTCCATTTTTCTTTCGGAGAATTTTTCTGGGGACTGGCTCCAATGTAATTGTCTTCCAAAAATCCGTATTTCTCATTGCCATTTTCAGATGTTACGAATTTCAGACATTCCGCTCTGTGCAGGTTTGCGAGCTGATGTCCAAAAGTCTCCCAGTATGCAGAGATACGCGGAGAACTTTCAAGATATTCAAGGGCAAGAAAGGAAACTCCTCTCTGTTCATCGATTCCCATTCCCAGTATCCGGGGAACCCCTGTCATAACCGCCGACTGCAGGGCGAGCAGCCCCTTTGCCTCCGTCAGAAAAAAGTCGGCATGGCCGATAGAATTCGTCTTCACGAAGATGTGCTCTCCACAGGAAAGCGTCAGTCTGTACGCATTATTGATATCCCCGCCTCTCAGGCTCTCACTTTTTATAACAGAGACATGTTCTCCCATAACAGCTTTCACCATCTCTTCTATAGACGGATACGTATTCTCTGCTTCACCGATTCTCATTGATCTGCCTCTTTCATAAATTTCTTTTCGCCGCAGCCTGACGCAAGATTTCGCATCATCCCTTTGATCTGCTCCACGCTCTCTCCCGTCTCTTCCGGCTTTCCAATTATGACTGCCGACGCCCCTGCCATCTGTGCTGCTTTTACTTTTTCTTCAAATCCTCCTGCCGCTCCGGATTCCTTTGTCACGAACCAGGATGCTTCTGTCTGTTTTAGAAGCGCCAGATTCATCTCCACAGAAAAGGGACCCTGCATGGCGATGAGATGCCGCCCTTCAAACCCGAGACGCACACTCTCCTCCACTGCCTCCCGTGTAGAGAGCACACGGGCGAAGCACCGTTCTTTATAGTCCTCTATCTCTGTGTACAGATGAAGCTCTTTGCTGCCTGTGGCGATCAGGATATTTCCCTCTGTCTTTTTCAGATACGCAGCCGCCTCACTGACAGAATCAACCCACACAGCCTGACCCTCTGCGCTCTCTGTCTGACCTCTGTCCCCTGTACGTGCTGCGCCTTCTCTCAGGCAGCGCACATAGCGGACTTTGTTTCCCGATACAGCAGGAACTCTGCCGGCTTCTCTACTGGCAGCCTCACAAGCAGACTTGATATTCTCTGTAACTTCCCTCGCAAACGGATGTGTCGCATCGATCACCAGATCGATCTCTTTTTCTTCTATAAACCTGCGGATCTCCCTGGCGTCCATCCGGCCGGCATGGATCTCGACTCCCGGAAGAGTTCCGAGCATACTCTTCCCATATTCGGTAGCCGTACGTACGAAGCATCGCACCGGCCCGCCTGCCTTTCCCTGCCGCGGGACCGGACATCCTGCATGCTTTTCATTATATTCTGACATATATTCTGCCAGCTCTCTTCCCTCCGTTGTCCCCGCAAATATCAGTATTCCGGGACTTTTTTTTTCTTTTTCCATGATCTTCTCCAAAGGGTCTGTAACATCAGTTAAAATATAATTTCCACCGGGCACTTCACAAGAGCTGCTGTCATTGACTCTCTGATGGCTTTTTCCTGTATCATTTCTCCGTCTCCACAGCACAGCCTCGCCGCCCTCTCGCACACGTTGTCAATGCCTGTTACTTTCTCCACAAATTCCGAACCTGACGAGACTTCCCGTACTCTCTGAAGTTCCTCTGCCGTATATGTCAGAAAAGGAATCTGATACTTTTCGGACAGATGCACCAGCCCCTGCTCGTCCTTTTTCAGATCGATGCTCGCAATCACTTTCACCTGTTCCATGCATCGTCCATTCGCACGGAGTATCTCATCAAGCCCTTTTTCCAGGATTTCCGTGCTTGTCCCTCTCCTGCATCCAATGCCCGCCGCAATATTCACAGGCTTTAACACCAGCGTTCCCTCTCTGTCATATGCGGCGGCGTCCTCTCCCACCACAATCCTGTACTGGTACGATCCCGCTTCCTTAGGATCTGTGCACAGAACAATCTCCGGCGGTACATTTCCCCGAATCCGGCATGCCTTCTCTTGTGCGTAAAATGCGATCTTCTCTCCCTCAAGGACTGCCGCCGATATCTTCTTTGCCATCTCCCTGTCCGTAATCATAAGATCATTTCTCTTTGCGAATACATCCACGGCAAATCTGCCCTGTACATCCGTAGCAGTCGTGTGTACTGCGGCGGCTCCCAGCAGTTCTGAGATCTCGTCTGCAAGAGCGGCCGCTCCGCCAATATGACCGGAGAGAAGAGGAATGACATACTTCCCTTTCTCGTCAATCACGAGCACCGGGGAATCTGTATACTTATCCTTCACCCAGGGCGCAATATACCGGACGGCGATCCCCGCTGCTCCGATAAAGATATATGCCGCTTTTCCCCAGTTCCTGCCGATATATTCTCTGAGTTCCCCGGGGAAAGGATCAAGCTCGCTGCCGGCATATTTTTCCGGTGCATATCCCAGGCATAATCTGTCCTCTCTGTGCTGTCCCAAAGACTCCCGGCCCTTCTCCCCACTCTTCCGCTCATTTAGTATTTCGCAGAGTTTTCTGTTCAGCGTTGTACCGGTACGGGTAAAACTGAGAATAATGATCCTGCTGTTCATCGTACGTTTCATCGCAAATCCATCCCACATCCTGACGCGCACCGCTTCTGCATGACATGTCAAATCTGTCTATGCAGATGCGGGCTGTAACTTTTTTGACATTATACTATGTCCCAAAAATAATAGTCAATGCTGACATTTCAGCCCACCAGCAGCCAGTTTGCCCGGAACGGGCGCATCAGGTTCCAGTACCTGGCCCCGGACAGCCCGAACTCTCTTATCAGTTCCCATTTCGCCGTGATGCTTCTCACATCCTCAAACCAGACCACATGTTCCATTCCGTTATTCCGATATGTGAACCATGGACTCTGTGAGATCCGGGCATACTCGATGGAAGCCCCGTTCTCCGATGCGATCTCCACTGCTTCAACATTTCCGATCGATCTTGCCCGGGTGATGCCCCGCTCATAAGGGAGCGTCCAGTCATATCCATAATTCGGTATCCCGAGTATGAGCTGTTCCGGCTGGATCTGCGTGACCGCATACTCCACTACTTCCCGTACTTTATCCAGAGGAGCTACTGCCATAGGCGGACCATAAGTATATCCCCACTCGTATGTCATGAGGAATATGGCGTTCGCGTTCTGCCCAAGCAGAGCATAATCCACTCCTTCTACAAGGATTCCCCTCTGACGGTCGGATATTTTAGGCGCAACAGCCACAGTCACCTTATATCCATACTCGTTCATCTTCTCACGCACTCTTCCTGCAAACTGTGCATACTGCTCCCTGTTCTCAGGCAGAATATACTCAAAATCGATATCCACGCCCTCATATCCTTTTTCCTGCACTGTAGTAAGGATCTGCCCGATCAGCTTATCCTGGAGTTCCTGGTTTTCCACCAGCACTTTGATGAGCTGGTTATTGAACGCACCCTCTGAAGAAAATGGCGTCAGCGCCATCCACGGGCTTGCCCCCGCGCTCCTGGTCCGGTCGATCATCCACTGATCATCCTGCGCTGGAGAGACAAGATCCCCCTGAAATGTAAAGCCATAGGAAAACATCAGCATCTCACTCAGCGCTATGAGAGCTTCTTCGAGCACAGGAGGCTCCACAAAGGGATAGGCATATCCCCCGATGATCAGGCCCTCTCCCAGCCTGCCGCTCTCTCCCTCTTTCAGGAGAAGGAGTGCCTGCCCGGGTACGAGTCTGTCTCTGTATTTTAACTGATTATCAGCAATGATCTTCTGCACAGGGATCTGTGTCTGGTTCGAGATTCCCTCCAATGTATCGCCGCTTTTTACCACATAGATCATAAAAAATCACCCCCGCAGAGAAAGCATATGCCCTCTCCCGGGGGATTATGACTTTTACAGCTGCTTCGCGCGCCTGGTTTTCCCATCATCCGGACGGACTCAGTTTGATGCAAACTGACTGTTATAAAGCTCCGCGTATGCGCCGCCGGACTGCAGCAGTTCCCTATGGCCTCCCTGTTCGATGATATCTCCATTCTGCATCACAAGGATCAGATCGGCGTCTGCAATGGTAGAGAGTCTGTGCGCGATCACAAAGCTGGTCCTCCCTTTCATCAGCTCACTCATGGCCTTTCCAATCTCCATCTCTGTCCGGGTATCCACACTGGATGTAGCCTCGTCAAGGATCAGCACCGCCGGATCACAGAGTATCACCCGTGCAATCGTAAGGAGCTGCCTCTGGCCTGCAGAGATATTCTCTGCATCGCCGCTGAGCCTGGTATCATAGCCTTTGGGGAGTGTCCGGATAAAGAAATCCGCCCTAGCCGCCTTTGCCGCGGCGATCACCTCGTCCCGTGAAGCCTCCGGCCTCCCATAGGCGATATTTTCCGCAACAGTACCGTCAAAGAGCCATGTATCCTGCAGGACCATGCCAAAATTGCTCCTGAGCCCTGCATATGTCTTTCCGGCAGTATCCATGCCGTCCAGCAGGATCTGTCCGCCGTTCACCTCGTAGAATCTCATCAGAAGATTGATAAGCGTCGTCTTTCCCGCACCTGTACTCCCGACAACAGCGATCTTCTGGCCGGGCCGCACAGAAAAGCTGATATCTTTCATCAGAAGTTTATCCGGAGAATACCCGAACCGTACATGCCGGAATTCCACTCTGCCCTCAGTTCTGCCGGCAGCAGGAATACTCCCGGTATCCCCGGGTGTCAGGCTCACTTTTGCAGTCTCCGCAGGATCGGGCCGGATCTCCTCCTCGTCCAGCAGGCCGAAGATCCGCTCCACAGATGCAATGGATGACTGCAATGAATTCACCATATACGCAGCCTCTGTCAACGGCTCTGAGGCCTGATACACATACTGGAAAAATGCCTGAAACACACCTACGCTCAGCACGCCTTCGAGCAGGAGCTTCCCTGCAAAAACTGCGATCACCGCCTGTCCGAAACGGTTTACGAGGCGGATAAACGGATTGACCACATTCATCATAAAGTCTGCTTTCCTCGAAGTCTCGGCAAGCTCCTCCACTGCTTTCCGCATGTCTTCTGCACTTTTTTCTTCCCTGTTGAACGCTTTTATAACAACACGTCCGCTGTAGGACTCTTCCACCTGTCCTGTGACGCGGCTCGCCGCCTGCTGTCTCATGGCTGCGCACCGCAGCGTCTCCCCGGCAAAAAATCTGGTAGACACCATAGCGAGTACCGTAAAGAAAAGAAATACAAACGTAAGACCCACATGGAACGTAAACATCATAATCAGAGAGCCGATCACCATTCCAACGGCCGTGAACAGTTTCAAAAGCCCTGTCTGCATCACCTCTGCCATTTTATCCAGATCATTTGTCGCGCGGCTCAGCACTTCCCCCGGTTTATGGCTGTCAAAGAACGAGAGGGGCAGGCGGTTCAGCTTTTGGCTGATCTTCGTGCGCAGATCCAGGCTAACCCTCTCGGCAAATCCTGCCATGAGAAAGCTCTGAAACGTATACAGAATACCTGTCGCCGTATAAATCAGAAACAGTATAACGATCTCCCGCCCTACAGGATCCCACGTCACACGGAACATTCTCTCTCCTGCAATGGATAAGCGGATCTCCCGGAAGAGAAGATCCACGATCTTCGCACTGTATACAGGAGCTGCCACAGAAAGGATTGTATAAAATATGACAGAAACTGACACGATGACCAGACGGAAACGCTGCTTTCCCATGGACCTCCAGAGACGTTTCACAGTCGAACCCGCATCCGACGGCACCCCGGCATCCATGTCTTCCGAGTACTGTGCCATCTCATTTTCAGACATCTCACACTCCCCCTTTCATCTGTGATCTTGCGATCTCCCGGTAAACACTGCATGTTTTCATCAACTCTTCATGCCTGCCGATCCCCGCGATCTTTCCTTCGTCCAGCACAATGATCTTGTCCACGTTTAGTATCGTGTTGATCCTCTGCGCGATAATGAGCACGGCAGCATCTTTTACTTCCTCTTTCAGAGCTTTGCGAAGCGCTGCGTCCGTCTTAAAGTCCAGAGCGGAGAAACTGTCGTCAAAAATGTAGATGTCCGCCTTCTTCATCAGCGCTCTGGCTATGGAGAGCCGCTGCTTCTGTCCACCGGAAAAATTCGTTCCGCCCTGGGCTACGTGAGCGTCCAGGCCGTTTGCAAGGCCGCTCACAAAATCTGCCTGGGCCACTGACAGAATCCTGCGCATCTCTTCTTCCCCGGCGTTTTCATTTCCATAGAGGAGATTATCTGCTATAGTGCCTGAAAACAGCCATGCCTTCTGGGGTACATAGGCGATCCGCTCTCTCAGATCTTCCTGACGGATATCCCGGACGTCCATCCCATCCACTGTAACGGATCCTTCCGTGACGTCGTGGAACCGCAGGATCAGTCCTGCCAACGTAGATTTTCCGGACCCGGTGCCTCCGATCACAGCCGTAGTCTCACCCCTGCCGCAGGAAAAGTCTATACCGGAAAGAGCGTATTCATCCGCGTCGGGAAAACAAAAAGAGACGTTATCAAACCGAACCACAGGCTCACTGTAAGATCTCCCTTTTTGGTATGCACCTGCGCACTGCTCATCCTCTCTGCGGACTGCAGCCGCTCTGTCAGGAACCATCTGCCCGTCACAGATCTCCGGCTCTGTCTCCAGCACTTCCTGTATACGCTGGATGCACACCCTTGCCCTCGGCAGAAGTATGATAACCATCTGTGCCATGATGATATAGAACAGGATCAGTATGGCATACTCTGTAAGAGCAGTAATATCCCCGATCTCCATATGCCCGGTGCCGATCCTGTCGCCGCCGATCCAGAGAATGGTCACAATACAGATATTGATGACAAAAAAGGCGGTGCTCTCCAGTCCGGCAAACAGCAGATTCGCGCTGATGGACGTCTCCGCATAGTCCTCAAATGATTTGCGCATCCTCTGTTCCTCACCTTTTTCTTTTCGGAACGCGCGCACCACTCTGACGCCGGTAAGATTCTCTCGAAGCACCACGTTCATCCGGTCCAGGAGACTCTGGAGTCTTTCAAAAATAGCGGTGGCTCTGCGTGTCACGATGACTGCTAGCACGATAACGAGCGCTGTCACGCCGATCAGGACGAATCCCATCACTTTGTCTATGGCAAACGCCATGGCAACTCCCATCACGCACACTGCCGGAACAGGCAGAACCATCTGGATGCACCAGACAACAGACTGCTGGATGATATTGATGTCATTCAGAGTACGTGTAATCATGGAGCCTGTACCGAACCGGCTGAAATCATGTGCTGAGAATGTCAGTGATTTCTCATACACGGCATTGCGCATATCTTTTCCGATCTTTGCAGACAGATCGGCGCACAGCCAGCTTCCCGCCAGCGCCCCTGCCCCGGCAATGACCGTTACCGCCAGCATAGCGGCCCCTTTTTCAATGATATATCCAAGGCTTCCGCTCTCCACACCTATGTTGATCATATCCGCCGTAAGACGCGGCACAAGCAGGCCTCCCGCCACATCAAGAAGCATGGCGAGGATCGTAAAAAAGCACAGGCGCCTGTATGGTTTTAAAAATCGGAATACTGTTTTCATTTCTCTTGCTCCCTGACCATAGTTTTCACTCTTTTACGGAAATTCTCCACATATTTTTCAGACAGGCGGATAAACTCTGCCCGCTCGCAGGAGTCCATCCCGAGAAAGGAGTCGTTCTCCAGTTCTATGACCGGGCGTATTTTCTCCTCGACTAACCCTCTTCCTTTCTCTGTCAGAAAGATCTGTCTGTCCCTTCCCCTGTCCTTTTTCAGATACAGGATATCATTCTTCTCCAGATTACGAACAGAAGAATGGATCGTCTGCTTACTCATAAATACCTCCCGGCAGATATCTCTCTGAAGGCAGCCGTCCCCGATGGTGCAGACCGCGTACAGAATTGAGCACGCGCTGTCTGACAGGCCCGCATACAGGGCAATGTCGTGGTAAAGATCGTCCAGTTCTTTATATAACCGGTTAAATTTCTGCACTTCTGTTTCCTGATGTATCTTCATAGCTTTGCTCCTTAGTCCGATTTCGTACCGACAATTATAGTCCGAAATCAGACTATTGTCAAGCATAAAATCAGACGCCATACAACTGGTGTACAGCGCCCTGTTATCATTTTATGAACATCGCATCCCCGAAACTGAAAAACCGGTACTTCTCTCTTACCGCTTCCTCATAAGCCGCAAGCACATGCTCTTTGCCTGCAAGGGCAGACACAAGCATAATCAGCGTAGATTCCGGCAGATGGAAGTTGGTAATCAGGCCCTCCAGTATCTGAAAGCGGTATCCCGGATAGATAAATATTTCCGTCCAGCCGCTGCACGCTTTCAGGCGCCCGTTCTCATCTGCGGCGGACTCGATGGTCCGGCAGCTTGTCGTTCCCACGCAGATTACACGTCCGCCGTTCTCTTTTGCACGGTTGATCTTATCTGCGGCCTCTTCGCTTATCATATAGAACTCGGAATGCATATGGTGATTTTCCACATCATCCACCTTGACCGGGCGGAACGTGCCCAGTCCCACATGGAGGGTCACCCGGGCGATACCAACGCCTTTCGCCTGGATTTCTGTTAAGAGCTCCGGCGTGAAATGAAGGCCGGCAGTCGGCGCAGCGGCAGATCCGGAGTGCTCCGCATAGACTGTATTATACCTGTCTTTGTCTTTTAGCTGATGGGTGATATATGGCGGAAGCGGCATCTGTCCGAGCTGATCGAGTATCTCTTCAAAGATCCCCTCGTACTCAAAACGGATCAGACGGTTTCCCTCGTCCACAATATCCACAACCTCACCTGTAAGCAGCCCGTCTCCAAAACTGATCCTTGTCCCGGGCTTTGCCTTGCGCCCCGATTTCACAAGAGTCTCCCACACGTCGCCAGCCCCTCTCTTTAAGAGCAGGACTTCGATCTTTGCTCCGGTCTCTTCCTTAGCTCCGATCAGCCTTGCCGGGATGACTTTCGTGTCATTGATGACCAGGCAGTCGCCGGGATTCAGTTCATTTATGACGTCACGGAACACATGATGCTCTACCGCCCCTGTCTCTTTATCAAGAACCAGAAGCCGGGAAGACGAACGGTCTTCCAGCGGATCCTGTGCGATCAGCTCCTGGGGCAGATCATAGTAAAAATCACTTGTCTTCAAAGTCTCTTCCTTTCACCAATTACTGACGTAATTCAATCCCCAGCTCTTCCAGGCCTTTAAGGATTTTCTTCATCGCTGAGGACACGTCGCTCTCCTCCAGCGTCCTGTCTTTTGCCCGGAACACAACCGAGTAGGCAACAGATTTGAAGCCCGCCCTGATCTGTGCTCCCTCGTAAATATCAAACAGCCTGAAGCTCTCCAGGTTCGCCCCGCCTTTCTGCTCGATCACTTCCTCGATCTGTCCCACAAGAACAGGTTTCGGAACGACCATACTGATATCTCTTGTCACAGACGGATACTTCGCAATTCCCGTATATTTTCTGTCAAATGTCGCATACGGCAGAATCTCCGGCATATCGATCACAGCAACATATGCGCGTGTGCCGATTCCGTAGGTATCCGCAACTTCCGGATGCACTTCCCCCAGATATCCGACTACTTGACCGTCATAGATAATATTTGCCTGGCGTCCCGGATGGAGATATGTCTTTCCCGAATCCGGATCGTATTTTTCTCTGTCCTTCATTCCGATCTTCTCGAAGAACTCTTCCACAACGCCTTTCATCGTGAAGAAGTCGCCGTCACCGTACATGCCGAGCGTGAACTGCATCCTCTCTTCCGGCAGCTCGTTCAGCGGCAGTGTCTTCGGAATATAGATGTTTCCCAGCTCATACAGGCGCACGTCCTTATTTCTCCTGTTATAGTTTGTCGCGAGAGAAGTGAGCATGCCGTTCAGGGATGTAGTTCTCATGATACTGTAATCCTCGCCCAGCGGGTTGCTGATCTCAATGGCGTTTCTGAGTGTTGAATCCGCAGGCAGGAGCAGTCTGTCAAATACTTTCGGGCTCTCGAAAGAATAGGTCATGCCCTGGCTGAATCCGCAGAATTCCGCGATGTCTCTTGCCACCTGCTCGATCCTCAGTTTGAATGAGAGCTTTCCTGTAGTGGACTCCCCGGACGGCAGCGTGGTCGGGATATTGTCATACCCGTAGAATCTTGCCACTTCCTCCGCAAGGTCAGCCAGACGGAACAGATCGTGGCGGAATGTCGGCGCGATCACTGCCTTTGCCGCCGCGTCATATTCCAGGTCGAGCATCTTAAAGTATCCGAGCATCTCTTCTTCCGGAATATCCGTTCCGAGAAGCTCGTTGACCTTATCTGCATCAAATGGGATTCTCACAGGCTCTTTCTTCTTTCCGTAGACATCTGACATGCCTCCTACGACTTCACCTGCGCCCATCTCTTCCACGAGCTGGCACGCCCGGTCGATGGCCGCCTGGGCATTGTTCGGATCAAGTCCTTTCTCGAACTTCGCGGAAGCGTCTGTCCTAAGCCCGATTCTCTTGCTGGACTTGCGGATGTTCACGCCGTCAAAGCATGCCGCCTCGAAGAGCATCGTCTTCACATCATCTGTAATCATAGAGTTCTCACCGCCCATAATGCCGGCAATGCCGATCTCTTTCTCCCCGTCGCAGATCATCAGGACATTCTCGTCCACTGTTCTCTCCTGGCCGTCCAGAGTCGTGAACTTCTCCCCGTTCTTCGCAGTTTTTACAATGATATGATGATCTGCGATGGTGTCCAGGTCATATGCGTGCATGGGCTGTCCGTACTCTTCCATCACATAGTTTGTGATATCCACCAGATTGTTGATCGGGCGGATTCCCACGGATGCCAGCCTTCTCTGCATCCACTCCGGGGAAGGTCCGATCTTGATATTCTTAACCACTCTCGCGCAGTAACGAGGGCAGAGGTCTGTGTTTTCAACCGTGACTTTCACATAATCATTGACGTCCTCCTCGTTTCCTGTGGGCGTTACAACCGGGGGCTTAAATTCTTTGCGGAATGTAGCAGCAGCCTCCCTCGCAATTCCGATCACGCTGAAGCAGTCCACACGGTTGGATGTGACCTCGTACTCAAAGATCGCATCATCCAGACCCAGAGCTTTGATGGCGCTCTCACCCACAACAGCATCCTCCGGGAAGATGTAGATTCCGTACTCCGGCGCTTCCGGATACATCTCGCGGGTAGATCCCAGCTCTTCGATGGAGCACATCATACCGCAGCTTTCCACGCCGCGCAGCTTCCCTTTCTTGATCTTGATGCCGCCTTCAGCTTTCTGCCCCGGCTCATGTCCGCCTGCCACGCGTCCGCCGTCCAGTACGACCGGGATCTTGTCTCCCTCTTTCACATTCGGATCGCCCGTGACGATCTGTATCGTCTCTGTTCCGATGTTCACCTGGCAGATGATCAGCTTATCCGCATCCGGATGCTTCTCGATCTTATCGATCTGTCCGATCACGATCTTGTCAAGATCCGCATCCAGTTTCTCGTATCCTTCTACTTTCGTTCCGGAGAGAGTCATCGCGTCTGTGTACTCCTGCGGTGTCACGTCAAGATCCGGAACATATGCTTTAATCCATGATAATGAAGTATTCATCTCTATACCTTTCCTTCCTTATATTTCCAAACTAGAACTGCTTTAAGAAACGGATGTCGTTCTCATACAGAAGTCTCATGTCGTCGATCTCGTATTTGAGGAGCGCAATACGCTCAAGGCCCACGCCGAATGCGAATCCGCCGTACTCTTCCGGATCGATGCCGCACATCTCAAGCACATGAGGGTGCACCATACCGCAGCCGAGGATCTCGATCCATCCGGATCCCTTGCAGAAACGGCATCCTTTGCCGCCGCATTTGAAGCAGCTCACATCCACCTCCGCGCTTGGCTCTGTGAACGGGAAATGATGCGGGCGGAACTTCGTCTTTGTCTCCGGTCCGAACAGCTCTTTTGCAAATACTTCCAGTGTTCCTTTCAGATCCGCGAAAGAGATATTTCTGTCGATCACAAGTCCCTCGATCTGATGGAATGACGGAGAATGTGTAGCGTCCACTTCGTCAGAACGGAACACTCTTCCCGGCGAGATCATACGGATCGGGAGTTTCCCCTGCTCCATGATACGTGCCTGTACCGGCGATGTCTGTGTCCTGAGCACGATATCTTTATTGATATAGAACGTATCCTGCTCATCCTTTGCCGGATGGTCCGCCGGGATGTTCAGCTTCTCAAAATTATATTCATCATACTCTATTTCCGGTCCTTCGATCACTTCATAGCCCATACCCACGAAGATACGCTCTACTTCTTCCTGTGCGATCGTGTTCGGATGGCGGTGGCCCATGATATTCTTCTTTGACGGAAGAGTCACATCGATGACTTCCTCTTTCATCTTACGCTCGCGGATGGCGCGCTCCATCTTTGTCTTAGACTCCTCAAGCAGAGCTTCAATAGCCGCTCTCGTATCATTTACCATCTGTCCTACTTTCGGACGGTCTTCGGGCATTACATCTTTCATGCCCTTAAGTACAGCGGTAAGTTCTCCTTTTTTTCCCAGAAACTTCACACGGACGTCATTTAATTTTTCCGGGATATCCGCAGCCTGGATCTGCTCGAGTGCCTCCGCCTTGATCTGTTCCAGTTTCTCTTTCATCTTCTCTCTTACTCCTTTCGCTTTTATGCTTCGCATATTTCCAACGGTACAATGTACATTTTCCTCTATCAAAAGTTAAGGCCCCGTCCCTGCAAAAGGGACGAGGCCATAATTCTCGCGGTACCACCCTGTTTCCCGCACAGCATCGTGCGCGGACACTCGGTCTGTGTAACGTACAGTATACGGTATTTCCTACTCTTTTCAGAAATACAGCTCCCGTGGGAAATTCGATCCCCATCTGAACTAAAGAAAACTTTCAGCCGGTGATTTTCTCTCTCTGATAGAAAATGGTTCTCTACTTTACACGATCATAGCTTTTTCATATTTTATGACATTATGGCTGTCTGACAGCCGGGTCATTATTCATTTTAACACAGGTTTTCCGTTTGTCAACCCCGGGTTTCCCGGGATCCGTCCCGTCCACTTTCCGTCTGCTCCACTGCGCTGTTATCATTCCAGACAAATCTCTCCAGCAGCGCGTTCAACTCGCCGCCAATCAGGATGATATACATACACCCATAGAGCCAGAGCATAATAAGCACAATCGTTGTAAGTCCCCCGTACATGCTGGAAAACCCGGTAAATATATCAAGATATACTGAGAATATAAAAGAGATAAGCTGCCACCCAAGAGCCGTAAAAGCAGCTCCGGGAAGCTGTTTTCTGAGAGTTGTCTTCGCCATATGTTCCCTGTTGGGGAGAAACTTATATACCAGATCCCAGAATACCGTCAGCACAATAAGCGTCACCAGCGTCCTTATCCGCATGATAAAATCCACCACTTTACTCAAAAACGGCACATATTCATAGACCATAGCGCTGATACTGTTCCCGAATACAGAAATCACCAGGGAAAGCATGATCGCCAGCAGAAAGAGGACCGTATAGACGGATGCCCTTATCCTCAGATAAAAATAATTTCTCGTCTCTGTATTGGAATAGATGCAGTTCAATCCCGAAGTGACCGCCAGTACTCCTTTTCCCGCCGACCACAGGGCGACAATAATTGTGACAGGAAGCATTTCCTCTGCCTTGACATATACCTGTATCACAATGCTTTGGATCAGCCATGAAACAGAATCCGGAAAGACCGGAAGCACTGCATTGAGCACATCGTTCATCTCCACGCGCGTATACCGGACCATTGAGAGAAGCAGGAGAATAATGGGAATCAGAGACAGCACAAAAAAATAAGCCGCCTGCGCTGCATAGGCTCCGGTGTGGTGAGAACCCACTGTCGCCATGATTTTTTTTATCTGCTTTTTTATCTTGTTTCTCTTCCCCATAACCGCACGCACTCCAAGCCCCTGTGGTCTCCTCCGTCAGTAATCCTCTGATGTCATCCGAAAAATACCGCCCGCTTATTCTCTGGGTGGAAAAAGCGGCCGTATAAAACGACCGCCTTTATCTTTTGTAGTTCACCCAAAATGCCGGTCCTGTATTTTGAGTCCTAGCCGCAGCCAGGTGGGCAACCGCATCTGCTTTTCTGTCGTCCACTGCATATCGGAGGCCTGACATATTACAGAAATATAGGAATCCCGTTTAAACAAATGTAGGTTCAAAATTACAGGGTTGTCGCACATCCCAGGTTAACTTTTCTTTTCTCTTAACCCTACAGATATTATACTCCAGTTATATTGTTTTTACAACTGATTATTTTTGCCATGTGCGATCCGATATGATATCATAAACTTCAAACAGATCATGAATACATACAAAGGAGTTTTGCATTATGAAGATGAATGAACTGAAACTTGTCTATTTCAGCCCGACAGGGGCGACAAGAAAGGCAGTCATGGAAACTGCCCGCAGCATTGATCTGAAATCCGTATCATTTGACTTTTCTGTCTACAAAGAAAAACGTCCTGCGCTGAAGTTTGCACACGATGACTTTGCCATCTTTGGCATCCCCGTTTATTATGGACGTGTACCCGCCCTTTTTATGGAGCATCTGAAGAACATCTCCGGGGATCATACTCCCGCCGCACTCATCGCGACATACGGATGCCGGGAATACGAGGATGCACTGCTGGAATTAAAAACAGAATTAGAAAACCGGGGGTTTAAAGTGATCGGCGCAGCCGCATTTCCGTCGGAGCACTCCATCGTTCCGTCTATTGGCGCAAGGCGTCCGAACAAAACCGATATGAAAACGATCGCAGAATTCGGAATCGATCTGAACCGGAAACTGCGAAAAACAGAATCCTTTGACAACTCTGACGTCCATGTCCCGGGAAACAGTCCTTACAGAAAATACGGTAAAAACGCTCTTTTCCCAAAGGCTGACTCCAGCATGTGCACCCTGTGCGGTTCCTGCGCCAGATTCTGTCCGGCCGGAGCGATCCCGGCAAAAGAACCGAAAAAGACAGACACATCAAAATGCATCGGCTGCATGAAGTGTGTCCGCGTCTGTAAACAGAACGCCCGGAGCGTCAATTCTCTGAAAATGACAATGACAGAAAATAAACTAAAGAAAGTCTGTCAGAGCGATAAAAAAGCGGAAATCTTCCTTTAAATTGACTGAGGGCGCCCCAACACTGTGAATTTTCAGATTCACAAAAAAGGGGCGCCCTCTTTCTTTCACCAGAAGTATCCGGTTTAATAATACTTTACCGTCACATGCTTTCCCATCTCTTCTGTTGTCCGGATGAGCTGGTCCACGAGATTCTGTCTCATGCTCAGGTCAAAATTAAGCTCGGATACTTTATGTGCTTCATTTATGGCCGTTCCGACAAAAAGATTCAGTTCTGTGCACTCTTCGATGATTAGTTTCGCCAGCCGTGAGGCTCCGTTATCTGCATCCAGTTCATCAAAGAATTCCGCATCGAACTCGTCATTTACATATTTTTTCAGGAGTTTTAAACTCTTCCCCAGAGTAAGCACCCCCTCTGTCACAAGATCGATGCCCTCAATCACAGCAGTGGGCGGTACATCCGGATTCCGGCTGTCCACTTTTGTCGTGATCTCTTTTTTGAGCACGCGGGCTGCGATATTGGCGCTCGTCCCTCCCGCCACTACTTTTTTCCCTTCCTGGCACATGAAATCATGAACCATCTGTTCATCGTCCGCCTTGTCTTTCGGCGGACCTGTAAAGATGTTCACGACCCTCCGCTCGATCACTCTCGCCACCGCCACTGTCGTGTCGTCTCCCGGCTTCTCCTCGTACAGCTCATCACACGCCTGACTCAGCATGACAGCCAGCCTGGAGGCTGAAAGTGTCTTTTTTGTACATTTGAGGGTATATTCTGCCATTGCTTCCCACGTCCAGCCCTGCAGATTCAGGATGGAACCTGCTCCGGCATAGACGACCCCATCACTCATCAGAACAAAGCAGTCGTTCTTCTTCACAGCGAACCGGTATTCATGTATCGTCTTCCCTCCGATCTGACGTGTCTGATATGGGTAATCCACGATCTTACCGTCGCGGATGAACACGCAGGATGGATTGTCAAACTCTGCCAGATAAGCGTTTCCGTTATGAAAGATCTGAAGGATGGAAAAAGTAGCATAGGCGACTTTTCTCACTTTACAGACAGGCAGCGTCTTTGCTATTGTCTCCACACAGGACTCAATCTGCGCACCCTCATAGAGCATCGTTCCAAGGATCTTTGACGTCAGCGTGGCCAGTATATTTGCCTTTACGCCGCTGCCCATGCCGTCGGCAAGGATCATGATATCCGAATCCTCTGTTTTTAAGATCTCTACTTTATCTCCGCACAGCTCCTCCTGGTGTTTGTTCAGGCTCTTCCATGCTGCGTCGATGCTCACACCCATGACCAGATCTCACCTCTCTTTCTCAGACCGCTATTCTTCCTCATTCAGGATAGAATCTCTTAATTTCGTCAGCGTCACTTTCGTCTCAGCGGTCGTCTCCCCGAGAAGCCCTGCGATCTCCTGAGCAACCATCATCTGCTTCTCAATGACTTTCTGAGCCATCTCCACTGTCTCCATTTTGAGATTATAATGCTGTTCCCGGATCTTCTCTTCCCTGGTGACGTCGCGGAACATGACAAGAACCGCATCCAGTTCTTCTATGTATACGATGGTCTCCTCCGCGGTGATCGTCCCTTTCTCAAGTTTCACCTTTTTATGCAGGATGGGCTCTCTTGTAAGCAGGACGTTCTCGATATCTTCAGTCTCGATGAACTCAAAAATATATCTCTTTACTGCCTCGTCATGTCCGGCTCCGAGCAGCTCCTGCCCTTTTCTGTTGCAGTCGAGGATCTTCAGATCATTTCCAATGACAAAGATCATATTCGGAGTTACATCCATCACCACATTGGACATGGACTCAGCCTGTGCCAGCGCGTAGGGCATACACATGGACAGCTCCGCTTTCCCCTGGAACACAGCGGCGGCTTTCTCCCTGCATGTAGAATATCCGCAGGCCCCGCAGTTGAGTTCATCTTCCGGAGTATATTTCCCGGTGGAACGCAGAATCCTTGTGATCTGTTCCTCAGACGGCCGGAGGTCCGAAATCCTGTGATCGCTGAATCTTTTATACATTTCTTCCGTACTCATGTCCGGCAGATCCCGGGCGGCTTTGTAGGAGACAACGTTTTCTATTTTTACTTTTGTCTTCACATAGGAGGTGTTCCAGTGTGCGGATGCCGGCCCTTTCGCACAGCCGCCCTCGCACACGTTGGCCTCGATAAAGCAGTGGTCCAGCTCGCCGTTTCTCAGACATTCCAGCATCTCCATGCAGTTCTCCAGTCCATCTACAAATACCTTGTGATATCCGTCCGCATCCTCCTCTGTTATCACAGACTGGATCACACCTCCGCTCACCGGATACAGCCGGTTGATCTTCGGATCTGGATTTCCCATCGGCCTGTCCTCGCAGGCATGGAGATCGATTCCGGATTCTTTCAGCCAGAGCGCCAGCTCCTCAAATGTCAGTATAGCGTCGATGGCTCCCGTCACCCGCTCATCCCCAATCGCTTCCTGTTTCTTCGCAATGCAAGGTCCCAGAAAGACGACTTTTACATCAGAACCATACAGTTTTTTTATGTAACGTCCGTGCGCAACCATCGGGGACACAACCGGAGCCATCAGTTTCGCGCAGTCCGGATAGTACTTCTCTACGAGGTCATTCACACTGGGGCAGCATGTCGTAATGATATTGGGCATCTCTCCGGTTCTGACCAGCTTCTTATACTCGTTCGTCACAAGAGACGCCCCCTCAGCCGTCTCCCGGACCTCATAGAATCCAAGCCTCTGAAGCGCATCCACCACCTGGCCCGGACGGTCGAAATCCAGCACTCCGGCATAGGACGGTGCAATCGATATAATCGTCTTATGTCCCTGTCCCAGATATCCTTTCACACGCTCAAGATCACTTGCAAACGTCTTCGCATTCTGTGGACAGACTTCAAGGCATCGCCCGCAATTGATACAGTGATCCACCATAATGCGCGCCTGCTCGTCTTTCACTGATATGGCTTTCACCGCGCAGTGACGGACGCATTTGTAACAGTGCCTGCATCTGGCATCTTTAAAGTCAATGACCCGCATCGTACTGCTCCTCCTTATTCTCTGTTACTATCATTTTATCAGAGCCAGAGCAGAATATCTATACTGTAATGCACCGGAACATTAAAAAGTACCGTCCAGATCCCCAAGCATCTCCGTTACAGTCTTTCCATACACCGGGTGCCGCTTATACGGCGCGATCTGTGACAGCGGCTCCAGCACGAACTTTCTCCTGTGCATCTCCACATGGGGGATGCACAAGTCTTTTTCCTGCACAACAAGATCATCATAAAAAATAAGATCCAGATCCAGCGTCCGCGGGCCCCAGCGTACCACACGCTCCCGTCCGGCTTCTTTCTCGATCCGGTTCAGTTCACTTAGAAGCTCCCTGGGCGTCAGAAGTGTCTCAAGCTCAAGACAGCCGTTGAGGAAATCATCCTGATCCGTCACTCCGTAAGGCGGAGTCTCAATAAGACTGGAGACTGCCTTTACCGCGCATCCTCTGATCTCATCCAATGCATTTACCGCATCCCTGATATACTTCTCTCTGCCGCCCATATTGGAACCCAGGGCAAGATACACCGTATGCTTCGCCCTCTCTATCTCCACGCTCACGGTCTTAAGGGGAAGGCGTATCGGAGCCCATGGCTTCTTAATCTCAAGACGTATCTTTTGAAGTCTCTGGTACTTCAGCAGGAGTTCTTCGGCAAGATGTTCTGCCGCGCTCTCCAGAAGTTTGTATGTGTGCTCTTTCAGCCATACTTCGATAAACGCGCTGACTTCTCCATAGTGGAGAGAGGCGGTCAGATCGTCCGTCTTTCCCGCCTTTCTCGTGTCTGTATGGAGATCTGCGGACACGATGAACTTCTGTCCCAGCGTATTCTCCTCCGGAAATACGCCGTGGTTGGCAAATACTTCCAGGTCTTTAATCTTTATTTTATCCATTTTTGTTCCGCCTCCATCTGCGCCCTCTCAGCCGGTTTGTCCGTATTGCATGAGCGCCTGTGTCATACGCACTGCCCTCTTGTTTTTCTCCACATCATGCACCCGGATAAAGGCACATCTTTTCTGCACGCCATAGACTGTGGTCACAAGAGTCCCCTCTTCGCGCTGCGACGGCGGCAGATCAAGCGTCAGTCCGATTACAGATTTCCTTGAGGTTCCAAGGAGTATCGGGAATCCCAGCTCATGCATCACTTCAAGACGGCTGATAATTTCCAGATTCATATCGTACGTCTTGCCGAAGCCGACACCGACACCCGGATCAAGAAGGATCTTATCCCGCGCAATTCCGGCATCTTCCGCCAGACTAACACACGCTCTCATATCATCCATGAACTCCGGGATAAACTGCCCGTAATCCGTGTTGTCCCTGTTGTGCATCAGACAGCACGCAGCGCCGCTCTCTGCAATAACCCGGGCCATCCCGTCGTCATATTTCAGCCCCCAGATATCATTGACCAGATCCGCCCCTGCTCTAAGCGCAGCCCGTGCCACCGCACTTTTGTAAGTGTCAATTGAGATCGGAATGTCAAACCGGCTTCTGACCGCCTCGATGACCGGCACAACTCTGGCGATCTCTTCCTCGTCCGTGATCTGCACGTGTCCCGGTCTGATGGACTCTCCGCCCACATCGATGATGTCTGCTCCCTCGCCGATCATCTGTTCCGCATGCTCGAGCGCCGCATCTATCCGGCTGTATTTTCCGCCGTCTGAGAAAGAGTCCGGCGTCACGTTCAGGATTCCCATGATATATGTCTGATGTTCTGTGTCAAATTCTCTGCTGCCTATTCTCATACTGTAATCTCCATATTCTTTTTCTCAATGCTCCAGCCGCACGCTCTTTCCGCGGGACATGAAAAGCACATCCTGGAAGCCTTGTCGCTTGTATACAGGAGCTTTTCGAGGACTTCGGCGTCCTCTCTCAGTCTCCGGTGCCCCCTGACGGCAGTCAGGATCATGCGTTTCTCCTCTTCAGAAAAAGACGCTTCTTCCGGAAGCGTTTCCAGGATTTCAGAGGCGATCTTCTCCCCTGCCTGTTCGTGGGGCATTCCGTCCTCATACTGGGCATATTTCCCGATATCATGCAGGATGGCCGCTGCATAGATCACTTCCTTTTCTATCCCAAGCCCCTGCTCCATACTGGAAATATATGCAATCCTTGCCACATCCATCAGATGCGGCATCTGATGACGGCAGAAGATACGCCCGCGCTCCAGTTCCTCAAGTCTTGCATAACACCTGCGGTACAGCGGATGAGCCGTGATCGCGTTCACTCTTTTCATCCTGTTCATACGCCCAGTCCTGTCAGGCGGAAGAACCGCTCCTCCAGGGCCGGTTCAGACTCGAACACGCCCCTCCTGGCCATCGTCACAGTCCTGCTGCCCGGCTTCCTGATGCCTCGCATAGTCATGCACATATGCTCTGCCTCAATAACTACGAGAGCGCCTTTGGGCTGCATGTATTTCATCAGTGCATCCGCGATCTGTCCGGTGAGCTGCTCCTGAAGCTGCAGCCGTCTGGCAAATACTTCCACCGTCCTCGCAAGTTTGCTCAGTCCCACAACTTTCCCGTCAGGAATATACGCGATATGCGCCTTTCCGTAAAACGGCAGAATATGATGCTCGCAGGTGGAATAAAACGTAATGTCCTTCTCTATCACCATCTCGCTGCTGTCCACAGCAAATGTCTTTGCCAGATGCACCGACGCGTCTTCTTCTATGCCGCCATACAGTTCTCCGCACATTCTGGCGATACGGTCAGGCGTATCTGCCAGACCTTCCCGTGTGACATCCTCTCCGATCCCCTCGAGGAAAAGTCTCACGGCCTGCTTTATCTTGTCATGATCGATCATCTCTCACACCCCTTTCATAAGCCTCTTTTACCTGATGCAGATAGGACAGCGATCCAAATGCAAGGATCACGTCTTCCTCTCCTGCCTCGAGAAGAGCTGCCCTCACCGCCCTGTCCACAGATGCTCTCTGAGCAGATTCTCTCTCATCCCCGGCCTCTGCCGCGCACATTCGTTCTACCTGACTGTATCTGTCCGGACGCTTCACACAGGAACTGTATCTTTCCAGCACAGCCGCAAGTTCCTCCGACGGCAGCCCTCTTTCCCGGTCCGGCAGATCCACTGTGTAGACAGACGACGCCAGAGGTCCCATGATCTGCGCGATCCGCTCGTATTCTTTATCCCGGAACACTCCCATAATGCATATCAGCCTGCGCCCCGGGAAATATGCCTCCACAGATTCCCGGAGTTTAAGCGCAGCGTCCTCATTGTGGGCGCCGTCCAGTATGAACACTGGTGATTCCCCGATGCAGCTGAACCGCCCCGGCCATCTCGTCTTCCCGATCCCTGCTCTCACGGCGTGGTCCGGAATCTGATATCCAAGTCTGCAAAGCGCCCGGATAAGTTCCAGTACAGTCACAGCATTTTCAATCTGGTGTTTCCCCGCCATGACCGTGTGGATCTTTTTAAATTCCTTATAGGAAAAGCAAGACCCATGATAGTCTTCTTTCTCTGTTTCTGCCAGCTCCGGTTCCGCCTCCACATAACTGCACCCGTATTCCCGGGCCCGGCTTTTGAGAACCGTTGTCACGCAGTCCGGCTGGCGGGCAGAGACTGCGGCGCATCCTGGTTTTATAATGCCTGCTTTGTTCCCGGCAATCTCTGTAAGCGTGTTCCCAAGTATGCCCATATGATCCCGGCTGATACTGGCAAAGACCGCGCACACCGTATTCCGGATGATATTCGTGGCGTCCAGCGCGCCTCCCAGCCCTGTTTCCAGTACAACGAGATCGCATTGCATTTCCTTAAAATACAAAAAAGCTATTGCCGTCTCAATCTCAAAAACTGTTGGGATATCTCTCCCCGCAGTCTCAAGCCGGGCAATAGCGTCTTTTACTGTCTTCGTCAGTTCTGCGAACTTCTCTTCAGGTATCCACTCGGTGTCAACCTGAATCCGCTCCAGATAGGAAACCACTGTCGGTGAAACATACCGCCCGATCCTGTATCCTGCCTCACTCAATATCATTGAAGTGTATGCAAGCACAGATCCCTTGCCATTCGTTCCTGCAATATGTATGAACTTTAAGTCCTCCTGGGGATCCCCAAGTTCACGCAACAGACCTCGAATCGTATCCAAGCCAAGTACACTTCCGTATTTCGACATCTCGTCCAAATATACCCTTGCTTCTCTATAGGTCACGTTCTTCTCGTTTCCTTTCTGTATTCAGTTATATGCTGTATATTCTGCCCTCTTAAAGCAGAACACGGATATTATAGCATTATTTTCCCGGATGCACAAGTATTTATATTGACTTTAAATTTCCGCTGTGTTATATTAAGTGTATTATTAGTGCTAGTACACTACAAACAGTCGTGTGAAAAAGAGGGATATTATGATCACAATCGATTATCAGAGCAAGCTGCCCCTTTACGAGCAGATTGCCGGGCGTTTTCAGACACTGATCCTGAAAGGAGCACTCCCGCCCGGCAGCCAGATGCCTTCTGTCCGCTCGCTTGCCATGGAACTTTCCATCAACCCGAACACCATACAGAAAGCATTCTCGCTCCTTGAGGGACAGGGATATATTTATTCTGTCAAGGGGCGGGGAAATTATGTTGCAGACACTGTCATACTTGCAGAGAAAGAGAAGCAGGTCCTGTTAGAAGAAACAGAGAATCTCATCAGACAGGGCAGAGAACTGGGAATTGCCCGGGCAGAATATAACGCAGTCCTGGACCGGCTGTACCGAGAGGAGGAAGCGAAATGATCGAACTAAAAGACCTTGACAAAACATTTCATGATATCCACGCTGCAGATCACGTGACCGGCACGATCCGCGACGGTATGGTATTCGGTCTTATCGGTTCCAACGGAGCGGGTAAGAGCACACTCCTTCGCATGATCGCCGGCGTGGTCCGGCCTGACAGCGGAGAACTTCTGGTGGACGGAGCGCATGTATTTGAGAATCCGGAGATAAAATCGCAGATCTGTTTTCTGTCCGACACACCTTATTATTTCCAGAATTCTGATCTCAGGGAAATGCGTGATTACTACATGACCGTATATCCGGCATTTAACCGGAAGCAGTTCGATTCGCTCAGCGGCATATTTCATCTGGACATGAAACGCAAGATAAGCACGTTCTCAAAAGGCATGAAAAAACAGGTCTCTATCCTGCTCGGACTGTGCACCGGAACGAAATATCTCCTCTGTGATGAGACATTCGACGGGCTTGATCCTGTGATGCGTCAGGCGTTCAAGAGCCTTTTCGCCTCAGAGATCGTGAACCGGAACTTTACCCCTGTGATCGCTTCGCATAATCTGAGGGAGCTTGAGGATTTCTGTGACAGCATCGGTCTTCTGCATCAGGGCAGACTCCTTCTCACAGAAGACATCGATCAGGTCAGAAGCAAGATCTGCAAACTGCAGTGCGTCATCCGGGATCCGCTCCGGGAACAGGAGCTCCTCAGAAGCCTGCGCGTTCTGAAATCAGAGCGCACCGGATCTCTTCTCACCCTGACTGTGCGGGGAGGGCGTTCCGAAGTAATGAGCATTGCAGAAGCACAGGACCCGCTTTTCATCGAGGTACTGCCGCTCACTCTCGAAGAAATATTTATCAGCGAAACGGAGGTGGCTGGTTATGACATCAAAGATTTCTTTTTGCATTAAACTGATCCGCTCAGACATCAGACACAGAGGATGGCTCGCCGCTCTGTCCGGCACCCTCTTCTTTCTTATGATGCCCGTATATACGATGCTCTACCTGAGCACATACACAAACCCTGCATCCGATCTTATCTTTTATTTTCCCGGGCTGATCAACGGTCTGACTCTCCGCTACCTCGCTGCAGCTATCGCAGTGCTTGCGATCCTTTCGGCTCTGACCGGTTTTAGCTGGATTCACTCAAGAGAACGGCTGGACTTCTTTCATTCGCTGCCTGTAAAACGCACCACCTGGTTTACTGCGACATACTTGTCAGGACTAATCATCGTTCTTGTTCCTTATATCGTCTGCTGTGTGCTTACCATCGCGGCAGGAGCCGCAGACACCGGTATGACCGCCGAACTTGCGGGACGTTCCGCCGAGGCGGCTCTGGGCGGAGTGCTGGCGTTCTTTATCATCTATAATGCCTGCGTCTTCGCACTTATGCTGACCGGGAGGACTGTTACAGGGCTGCTTGCGTCTCTGGCTGTAATCGTATACCCGTTCATTGTATTTGTACTGATCTCCTCACTGGAGACTGCATTTTTCAGAAGTTTTTATTCTGACAGTCTGACACTGCCGCAGAAACTGGCAAAATACCTATCTCCGTTCGGTCTGTTTTCCGCAGTAATCGAGCAGAGCGCAGCCGGCGCTCTTGGCATCTCTGTGACTGCAGCAGTATGCCTTATGTCCGCCCTGTTCATCGCGGCCGCTGTACTCCTCTACCGCATCTACCCGTCAGAGACGGCAGGAAATGCTGTTGCTTTCCCCTCCATCTCTCCGGCGCTGAAAGTACTTATCTGTATCCCCACAGCGCTGTTTATCAGTCTGATGATAAAGAACCTTATGATGCTCGAGGGAAATATCCTTCTGTTCCCATTAGGGCTGCTGGCCGCTGTGCTCCTGTGCGCCGTGATAGAATTTATATACACGATGGATCTGAAACTCCTGCTGAAAGGCTGGAAGTCTTCGCTGATATCGATTGCCGGGGTCATGGCCGTCCTTTGTTTCTTCCATCTTGACCTGCCCGGCTACGATACATATATCCCTGATAAGGAGAAAATCGAGAGCATCAGTTTCTGTCCGGATTCTTTCTCATCCTATTTCAGTTATCCTGAAACCGGAAATCTCCAGGAGACTCCCACCGGATACTTCGCCCCGGAAGAAATGAATGACACTCTCTATGCTCTGGCACAGTCGGGCATCGATAATCTCAAAAACGGGATCGATTCTCAGAATGTCTACGATGGGAACACTGATGACGGCAATTATCTCTCGGCGGTATTCCGCTACAGACTGTCCGGCGGACGGACCATAACAAGACAGTATGCAGTGGCGTATAAGGATGCCGCCGGAGCGCTGGAAGAACTGCTTGGGAGCACGGAGTACAGAAAACAGATATTTCCTTTCTTCTATATAGACAGGAGCTCCGTGACCTCGATCTCCCTGTCTGATATTTATGGGACGTTTGAAAATATGAGTCTGGACAAAGATCAGAGAGAAGCGCTGCTAAAGGCGTATGAAACCGATGTTCTGAAAGTCAGTGCAGATACGTTCATAAATACAGAGCCCATCGGTGAGCTTTCCGTCGAGTATCCGAATACTGCCCTGAAAGAGAATTCCGGTTCTGACACCGTTTCTCCGCATTACAGCAGTTCTGGCAGTGATCCTTACGCCACAGTGCCAATGCTGTACCTGTACCCGGAATATACAAATACACTTGCACTGCTGGATGAATACGGATATTCTCTTCGCACGAAAATCGATCCGGATGATATTTCCAGCATTACTCTGTACCTCACGGACAGTGCCGCACAGAGTAAAAGTAAAGAGGGAATCGACCTGTTCCGGAAACTTTCTAATACCGCTGAAACTACTGTCTACAGCGATTCATCTGCCGATATCTCTGTCACATCACAGGAGGATATCGCTCTTCTTCTGAACTATACAGGAGCTTATGCCAACGGGATCCTCGGAGACGGAAACAAATATTTCGGTTCTGTAGATATATATTACAAAACCGGGGATTTCCGCAACTATCCTCTGAAACTATAATATCCGGGCATATGCAGTCAAAAAGAAGGCATCCACATCATAAAGTCTGATGTGGATGCCCTTTTTTTGCTTTTCCTGAATCTATCCCGGCTGACCGGGAGATCCGATCTAATTGACCGTCCGTTTTACATACGTTGTATGCAGAATGTGATGGGCTTTTTCACTTCCCGGAGTTCCCAGATAATCATTATACACTCTCTTGATGGACGGATTCTCATGGGATTTCCTGATCGCCTTTGCCGCGTCATTGTCATAGAGCGCTTTCGCGCGGATCGCTTTTACATCTTTAAAGTTGCGCGCATCTGCATGTACCTGAGGCTGGCCTCCGCCGTTCACGCAGCCTCCCGGACAGCACATGATCTCGATAAAGTGATAATCCGCCTCTCCGGAGCGCACCTTGTCCATGATGATCTTCGCATTGGAAAGTCCGGAAGCAACTGCAATCTTCACATCCATGCCCGCCACATTATAGACGGCCTCCTTGATGCCTTCTGTGCCCCGCACTTCCATGAACTCGACCTTTTCAAGCGTCTCGCCGGTCAGTTCCTCCACAGCGGTGCGCAGAGCCGCCTCCATCACGCCGCCTGTGGCGCCGAAGATAACGCCCGCACCGGAAGATTCGCCGAGCGGATCGTCGAAGCCTTCATCCGGAAGACTCGCGAAATCGATTCCCACTTTGCGGATCAGACGCGCCAGTTCCCTTGTCGTGATGGATATATCCACGTCCGGCACTCCGGCCGCATACTGGTCTTCTCTCTGAATCTCAAATTTCTTCGCTGTACACGGCATAATGCTGACGCATACAATATCCTCGGGCGCTATTCCCATCTTTTCCGCGTAATATGTCTTTGTAATGGCTCCGAACATCTGCTGCGGTGATTTACAGCTTGACAGATGTTCGAGCTGATCCGGGTAATAATGTTCGCAGTATTTAATCCATCCCGGGGAACAGGAGGTCATCATCGGCAGGACTCCGCCGTTTCTCACACGATCCAGGAACTCATGAGCTTCCTCCATAATCGTGAGGTCGGCGCTGAAATCTGTGTCAAACACTTTGTCAAACCCGATCCGTCTTAATGCCGCCGCCATTTTGCCCTCTACGTCAGTACCCATCGGGCAGCCAAACTCTTCGCCCAGAGCAGCACGCACGGATGGCGCAGGCTGAACGACAACATGCTTCGACTCGTCGGCAATCGCCGCGAGGACGTCGTCGATATTGCTCTTCTCATAGAGCGCGCCTGTCGGACAGGCTGAGATGCACTGGCCGCAGGAAACGCAGCTCGTATCGCCCAGTCCCATGCCGAAAGGCGAACCGATAAATGTGGCAAATCCTCTGTTGTTCGGTCCGATCACACCTACGCTCTGTACTTTCTCACACACAGCGGAGCATCTTCTGCAAAGGATGCATTTGTTATTGTCACGCACCATATGTACCGCGCTCTCGTCAAGTTCATAATGGGGCATCTCGCCTGCGAAATAGTCTTCGTCCGTCACGCCCAGTTCCTGACAGAGTTCCTGCAGCTCACACTTCCCGCTGCGCACACAGGAGAGACATTTCTTGTCATGGTTGGAAAGGAGCAGCTCGAGCGTCCTTCTTCTGGAATCAAGCAGCTTCTTTGTGTTGGTCAACACTTCCATACCCTCGGCAACCGGATGTACGCACGCTGCCGCCAGATTTCTCGCTCCTTTTACTTCCACCACACACATGCGGCATGCGCCGATCTCATTGATCTCTTTTAAGTAGCACAGAGTAGGGATGCGTATGCCCGCTGCCTGCGCTGCCTCAAGAATCGTGGAACCTGCGGGTGCAGTTACATTCAAGCCGTTTATCTTTAAATTTACATTTTCCATTCTCACTGCCCTCCCTTATTCTTTGTAGATCGCGCCAAACCGGCATTTTTCCATGCAGGCGCCGCACTTTAAGCACTTCTCGGAGTTTATCATATGTACTTCTTTTACCTTTCCGATGATCGCATCTGCAGGACAGGTTCTCGCGCAGAGCGTACAGCCCTTACACCGGTCCGGATCGATCTTATACTGGAGCAGATCTTTACAGACTCCTGCCGGACATTTCTTGTCAACAATATGCGCAACATATTCATCCCTGAAATAACGCAGAGTGGAAAGGACCGGATTGGGCGCCGTCTGGCCCAGCGCGCAGAGGGAATTTGACTGCAGATGACAGCAGAGCTCCTCCAGCTTATCCAGATCTTCCATCGTTGCCTGCCCTTTCGTGATCTTGTCAAGGATCTCCAGCATGCGCCTCGTACCGATGCGGCATGGAGTACATTTGCCGCAGGACTCGTCCACGGTAAATTCCAGGAAGAATTTCGCGATGTCTACCATACAGGTATCCTCGTCCATGACAATCAGACCTCCGGATCCCATCATGGACCCGATTTCCTTTAAGTTGTCATAATCGATCGGCACATCCAGATGTTCTGCCGGGATACAGCCGCCGGAGGGACCTCCTGTCTGGGCTGCTTTGAACTTCTTCCCATTCGGGATGCCGCCGCCGATCTCTTCCACGATCTCGCGGAGAGTCGTACCCATAGGAACTTCCACCAGTCCGGTATTGTGGATCTTTCCGCCCAGGGCAAATACTTTCGTCCCTTTCGAGTTCTCTGTCCCCATGGATGCAAACCACTCCGGACCATTGACGATGATCTGCGGGATGTTTGCGTAAGTCTCCACGTTGTTTAAGATTGTAGGCTTCTGGAAAAGACCTTTGAGAGCCGGGAACGGAGGCCTCGGACGGGGTTCGCCTCTGTTGCCCTCGATAGATGTCATGAGAGCCGTCTCCTCGCCGCAGACAAACGCTCCTGCACCAAGTCTCAGTTCGATGTCAAAATCAAAGCCGCTGTCAAATATATTTTTTCCAAGCAGACCGTATTCCCTTGCCTGGTTTATCGCAATCTCCAGACGTTTCACTGCGATGGGATACTCGGCACGCACATAGATATATCCCTGCGACGCTCCGATGGCGTACCCTGCGATCGCCATCGCCTCAAGCACTGCGTGAGGATCTCCCTCCAGAATGGAACGATCCATAAATGCTCCCGGATCTCCCTCATCAGCATTGCAGCAGACATATTTCTGATCCGCGTCATTTGCAGCGGCGAACTTCCACTTCAGGCCTGTAGGAAACCCAGCGCCGCCTCTTCCTCTTAAGCCGCTGTCCAGAAGGATCTGAATCACATCCCCGGGAGTCTTCTCTGTAAGTACAGTGCCAAGTGCCTCATAACCGCCTGTACCGATGTATTCTTCGATATTCTCGGGATTGATTACACCGCAGTTTCTCAGTGCGACTCTGTGCTGTTTCTTATAGAAATTGGTCTCATTGAGCGGGATAATCTGATCTGTCTTCGTCGTCTCATCATAGAGCAGACGGGTGACAACTCTTCCTTTTAAGAGATGCTCAGATACGATCTCCGGAATGTCGTCTTCCTGCACCATGGAGTAAAAAGTCCCCTCCGGATACACGATCATGATCGGTCCCAAAGCGCACAGTCCAAAACATCCTGTTTTGACCACTCCGACTTCCTCGGACAGTCCGTTCGCTGCGATCTCTTTTTCCAGTCTCTCTATGATCCGCTGGCTTCCGGAAGACGTACATCCGGTTCCGCCGCAGACGAGTACATGTGAACGATACATAGATTAAGGCCTCCTTTTCCTAATTTGTATTATTCTGCGCAGCGCTCAGAGTATATTTTGTCACTACCTGTCCGCCCAGCAAGTGAAGACGCAGCACCTCCAGCGCTTTCTCAGGAGTCATCTTCACATAAGTCACTTTATCTTTTCCGGGTTCCATCACTTCCACAATAGGCTCGTACTGGCACAGACCGATGCATCCGGTCTGCGTTACACAGATTTTTTCACTCAGGTTCTGTTCCTGCACCGCGTCAGAGAGAGTTGTCAGGACCGGCCTTGCTCCGCTTGCGATTCCGCATGTAGCCATTCCGACAACAACACGGATCTGATCTGCATTTTCAGCCCTCACCCCGACTTTTCCCTGCATCTTTTCTCTGATCGCGCGTAATTCTTCGAGAGATTTCATATAATTCCTCCATTTCTGTCATTTATATATCAGTTCATCCATATGACGGACAGATGCCCGGCTAGCCTTATACGTCTGCTCCGCCGTCTGTCTCCTGTTTGTTTGTATCCAGATATTCCCAGATAAACAGCGACACCTCAGGTTCCATAAAAGAAATCTCATCGCCAAGCATCTCCCTCATTTCCCGCGTGTCAAGAGTAAAACTCTTATCATCATATTCATAGACATATTTAAAATCAATCTGTTCATTAAAAACGATCAGTGTATGTATGGTAGAACTGATATCACCGAGCGGCATCCTGTCAATATGTGACAATCCAAACACTGCCCGGACCGTGGTTCCTTTCCCTTTTTCTGAATCAATCCGGAAGCTCCCGCCCGTGCTCTCCGCAGCCTGCTTAAAAAACGGGAGCCCGAGACCTACTATCCTTGTTGTTCTCGTTGTAAAGAACGGATCCTGTGCGCGCTTCGCCTGGTCTGCTGTCATCCCGCATCCATCATCGCGTATCATGACTGCGAGCGTATCCTCTTTCGTCTTCACTGACACTGTGATCTCGATAAAAGTCGCTTTAGCCCGCACGGAATTTTCGGTCACATCCAGAATATTCAGAGATATCTCCGGCATCATAGACTATTCATATTTTGCCAGGATGCCGTCAATGTCATCTACAGTCAGCCGTCCGTAGACTTCATCATTGATCATCATAACCGGTGCGAGTCCACAGGCACCCACGCAGCGGCATGCATCCAGAGAAAATTTCCCATCCGGCGTACATTCCCCGCCCACAATGCCCAGCTTCTCCATCAGGGCATTGTAAATATCTCCAGAACCTTTCACGTAGCACGCCGTGCCAAGACAGACAGAGATCCTGTACTTTCCTTTTGGATTCAGAGTGAACTGAGAGTAAAATGTGGTCACACCGTAGATCTTCTCCATTGGGATTCCCGTCTGATCTGAGATCATCTTCTGGACTTCAAAGGGCAGATACCCATATATGTCCTGTGCTTTCTGCAGGATCGGCATCAGCGCTCCTTTTTCATCCTTGAGCTCATTGATCGCTTTCATGAGAGCGTCTTCCTGCTCTTTTGTCCCGGAAAATGGAACTGTTCCTTTCTTAGCTGCCATTCTTCAACCTCCAATTCTGTTTCCCGCGACCATTTCAGACAGATTTCCGGCCGTCAGGGTATATTTTGTGCTCATTAAAACAATCATATCATATGAATAAACAACATGCCACTTGAAATTTGAAAAATTCTGTATATTTTGACATATAGAACGAAGTCTATCAAATATTTTTTCATTTTATTCGATACATTTTTAACAAAAAAATGTTATATTTTCTTCTATTTATGCAATTATTGCTTTTTAAATACCCAGGTGTTATACTGACTGAAACAGAGAAACGCTTTATTATAAAATGAGAGGAGAGACCATGACCATCAGAGAAATGCAGAACGTCCTTGATGCAGAATTCCTCTATGGGGAAGAACTCGCAGATCTGGACACACAATTTGTTTTTTCAGCCGATATGATGAGCGATGTTCTTGCATACTGCGGGCAATGTTCCGTTCTCATAACAGGCCTGTGCAATCCCCAGGTCGTCCGTACCGCAGAGATGCTCGATATCTGCTGCATCATCTTTGTCCGCGGCAAGATGCCGGATGAGAATATGCTGGCGCTGGCACGGGGCAAATCCATCGCTGTCCTTGCAACAAAGCACTTCATGTTCACTACATGCGGAATCCTGTACGAAAACGGGCTGCGAGGAGGTGACTGAATGGGGGATCAGCTTATCTTTACCTATATTATCGACGGGGATGATTTCACCCGCGCAGGCGAGGCGAGCAGCTCCGTAAAGAACAAACTGAAGATGCTTGGCGTGAACAGTGAAGCCATACGCAAGACCGCTATCGCTATGTATGAGGGTGAAATCAATATGGTCATCCACGCCGACGGCGGCACAATTACGGTCACCATATCAGACACAGACATCACCATGGTGCTTGCGGACAAAGGACCGGGGATTCCTGATATCGGCAAAGCCATGCAGGAGGGCTTCTCCACAGCCCGCGAGGAGGTTCGTTCCCTTGGCTTCGGCGCTGGAATGGGGCTGCCCAATATGAAACGCTTTACCGATGAGATGCAGATTGACACTGTAGTCGGACAGGGGACAACTATTACCATGAAAGTCAATCTGTAGAAGCAGTGCGGAAGCGTGAGCATCGATGAAGACGTAAGCTGCACGGTGCACAAAGAGAAAGGAGAGACTGCCTGTGGACAACAACAAATTCATGCGCTCTGTGCGGCTCCGCGAGTCTGCCTGCCAGGGATGCATCAACTGTATCAAGTACTGCCCTACCCAGGCGATCCGGGTACATAATGGGAAAGCACATATCATAGACAAATTCTGCATCGACTGCGGCAGGTGTATCCGCTATTGTCCCCACCATGCGAAAGTACCTGTCTACGATCCACTCTCTGTCATCAATGATTTCAAATACACGGTTGCTCTTCCGGCGCCTTCACTCTATGCGCAGTATAACAACCTGGTAAATGTAGATATTGTCCTGAACGCCCTGCTGAAGCTTGGATTTGACGATGTATACGAGGTCAGCGCAGCGGCGGAACTGGTATCTGAAGTCTCGAGAGAGTATATAAAGGAGCATGCGGCTGAAGCTCCGTTCATCAGCTCTGCCTGTCCTTCGGTGATCCGGCTCATAAGAGTGAAGTTTCCCTCTCTCATCTCACGCCTTCTCCCGATAAAAGCCCCGGTAGAAGTGGCGGCGGAGATCGCGCGTGCAAAAGCCGTGGAAAAGACAGGACTTAATCCCGATGATATCGGCATTATCTTTATCTCTCCCTGTCCGTCGAAAGTGTCTTATGCAAAAGCGCCTCTCGGAATCAAGAAGAGCAGCATCGACAACGTGGTAGCCATCAAAGACGTCTATCCGCTCCTGCTGCCGCATATGAAACATGACGAAACCCAGCTAAAGCCGCTCTCCCACTCCGGTCGCATCGGCATCGGCTGGAGCAATGCCGGCGGCGAGGTCGGCGGCCTTCTCGTGGATAACTATCTTGCGGCGGACGGCATAGTAAACATCTTGAGGGTATTAGAAGAACTGGAGGACGAAAAACTCCACGGTCTTACTTTCGTGGAGCTCAACGCCTGCAACGGCGGATGTGTGGGCGGCACTCTCACCGTCGAAAACGCCTACATCGCCATGACAAAAACGAAACGCCTGACCAAATATCAGCCAGTCTCCAAGAACCATCTGGAAGACAACCCAGAGATCAGAAATCTGTACTGGGCAGACGACATCGAATACGAACCGGTCTTCCGCCTCGGCAATACATTCAAAGAGAGTCTCCGGATGATGAGCAATGTAGAACAGCTCACAGCCATGTTCCCCGGTCTGGACTGCGGTTCCTGCGGGGCCCCCACCTGTCAGACACTGGCAGAGGATATTGTCCGGGGCGAGGCAGAGCCCAACGACTGCATCTATGTACTGCGCTCGAACATCGCGGATCTGTCCCGAAGGATCGAGGCGCTGACACGGGGAAAAAACGGTGGGAAACCACTGTCTGAAGAAGAGGATGAGCTGCTCCAGAAATATATCCGGGAGCTGACTGCAGAACTTGCTTCTTTCGGTGTACCGGAAGCAATACGGACTGACAACACAAAGACTTAAATACCAGAAGGAGGATCAACTGCCATGAAACTAAAGACTATATCAGAACTGCCGGAGTGCAGGCTCCTTGTCGAAGGCAGCCCGGACCGTGAGATATCGAAAGTGTTCTGCTGCGATCTTCTAAGTATCGCTATGAGCAGGATACCGGGAGGCAGCGTGTGGGTGACTGTGATGGGGAATAAGAACACTCTTGCCGTCGCAACGCTCATGGACGTGCCATGCATTGTACTGGCAGAGGGTATTTCCCCGGATCAGGGGATGATCAGCAAAGCGGAGGAGGAAGGCATCGCCATATACACAACAGAGCTTCCGGTATTTGACATTGCTCTGAAAATACATGAGGCAGGCATATCATGATTCCTCTCTTCTACGATCTTCACATCCACTCCTGTCTGTCGCCGTGCGGGGATGATGCCATGACTCCCGCCGATCTGGTTGGAATGGCTGCAGTCAAAGGACTGGATGTGATCGCACTCACGGATCATAACACATGCAGAAACTGCCCTGCCGCCATGTATCACGGAGCAAACTACGGAGTGACTGTAATCCCGGGCATGGAACTGACCACCGTGGAAGAAGTCCACGTTATCTGTCTGTTTCCTACGCTTGAAGATGCCCTTGCTTTTGACGCGCTTGTATATGAGAGACTGATGCCGGTTCCCAACCGGGAAGAGATCTTCGGGAAACAGCAGATCATGGATAAAGAAGACAAAGTAACCGGAACAGTGGAAAACCTTCTCATCAATGCAACTTCCATCTCTTTTGACGATGCATTTTCACTGGCAGAGTCATACCATGGGATCGCTTATCCCGCACATGTGGACAAGGCTTCCACAAGTCTTATCTCGAATCTGGGATTCATCCCCCCTGGCAGTACATTCTCCTGCGCGGAATTTCATAATTTCAGCAATCTGCACCGGATCAGAAAGGATCATCCATACCTTGAGAAATGTAATGTGATCTGCTGCTCTGATGCGCATTATCTGGAAGATATCCACGAACCAGATTACCAGATCTATGCCCGTTCAAAGAACGTAAATGACATACTTGATGCACTGCAAAGGCGCAGAAAATAAACCCTTACAGTTTTCTTCTGAGACAGATTGAGAGCCATTTTCTGGCTCTCAATCTGTCTGTCTATAAATTAAAGACTCCGTACTTCTTCAAACTCCTTTTTGATCTCCTCTGACGGTTCCGGAGTAAGAAGTGAAACAACCACAATACACAGGCATGAAAACAGAAACGCCGGGAGAAGTTCATAGATATCCCATACGCCGCCCAGCGGACGCACAAGCAGGTTCCAGACAAATACCATTCCCGCGCCGCCGATCATCCCTGCAATGGCGCCGGCTCTCGTAGTCCTCTTCCAGAACAGGCTGAAAAGCATCAGCGGTCCGAATGTGGCGCCGAATCCGGCCCAGGCAAAGCTTACAATTGTGAAGATGACACTGTTCTCATCCAGCGCGATGATAACCGCCACAATAGCGATCATAAGCAGCGTCAGTCTCGAAATATTGAGCACCTCTCTGTCAGATGCTTTTTTGCGGAACAACCCCTGGTAAATGTTCTTCGCAAATGCAGATGCCGCAATAAGCAGATAAGAATCCGAGGAACTGATCGTCGCTGCAAGAATTCCGGCCATTACAAACCCTGCGATTAATGGCGGAAGAAGATTTGTAGCCAAAAGGATGAACACATTCTCCGCATCCGCTGAAGTCGCAAGCGCCGTCGGGTAGAGCGCGCGTCCCATCACCCCGATAAACACTGCGATTGTAAGGGATATCACTACCCATACTGTAGCGATCCTGCGGGATCTGGTCAGCTCATCTTCATGGCGGATCGCCATGAATCTTAAGAGTACCTGCGGTACCCCAAAATATCCCAGCCCCCATGCCATCATAGATACAATTGAGAGTATTCCATACGGGGCAGCCTCTCCAAATACCGGAGCTCCATTTACCACCTGCTGTACTCCGTCTGCCGTCTCAGGCGTCGCCATACCAAAGAATTCAAGGAAACCTGGAATGTCCTTTACATTGTCAATGACCGCTCCCAGACCGCCCGCTTCATAAGTTCCCACAAGCACGACAACACAAAGAGCTATAATCATCACAATCGCCTGCATGAAGTCTGAAGCGCTCTCCGCAAGGAAACCGCCGACGATCGTATAGATCAGGACAAACACTGCTCCCACGATCATCATCGGGATATAAGGCATATCAAATAAGGTGGAAAAGAGTTTTCCGCATGTCACGAGACAGCTTGCCGCATACACCGTAAAAAAAATAAGAATAAAAACTGCCGCAATCGTCATAATGACTTTTTTCTTTTCGTGGAAACGGTTGGAAAAATATTCCGGCAGAGTAATTGCATTGCCTGCTTTCTCACTGTACCGGCGCAGTCGTTTGGAAACGATCAGCCAGTTAATATAAGTGCCTGCCGCCAATCCAATGGCCGTCCATGCCGCATCCGCAATGCCGCACCAGTATGCCACGCCCGGAAGTCCCATCAGAAGCCAGCCGGACATGTCTGACGCCTCCGCGCTCATCGCCGTTACCCACGGTCCAAGACTGCGTCCGCCAAGAAAATATGCGTCTGAACTTGCATTTGCTTTCCTTGCAAATGCAATACCTATGATGATGACCACCGCCATATAAATAATCATAGCAGTCAGTATCTGTAAAGTGTCTCCCATTCCATATGTTCCTTTCTGCATCCGACGCCAGAACTCCGGCATCTTTTTACCTGTGCCTCTTTTGTACGCCAGCTTTTACATAAAGCCGTCTATGACACGATATGGAACTAATTATAAACAAAATATAAAGTTTTGGCAATCATAAGTTTCTGTCCGTTCCGATTTATACCGTTTTGCCAGTCTGTAGCATTTCCTCGATCTTTATCCGGGTCTCTTTTACTTTCGCATGATCCATGCCGCCGCAGTTGATCCCGATCACTGCGTCATCCGTCATGACCACCGACGGAAAGTAAAAGTCGCAGAGGCTCCTGTCATCCGCCACATTGACAGTTATGCCAGCCGCTCTGCACTCTTCCCATATCCTGTGATTCGTATCGCGGTCATCCGAAGCCGCAAGGACGATCTGTGCCCCTCTGATATCGCCGGGCTGGTATTTTCTGAGCTCCACGCTCAGCTCTCCTTCTTCCGCCAGACATGCCAGCTCTTCGCAGATCTCCGGTGCAATCACATGGATGTCCGCCCCGAACTTAAGCAGCGTCATGATGCGGCGCAAAGCGACATTTCCTCCGCCCACGACTAATATCTTCTTCTCTGCCAGATTGACAAACATCGGAAAATATGGTCTTTCCATCCTAAGCCACCTCATGAAATCAAATCATATAAAGGAGAGAATTGCAGATGCACGCCGCGATATTGCTCCCGCCCTTTCTCCCTCTTGCCACAATATAAGGAATATCTGCCAGCGTCAGGATGAGCTCTTTTGACTGCACGACATTGACAAAGCCAACCGGCGCCGCAATAATCAGCTCCGGTTTCAGTTTTCCCCCGCCGATCAGCTCCCAGAGACGAACCAGAGCAGTGGGGGCATTTCCAACAGCAAAGATCAGTTTCTCTTTTCCGTGCAGGTCTGCGGCCTTATCCATACAGGCCGCCGCCCGGGTCGTCCCGTTCTCCTTTGCCGCCTGTGCCACGTCTTCATCAGACATAAAACAGTAAACTTCCCCGCCGTACTGTCCCAGCCGTTTCTTGTTGATCCCGGCTTTTGCCATCTGGGTATCCGTCACAATACATGCTCCTTCTCTGAGCGCTGCAAGGGCACGCTCAACCACTCCGTCGGAAAACACGAGATTGTCTGCATAATCAAAATCCGCGCTTGTGTGGATACAGCGCTTGACAATCGGTTCCGTTCCCGGTATAAGCGTTTTGTCTCCCAGCTCTTCTGATATTATCTCAAAGCTCCGCTTCTCTATGTCAGCGGGCAGCACCTGTTCAAGTTCATTCAGCATATCTTTCTTCTCCTCCTGTCATCTAAGTCTCACAGCGATGCCGCAGGTCACGCGGTATACTTCGTCCGCATATCTGGCAAGCTCTGTGCATACGCGTCCTACAGCCTCCCTGTATTCTCTCTCGAAAGCATCCACAGGCACCAATCCGCATCCGATCTCATCGCACACGATAAGAAGATCCCTGCTTTTGTCCAGCGTCGAACGGATGAGTTCCTGCAGTCCTTTTCCCGCCTGCAGCCAGCGGCGAACAAAGAGATGAAAATGATCCACTGCGCCGCAGCTCTCGGTCATCTCCAGGGGGCAGACAGCTCCATCTGACATTTCTGATACTCCCGGTATCTTTGCCAGGAGCTGTGCCGCATAGTCAGATTTCCCCTGATAAGCCCCGCCTGTCACAAATATGAGATTTCCTCTTTCTGCTTTCTGTTCCATACCTTGCTCCTTCTGCTGAAACAGCGTCTGCGTCTCCCTGTTTCCTGTTCCTGCGGCTCCCCCCGGTCCGAAAGTCCGGCTCCCGGACTTCACGCTGACCGGGATACCGCACACCACTTCTGTGACTTTGTCCGCCAGTTCTGCCAGCTCACGGTTGATTCTTCCGAGGTTCTTCTTATAGAGATGCATTTCTTCTGTGTCCGGAATGGATTCCCGAAACACATCGTTTGTCACCACGACAAGATGCGCGCATCTGTCTCTGAGCATATGCACACCCTGTATAATACTTTCCGCAGCGCCTTCTCCGGCACCGCCCGGCTCGTACATCTCATTTGCCGTCAGATTGGAGATACACTCAAAAAGGACAGCAGCATCCGCCATCGCGGGCACATTCATGTTTGACAGCTTCCCCGGGAGATTAAGATACCATTCAAGAGTCGTAAATCCTTTCCCCTCACGCATCCTGCGGTGTTCCTCAATCTTCCGCTCTGTCTCCGGCCCGCGGGGGATCATATCTGCAATATAATAAAGAGGCGGAGCATCTCTCATACTTTTGAATAATTGTCTGTGTTCCCGGCAGACGGCTTCCTCTGCATATGCGGATTTGCCGCTGCCGCTGCCCCCGATCACAAGTTCCATCATGACATATTCCTCTCTGTCATTATTCAGATATCCGCATACCGGTACTCCAGCGCTCCGCTTGCAGGAATCTGCCGGATTCCGGTGATATCCGGGTTGACAAGATTCACGCTCTTCATTGCGAACAGCGGAATAATATAAAACTGCTCCCCTACCGCAAGCTGCTCGGCCTGATGAAGCAGCTCCGAACGTTTCCCGGGATCTGACTCAGAATTGGACGCACCCACGAGAGCGTCATACTCCGGGTCGTTTATCCCACTGCAGTTGTATGTGCTGTTGGACAGAAGCATGGACAGATACGTGTAAGGATCTGCAAAATCCGCCGTCCAGTTCATCCTGCACAAATCAAATTCTCCTGAATAACGCGTGGAATAGTTTGCCTGAAGTTCCTGCGCTTCCAGATTGATTGTAATATTCAGATTCTCTTTCAACTGTTCCTGGATTACCTGAGCAGTGTCGGAATCCATCTCCAGCGTCGGATAATTATAGGTGAGTTCAGGGAATCCCTCGCCGTTCGGATATCCCGCCTCCGCCAGAAGTTCCTGCGCTCTTGCCACATCCTCCTCGAAAGGCTGCCCGGCCTCATCAACAAAGTACTCCCCTGTAGCCTTGTTTTTCATATACTTTGCAACCAGATTATAGGTCGGCTCCGTGTCATTTCCCACGATCTGGCAGAGTTCCTCCCGGTTAATGGCCAGATTGACCGCCTCCCTGACGCGTACATCGTTCAGAGGCTCAACATTCAGATTCATATAAATGTATCTCGTGGCGATCTGGTCCGTGACATACAGATCTTCACTCCCTTCATACGCCTCCATAACTGTAGATGAAAGGGACGTTGCCACATCCACCTCCCCCGCTTCATATGCATTTGCCATAGACTGGGTATCGTCAAAGAACCGATAGGTGATGCTGTCCAGGTTTACCGCGTCTGCGTTCCAGTAATGGTCATTTTTCTGTAAGACAAAATACTGCTCCGGAACATACTCAGCAAGATAAAACGGTCCGTTTGACAGGCTCGTGGATGGATCTTTGTCCCATCCGCTGTCCACAGAATCCGCATATTGTGAAGAGGAAGGCGTATATACGGGAAGCCGGAGCAGATCAAGAAAATAGACACACGGTTCCGTCAGGCTAAAGACCAGCGTATGGTCATCGGGCGTCTCGACTCCCAGCGTCTCCATATCTGCCTCTCCGTTGTATATGGCTTCTGCATTTTCTATCGGGAACAGGTAGTTCGCATACCCGCTTCCGGAAGCAGGATCAAGCGCCCGTCTGATCGTATTCATGAAATCTGAAGACGTCACAGGAGAGCCGTCTGACCAGAGAGCGTCTTCCCTGAGATGGAATGTCCAGACAGTAGAATCATCATTTACCTCGTAGCTTTCTGCCGCCCGGTACTCGATCTCTCCATTCTCATCATAAGTGAGCAGTTCATCCAGAGCGCTCACCGAATATGCCAGATATGTCAGAGCGATAGAACCGGCGGGATCCATCGTTCCCGTATCACTGCTGATTGCCACAGTAATGTTTTTTCCCTGCGCATCCGCTGCCGGGTCAGCCGTGACACAGCCGGACAAACCTCCTGTACAGAGCAGTGTCAGTGTAAGTGTAAGTATTGCTGCTGTTATTCTTTTCTTCATGTAGTATCTCCTTGCTATAATCTGTCGCTGCTGTTTCTCTCTCATTTTTCTTACATGCAGGCGTCCCGTTCCTATATCTGTGAAGTCATCCTGTAGTCACTGCTTCTCCTGCCTCCATGTTTCCCTGAATACAGGAAACAGGATATTTCACGTCTGTCAAACGAATATCTTCCGGGCACTTCTCTGCCGCAGCACTCAAGTGCATAGCCGCACCGGCCTGCCAGCGGACATCCGGTCGTGCATACGCCTGTGCCGTCCTTTGCCGGAACCGCCTTTATCCTGGCTGCTCTGACAGGATCAGGCTCCGGCACAGCCTCGATAAGCTGTTTCGTATAAGGGTGCCACGGATCGGAACAGATCTGCTCCGTCGGGCCTGTCTCCACGATACGTCCGCCGTACATGACTCCGATACGGTCACTGATTCTGCGCACGATATGCATGTCGTGCGAGATAAACAGACAGGCGAACCCTATCTTTCTCTGCAGCCGGAAGATAAGCTCCAGTATCTGCTCCCGGGTCGTGGCATCAAGCGATGAGAGCGCTTCATCGCACACGATAAGCTCTGGTTCCACAATCAGCGCCCTGGCGATTCCTATGCGCTGGCGCTGCCCGCCGGAGAGTTCCCGGGGATAACGGTCTGCTTCATCCTGTGAGATGCCTGTCAGTTCAAGCATCTTGTCAATCTTCTCCGGCAGTGTATCCTGCATCTCTCTGTTCCTCTGTACAGCGGCAAGCGCCTCTGTCAGCGTCTCCCGCACAGTAAGACACGGATTCAGCGATGCATAAGGATCCTGGAAGACCATCTGTACCCTCCCTGCCAGTGACGCCATGCGCCGTCTCCGGTCCATCGCATGTCCGTGATAATACAGAGTGCCTTCATCCTCTTTGAGCATCCCTGTCAGTATTCGTGCTGCAGTCGTCTTGCCGCTCCCGCTCTCACCTACAAGCGCCAGTATCTCTTTTCTTCGTATCTCCAGAGAAAAGCCGCGGATTCCCTCGCCCTCGCTGAATACTTTTGTCATCGTTTCCATCTTAAGAAGCACATCTTCCCCGGGCAATTCCCGGCAGTCCGCCCTGCCTGTGCGCCTTTTTCTGTGAAAGTTTCCGCCTTTCGCGTCTTTCAGGAGCTGCTTCGTATATTCTCTGACAGGAGAGTAGAAGATCTCTTCCGCTGTTCCGCTTTCCTCGATCCGTCCCCCGTGCATCACATACAATCTGCTGCACATGGATGCCGTCACACTCATATCGTGACTGACAAGGATCAAGGATGTCTTCGTCTCACGGACAATTCTTCTCAGCAGCAGCAGGATCTGTGCCTGCACAAGCGCATCCAGGGCTGTCGTCGGCTCATCTGCTATGATGAGTTCCGGTTCGCAGGCCAGGGCAATGGCAAGAACGACTCTCTGGCGCATGCCGCCGGAGAGTTCAAATGGATACTGACGCATCCTGAGCGAAGGATTCCGTATCCCTACAAGATCAAGCAGCTCTTCCGAACGCGCGACAGCTTCTTTTCGGCTGCACCGCCTGCGCGCCCTCACAGTCTCTCTGATCTGCCTTCCAATCTTCACAGAAGGATTCAGACAGCTCAGGGAATCCTGAAAGATCATCGCCACATTTTTTCCGGGAACCGGAGCCTTCCCGCCGACTGTAATCTTGTCATACTGAACATAAGCGCCGTCCCCCGCAAGTCCCATCACTGCAAGCATGGCGGTGCTCTTTCCCGAACCGGACTCACCTACCAGGCCGACGATCTCTCCGCTTTCCACTTTGATACTGATATTTTTTACAATTTCTGAAGCGCCGCTCTCTGCCGGATAACTCACGCTTAGATTGTTCACTTCCAATACGCTCATACAGCCCTGCTCCCTTTCCTGCCGCCAACTCTTATCTCCACTGCTGTCCCAACCATATTGAGGGCGAGAAGCATCACGCAAAGGACAATGAGCGGGCAGATCATCTGGTACGGATACAGGATCATCTGGCTTCTGGCCTCCTGTATGATCGTTCCCAGACTGGCCGCCGGCGCGGCGATCCCCACCCCGAGGAAACTTAGGAAAGCCTCGGTAAATATGGCCTGGGGTACGAGGAATATGGTATTGACTGCGATCGTTCCCGCTGTGTTCGGCAGAAGATGTTTCAAGAGGATGCGCAGCGGCCTTATTCCTTCCATACGCGCCGCGTAGGCATACTCTGTCTCTTTGAGCTTTATGATCTCGCCCCTGACAATACGCGCCATGCTGATCCATCCTGCGATGCACAGCCCTAGTATAATGCTGCCAATCCCTGCTCCCATAACAAGTGTAAGGAGGATGACATACAGCATGGACGGGATGGCCGAGATGATATCGGCTATCCGCATGAATACCATATCAGCACGTCTCCCTGCATAGCCTGACACCGCGCCGTAAAACACACCGATAAGACTGTTCATTACCGCGCTGGCCATGCCTACTGTCAGGCTGATCCCTGCCCCGTACCATACCCGGGTGAACAGATCACGCCCGAAACGGTCTGTCCCGAACCAGTGAAGCAGGGAAGGGCCCTGGTTGCGCATCCCGGCATCCTGTCCGGAGAACGGCCATGGACTGAACAGCGGTACTGCCACGGAGAGCAGTATCCATATCCCGAGTATGATACACCCGATAAGCGCCATGCGGCTGCCGCCTGTGCGGTCCTTCCACTGATGTCTGATCTTCTGTTTGATTTTATCCATCATCATGCGCCCTCCCCACGATATGCCCTGCGCGTCCGCGGGTCGAGCCATGCGCACAGAAGATCGGTGACAAGATTGACAAGGATCACGACTGCGCCCATAAATACAGTAAGCCCCAGAATCAGTGTGTAATCGCGGTTTGTTATCGAACCTACAAACTCCCGTCCGAGGCCGGGTATGGTAAAGATGCTCTCTATAACAAAACTTCCCGTGAGCAGCGAAGCGGAAGCCGGCCCTATGTAGTTGAGTACCGGGAGATACGCGTTCTTAAGAGCGTGGGTAAATATGATCCGTTTTTCTCCCAGCCCTTTTGCTCTTGCAAAGACCACATAGTCTTTCTTAAGCTCTGCATCAAGCGTATTTCCCACCAGCCTTGACACCATCGCCGCAGGATAGAGAGAAAGAGCCGTCACCGGGAGGATATAGTGGGCAGGAGTCAGAAGTCCTGATGCGGGAAGCCACTTCAGCTTCACGCTGAATACAAGGAGCAGGAGAACCGCTGCTGCAAAACTTGGGATCCCTGCCGACATCATGCCCGCTGCTGAAATAAATTCCCTCACAGGACGGCGCCTGGATACGGATCTGAGAATCCCTGCGGCTGTCCCGGCAATGATGGAGACAGCCAGAGCCGTGATGCCTACAGATGCCGTGACCGGCCAGGCTCTTGCTATAACGTCCGCCACATTCGCGGCAGGGTCCTGGTAGGATATCCCGAGGTCTCCACCCAGTATATTCCGAATATAGTGAATATACTGCGCCAGAAGAGGTTCATCCAGCCCATATTCCTGTTCAATAGCCTCAACTACCTGTCCGGACACTCCGCCCCGCTGGAACGGACTCCCGGGAATGATACGGACAAGAAAGAACGTTACTGTCACAAGTACAAAAAGTGAGATAATGCCTGTCAGTATCCGTTTCCATGTATAGCGCAGCATCGTATCATACTCTCCTTTCCGTATAGGTAAATGAAGCCGACAGTACTGCAGCATCTTCACTCTGCAATATCTGCCAGCTTAAAGTCCACTACTCTCCCAAGATCTGCGAGCGCCACTTCTACCTGATAACCGATCTTTCCCGCACTGAAAATGATCCGGTCATGCCGCGCCGCGCTCTCATCGATCGTGACTGCAAACGGTTTCTTCATGCCGATCGGAGAACACCCTCCATGGACATATCCGGTCAGGGGCAGGAGCTCTTTCTGCGGGATCATGGCAATGCTCTTCTCCCCTGATGCCTGCGCCGCTTTCTTCAGATTCAGTTCCTTTTCGACCGGAACGACAAAAACGTAGTTCGTACCAGTCTTCCCGACCGTAACGAGCGTCTTAAACACGATGCGCGGGTCCTCTCCCAGCGCACGTGCCACCTCTGGTCCGGACACAGCTCCGGTACTCAGATATTCATGGCTGATATACGGTATTTTTTTCTGATCCAGGATGCGCATGACATTTGTCTTGTCATTATTCTTCCCCAAAAAATCACCCTTTCTGACATATTGTAGCATCGATGCCCTGTGGATGTCCATACAGAATTACTGGTTATCCATTGTCTGTATTGTGCAGCACTTTCAGAATATGATCCATGTCGTTTACCGAGAGCTGTCCCGGTGCAGACGCATGCTTAGCCGCAGCAAAAGTCAGCGCGGAACCGAAGAACTCTCCCGCAATCCTGCTGATACTTCCAAGCCATCCCATAGACATGGAGATGACAGGTCTGTCTGCATATTTTTCAGTAAATTCATACGTGGCGGAAAGAAGTGTAAGCACATCTCCCGGGCTGTGCGGCATAACTGCGATCTTCGGCACGTCCGCCCCCTGCTCCTGCATAGACCGGAAACGTGCGATCAGAGTCTCCTTGTCCGGAGTCCTTTCAAAGTCATGGTTTGACATCACGACAGAAACTTGATTATCATGCGCACACTGAATCAGGGAGCTGCACACTTCTTCCCCCATCATCATCTCTACATCCACAAGTTCTGCGTCTCCTGTGCCGATCACTTCCCGGTACAGCTTCACATAGTCTTCTGCGGATATCTCTTGATTCCCGCCCTCTTTCTTTGTCCGGCAGGTGAACAAAAGCGGGATCCCGCCCAGAAGGGTTTTTAATTCCCCGAGCATCTCTTTTACTTTCTCCGTATCGTCAATCTCCTGGAAATGATCCACCCGCCATTCTACGATATCACAGGATACCTCCTTTACAGCCGCTATTTCTTCTCTTAGCTCCGCCCCGCTTTTTCCTGTGATCGGGATGCAGATCTTCGGCTTTCCCGCTCCGAGCGTCATCTCTCCGATCTTTAATACATTTGCCATCCTGTCCTCCTAAAAGAACTGGCAGCGGTCAAAAATCTGACCACTGCCAGTTTTTATCTTATATGCATATTTCACTCAGAGGACAGATCTGTATGTCCTCCTCCGCCAGTCTGCTGCGGATCTTTTCCACAAACAGAAGTGCTTTCTCGCCATCTCCGTGTACACACACAGAATCCGCCTGGATTTCGATGTCTTTGCCTGTGACTGCAGTCACTTTTCCCTCTTTTACCATGCGTACCACACGGGCGATCGCTTCCTCTTCATCGCGGATGAAAGCCCCTTCTTTCCTGCGGTTTACCAGACTTCCGTCCTCTTCATATCCGCGGTCCGCAAATACTTCGCTGGCGGATTTTAAACCTAAGTCCTTCGCCGCACGGATCGTCTCGCTTCCGGAAAGCCCCATGACGATGAGATCCGGATCATACTCTCTGACAGCTTCGCAGATGGCAAGAGAAAGTTCATAGTCTTTCGCCGCCATGTTGTACAGCGCTCCGTGGGGCTTCACATGCTGCAGTTTCATTCCCTGCGCTTTGCACATCCCGCCAAGTGCGCTTATCTGGTACAGTGTATAGGCTTTCGCCTCTTCTGGAGATACCGCCATGTTTCTCCGGCCGAATCCCATCAGATCCGGGAATCCCGGATGCGCTCCGATACGGATGCCCGCAGACTTTGTCCGGCTGACAGACTTTGTCATTACGACAGGATCTGATGCGTGGAATCCACAGGCGATATTCGCTGACGAGATAAGAGGGATGATCTTCTCATCCATTCCCAGGGTGTAACGTCCGAAGCTCTCTCCAAGATCACTGTTTAAGTCTACCTTATACATACTAATTCACTCTTCTTTCCTGATTATCTGTTCAGGCCCTTTTGGGGCCTCCGCCCGGTCAGTCCAGTCTGAGTATCCGCTGGATGAATCCGGTATCCGCCCTGCCCTCGCAGAACTCCGGATTGCGCAGGATCTGATACTGGAAGTCCAGATTCGTCTCAATACCCGTAATAACCATCTCGTCCAGAGCAGCGCGCATTTTCTGGAGTGCCGCCTCACGGTCCGGAGCATGGACAATGACCTTGGCGATCATGGAGTCATACTCTGACGGGATGCGGTAACCTGTGTAGAGCGCTGTATCTACCCGGACGCCGTTCCCTGCCGGCAGATGAAGGTTTTTTACAACACCCGGACTGGGCATAAAGTTCTTCTCCGGTATCTCCGCATTGATGCGGCACTCGATTGCATGTCCGCGGAGCTGGATCTCTTCCTGCTGAAAGCTCAGAGGTTCGCCCATTGCCACGCGGATCTGTTCAATGATCAGGTCGGTGCCCGTCACCATCTCCGTGACGCCGTGCTCCACCTGGATACGGGTGTTCATCTCCATGAAATAATAGGTTCCTTTCGGGTCAAGGATGAACTCTATCGTCCCCGCATTGGTATAGTTTACCGCCTTTGCCGCCAGTACTGCGTCACGGTTCATGGCTGCCCTGATCTCATCGTTGATCGCCGGTGAAGGTGATTCTTCAATCAGCTTCTGGTGGTTTCTCTGAACCGAGCAGTCGCGCTCTCCCAGAGCCACTACATTGCCGAAATTGTCTGCCATAATCTGGATCTCAACATGGCGTGGATTCTCGATAAATCTCTCGATATACATGGTATCGTCGCCAAATGCATTAGCTGACTCCCGCTGCGCCATATTGAACTGGAACTCAAACTCGTCGGCGGATCTGGCCACACGCATGCCTTTGCCTCCACCGCCTGAGGAAGCCTTGATCATGACCGGATAGCCGATCTCCTCTGCAAGCCTGATACCGTTCTCCGCATCGTACACCGGATCTTTTGTTCCGGGAACAACCGGAACGCCTGCATCCATCATTGTTTTGCGCGCTTGGGATTTATTGCCCATACTGTCGATCACGTCAGCTTTTGGTCCTATGAATGTCAGACCGTTCTTTTCGCACAGGCGTACGAAATCCGCATTTTCAGACAGGAAGCCAAATCCCGGGTGGATAGCGTCAGCACCCATATTGAGCGCTGCAGTCACAATGCGCTCTTTGTTAAGGTAACTGTTTCTCGCCGCTCCCTCGCCTATACAGATGCGCTGGTCCGCAAGCTGGACGTGAAGGCTGTCCCTGTCTTCCTTTGAATAAACCGCTACGCTCCGGATTCCCATATTCCGGCATGCCCGTATGATCCTGACAGCGATCTCTCCGCGGTTTGCGATCAATATTTTCTGAAACATGAGCGTCTCCCCCTTAGTCTGACAGTTTCTTTACCTTGAAGAGGGGCTGTCCGTACTCGACTTTCTGTTCGTTGCTTACAAGGACGGCCTCGATTTCACAGTCATAATCACTCTCGATCTCGTTCATCAGTTTCATCGCTTCAAGAATACATACTGTCTGCCCGGCTTTCACCACGTCTCCTACTTTTACAAATGGCTTTGCATCCGGAGACGGAGCAGAATAAAAAGTACCTACGATGGGAGAAATAATATAGTTCTCCTCCACTGTCTCTTCCGCAGGTGTCTCTGTTCTGACTGTCATGACCGGTTCTCCAGGCGTGTCCGCACTTCCTCTGCGGCTCATCCTGATCTTCAGATCCCCCTCCTGTATGCTGAATTCCAGCATGGAGGATTTCTCAACAATCTCTACCAGTTTCTCGATCTTTTTCAAATCCATATGGGTCTCTCCTCTTTTCTTTCTTACTTACACCAGGAAATCTGCCAGGCAGATCTCATTTGTCTACTGAAACAGTTTTCCGAGACGTTTTGCCACCAGCCGACATTCCAGCACTTCTCTGCACGGCTGGTAGATCTGCCTGCGCAGATCGTTAAGCGCCTCCACTTCATCAAGCAGGAGCTGCTGCGCTTCTTCCACCGATACTGCGGCAAACCGGACCTTGTTGTCCGTCCTGCACTGCGCCAGTTTCGGGATATCCACGGAGATTACCGTTGCAATCTTTGCATAACCTCCAGTCGTCTGGCGGTCAGACAAAAGCACGATCGGCTTTCCGTGGCTCGGTACCTGCACCGAACCGAACGCAATACCGTCCGATATAATATCCGCCGTTGTCTTGTATGCGATAAAAGGCCCCTCCAGGCGGCAGCCCATTCTGTCAAAATCACTGGTGACAATATATTCTGAATTCAAAAATGTTTCCCGGCCCGCATTTGTAAATACATCTTCCTGCGGCCCCATAACGACGCGGAGCGTCACCTCGTCATAGTCAAATTCATCCAGCTCAAGACTCCTGGAAAGGAAATACGGCAGATACCGTCTCTTGATACGGAAACCGATATAATCGTCCTCTTTGAGTCTGCGTCCTTTAAATCCTCCAATTCCACATTTAATATTTGTGGAACGGCTTCCCATGACCACAGGGATATCCAGATAACTCGAAAACGCGATATATCCGCGGCTTCCGGTACGGCATCCTGCAAAATCCAGCACATCCCCTTTGTGCATATAGAGAGCCGTATACATCTTCACAGGTTTTTTATTGACACGGGGCTGGAAATCCCCGCCGGTGATAGCAATGATCGTCTCGGAAGTGAACTCCAGGCTTGGCCCCATCAGTGTGAATTCAAGAACTGCCTCATTCTCCGGATTATCAAGGAGCAGATTGGCGATCTTAAAGGAACGGACGTCCATAACGCCGGATACGCTGAATCCCTGGCTCTGATAGCCTGTCCGTCCAAGATCCTGCACGGTTGTCAGCATCCCGCCTTTTAAAACACGGATTCCCATAGATCACACCCCTTTCTTATGGATCGTACACTCATAGGTGCCCTCGTCCACCTTTTTTCTTATTCTCTGGAATTCCTCCTCTGATACCGGAACAAACCTGATATAATCGCCCGCCTCAAAAAGAATCGGCACTTCCCGCGCCGGATCATATGTCTTTACCGGCGTCATCCCGAGAAGCTGCCATCCGCCAGGAGAGTCCAGCGGATATATGCCTGTCTGTGAGCCGCCGATCCCGACGCTTCCCGCCGGGATTCTGATTCGCGGATTGGCAAGCCTCGGAGTGTGAATCCGCTCGTCAAGGCCGCCCAGATAGGAGAAACCGGGAAGAAAGCCGAGCATATAGATCAGGTAATCTCTGGAACTGTGTATCCGGATGACTTCTTCTGCAGAAAGTCCTGCATGGTCTGCGATGTTCTGAAGATCCGGCCCGTATGCACCGCCGTAGCAGACCGGAATCTCAAAGACCCTTGACTTTGAGGATTCCCCGCTTATCTCCAGCTTCAGCAGCTTTTCCAGCCGTTCACGCAGCCCTGCGTAGCTGACAACTCTGGGATCGTAGTTGATAAGCAGAGAGGAGAAAGCCGGAATCATGTCCGCGACGCCCTCGATATGCTGGGCTTTGATCAGATGTACTAAAGCTGTGATCTGTGCGTTGATCTCCGGGGAGATCTCCTGTCCGAATTCAATCAGTATCGAGGAGTCTCCCGCAGTATAAATTTTAATTTCATTCATAATCATTCTTGCCTTTCCACCTGCGCACCGCTGGTCTGAACGTTTGTGCAGGAATATTCAGCAGTCTCTGCAACTGCCTATAAAAAGAGCTGGCCCAGCTTTCCAAGGGATGTGATGCCAAGATATGCTGCTGCGATCACGACGATTATGCCGAGGAGCAGAAGCCATATCGGATGCCTGTAGTCTTCTCCCATGATAGATTTCTTCTGGGATGCGATAAGACATACTCCAAGAGTAATCGGAAGGATCAGTCCGTTTAATGCACCTGCCAGAACGAGCAGCGTTGCAGGCTGTCCCAGAACCGCCATGACAATTGTACTCACTGCAATAAACCCTACGATGAACCAGTTTTCATTTTTTTCAATACTCTTGTTGAATGTCTTTAAGAAAGATACGGAAGTATATGCGCATCCTACGATAGATGTAATCGCAGCGCAGAGCAGAACCAGCCCGAAGAAGCGGTATCCGAGTTCTCCCGCTCCGATCCTGAACGCATCCGCAGCAGGATTATCCGGGTCAAGCGTATGTGCAGGCGATGTCGCTGTCGCAACCACAACCCCGAGAATCGCAAGGAACAAAAAGACTCGCACGATCGTCGCAATACCGATTCCCATCACAGAGCTCTTTGTGATCTCGCCCAGATTATCTTTCTTCGTAATCCCGGCGTCAATGAGTCGGTGAGCTCCCGAGAAAGTGATATAACCTCCCACTGTTCCGCCAAGAAGCGTAAGGATCGCCGGGAAAATATTTTCTATAGGAGCTGTCGGCATCACGGTCTCTTTCAGCGCCAGTCCTACCGGGGGACGCACGATAATGATTACTACAAAAATAACTACGATCATAATACCGCCGAGGATTTTTGTCAGTGTATCCATTGCGTTCATTGCATTTTTCAGAAGGAATATAACGATCGCCACGCCTCCTGCGAGGAAATATCCCGCCATCTCCGGAATTCCAAGCAGCGTGTTAAATCCGAGGGCGCCTCCGCCCACATTCCCAATATTAAAGACCAGTCCGCCTGCAACAACAAGGAACGCTACGACATATCCGAGTCCTGGAAGAACCTTGTTGGCCACATCCTGACCTCTCATGCCGGACACGCAGAGCACGCGCCATACATTAAGCTGAACGATAGCCGATAATATGACTGATATCAGGATAACGAAGCCAAAACTCGCTTTCAGGCTTCCGGTAAATGTTCCTGTCTGTGTGAGGAATCCCGGTCCGATCGCAGAGGTAGCCATGAGAAATGCCGCACCGATCAGGACGCTGAGACTCTTTTTGTTTGTCTTTTCCATCTTTTCTCATCCTTTCTTAAATACCATAATAAACAAATTATACCGGAATAGTGGGAATTCGGCAATTCTTTTTTAGAATTGGTCACGATTTCTGTCACTCTTTTATCAAAGTTCCGAGCTCAAACTGTAAAATTTAAAAAAATGAATCGCTTTCTTCCATCCTGTTTCTCTGTTTCAGGTGTACTGTGAGCGTAAAACTCACATTTTATTAAATTTTTGTTAAAAATACCACAATATCGCTTTGTTAAAGATTAAATTTTTGTTGACTTTTTACATATCCAGCAGATATGATGTTACCAAATAGAACAGGCAAAGCATAGAAAGGAGTGTTTGATTACGAAAATAGAACTTCAAAACAAATATCAGTTATACATAGGCGGACAATGGAAAGACGCCTCTGACAACGCCACTTTCAAGACATTCTCTCCCGCAGACGGAAGCCTCCTTGCCGAATGTGCCGAGGCAACGCGCGAGGATGTGGATGAAGCCGTACAGGCTGCTTGGGAAGCATTTGCATCGTGGAAGAATACCACGGTCAATGAGCGCGCCGCGGTTTTAAACAAAATAGCAGACATCATCGACGAAAACACCGAGTTTCTTGCGGCTGTGGAATCCATGGACAACGGAAAACCAATCCGCGAGACAATGGCCGTGGATATCCCTCTTTCGGCACAGCATTTCCGCTATTTCGCAGGATGCATCATGGCGGAGGAAGGCAACGCCAACATACTCGGGAAAGATACGCTCAGTCTGATCCTCAGAGAACCCATCGGCGTAGTCGGACAGATCGTGCCCTGGAACTTTCCGTTCCTCATGGCAGCGTGGAAACTGGCCCCGGTTCTGGCAAGCGGATGCTGTACTGTACTGAAAACATCGAGCACGACACCTTTGAGCGTTCTTGAGTTCGCAAAGCTCATTCAGGATGTAATTCCCCCGGGTGTTTTCAACGTTATCACTGGCGCAGGCTCCAAATCCGGACAGTATATGCTGGAGCACAACGGTTTCCGCAAGCTGGCATTCACCGGTTCGACGGAAGTCGGCCGCAGCGTTGCCCTTGCCGCTGCTGAAAAACTGATTCCGTCCACCCTTGAACTTGGCGGAAAATCAGCAAACATTTTCTTCAGCGACTGTGACTGGGAGATGGCTATGGACGGTCTGCAGATGGGCATCCTCTTTAATCAGGGCCAGGTGTGCTGCGCAGGCTCCCGTGTATTCGTCCATGAGGATATCTACGACAAATTTGTGGAAGATGCAGTAAAGCGCTTTGAACAGGTAAAGGTAGGACTTCCCCTTGACCCAGAGACACAGATGGGCTCACAGATCAGTAAAGGACAGATGAATAAGATCCTCAAATATGTAGAAATCGGAAAAGAGGAAGGCGCAAAAGTACTCTGCGGCGGATATCAGGTCACAGAGGACGGTCTTGAAAGCGGATGCTTTATCCGCCCCACCCTTTTAGGCGATGTGACGAATGATATGCGGGTCGCTCAGGAGGAAATCTTCGGGCCGGTGGCATGCATCCTGAAGTTTAAGACAGAAGAAGAAGTCATAGCCATGGCCAACGACAGCGAATATGGTCTGGGCGGCGCGGTATGGACAAGAGATATCAACCGGGCGCTCCGGGTTTCCATGGCAGTCGAGACAGGACGCATGTGGGTAAATACATACAACTCGATCCCCGAGGGAGCTCCGTTCGGAGGCTACAAAACTTCCGGCATCGGACGCGAGACGCACAAGGTTATCCTTGAACACTACACACAGATGAAGAACATTATGATTAACCTTGGCGAAGTTCCCACCGGATTCTATCCCGCAAAATAAACTTTCTGGCAAAACAGAAAACATCCCCATCCAAATGCCGGCCAAGATCAGCCCCGGCGTTTGGATGGGGAGTTTTTTCCCGCATACCTTTTCGCGCCCATACCTTGCACCCCTCTTCTAAACATAGTAAAATTGAGTTACGAATGTAACGAAGGAGATTTCCGGAAATGACAAAGTTTGAACAGTTTGAAGAAGTCATCGCGCGCCTGAGAGCTCCGGACGGATGTCCGTGGGACCGGGCACAGACGCATATGAGTCTGAAAAAAAACTGTATCGAAGAAGCCGCGGAAGTGATCTGCGGAATCAATATCCTGGAGCAGACAGGAGACGCCGAAAACCTGAAAGAAGAGCTCGGCGATCTTCTAATGCAGGTCGTGATCCACGCCCGGATTGCAGAAGAAGAAGGTCTCTTCACAATGGACGATGTAATCCAGTCCATCATCGACAAGATGATCCGCCGTCACCCGCACGTCTTCGGAGACTCAGACAGCCCGGGGACAGACGGATCACAGACAAGCTGGGATGAAATCAAAAGACAGGAAAAACAGGGAAAAGAATGGACAGAGAAGTACCTTCCCTCTGCTTTTGAAGAAGCCAAAGAGCTGATCGAAGCCGCTAAGAAACGCAAAGGGTTCGCCCAGGATACTTAAACAGATATTTTAAGTATCCCAGGGCGGTGTGCCGTTTGATTTATACTGCCAATACCACAGAGAGATTCAACCATCAGCTCCTCAAAATTTTAAGAAAAGGTTATCCAGATTATAAGCAGTACCGCTCTAACATAGACTGGTCAGGCCAGCCCTCATGTCCGCGACTTTAGAAAGGATTAGAGATGCGCCTGCTCAAGTTCCATGATCCTGTCCACTTTTGGCTTGGAACCTCCGCCTGCAAATTCGCAGTCAAGCCATATGTCTACGAGACATTTTGCCAATTCAACACCTACCACTCTTTCGCCCAGGCACATGATCTGTGCATTATTGCTTTTTCTTGAACGTTCGGCAGAGAATGGATCATGACATACTGCCGCCCGTACTCCCGGGACTTTATTGGCACAGATTGCCATTCCGATCCCGGTGCCGCAAAGCAGGATTCCCCTGTCATAATTCCCAGCGGCAATCTGATCCGCTACTTTATAAGCAATATCCGGATAGAGGACGACCTGGCCTTTCTCAGCGCCGAAATCATCTACTTCGTATCCTTTTTCTTTCAGGTGGTCTATGACCACCATTTTCAACGTATAGGCCGCCTCGTCGCAGCCAATTATTAAACGCATAAGTATGATCCTCGCTTTCTGTTGTTTGAAATATCAGCAGTCTCCCAGCAGCTCCATAATACCGTCGGCCATTGTTTCCAGGATGATACAACAGGACGTGGCGCCGGCATCCAGAACCCCTCGTGAGCGTTCCCCCAATCTGCTTGATCTGCCGAATTTGGCCACCATATCTTTGGTGGAATCCCGGCCGGCCCGGGCGGCTCTTTTCATATCAAGCAGAGCTGTTTTAAAATCTTTACCCTCGGCCGAGGATTTTTTTAAACTGTCTACTGCTGGACTCAAAGTGTCTACGAGAGTTTTGTCACCTGTTTTTGCCTCTACGATCTCCTGCAGCCCTTCAAGTCCGGACTCCAGCATATTAGCAAAGTCCTCCAGAGAAATATCCTCAAGATCTTCGCCCGCAGATGCCGTGTCCATTAAAACTGTTCCATAGATCGGCCCCATAGAGCCGCCGATCTCTGAGAAAAGGATCGTGCCCAGCTCATCCAACCCTTCCGTGAATCCAAAATCTTTGTCTTTAAAGCGCTCTTCAAATAGTGTAAAGCCTTTATTCATATTCATTCCATGATCTCCGTCTCCGATAAGGCCATCTACTTCACCGAGATATGCTTTGTTCTTCTGGATCCCCTTTACCATTTTTAACAATACTGATTTTCCCTCTGTATTTTTAAATGTTGACATATCAAGCCCTCCGTATAAACTTATTAATCTGTCAGAATTGCTTCATCCCCATTGTGTTTACGGGCATGTCTATCAGTTCTTTTAATTCTTCATCAACTTTCATAATGGTAAGCGTGGCTCCCATCATGTCCAGAGAAGTAAAGTAGTTTCCAACATATGATCTGTGGATTCTGATTCCTTTTTCAGCAAGGATTTCTTCGATTTCATTGTATAATACATAAAGCTCCATTACCGGGGTTGCGCCAAGACCGGACACCAGTACCACGACTTCGTTACCAGCTTCAAAGGGGAGGTCAGGCACTACGATATCTACCATTCTACGAGCCATCTGTGAGGCTGTCTCTAATTTGCACACTTCGATTCCTGGTTCGCCATGATGTCCGATCCCGACTTCCATAGTTCCGTCTTTAATCTCAAAATTAGGATGCCCGACTGCCGGAAGAGTACAGGGAGATAATCCGATACCGACACTTCTGGTATTATCGATCGCTTTCTGCGCAGCCGCAATAACTTCATCCAAATTTCCGCCCATAGCCGCCTTTGCGCCTCCTGCTTTCCACATCAGTATCTCGCCGGCAACACCGCGGCGCTTTTCACGCTGGTCCCTCGGAGCTGAGGCCGCATCATCGTTTGCAACAACGGTTTTTACGGTGATTCCTTGCTTTTTTGCCATTTTCACTGCCATCTTGACATTCATATTATCGCCGGAATAATTCCCATAAAGACAAGCAACGCCTTTCCCCTGATCCGACTCCTTAAAAGCATCTAGAAATGCGGCTGCTGTCGGGGAAGAACAGATTTCTCCAACTGCCGCTGCGTCGCACATGTTCCTGCCGACATATCCGATAAACGCCGGTTTATGTCCCGAACCTCCGCCCGTTACGACACCAACTTTGTCTGGTGTGATATTTTTCGCTTTTATCACCCTCTGGTTGTCTGCCGCTTCCACAATGTCGCCGTGGGTTTTCAAAAACCCTTTCAGCATCTCGTCGACGATGTAATCCGGATCGTTCAAAATTCTCTGCATGATATCTCCTCCTCTTTCTCACATTCCTGGTACTAAGACGACTTTCAGCGCACCGTCTTTTCCCGTTTTGGCTATCTCAAAAGCCTCTTCCCAGTTTTCAAGCGGGAACTTGTTTGATACAACGCCATCTGTCGGGAGCTTACCGTTTCCGATCCACTCAATCACGGTATCATAACAGTAAGGACTCAGGTGAACCCCCAGAAGATCCAGCTCTTTACGGTCTGAAATAATGCTCCAGTCAACTGTCACAGGAGAACCAAATACAGAAAACTCTACAAAACGCCCCATTTTTCTGATACAATCCAGCCCCTGTTGAACACTGGCGGGATGCCCGCTGGCTTCAATGTAAATATCACATCCGTATCCGCCTGTCATCTCTTTGATCTTAGCAACGGCATCTTCTTTTCCGGGATTCATGACAATATCCGCTCCGAACTTCTTTGCTTTTTCCAAACGGGCGTCATTCATATCCAATACAACGAGACATTTAGGGTTCGACTGGCGGATCGCTCCTACCATTCCAAGTCCCAGAGTACCTACACCGGATAGCACAACAACATCTGTCGTTGTTATCTGAGCGCGTTCAACACAATGGAACGAGCAGGCGTATGGCTCGATCAAGGCTGCTTTTTCAACAGGCATGTCGATAGGAACCATATGGGGAAGAGCCTCTTTTGTCAGTTTTACATATTCGGCCATCCCGCCGTTGACATTGTTCTGGAAACCAAACAGGTCATGCTTTTCGCACATCCAGTAGCGTCCGGTTTTGCAAAACATACATTCGCCGCAGGGGACGATCTGTTCCGGGCAAATACGATCGCCTACTTTCCAGTTCCCCTTTACATTGGGACCAATTTCGACAACAGTACCTACAAACTCATGTCCCGGAATCATAGGAGCCTTAATGTATTTAGGCTGTCCATCGAGTCCCCAAAAACTGGCAGCTCCTGCAAAAGCTTTGGTATCCCCGGCGCATATGCCGCAAGCCTCCACTTTCAGAATCATCTCTCCCTCACCAGCCCTGGGTGTTTCGACCATCTCAAATCTGTAATCTCCCGGTTCGTAGGCTACGATTGCTTTCATTTTTTCTGGTAATCTGCTCATACTTTTGATCTCCTTGCGGTTTTTTGTTAACTTAAGTTATATTACTTTACCTAAGAGTACAACTCGTAGATGTTGCGTGTCAATTAATAAATGCTCACAAAAAATACAGAAAATATTTGTTTAAAATAACGAATAACAGGGGGATTAACGAAAACAGGCGTCCCCATATAATAAGAAAGATTTGAGTAAAATCAATACCTTTAACATGCGGAACCTCATTTTCGCAATGTTGTATCCATGTCTAATACTTTCTTTTCTGTTGCTTGCAATTGTGCAGAACATGCGCAATTGCACTGCTTTTATTTATTATACATAAATCTCGCCTCAGATTTTCGTGCTAAATATACAATTAACACATAATACAGCCATCTCATATACTTATGTAAATAATATTTGCATATTTAAATTCAAAAGCGGAGGAGGTTAAAATGGATGAGCAAGGAAAACGAGAATATTCTGGAAATGCGACGGATCGTAAAAGTTTTTCCCGGCGTAAAAGCCCTTGATGATGTTGACTTCAAGGTGGAACGCGGCGAAGTTCATTGTCTGATCGGGGCAAATGGTGCAGGAAAATCAACTTTAATGAAGATCCTGTCTGGCGCGTACACAGAAGACGGCGGGGAGATCTATTTCGATGGAAAAATTTTATCATTACATGGAACGCAGAAGAGACGCGAAGAAGGAATATCCGTTATTTATCAGGAACTGTCCCTGTTCAGCGAGCTTACGGTAGGGGAAAATGTCTACATCAACAATTACCCAAAGAAATCCGGAGGGCGCATTGACTGGAAAAAAGTATATCAACAGACGCAGGAGCTGGCAGACAGCCTGAACATTAAAGTAAATGCAAAAGCAAAGATATCCGACCTGAATATCGGTCAGCGTCAACTTACAGAAATCATGAAAGCGTTGGCCTGTAACGCCAAATTGATTGTTATGGACGAACCTTCCTCGACTCTTTCCCAGTCTGAGTTTGAAATTCTTGTTAAGGTGATCAAAGACTTAAAAGAAAAAGGAGTTACAATTATTTATATCTCCCATCACCTTGAAGAATTATTTGTTGTCGGAGACCGCATCACGGTTTTGCGGGACGGAAAGTTTGTTGTCTGTAAAAAGACCGGCGAACTAGATGAAGACAGACTGGTAGAGTATATGACCGGGATAGAGATATCGAGGATAGAGGAACAGGAAGCAGTAGTGCATGATAAGTCTTTTGAAAGTGAAGAGGTTGTATTGGAATTAGATCATATGAGCAACTATAAAGTGTCCGACATCAGTTTCAAGCTCCATAAAGGAGAGATCTTAGGGATATATGGTCTTGTCGGCGCCGGAAGAACCGAGATACTCCAGTCTATTTTTGGTATCGCGCCTGTTACCGGCGGCGAGATCAAAATGCACGGTAAAAAAGTAAAGCTCCACAGTACACACGAGGCCATACGGCACAGGATCGGGCTTGCTCCGGAAAGCAGAAAGACACAGGGGCTGGTTCTGCTTCTCCCAGTTTGGGAAAATATGTCCATGGTAGCGCTTAAAAAGTTTAAAAGCAAAGGGAAGATTAATTATCCGGGTGTCAGCCGGGAATGCGAGAGTTATATAGAGAAACTGAAAGTTAAAACGCCTTCTATCTACACAAAAACGGGAAATCTATCCGGTGGGAATCAGCAGAAAGTGATCCTCGCAAAGTGGCTGATGCAGGACTGCGACATTCTTCTTCTGGATGAACCGACGCAGGGGATCGACGTCATGGCTAAAGAAGAAATCTACAAATTGATCCAGGATATGGCTACGGCAGGAAAGAGCGTTATCTTTGTATCTTCAGAGCTGCTCGAACTGCTCCGCGTCAGCGACAGCATCCATGTTATGTATGATGGCAGACAGGTATTGGAAACAAACAGAGCAAATTTTAATTCGGATCAGATATTACATGCATCTGTTGTTGGGAGGGTTTTGTAATGAAAAAAGAAATAAGTGCAAATGAAATTATCAAAAAATACAATCTGGTTATTTTGCTTATCATTTTTATTGTAATTTCTACAATTTTATCCCCAAACTTTTTAACTGTGGATAATTTTTTTAATCTACTACAACAGGCGTCCATTCCGGGCATTGTTGCGATCGGAATGACCGTGGTCATCCTGCTGGGAGGGATCGATTTGTCTGTTGGTTCTGTTCTGGCTTTTTCTGGAATGATCACATCTATCATCGTGGAACAAACGGGCGGAACGCTGAGCGGCATTTTTTTTGGATGCGCTGCAGGGGTCATCGTCGGCGGCACAATGAGGCTGATCACTGGAGTACTGATATCCAGACTTGGCCTGCCTGATTTTATCGCATCTCTGGCGATGATGGAGATTGCCAGGGGCGCGGCGCTTCTGACTACCAGCGGAAATCCTGTCTTCGGCCTGGATCCCGCATTTCATATACTGGGCGGAGGGTTCCTTTTTGGAAAACTGGCCATCAGCGGTATTTTCTGGATACTTCTTACTGTGATTTTCTTCCTTGTCCTGAAATACAGCGTATTTGGAAGAAGTCTATTCGCGATCGGCGGCAACCGGGAAGCGGCTATGCTTTCCGACATTAAAACAAAGAGAAATTATGCATTAACTTACATGCTCAGCGGCCTACTTGCTGGATTTGCCGGGGTGCTGACTGCATCGTGGATGTCTACGGGACAGCCCACTGCCGGCGACGGATATGAGCTGGATGCGATAGCGGCCAGCGTCATCGGAGGAGCTAGCCTGAGCGGTGGTATCGGTTCCATAGCCGGCACTTTTGGCGGCGTATTTCTCCTGAGGATCATCACAAATATTTTTAACCTGGTCGGTCTTCCGTCTTATTACCAGAGGATCGCAAAAGGAATTATTATCATTATCGCCTTATTGCTAAACTATTTTGTATCTCAGGACAGCAAGAAAAAATCAGCCTAAAGAGTACATAACAGGAAGTTGGAATGCTAAGCCTCGGCTTTTAGCATACTATCGGATGCCGGTAGAAAAAAAGAAAAGGAGAGAAAAATTATGAAACTGAAAAAACTTGGTGCAATGGCGATTACCGCAGCAACACTGGCTGCAACTGTAGGATGCAGCGGCGCAGTAACAACAGAGGATCCATCAAACACTGGCGACTCGTCCGCAGCGGAAGAAAGCGGCGGAAATTCTGAAAGTCTGACTATCGGATTCTCCAATTGTTCACAGGACACACCGTTTTTCGCAAACATGACTCCCATTATTCAGGACTACGCAGAAAGCCTGGGGGGTCGAGGTGGTAGCTTTGAACGCAGATAATGATATCGCGAAACAAAATCAGGATATCCAGGATCTCGTATCTCAGGGAATCGATATTCTGATCGTGAACCCGGTGAATGAGGATGGACTTACCGCCGGTATCAACGCCTGCAATAATGCGGATATCCCGGTTGTCACTGTAGACAAAAATGTAAACAGCGGCAATGTAGCATTTGTCGGAAGAGACAATAAGGAAATGGGCCGTCTCTGTGGCGAACGCCTGGTCGAGCTCCTGGGCGGTGAAGATGCTACGGGGACTATCCTTGAGATCCAAGGAACTGCAGGTTCCACCACGATGATGGATAGACGTGACGGCTTCCACGAAGCGGTAGATCCGATCCCGGGACTTACAGTCGTTCAGTCGTCTTACTGTGACTATGACCGCTCGAAAGCTATTCCGGCTACACAGGATCTTCTGCAGGCAAACAGCGATATCGTAGCTATCTTCGGACATAATGACGATATGGCTCTAGGCGCAGCCCAGGTGTGCGGTGAGCAGGGCATGGATGATGTTCTGGTCTGTGGGGTTGACGGACTTATGGAGGCTGTTTTGCAGATCCAGGAGGGAACATACGCCATCACAACTTCCAACGATCCGGTTCTCCTCGGTCAGACAGCTGTAGATGTAGCGATCCAGATCCATAATGGCGAAGATGTAGAGGAATTCATCGATGCCGGAACAGTTGTCATTGATGCGGAAAATGTTGACGAATACGCAGATCCGGAGCTTGACTTTGCGACTATGGTAAAATAACAAGATATATGCTTTGCAAATACTCAGCAGTATCAGTCAAAAATGATCCGGAGGTTGGTTGAAGTGATAACAAAGAAAATGATACGAACGATCAATGAGCTTCAGGAACTCCAGCGCCTTGCGAACAAATGCCCTGATGACGTGGCGTTTCATAACGAAGATAGCTCTGTTATAATTGATGCAAAGAGTTATATCGGAATGTATGCACTGGATTTTCGCCGGCCGATTTTAGTGGTGAGCGAAAATGGAGAGTTCCACAAACAAATTGAAAATATAGCTGAGACTGTCTTTGAATGAAAAGAGAGCTTTGGGGTTCTGGTTTAAGAGAACTCCAAAGCTCTTTCTCTTACATGATCGAATCAAGGTAGTCCTGGACGAGTGGAAGTGCAGCGCCCATACAGGCCGGGAGATTAGAATAATTACTGATGCTTATATATTTTTCGGCGGTAGGGAAAGCTGACTTATTCTGAATGAGCAGATGCAGAAGTTCGATATCATCATCCGCCAGATATTTTGCCAAAGTACCTGCGAGTATCACGTTACTGTTGATTATCATATGGAAATTGTCAATTGCCATAGCAAGGTAATTCAGATATTTGTTCCACCTTCTTTCATAAGAGGCTGTGCCCTTTCGCAGTTTAAAAAAGAAAGTCTTGATATCTTCCTGCGGCCTCAACAGAGAAGAGATAGAACAGTAGGCGTTTACGCAGCCTTTCTTTCCGCAATAGCAAGGCTGTCCATCCGGCACCATGATCGTATGTTCAAATATACCGCTTTTATATGCTCCATCTTGAAAAAAGCTGCGGTTGATAATAATGGAGCCGCTGACGTCTGAACGGATATTCAGATAGATCGCGTTTTGAAGAAACGGATCGAACCATAATTCTACATTTGCCATAGCTTCTGCGTCGTGACAAAAAGAACAGTGATAAGGGATCCTGCTGCTGAATTCTTCTATTGTAAGCCCAGCACAATCAAGGATCTTTCCATAAATGATCTCTCTTCCGTCTGCCGATATGAGTGCCTGAAGCGCGATCCCGACACCCAGGATCTGCTCCGGCGGGTATTCCAGACTGGAGATAAACATGTTGATCATGCGGCATATTTCATTATAATATTCTGAAGTATTTGAAAATGGAACCGAATGTTTCTCGTATTTAAGCATATCCCCATACAGATCGATCGCCATTAATTCAAACTGATCGATCAGTATTTCCACGCCGACAGACACCTTGACTGCTGCGTTGAATTCATATAAATTAGCTTTCCGCCCCCCGGTAGAATCTGCCAGCCCTTTTATATAAATGAAACTGTTCTGCGACAGCTCTCTTAATATTTGAGCTACCGTAGGTCTGCTGAGCGAGAGCTGGTTCTGGAGAGTGAGAGATGTTGCGTGTTTGTGGTCGTATATATATTTCAAAACGCTTTTCTCATTATTTATCCGTAATACTGTAGTTGTGGTACATGTGTTGCTCATGAAAACATTCTCCGTTTATCTTTTAACTTTTGATAATGATTATTATATCAGATTCCCGCTCAAAAAGCATCTTGCTGTAAATGAATGTGAGAAAAAGAACAAAGACATATATATTTATCGGGGATGCCGCAAAAAAAACGGCAAAACTTCACCCCATATCTATAAAACTAAAAAAGCCTCTGCTTTCTCTGCGCGCGCATCACGCCTGCCATGAGCCATACTACAAAAATACCTTTCAGTATCAGCTCCATATTACTAATCATAACAAACGGGGTGTTCAGCATCGGATCCTGGTATGAGAACGTTCCATTCTCCAGACTCTCCTGCATCTGTGAGATCACCGTCTGTACATACCATTGCTCATAAATGCAAAACAGAACCCCTGCCGCAGCAAAGAGAACAGCTCCTATCCTGACGGACAGAGGCACTTTCTTCATATCTTCGCTGCACGCGCGGGCAAGCAGCATGCAGGCAGCCAGATGAACAGCACACATAATGATCCATGCCGCGATTGGACATGCCGCGGCTATCCATTCATTTTCTCGTGAAACAGCCTCTGATCCGGCCAAAAAAAGCACTCCTGCATCCAGTACAAAATCAGCCAGCGCCGGCATAACGATACCTGCTGCAAACCTGCCCCAGCGCACCGGGGCTGATTGTTTCTTACGCACCAGCATCAGGGCAAATACGATATACAGTCCGAGAAACAGAAGCGTATCTCTCTGAATAAATCCCATCTTTCTTCCTCTTTTCTGCTGTCTGACAGCTTCTTTTCTGATCTTCCGGCAAGTCTTTACAGACTTACAAGTCAATATCCTCCGTAAATGCTTCCAGCAGGCTGGTATATCCGTAATAGTTCACAACATATTTCAGGCCGTCTACTACTTCTTCTCTGGAATAGTCATGCCCTGCGAGAAATTCATCCGTCTTTCCGCTCAGTTTCTCATAAAAGAGCAGAGACATCTCGAAATATGCCCTGTCTCCTTCTCTGAGTCCTTCAAGCAGAATGTTCTCCGCTTCATTGATCTCCCCATCGTCGATCATAGCGCGGAGTTTCCGGAACTGCTCCATCACTTCCAGCGGTACATCAGCATCATCACCTTTGTCTATATCTTTATTGAAAATGAGTCTGATAAGTGTGCGGATCCATTCATGAACAATCCGCATCACATAGTCCTGATCTTCCAGCATTTTCCAGTCCTCCTGTCATATTATTGTCTGTCATTCTCTTTTTCCTGCCCGTATCATCAGCATCATGGGGCGGCGCATCTCGTCTTTCATCCCCGGCAGATCCATCATTTCCTGAGGCGGCTCCGCCTCCTCCACCATCTCGATCACAAAGCCGCAGCAGAGCAGACCGTTCATAATTTGTGTGAGCGTGTGATGATACTTGAGCACATCGCAGCCAAGAAAATGCGTCTTTCGCTTTCCCGGATAAAAATAGTCGTCCACCGGCCAGTGCACTGGCTTTCCTTTCCCGTCACAGATCCACTCCTGACCGACTCCTGCGGTAAACACAGGATGCTCGATGTTAAAAAGAAAAGTGCCGCCGTCTTTCAGCGTGCGGTATACTGACTGGAATACAGACTCAATATCTTCTATATAATGAAGCGCCAGATTGGAGATCACGCAGTCCCACGTTTCTGCCGGATAACCGTAATATTCCAGATCTCCGGTCTGATAGGTGATCCTCTCGCCGGCATTGCGCCGCATTGCCTCTTCGATCATGCGCCTGCTCGCATCGATCCCGAGGATTTCTTCTGCCCCCTGCTCCTCCGCATATTTGCAGTGCCAGCCATATCCGCATCCCAGATCCAGCACCCTGCTGCCCTCAAGCGCCGGGAACATCTTCTGAAACTGATGCCACTCCCCGGCTCCGGCCAGCCCGTCTTTGCTTCTTGTCATCTGCGCATACTGGTCAAAAAAATGTTTGTCGTCATATTCGTTTTTCATATTTACGCCTCGCCGCTGTTTATGATCTTATCTGCTTTTTCCAAATAAATCTGTGATCTTCCGCACCATGGCGTCCATAGACGCCTGCTCTGCAGTCTCGGTGCGCATCCCGTACTCAGCCGCCGCACGCGCTGTCTGTTCTCCAATGCACACCGCACATATCCCGCTGTAATCCATCTCCCCCATGGCCCGGACAAATCCGTGCACTGTGGACGCACTGGTAAATGTCACTGCATCGATTTCTCTCCTTTGAAACATACGCCCAGCTTCTTCTTTTAACATGGGATTCACTTCATATACCGTATGGTACAAGGGGATATCATCTACAGCAAGCCCCCGGTCTGTAAGCGGCGGTATCAGATCTTCCGATCCGTTCTCTGCACGGACGATGAGCACATATTCGCCCGGCTGCGACATTTTACCGATCTCTCTGCCAAGCGCTCCGGCGCTGTAAGTCTTTGGCACTGCATCGGGGATGAGTCCGTAACCACAGAGTGCATCCGCAGTCGCTGAGCCGATAGCGCCTATCCGTACGGTTCCTTTCCCACAGAAAACAGATCTCAGATCCATTTTCATCTCTTTTAAAAATCCAAAAAAGACATTTACTCCAATCGGACTGGTGAAGACAAGCCATCTGTCCTCCTCATGCTGTCCGAACCGGATAAGCGCGCTCTTAAGCGGTTCATTCGGTGAGACAGGCTCTGTGTGGATGGCCGGCATCTCAATCACCTGCGCCCCCGCGTCTCTGAGCCGTTTTGCAAGAGACGACATATTCTGCCTGGGACGCGTAAGAAGGAACTGGCGACCGCCCAGGGGCCTGTCCTCCGCCCAGTGGAGTTCCTCTGCCAGTGCGCACACCTTTCCCACAAGGATGATGGCCGGTGTGCATATCTCCGCCCGGTCCGCCTCTTCTTTTAGTGTCCCCACCGTAGCGATGACCCGTCTCTGTCCTGCCGTCGTCCCTCTCTCCAGCACTGCCGCAGGCATATCCGGGTCCATCCCTGCCTCTGTCAGGCCGTCCATAATCATTTCCATTGAAGATACACCCATCAGGAATACAAGGGTACCGTTCAGACGTACGAGCGAGTCAAAGTCAATACTGAGCGTTCCATCCGCTCTCGCATGCCCGGTAATTACGTGAAAGGATGAAGTGTAATCTCTGTGTGTCACCGGTATTCCCGCGTAAGCCGGGACTGCCACAGAGGAAGTGACGCCCGGAACCACCTCATAAGGGATATGTTCTCTGACAAGCAGCTCCAGTTCTTCGCCGCCTCTTCCAAAGACAAAGGGATCTCCGCCTTTTAACCGGAGTACTTTCTTTCCTTTTTTCGCTTCACGCACAAGTATCCTGCTGATCTCCGCCTGTGGCACCGGATGATTCCCGGCATGTTTTCCCACATATACAGTCTCTGTGTCACGGGGGATGCGGCTCAGCAGCTCCGCGCTGATCAGCGCATCGTAAACGATGATATCAGCGCTTTCGATCAGTTCTGCCGCCCTGACTGTCAGGAGCCCGGCGTCACCTGGTCCCGCTCCTGCAAGCCATACTTTTCCGGTATTTTCGTTTATAACTCCGTCTTTCATTCTTAAGCCATTCCTCCGCTTCTCTATTCATGTAATAGTTCTTCTGTTTGACATTCCCCCGGTGCCATAGTGCAATTCCCATATTAGGGTGAGCACCTGCCGGCAGTCAGGCTATTTGTCTGACTGCCAACATTGCCCTGGCATGCCTCCTCGTCATCGTCGGATTTCTCGTCTATCGGGAAGGACTCACCCTGCAGCAGATCATCGGTATCGGCGTGTGCATCTTCGGTCTTTTCCTGATCAGCAGATGACCTTTCTGGTCAGCGCAGGTTTTCTTTCATCATACGCTCTGCCAGTATTTCTCCTGCCTGACGGGCTTTCGAGGTTTCCGCGACAATCACGTCCACTGTGTACTCTTCTGCTGCTTCATTATAGTAAAGTCCTGTCAGTTTCAGTTCGTTTCCACTCACCTGCGCATGTGCGGCACATGGTGAAGTGCAGTCTCCGCCTGTCACACGGATGAACTGCCGTTCTGCGAGCGCGGCGGACCTGCTTTCCTGCACATCGATCCGTTTGATCCAGTCAGCCACTTCGCCCTTTTTTCCCTGCACGGCAAGTATCCCCTGTCCGGCTGCCGGGATCACCTCATCCACAGAGAGATACCGGCTGATGACATGCTCCATGCCAAGACGTTTTAATCCGGCTGCCGCAAGGAGTGTCGCGTCATATCCTTCCGTCTCAAGTTTCTTCATCCGTGTCTGGACATTGCCCCGGATTCCCTGAAATGTACAGCCGGGACATAGCTTCTTCATCTGAACCAGCCGCCGCATGCTGGAGGTTCCGATCACTGCATGTTCCGGAAGTTTACAGATCCCCTGCCGGTACAGGAGTACATCTCTTGGATCTTCTCTTTTGCTGTAGGCAAGGATCGGAAACTCCGGATTCTCTTCCATCGGCATATCCTTCAGACTGTGCACTGCAATATCGATCCTGCCGTCCATAAGCGCCCGGTCCAGTTCTTTGACGAAGAGTCCTTTTCCGCCGATTCTGGCCAGACTCTTATCCAGTATTTTATCACCTGTCGTCTTCATTGTTATAATCTCAACCAAGAGGTCCGGTTCTGCGCTTAATATCTGATCCCGGATGATCTCCGCCTGTCTGACTGCAAGTAGGCTCTCCCTGCTGCCAATCCTTATTACAGACTGCATTGCGCATCATTTCCTTTCTCTATGATCTCATAAATCCTGTTCATATCAAGGTTTTCTCTGATAATATCTGCAAGCATATCATACTGCTTTTCCTTGTATGCTTTCCAGTCCGTCACCTGAATATCAGATGCATCATATCCTTTCTGTTTTAAAAGAGCCCTCAGAAAACCTCTGGTACAGTCCGGCGCATCAAATATTCCGTGGACATAGCAGCCATACACATTTCCTCTCTGGGCTCCGTCCAATACTGCGCTACCCTGCATTTCAGAAAATTCTACAAGGGGGCTCTCATGCTGAGCCGCAGCGCTCTCCCCCATATGGATCTCATATCCCTCAAACTCTGTTCCTGCAAGTTCGCCCAGAATCCCCTCCAGTTTCAGAAAATGTCCCTGCACTCTCGTCCTTTTCTTTTCCTTTTCAAATACAGTCCGGACCGGGAGAAGACCGAGCCCGTTTACAGAACCGCCCTGTTCTGCTCCCACCGGATCGGAAATTGCCTCGCCGAGCATCTGGTATCCCCCGCAGATGCCGAATACAAGGCCGCCATTTGACGCATGTCTTAATATCTTTGCTTCAAGACCATTCTGCCGCATCCAGAGAAGATCGCGGATCGTATTTTTGGTCCCCGGCAGGATGACTGCATCCGGTTCTCCAAACTCCGCAGGAGAAGCAACATATCTTACACTCACTTCTTCAAGCGCCTCCAGCGGGGCGAAATCTGTAAAATTCGATATCCTTGGCAGGCGGATGACTGCCACATCCACAACTCCCAGTCCCTGCTTCTTCTGGAACCGCTCGGTCAGACTGTCCTCTTCATCGATGTCCAGATAAAAATAAGGTACGACTCCGAGCACCGGAATCTCCGCTTTCTCCTCTAGCATATCAAGACCGGGCCTGAGGATTGATGCATCGCCGCGGAACTTATTGATAATCATGCCCTTGATCCTCTGCCGTTCCTTTTCTTCGAGCAGCATAACTGTACCGATGAGCTGGGCAAACACACCGCCCCTGTCAATATCTCCGGCAAGCAGGACGGGTGCATCCACCAGCTCTGCCAGCCCCATATTTACGATATCATCCTGTTTCAGGTTGATTTCTGCCGGACTCCCTGCTCCCTCGATCACAATCACATCATATGTTTTCTTCAGTTTTTCATATGCCGCCATAATATGAGGAATGTACTCCTTTTTATGCCGGTAGTATTCTGCCGCAGACATCATACCGATCGGTTTCCCGTTGATGATCACCTGTGATCCCGTATCGTTCGTTGGTTTCAGCAGAATCGGGTTCATATCTGCTGACGGCTCAATCCCTGCCGCCTCTGCCTGCATGACCTGGGCGCGCCCCATCTCGAGTCCCTCTCTCGTAATGAATGAATTAAGCGCCATATTCTGAGACTTAAAAGGGGCTGTACGATACCCATCCTGTCTGAGCACCCGGCAGAGTCCGCCTGCCAGAATACTTTTTCCCACATTGGACATAGTCCCCTGTATCATGATAGATCCTCTCATTTAGAATCCTCCGTTTCCTCTGATATCTCTCAGTGCATCTGTCAGATACCTGTTTTCTCTGCGCGTCCGCACAGCAATGCGATACCAGCCTTTTCCAAGCCCCTGGTAGTTCGAGCAGTCGCGTATCAGTATTCCCCGGTCTTTCATCTCATCAAAAAGATTTATGTCCGTTTCCAGAAGAATATAATTCACATCCGAAGGAATGAATCTGATCCCCATCTTTTTTAGTTCTGTCTCCAGGTATCTTCTCTCTGCGCCCACCAGTTCCCTTGTGCGTTCAACATAGCCGTCCTCTGCCAGAGCTGCGGTCCCGGCTTCCTGGGCAGGAACGGACACACTCCATGGCTGGCGCACCTGCTCCATCCTCTCCAGCAGTTCCAGGTCTGACGACACTCCGTATCCAAGCCTTAGTCCCGGCATGGCGTAAGTTTTTGTAAACGCGCGCAGAAGAAAGAGCTTCCTGTGATCCTCTGTCTCGCTGAGCATGGAATACTTTGCCGGCTCCTGCAAAAATTCTGAAAAGCACTCGTCAAGAACCAGACGGATATCCAGCCTTTCACAGGATTGCACGGTACGCCGCAGCAAGTCCTTCCCGATCCCATGACCAGACGGATTGGACGGAGAACAGAGAAATACAATATCTGTATCTGCTCTGAGTTCTTCCAGAAAGTCTTCGTCTGGACAAAAGTAATTCTCCCGTTTTGTCCTGTAGTAGTTTATTTCACATCCGACAGTTTTCAGCGCCTGCTCATACTCAGAAAATGCAGGAACCGGAAGAAGCGCCCGCTTTGGCTTCTCGGCCAGCACAAGAGTATAGATAAGTTCTGCGGCACCGCCCCCGAATATATAGTTCTCTGCCGGAAGTCCCTGTTTTGCCGAAAGAGTTTCTCTTAGTCTCCTGCACTGGCTGTCAGGGTATGCTGCTGCAAGTTCGGCTCCTCTTTTTGCCGCCTCGATTACCCGTTTTGGTGGGCCGAGAGGATTTACATTCACAGAAAAGTCCAGCATATCTCTGTATGTATATATGTCTCCGCCATGCCCGTATCTCATCATGTTCCTCCCAAATCCAGAGTTCTCCTCTGCCATCTTCCTGCTCTTTGCCCGCTGCGGTTCATTCTCCGTCTCAGATCAGGGCTGCCAGAACATATTTGGCTGTGCCGAGCGACACCAGAAGTAAAAATGCCGTCACATACATAAGGCGGCCTGCTCTTTTGATGTCTTCTGGCTCGATCGGACGGAGATCGTCTCCGATAAACTCTTTCTTATATACTTTTCCAAAATAGACCGCATCCCCTGCAAGCCTCACTCTGAGAGCGCCCGCACACACCGCCTCTGTCTGCGCTGCATTCGGACTTGCATGTTTTCTCCGGTCTCTCCTGTAGATGCGCCGCGCATTTCTCCCGTCCAGTCCGGCAATATACGCCGCAGCGATCATAAACCACGCTGTGATCCGTGCGGGAATATAATTAAATATATCGTCCATCTTTGCCGGGATGCGGCCGAAGAACAGATAGTTCTCATTCTTATATCCCAGCATCGAGTCCATCGTATTGACCGCTTTGTACAGAAAACCAAGAGGGGCCCCGCCGATCATCAGATAGATCAAGGGAGCCGTCACTCCGTCCGAAGTATTCTCCGCCACCGTCTCCACAGCCGCTTTTGTCACGCCCTCTGCGCTCAGATTCTCCGTATCCCTCCCAACGATCATGGACACTGCTCTGCGGGCGCCGGGAAGATCCCCCTCTTTCAGCCTTTCATATACCCTGCCGCTCTCTTTGCACAGGCTTCTCGCCGCCACGATCTGATAACACCAGAAAGTTTCCAGCACAAACCGCAGGATGGGATGGAGCTTCTGCGCCAGAATCAGTATGCCAAGCGGCATCAGAAATGACAGTCCTGCGATGCACACCCACAGAATAGCTCCCGCCGCAATGAGCCGGCCCTCCTTTGCCTGTTCTCCGGTCTGTTCCCGTTTCCTGAGCAGCCGCTCTCCAATCGAGATTCCCTTTCCGATAAAACGGACCGGATGATAGAGCCATACGGGATCTCCAAATATAAAATCAAGGAAAAAGCCTGCCATGCAGGCTGTAAGTGACATTATCATAGTTTCTTCCTGCTTTCAAAATAGATGAACTGATCTATAGAATCCAGGATATCTGCAAAGTCCTCTCTTGGCGCTATATCGATATAGCGGCTTAAAATCTCCTGTTCCTGATCTCTGTACCGCCCGTAAAAGATATCGTACAGATTATGCCCTCTCATGTGGATTTTAATTTCTTCCATATGATGTTTCACATCCTCTGCAGACGCAAGATCATGTCCGATGACTTCTGTCAGTTTCTTTCCACTCCGCAAGCGGTAGAGATATTCCCGCCATTTCTCAAAGAATGTCTCATAAAACTGTTCTTCCGAATCAATGACGCCAATTTGTGCCATCACTGCCGGGTCAAGGAAATAATTTTCAAAAGAATAATATTTCAAAACCAGTACATTTTTCTCCGTCACCCGGGGCAGACGGTCCACGTCTTCCTCATTTCTCTGCGCATAATAATTGCAGAGCTGGGATTTCAGTTCTTCACTGTCTTTGCCGTCCCCGTCACGGATCATAAGGAAATTATCTTTTATGTAGACCTGATTCATATATTTCAGATTGGCATAAGTCTTAATATTTGTACAACTGTTCGTTGTGATGATTGCGATACGCGAGAGCTTCCCTCCGCCGTCATACGTCTCTGAATAATACTTCCGGATGAGCAGCGGAAGTCTGCTCTTGTCCTGCTTTCCCTCCACAATAAAGACAAAATTCACATTCATCAGATCGTTTGCCGAATATCCAAGGTCATCCAGAACTGCGCTGATATCCGTCTTCTCTTTCACCTCAGAAAGCCCGTCCTCATTTAAAAAGATCTGGCGGATCTGTCTGCTGTTAAAGTTTGACAGCAGATTCGGCGAATGGGTAGAGAACATGACCTGATTCTTCCGCGACAGCCGGTACAAGATATCTCCTGACACTTTCTGCAGCTTCGGGTGGAGAAAGATCTCTGGATCTTCCACCATAATGATATCAGCATTTTCCACTCCCTCTTCCTCATATGTCTCCAGCAGTGAGAGCATGTAGATGCTGCGTATCCCTTTCCCCATGCTTCCTGCCGGGCGCTTCTCCTGAGAGCCTGCCTGACGCACCTCTGCTGTCACGGCAAGCGTCCGCTCGATATCCAGGTTCATGGAATATATGATCTCATCCCGCCCGCCGTTTTTCCGGAAGTTCCTGTTGACCCTCCGGGAAAATGCATCCAGACTCAGATTGTAGAGCTTGTATTCCAGGAGCTTCGCCGCCTCAAAAGCGTTCAGCTCCTCTGTTGTCTTCTTGCAGAGCAGTCCGATACAGGAGAAACAGTGATTACATTCTTTTGCCATATCAAACATACAGCAGCCGGAGCGCATCTGCTTGAGCAGATCATCCTCCTGCATCAGCAGCAGATTGTCCTGGAATTTCTCCAGATTTCTCTGCGTATCCATAAAATAAATATGCGGAAATATCAGCGGGATATATCGGTTATTCTTCTGATGTCCGTCGCTGTACCGGATACGCCCCTCCCGGTTTGCAGTAAATTCAAAAGTCAGCGTACCGCCGGAGCTTCCGTCCCGGCTGCCCTCTCCATTCTCCCCACCGGGCTGAAAAGACGGCAGCTTCCTGCAGAAATCCCGATACCATGCCTCGTATCTGCGGTAGCCGCTGACAAGGCCGAACCGGTGAAAACGCTTCATATCATCTTCCGTAATCTGAAGTTCCACACCGATCTCTACATTCGGAAAGCTCTCGCGGAAATCCTCTTCTTTCACAATATAGTCTCCGCCCACTGCCCGCACGGCATCGAGGACGGCAGTTTTTCCGGTGTCATTCTTGCCGACCAGTATGAGGGCGTTTTCAATCCCGCCGATATGCATATTTTTAATTGATTTAAAATTGCGGATCCGCAGATTTGTTATCTGCATCCTGACTCCTCCCGTCCCCGGTCTTTCCGACATACTTTTATTGTATCATTCTTCACAATCCAGTGTCTATACAATAATAATTGAGCAGCTATTCTCTTTCTTTTATAATCACATGGACACGATCGCCGTCTCCTTTGTTTATCTTAGAGCGGATAGCTTTCGTGATGCCGATAATGTAACAGACAGAGCCATCTTCGTACTTGACTCCCATATTTACGACACTTCCGTCATATGGCTGTCCGTCAAATTCTGCATGAACTTTCACCCTGCCTCTTCCAAATTCTTCCCTGATATTCCATGGGAAAATGACATATGCGCCGCCCTTTTCCGGGATGCAGTGAATGATTTCATCATATTCATATATTTTTCTGTTCATAGATATCTCTTTTTTTCAGAGCCGCCTACTGCTCTCATTTTCGTGCAAGGAATATGCGGATCAGCCAGAATACCGTATTTCCTGTCAGCAATATGAGATAAACCGGCGTGAACCAGGGCGGCAGCGGCTTTTCCATTGCAGGAAATATGACCAGAGCCGTAAACACCGCCGTCATAATAAGTTTTGATGTTCTGATCAGATACTTTAACAGCCGGTATACTTTTTCACTGTTTTTCCGGGTGATCTTCACACCAGTATTCCATAAATCAGGATAACGCTCAACAAAACTGATGCCAAGATACAAAACCCACACTATGATCACAGTAAACCATATCATACTCTTGCCGCCCCAGCCGTCGATCTCACCTGCGGCGTTATAGTGTGTGGGTATCTGACCGGGGATCCTATTCCAGCAGACAATCAGGTATATCAGCGTCCCTGCAAGCATGATCCTGCACATATATTCCATAATAGTATCGGCCCGGGTATCTTTTATATTCATAATAAATCTCCCCATTTCTGATTGTTTCCATTCCGGCAGCAGAATCATGCTGCCGGACAGACCAGACTCTATAAGCCATACCTCTCTTTAAAGTCCTCATACTGCTGTTCTCTCAGTTCTTCCACTTTCTGTTCTCTCGCCTGATCAACAAAATACAGCGGTATGCTTGCTGCAGACAGAATAAGTACGCCGCCGATGAACATCATGACCAGCCATCTCACCCCTGCCCGGAGCACCGGTCCGGTCATCATATTATTGATCTCATTGATATTGAGCACCTGTGCATACCGCTTTTTTCCGCAGCCGGGACATTGAAATTTTTTCGCATAGTATTTGTACTGCGGACGGTTTATAAATGCGCCGCCCTGCATTTTTGTTCTGGTGACACTTTTATATTTTGACGCATAGCTCTTTGTAAATTCCTCTGCCCTCACATCATACTCTGTGCCGCATTTTTCACATTTAACATGTCCAACAAATCCGGCTTCTGCCACTACATCCCTGCTATGACGTATAAACTGGACTGCACAGAAAATCACCCATGCCAGCAAAAAAATACCCATAACTATAAGTATGACGCTCCGTACAAACACGAACCATGCCCTCCCTTCTTATGCGTTCTTATTCGTGATCTTTTCTCTTATGAACCGAATCCGTCATTTCCAGAAGCTCCTGATACCGGAAACAAGATTCCATATGATCATTGATGATACCGCACGCCTGTAGATGTGAATACACTGTAACAGACCCCATATACTTCATTCCGCGTTTTTTCAGATCTTTGCTTATCCTGTCCGAAAGTCCGTTTCTTGCCGGGATCTCTCCTTTCTGATGTCCGGTATACAGATACGTCTTCCCGTTCGTAAAGTTCCACATATACTCGCTGAAAGAGCCGAACTCCCTTCGGATATCCTGAAAACGCCGGGCATTATGTATTACGGCCTCGATCTTTCTTCTTGATCGGATCATCCCCTCTGTTCCCAAAATCCTTTGAACGTCTTCTTCGCCATACGCAGCCACTTTTTCAAAATTAAAATTATCAAAGCAGCTTTTAAATATCTCCCTTTTCTGTATCATCATATTCCAGTTGAGTCCGCACTGCATAACTTCCATCATCAGAAACTCGAACTGCTTCTGATCGTCGTATACCGGCACACCCCACTCCTCATCATGGTAACGGATCATCTTTTCATTGCACATACACCAGGGACATCGTTCCATAACTTTCCTCCATTTCCCATGTTTTTAACCGTTTATCTCACTCGCTGATGCGGTAATGGCCTGTAATATCATCCCTGCTTTCAAGGATATCCTCCTCATATGACTTCTGAAACGGATCATTGTGATGGATTACATAAGCCACTCCGTCATCATTCCTCTTGTCCGAAACAATTCCGATATGGTTCTCAAAAATCACGATATCCCCGCCCTGCCACTGACTGATATCATAGACGTCTGTCGTAAGCTCAACCGCAGTATGGGCAAAATATACTTTCAGGTTATTGACTCTCCGGAAGTCAATATTGATATCGGGTTCCTCTATATTGTAATCCTGCGGATTCTCCAGAATATCTGCATTGACAAGTTCCATAAGGTCATACCCTGCACTTTTCATTGCATTTGCAACAACATCCGTACAGACGCCATACCGGTCATCCGGATATCCTGTAGAGTAATATTTACTCTTGTAAACCGGATTTGTGGAAATATAATCCCTTGCGCCCTGAAGAATATCCGACTGATCATCCAGCCCGTCCCCGTCCATATCTACAGAACTGTGGAAATCTGCTATGCCAAAATCCTCATTTTCTTTTGCCTGAACCGGCTCGCTGCTCGTATTGGTAAAATAATAGCGGAAGTGCCAGATAAGACAGCCGGAAGCGGCCAGCAGAATCAGGATGACTACAGATATAATGATCTTCTTTTTAGACATAACGGATGCCCCTTTCTTTCTGAATCAGAATCGATATATTATCGATATCCGTCTCCTTTCGGCGACTTAGTTCCGTTTCCATCCCATCAGGTACTCTTCCTCTCCCGTGGCTTCATCTGTCATTTTCTCAAGAATCTGAAATCCTTCACGCTGATAAAATCTGACAGCTCTTTCATTTTTCGCATATACATGCAGTGTAAGTTCTTTCTTTCTCTCTTTCACATAATCCAGCAGCGCCCGTCCTGTTCCTTTTGACCGGAGCTCTCTTCGGACAAAAACACCTGCTATATACGCATCTTCCAGGCCGATAAATCCGTATATTTCATTACTGTTCTCATCTTCATAAACATACACTTCCGCCTGCAGGAGCATTTCCTTTACGGGTATGAAATTGTTCTCCCAATACTCTGCCGGAACAAAATTATGAGCCTCTCTGTTTGCGGTCAGCCAGATCTGTGAGACTATGTCAATATCTGTTTTCTGCAATCTTCTTATCATAGATCTTACTCCACAAATGAATGGCTCATAATATAAAACGCCTCCTGGCCGGGCGTCCACTTCTTCTCCATTTTTTCAAGACTGTCGTCGTATGTCGCCGCTTTCTCTTCGTCTACACTCATCACGGGGCTGTCTGAATAATACCACTTTCTCCCGTCCAGCGCTCCCGGCTTCAGTTCTTTTACCAGCATCGCCGCCGGATATTTCCCACCTTCCACACAGACATTATGTTTCTTACAACATTCAAAGCCGCAGCTCACATAATTTGCCGGACTTCCGAATATCACGATCACATCATAGCCAAGCTCCGCCGCTCTGCGGACAGAATGTTCGATCAGTCTTTTCCCGTATCCGTTTCTCTGATACTCCGGAAGGATACTGACAGGTCCAAACGTAAGGATCTCTTTCTCCCCTCCGTTTTCATCTGTCAGTTTTGCTTTCGTATACATAATATTCCCGATCACCTGGCCGTCCAGTTCCGCCACAAAGTCAAGCTCTGACACAAAATCCTCATGCCCTCGCATAATATGAACGAGATAATGTTCCATGCATCCCGGGACATATACATTGTAAAACGCCTTTCTTGTAATATTTTCTACGATTTTATAGTCTTCCTCTTTTTCATTTCTGATCTTAAACATTTTTATTCTCCCGCTAATTTGTTTATTTTCTGTCCGGATATATGATTCTACTTCACAAGCTCTTTCACTACGGGGATTTTCTTCACAACCATAATAACCAAAACACAAATTACAACTGCAGCGACTGTTTTTAATACATTCAAACCAAAAGAACCATATATTTCATAATATTTTTGAAATTGGTTCTCAAACAATACTAAAATCGGCCTGTGCACGAAATAAATACCCATTGTCGCCGTTCCCACATATTTAGCAAGAAAATGGCCAACTTTTCCAATCTTCCAGCTTTGTAAGATGAAATAGAGTCCAAATGCAATCAAAACAGTAGAAACTCTGTTGTATCCGGCGCTGATATAAACGCCTCCCCAGCTGATAAGTCCTGTCTCACAATACTTTATAAATACAAGTCCTGCTGTGCCTGCCACAAACAGGAGAAAAGGAATCCACTTTCTCCATGCTTTTTCTTCAATCCAGCAATTAATCTTATCCCGGTACTGAAACAAAAATGCTCCCGCAATAAAGAAAAAGACCATATTGGAATATCCGCCGAATGGAACGAACCTGGATATCGATATCTGCAGCAGATTGCGTCCGGTAATCGCAGACCAGTTTTCAAAACAGAAATTGACAGCCGATATCAAAAAGCTCTGTATGAATAAAACAATCAAAACAAAACCAAGAATTCTTTTTCCCTCTTTTTCTCCTTTAAAAAGATAATAACTAACAGGGAAAAATATCAATACGGCTAAATATGCATACATGAACCACATCATGTTTGTTTCTACATTTTTAATCTCATCCGTCAGGAAAATATACTTAATCAGCTCAACCTTGGAATAAGAGACCTCTCTGACGAGTGAGAAAAATATTAAATAGATCACTTTCCAGATACACAAAACCGCATATGCATGCAATATTCTGTGAATGTGCTTTTTCCAGTCCAGCTTCTTCGCCTGGTGCATCAGGCCGCCCATGACAAAGAAAAAATTGGGGACTGCGGCCCACGCGACTGCCATCATAATATTTCCTAAAATGGAACTGTCGGATAATGCCACTTTATGACAAAACACTACAAGCATTATGGCATTTGCCTTTATAAAATCTAAATATTCTATTCTTTTTGTTTTCATAATAATCCCAAATGATGTTTATAAAACGAAAACATCATATTCCTCTTCCTGTGATTCATCTCTTTGCTACTTAAAACCGCTGCAAATTACGGGTTCATTATAAAATTATCCGAAATGCATGTCAACTTTTTTATACCGTCAGCTCCAGCGGAGAAATACTTTTGCCATTTTATAGATATACACGATCTTCAGCACGGTCACAACCAACATTCCGATCGTCGATGCCAGTACAATCAGCAGGCCTAACAGCGGCAGCACTATAGCGGTGACTGTTCCAATAATAATGCCTATAAGTATTCCCACATACCATCTCCACAGCCTGTACCATTTCTCTGAGCGCAGATTGTCCACATCTCTCAGGACGTCAGCATGTCCCCTGATCTCATAATATTCCCCGGCCATGCCGATCACGATGCTGACGATCGATACAGGAATCTCCAGCAGCATAGCCGTTCCATCAGATATCGGCATCCATACGATGCCCACCACAAAAATGATGAAAAAATAAATCGCAGCCTTGCGGTAGTACGAGCTCTCAGATGAGATTTTCAACAGGATCACACCATAAATCAAATTTGCCGCGATGCCGATGATCTGTCCTGCCAGCGAAAGCAGCGGCGCTGCTTTTGTCACGCTTTCACCCGTGAACAGATCCGCAATGTTCGCTGCAATGATAAGCCAGAACAGCGCGTTCAGCCATTTTGCCAGCAGGGCGGTATTCACCGCCGGTGTTGTCACAGGTTCTCCCATTCCGTCAGTATGCTTTTCCATTTGCTCTGTACGCAATTCATCCATAATTTTTTCTCCTTCTATTTTTCTCAGGCTGTGTGTACAATGTCAAGGCATATACCAGTAAGAATGAAACTGATACAGGTACGTCCTTGCGCCTTTCGGCATCTGTGTCACAGCATTGTATACGTTATAATAATCCCCTGCTCCCATCCCTGTCGCGCAGATTCCCAACACCGTCAATAGCAGACAGTGCGGGTAAATCATTCCGACCATAAAAGGAATAAATCCGAATACAATATTCGGCAGCAGAGACATCACTACAAATCTTGCCTTGCTCATCGTCTCTGGCCCGACAACAAACAATATTCCCTGGGCCCAGTTGGTATAGAGATACACATCACCCTTAAAGCAGACTGCGTGTAGAAGTTCATGCGGAAAAATTACAGCCTGTGAAGCCAGAGCTCCAACAAGCATCTGCCAGATGTTCCCCTCAATATAATGCCTGCATCGGATAAATGCCAAAACCGCCAACACGATTATGAGCACAAGGCAAAGAACATTTGCGATCACGGCAAGTTCTTTTGTGTCTTCTGCCTCTTTAAATCTGACAGCCCCCTTCTTATGTTCACCGCACGGCAAAGACTCCGGATTCAAGTCATATTTCCCTTTATAGTATAGTTTCATGCCTATTCTCCAATTATTTTCCCGGATCGGTTTCTGCGCGCAGTCTCATTCTCAGATATACCATATCTGTAAGATGACGCCCGTTCTCGTAGATCGGATGGTCATAGTGCTCTGTGAAAAAACCCTTAACTACGTGTGATCTCCTGAATCCGCAGTTCTCATAAAACGGAATCGTCAAGGGGCTGTCTCCTGTACCGACCTGAAGAATGTCAAAACGTCCGCTGTAAACATCTGAAAGAAATCGAATCATCTTTCTTCCATATCCGCATCTCTGACTGCCGGGCGCAACGGCCAGGTTCTTAATCTCCAGTATTCCGCCACCCTCATCGGTCACGACACACTCTGCTTTTATGCCATCGTCATCCAGAACATACATCGTTCCCCTTTCAAGATAACGGTCGATCATGTCCTCCTGCTCATCTGCCAGGAGGAGCAGATCTAAATACTGCTTTTTATTCTCTTTGATTTCTCTGATCTTTTTCTGTTCATCCATAAGGTCTCGTCTCATTGATTCTCTTCTTTCTGCTCCGATTCCCCACAGCCTTTGGTCACCCATAGCCCGTTTTCACACGTAAATCTGGAATCCCTCATAAATGTAACAAAAAGATGGGCGATACATCTCTCGATATGTTCTCTCTTATCACTTTTTTCAAATCCATTCAGCTCATCGGCGCTCACATCGGCATACCGGGCAATTGTCTCTTCCGGGATTTCAAAGACACGGATCAGCCCGTCCATCAGGTCTCGATAATATGTATCCGATACAGGCTTTTCATGGAGCAGGAGTATCAGAAATACATGAAGATACTCTGTCCTGGAAAAATCCGACGGCAGACTGCCGTTCAGGTATTCCTGCAGTTCCGCTTCCGGCAGCTTCGTTGCCCGGCTTATTGCGACAAGCGGGAACCCCTGATCTATACATTTTTTTAATAAAGTCTGAAGATCGCCGATTTCTCTTAGACCCGGCCCCAATTTCACTTCTATAACTTGTTCTTTCTTTTCCTGAGCCATAACGCACTCTATCCCTGTCTTTTTATTCATACTCCACAAAAATTCTCCTGCATTTTCCACACCGGTATCCTGATATACGGTCTCCATTCATGACCGCCACCATCTTCGGTTCGCTGTTCAGTCTGAAAGACTCCCCTCTTTCTTTCCACTCCAGCGCCGCACCACTGCCGATCGCACAGATCTTTCCTTCCTGCATCTCATTTCCACAATATGGACATTTCATCATTCTTTCCTCCTCCCACATCTTCCCGATGCCGTAAAGACAAGACTGTCAGTTTAAAATTTGAACTCTGCCATCTTCTACCAGGATCACTTGTTCATCTGTTATTGCTTTTAATTCAAGTTCAGAACTATATTTCTCAACTGCTTTCTCCGCCGATTCTCCCATTTCCTCGTTCCCGATATGGGGCACGATATAGAAATCCACCAGATTCAAGCCAGCATAATCGGTCAGATCAGGAGCTTTCTCCGGGCTGTCCATATCTGCACAGTACCCGATATCCGGACAGGCTATAATAGAACCGGCTGATTCTCCTATGTACAATTTCCCTTTTTCTACTTCCCGGATCAGTATCTGATCCGCCCTTGAACGCCTTAATTCCTGTAACAGGAAAAATGTTCGACCGTCAGCCCGAGACTTTCCAGAGTACTCGTTTCCTCCTCAACCATTCCTTCAACTTCTTCTGCAATACCTGCCGTAGGAATGTATGTCACAGTTTTCCCTTACAGTTCCCGTGCGGTCGTCCGCACCAGATCCGTAACCTGATAAAGCATAGATACAAGTATTAATTTCTTCATAGTCCCGCACTCTCCTCGTTGTAATTTAACCATTATCTGACTCATTTATAATCTCTTGCACTACCTCTTCTGGTGTTTTTTCCGATGTATCTATTTTCACACTTCCTACTTTTGAATATAGAGGGAGATAGGCAAGACCTCTCGCAATTACGTCTGATTTCCGGACTCCGTCCGCCACATCCTTTTCCAGTCTTTCCCGAAGCGTCTTCTCTGTGCAGATAAGAGATATTTTTATGATACTACAGTTCTCCGTATTCAGCCGGGATATAATATTATCCACGATCATCTGTTCCTGCATCACCCAGGAAAATATAATATTTTCATATGCAGGACAGCGGATAAAGTTATTCAACAGAAAGCATATATTCTCTATAACCATTTTCTTTGTTTCCGTTGTCACCTGGAACGGTTCCATATCCCAGCTCCAGTCGCCGTCAAGAAACACACAGTTGTCCAGTTTTATTTTCAGAAGCTGTCCGGCTGTCGTTTTGCCTACGCCCATAGGCCCGCCGATCAGATAGAGTCTTTTTGTTTTATTTTTCATAGCCGAAACTGACTTTCTCATATGCCTTTCTTCTTTCCGTACCTGTCAGAGATCTTTCATCTGACCGTTTAATCCTGTTGAAATTCCTTTCTCAGCACTTCCTTGGGCGGTTCGATCTCATTTGCAATCGTATGTTCCGTAAGTTCGGAAAGAAGCCTTATCTTCTTATTGAGCAGCGGCCTCATGCAGTTTGGAACATGCTCCTGATGCGCCCTGTGTATCGCTACGCACTCCTTGCAGTTGCCGTGATAGCGGCAGGCTTTCTTGCAGGGACAGTGATCTTTATCCTTATACTCTTCCCTGAATTGGGCAGCGAATTCTTCCTGAAGTCTGAGCCCTTCTTTGCGGTTTCCTTTGTGAAATTCTTTCATTGCGTCAAGTTCTTTCTGATTTCCATCTATGATCATCTTCTGCACTCCTTCTCATCATCTAATTTCTATATATAGTTACAGCATCTGAGAAATGTCTGCTATACTATTTTCAGAAAAATAATCGATACCACTTATATCCTATATAGTAAAATGTTTCTCTTGCAAGAAATGGGATTTTTGTACTCAGGCTGACGTATCTCGTAGAGGGTGTAGGTGAACTGTATGCTTTGATCCCCGCATCCTCCGCCAGAAGCATTGCCCGTTTCATGTGCAGAGGGTCGCTCACGATGATTGCGGTCTCATAATTATTTTCATCCATGATCACTCTCGAGTTTTCAAGATTCTCCTGCGTAATCGTCGATGTATTCTCTGTGAGAACTGCCTCTTCCGGGACTCCCTGCTCCAGAAGATATAACTTCGCCACCTCTGCCTCGGATACTTCCGAACCCTCAGGTGCTCCCCCTGTAACGATAATTCTGTCCACATATCCCTCGTTATACAGTGTAATGCCGTGATTAATGCGCTCTCTGTACACCGGAGAGGGCTCGTCATCATATACCGCTGCGCCAAGGATGACAGCCACATCCGCCCTGCACTTCTGATCCACTGCACTAAAAGACCAGATATCATAAATATTTTTTCCGATATAAATAAAGATCAGCGCCGTGAACACAAGCAGAATCTTATGTATCGATTTCCTTTTATTCTTCATCTCTACATACCGCCCGATCATTCATCCGGCTGCTGCCCGTCATGTGCTTTCCACTGACACGCTGTCAGCTTCATATGGGAGAACACAGCCTTAAATGAGGATTCCTCCGGTGAACAGGCATAGATGCCGAACTGTATTTTCCCGTCACCTCTGTGCATATGACAGATGCGCATCTGCTGAAAATGTCTCCCGTCCTCAGAGCACTCAATACAGTAATCATCCTCCCTGCGGCTGAAGCGATACCACATAGACTTTACATCAGCTCCTATGACTGTTGTCGCCCAGTCCGAGTATCCATTATTCGTCACTACACTTCCGAGATGCTGATACTCTTCGTTTTCATATTCAATAGATCCTTTCAGCCAGTTCTCACTGTCCAGATACATAACGATACCGCACTGGTCAAACCGGTGATGGCTTTCTTCAAATTCAGTCTTTACTATGAAACTGAAATATTTTTCTTCTGTCTCCATCTGAAAGACTGGCGCATTGTCATTGCGGAAATGATAATATGTCCTCTGCCACAGATCTGTATAAGGCTTTGTAACGATTTCCACTGTTTCGTCTGTTATCGTGCAGCTTTCCGGTTCTCTTGTCCATTTAAACTTGCTGAAATCCATATGCTCCTCCATAACTTCTTCTGCGTTCTCAGGCTCTGTGTCATTTTCATGCAAGACAGATCCGTCTCGCATATTTCTTTCCCGAATCTTTAACCACCTTGATTTTCCCCTGCCCTATGAGACAGTCGATTCTTTTCGCGTACCACCAGTCACCCACGCCGATTGGATTTAAACCGAGATATTCCTTGAAATTTATACATCTCTTTCAATAAAATGAACCTCCGATTTATCCCAGTATCTTTGATAAATCCTGCTTTCATTCCCGTCAAGATTGAGCTGATACATCCGGAATATGACCTGAATGTTTTTCGGCTGCCACTGTTCTTGATACGAATACCTGTATTTCATCCCGAGACGCTTCATCACACTGCCGCTCCCCGGATTATTTACATCATGGGTCGCTGTAATATAAGGGATTCCGTCTCTTATCAACTGTCCGGTAACTGCTTTCCCTGCTTCCGTGATGATTCCCCGGTGCCAGAACTCCCTTCGCAGGCCATATCCGAAATCATAGCTGTCATCCATACTGACATTGACATATCCCACAGGATAATCATTTTCTTTCAGGCAGACAGCATAATTATATGCCCTTTCTTCCTTGTACCTGTTCATGAGCCGTTCTTCATAAAATGCTCTGGCATCTTCCATATTCCTCAACGGAAACCACGGGAGAAACCGGTTCACTTTCTCATCGCTGTGAATGTAATACAGCGCTTCCAGATCGTCCTCAGTAAACTTTCTTAATATCAGCCTGTCTGTTTCAAGACACGGTGTATTCATGTTAATGCCCCTCTTTTTGCTTGCTTTTCTGTGGCAGTTCTACTGCCTTTATTGTACCAAAAACATATGGCAAACGCTATATGATTCTATCATCATCTGTCACTTCCTTTTTCTCAGTTTTTCCGCCGCTGCTGACTGTTCATATCATGGATTATTTTTGTATTTCATAATAGACTCAAAGCTGCCGTTCCTGTTCGGATACGGCAGCTTTGTACTTAATCATGTATTTTGTAGTTTTTCAGCAGCATCTCCGGCATTGTCTCTTTGTCATTTCAATGCCTTGCCATCCTGCACTCTTGTTGTTCTGCTGACCGGCGTGAACTCTGTGCTGCTTTTTGCAGAATCAGAGCTGGATGTTCCCGCAGATGCCGACTGCTCCGCACCCACTCTGCTTTCTGCTGCATCAGTATTTCCGGAATCACCCCTGCATCCGCTGACTGCCGCAGCCATACAAATGCTGAGCAGAAGCAGGCAGCTCCTCCTGTATAAAGTTTTTTTCTCCATTGTCATTCCTCCCTGCCAAAGAAATCCTGCAGAGCATAGTACACATATCGCTCGCAGGCATCCATGTCATGCCCGCCCGCCTTCAATAATTGCACTGTAACCGATTATCTTTGCTCTCTTTACTAGAATAGTCTACATCTCGGAGAAAGTACAATGCCAAAGTCACATATGGCTATAATTTGAAAGCATACTTTATCGCATCCTGTTGTCTGATTTAGACGCAGGACTTTAAAATATTTTAAATACCGCCCTCAGCCCCGGTACTCTCATATGACATGAAAATAACTCAGTGCATTTGCAATCCCGCTGTCATCCACATCGTTTGTCACATAGTCCGCGCTGTTCCTGACGCTGTCTACGCTGTTCCCCATGGCAATTCCGATTCCTGCAGCCTTAAGCATATCTATATCATTTTCAGCATCTCCAAATGCCATCGTCTCATTTTGAGCAATCCCATACAAATTGCAGAAATATTGTATCCCTTCTGCTTCTCCTCCCTGGTCGGAGATAATATCGACTCCGCTCTCACACCATCTGGCGAATCTGCAGCCGTCAGGTATCCATTTCTCAACTGCCGCTTCCTCCTGCCGTGTCAGAAAGGCGATCGCCTGATATACCTGACCGCCTGCATATCCGCTGATCTCCGGCACGGGAGTGGATATGCTTTGCTGTGCCCTGCGCACTGTATCATTCACATAATTAATGTATATCCTGTCGCCATAAAGATCATAATCCCTTGATCCCGCAATTTTCTAAGAGCCTGTACTGTGTCCCGGGGAACGCACTTTGTTGTATGAGAGAGCAGCGTACCGTCTACATCAAAAAATATTGCTCTTATCATAATAGGGTTCACTCTCCTTTTCACATCGGCTGATCATCTTCTGATATAAACAAGCTCTGTTATCCCGTTATAAATCTTCGTGTGCTTCAGCCGGAGTTTTATTTCTCTTTTCCCATTCCCAAACAATGGGATTCCGTCTCCCAGAATGACCGGTATGAGCGAAATATGATATTCGTCGATCAGATTTTCCCGGATCAGCGGCTTTATGATACTGCTGCCGCCGCAGATCCAGATATCTTTTCCCTGCATTTCTTTCAAACGGACAGTCAACCCACAGGGCTCTTCCCGGACAAACTTGATATTGTCCGTTGGCTTCTCATTTCTATGCGTGATGATATAACTTGTCAGAGTCTCATAAGGCCATATTTCCGGGGAGAGTTCTTGCCGGACCTGATCGTATGTCTTCCGCCCCATCACAACAGTGTCTATTCCTTTTATAAATTCTGAATATGTGTCCTCGTTCTCTCTTTCTTCGTCCTGCCCTGACAGCCAGTCCACACGGCCGTTTTCATCAGCGATATACCCGTCAAGACTCATGCCGATATATAAGATAACCTTTCTCATGTCCTTACACATTCTCCTTATGGATATACATTCTTATCATACTGCCACCCTCTTCTTCCGCCATACAGAAGTATTTCCATCCATATCTCTCATAAAACGACGTATGATCCGTAATTAAATATAACGTATCAATACCTGTTTTCCCCATGTCATTGCACATAAAACGGAGCAGTTCACCCGCAATCCCACGGCAGCGGCAGTCCTCTTCCACATAGAGGGCGCACACATTCGGCGTCAGATCTTTTCTCTTATGGAAATCATTTTCGATCACTCCTGCTCCGCCTATGATCCTGCTGCCTTCCATTACCAGATACCACTGTGGCACAGAGACGCGGCTTTCCAGGGACTCTTCCATGCTTTTCCTGTATTCCTCTGCCGGGATCTGCCACTTTTCGTGGAACCAGTCTGCAGCCCGGCGGATAAGCTCCGGATAATTTTTGATCTTTAGAATGTTATATTCGTTCATTTCCATCCCCCTCGCCCCACTTTTTGTACATATGAACTGCACTCTCAAGAAACGGTAATGTATCCAGTAACATGTGCTTATATCCGATTGTTTTCGCATCAGCAATAGTCTTCTGAATAAGGAGGCCGCCGATCTTTCTGCCCCTGAATTCAGGCCGTACATACAGACGTTTCATCTCGCAGTTATCTTCGTCCAGTTTCTTCAGACCGATACAGCCCGCCGTTTTTCCGCCGCAGTACGCCAGATAAAGACGTCCGGCAGGCATACCATATTTATCTTTCAGATGCTCCAGTTCATCGTCATAATTCTGAATCTCTAAATACTCTTTAAAAGCAGGATCACTGTTTATCAGCATGTCCGTATATTCTGAAAACAGTTCTCTTATCTCCTGCGTGTAATCGTATGCAGGTATGATTTTAATGTCCATTTTCTATTTCCTTTTGTGTATTATCAGGCGCTCCATATCTGTTGCCTCAAGAGAAATGGATGGCGTGTACATAATTTCATATTCTCTATTTCACTCCCTCGCTGCGAAGCGCCTGCTCTGCCCTTTCT
>DXAU01000069.1 GCA_019116885.1 Candidatus Mediterraneibacter pullistercoris | reverse complement strand
TCCGGCAGATTTCAAATAACTTTTGGGTATTGGAACTATGTTTGTCACCAATCACTATCATAGCATCCACCGATTTCGCAATGCTTTCTGCCTCTGTCTGACGTTCTTTTGTAGCATTGCAAATAGTATTTAAAACACTTACATCATAACTCTTTTTCTTTATAATTTCAACTAAATCTTTAAATTTGTTGTAATTAAATGTCGTCTGGGAAACGACACATATCTCTGCATTTTTCCGAAAGTCAGTTTTTTCGATATCCTCGGCGCACTGGACCACTGCTGCGTTTTCTCCGGCCCAGCCGCGTATCCCCCGGACCTCGGGATGTTCGGGGTCACCGATGATCAGGATATATTTCCCTTTTGCGCTTTCTTTCTGAACGATATTGTGTATCTTTTTTACAAACGGACAGGTAGCGTCCACGATCCGGACTCCCTTTTCTCTGAGCATGTCGCATATCCTTTTCTCCACTCCGTGGGACCGGATAATGACAGTGCCGCCGGTGATATCCTCAAGCTCTTTCTCCGTGCGCAGCACAGCGACGCCTCTGCTCTCAAAGTCTTTTACAACTTCTTCATTATGGATGATAGGACCATAAGTATAGATCGGTCCCTCACATGTATTGATCTGTTCATACACCGTATCGACCGCTCGTTTCACACCGAAACAGAAACCGGCGGTCTTTGCTTTTATCACTCCCATAGCTCACCCCGTCTGCTTTTCCTTTTGTCCGTTCTGCCGCCTATCTGCAGTGGCTGCAGATCTCTGCGACTACTTCAGGGATCGTCATTTCTGAACTGTCGACAAGTATGGCGTCATCTGCTTTTTTTAAAGGTGCGATGTCACGGTTCATATCCCGTTCATCTCTCTCCCTGATATCTTTCTCTATCTGCTCCAGGTCACAGTCTTCGCCCTTTTCGCGCAGCTCATCGTATCTGCGCTTTGCCCTTGTCTCCACGCTGGCAGTCAGATAGATCTTTACATCCGCGTCAGGCAGGATGTTCGTCCCGATATCCCGGCCGTCCATAATGACGTCCTTCTCTCTGGCCAGCGAGCGCTGCAGTTCCAGCAGTTTCTCGCGCACTGCGGGAATCCCTGAAGTTTTAGACGCCATGTTGCCGACCTCTTCTGTACGCAGCATGCCCGTTACATTTTCTCCGTTTAAATAAACCTGCTGTACGCCCTCTTCGTACCCGATCGTAACTTCTGCGTCCCGGCATGCAGCGGCGGCCGCCTGACTGTCATCCGGACGGATCCCTTTCTTGAGGAAATGAATCGCAAGTCCCCTGTACATGGCGCCTGTATCTACATAAATATATCCTTTCTCTTTGGCGACCAGCCTGGCAATTGTGCTCTTTCCCGCTCCTGCCGGTCCATCGACCGCCACATTATATCCCATCCTGATATCCTCCCTGTATTTCAATATTCTGCTCTTACGGCATACGCAGTTATTATACTCTGATCCAGCAAAATGAACAAGCTTTTTATACTCCTGTTCCCGCCAGAAATCCTGTGCTCCACGCAATCTGCAAATTGTATCCTCCCGTCACAGCGTCCAGATCCAGCACCTCTCCGGCAAAATACAGGCCAGCCGCCAGCTTCGACTCCATCGTACCCGGATCGATTTCTTTGACGGATACCCCGCCTTTCGTGATGATCGCTTCCCTGTATCCCCGAAGCCCGGTCAATGTCATCTGGAAATCCTTGATCTGCCGCACGAAGCGCAGCCTTTCTTCTCTGGTAATCTCATTGACTTTCTTTTCTTCCGGGATGCCGGAGAGTTCTACCATCACAGGGCGCAGTTTTGCAGGAAACAGGCTGTCCACAGAATTTTTAAACTGCCTGTTGTGGTTTGCCTCGAATTCACGGAGTACACGTCTGTCCAGCTGCTCTTCCGTAAGCGCCGGTTTCAGATCGATATGGAGGATAAGCTCTTTCTTCTTTAACTGTCTCCCCACAATGCTGCTGGCGCTCAGTATGACAGGCCCTGTCACTCCATAATGGGTAAAGAGCATCTCTCCAAATTCCTGGTACAGCTTTTTCCTGCCGTCTGTGATCTGCACTCCCACATTTCGCAGCTACAGTCCCATCAGGCTGCCGGCATACCATTCTTTCACTTCCATCGGCACAAGAGAGGGTGAAAGTTCCGTCACTTTATGTCCGCATCCAGCGGCGAAACGGTATCCGTCTCCGGTTGAACCTGTAGACGGGTAGGATATCCCGCCTGTCGCCACAATCACCGCATCGCCACAGATCTTTTTCCCCGATGACAGCACAATTCCCCTGACAATTCTGTTCCTGCCGTCTGCCTCCTGTCCTTCATTCCTCTCTTCTATAATAAGCTCTTTTACTTCTGAGTTCAGATGAACGTTCACACCGAGACGTTCCATCTCTTTTTTTAACGCCTGTATGACATCTGAAGAGCGGTCCGATACCGGAAATACCCTGCCGCCCCGCTCCGTCTTCACCCTCACTCCCAGCCTCTCGAACATACGGATAACCTGCTCGTTTGTGAAGCTGTAAAATGCGCTGTAGAGAAATTTGGGATTGCTTACAACAGCCGGGAAAAATTCTTCGATATCAGCGGCATTGGTAATGTTGCACCGCCCTTTTCCTGTGATAAAAAGTTTTTTCCCGAGCTTTTCATTTTTTTCATACAGTTCGACCCGGTTTCCTTTCTCCGCAGCAGATATCGCCGCCATCATTCCCGCAGCTCCGCCGCCTGCGATAAGCACCTTACTCATCTTCCGCCACGCTCTCTTCCGGGTATCCTTTCCGGGATTCGTCCTCTTCGTCAGAATGAGTCCCCGGTGCGGTGTCCGGCAGCGATGTTCCGACAGGATTGAGTTCGTCACCGCTGTACACCTGATATTCTCCCCATATCTCTTCCAGCGTTTCAAGCGTAGATACAACTTCTGTCTGCTTCTTCATGCACAGCGCTACGATGAGTGAATTTATCACGCTCAGCGGAGCAACCAGAGAATCAACGATAGACGCCATATCGCTTCGTGCGATCAGATTGCAGGAAGAGTACAGGTTCATCGGCGAATGGACGCTGTCTGTCAGAGTGATCACCTTTGCTTTCCTGTTGCTGGCAAACTCCAGAGCCTTTAATGTACGCATGGAATATCTCGGAAAGCTTATGCCGATAATCACGTCTTCTTCTCCAATGCGGATGAGCTGTTCAAAAATCTCACTTGAACTGTTGGTCGTAACAGGAGTGACATTATCGCAGACCAGATTAAGATAAAAGCTGAAAAAAGATGCAAGCGGCGCGCAGCTTCTGATGCCGATTACATATATCTTGCGGGCATTCAAGATCGTCTCGATCGCCAGATCGAAAGCTTTGTGGTCGATGACAGAGAGTGTCTGCTTTATCTTATCGATATCAGAGTTGAGTACCGTCTCTAGGATCTCGCTCTGACTGATCCTTCCATATGTGACTTCCATCCTCTGGATAGAGTTCAGTTTCGTCCGGACGAGTTCTTCAAGCGCTTTCTGAAATCCGGGATATCCTTTATATCCAAGCTGTATGGCAAAGCGGACGACAGTAGACTCACTCACGCCCACTGTCTCGCCGAGCCTTGCAGCAGTCAGAAATACCGCTTTGTCATAATTTGCACGCACATAATCCGCAAGCCGTTTCTGACCTTTGCTCATCCTGGCATATCTCTCTTCTATGCGCAGGATCAGTTCATTTGTTGTGTTTTCTGATGTTTCCATATCTTTCATTTCCTTACTGTTTGATGTTGGCCTGTCCTGGTTTTTCGGCGGTATTGTATCCGCAGTAAATTTCAGACCGGGCGCGTATATTCAGCGAGCCACATCCGCTCCTCTTCGTTAAGATAAGGGGATATCTTTTCACAGACAGTTCTGTGGTACGAATTCAGCATATCACGCTCCTCTTCAGACATCCGCTCAGGAAGAACTGCATCCAAATCCAGCGGCACAAAAGTGAGCGGCTCAAAGTGCATGAACTGTCCATAACCATTCGCTTCATCCATACATACGAGAAGTTCATTTTCCAGACGGATGCCATGGGAATCTTCTATATAGATACCCGGCTCGTCAGTTATAATCATATTTTTCTCAAGTACAGGAGCTGGGGACGCCCCTTCTTTCCATCTGAAATTGATGGGCGGCTCGTGCACGCTCAGGAGATATCCGACGCCATGGCCTGTACCGTGATCAAAATTCACCCGCTCTTTCCAGAACACTTCCCTTGCGATACAGTCCAGATTCGACCCGCTGCATCCATGCAGAAAGACCGTGTTCATAAGGCGCAGCATCGCTCTTGCAGTCAGAGTGAAATCTTCCTTTTCTCTCTGTGATATCTCGCCGAGAGCAACTGTCCTCGTGATATCTGTCGTCCCCTCCCAGTAGTGGCCGCCTGTGTCTGTCAGCAGCATCCGGCCTGTAAAAAGCTCTGCGTCACTCTCTTCGGATGCACTGTAGTGGACAATCGCCCCGTGCTCTGCAAAAGCGCTGATCGGAGCAAAACTTGCCGAGATATAACCGTCCTGCTCAGAGCGGAATTCTTCCAGCTTCTCTGCAGCCGAGATTTCCGTGACCACAGAAGATTTATTGTCCGGGTGCGGTATCTGCCTGTTTCCAGTTCCTTCCAGTCCTGCCTCAGGCAGTGAAGCAGCGGCTTTTTTAAGCCAGTACATGAATTTTGTATGTGCGACTCCATCCTTGATATGCGCTTTCTTTATATTTTCGATCTCAGTGTCATTTTTGACACATTTCATCATGAGCACAGGATTCTCTTTTTCTATCACTTCCACCGGTTCCGGGATGCTCTGATACAGCGTATAGTTCACTCTGGCAGGGTCAAGGAGCACCCGGCTGTCCGGACGCAGGCTGCTCACCGCCCTGTATATGCTGTCATACGGTTCGATGCAGATCTTCTCCCGGGCGAGTCCCTGTATGATCTCCCCGGGGAATTTCACACTGTCGGCGAACAGGACTCCATGGTCTTCGTACAAGAGCAGATAGGACAGAACAAGTGGACAGTATGCGATGTCATTCCCCCTGATATTTAACAGCCAGGCAATATCGTCCAGACTGGAAAGCAGATGGATACCGGCTCCTTCTTCCCGCATCCTTGCGCGCACCCGTTCCAGTTTCGAGGAGACGCTCTCACCCGTATACTCTGTTCCCAGGGAAAAAACTTTCCCGTCAGGCAGGCACGGTCTGTCTTTCCATATCTTTCCTATCAGATCCCTGCGGTACTCGATCTTCCCGTCCCGCTCTTCTGCTATGCCGGCGTAAAGTTTCCCCTCGTTCACTCCTACCGTACGTCCGTCAAATCCAATCACTCCGCCTTGCGGAAGTTCTTTTTTCAGAAATTCACGGATTGTATCCACCCCCGGCTGTCCGCTTCTGAACAGCGTCACCATACCGGGATCAAGTTCCTGTTCCGCCTGTATGAAATATCTTCCGTCTGTCCAGAGCCCTGCTCTGTCTTTTGTGACAACTGCGGTCCCGGCTGATCCGGTAAAGCCTGTGATAAACTCCCGGGCCTTAAAATATCCGCCCACATATTCACTCTGGTGAAAGTCCGAAGACGGTACGATGCAGATATCTGTCTGTGTCCGTCTCATTTCACAGCGGAGCGCAGCAAGCCTTTTGGCGATGTCCATAGATATCCCTCCCATTTTTGCTTTTCTATGATAACATTAAAAAGGAAAGAGTACAAATAGAAATTGAGATCAGCCGGGAGACATGAAGAATAACTGTCTCCCGGCTGATGCTTTTTCTTTTCAGAAGCTCCGGTTTTACTTTCGATTCCGGTACTGCACCGGAGTGATGTTATACATCTTCTTGAACACTCTGTTAAAATGCTCTACATTCTGATATCCGACGGACTCTGCAATGCTCTCAACTGTGGCGCTGCTTCCTTTGAGCATGGCGCGGGCTTTTTTCATCCGTATCTTCTTTAAGATATCGCCGAACGTCATTCCTGACTTCTCTTTGATATATTTCGAGAGATACGGCTTGGAGAGAAAGAACTTCTCTGCCAGATCATCCAGTGTCACATCTTTGTAATTTGAATAAATATAGTTCGTTATCTCCAGGAGTCTTTCATCCTTGCCTGCCTGGGACTCGGCGATCTCTTTTATCTTGTTCACGGCTACCACAAGAGCCTCTATGGAAGCCTTGATAATATCCGCGTCAACTCCGACGCCCCAGTAACGTTTCTTGTTGCATATCACACCGACATATGCGACCGCTCTCGAAGACGAACCGCGGGTCAGGGAATGTTCTTCATAGACGGCAAGCTCATAGCTGATATCAAAATAATGCTTGATCGCATTGCTCACCGCGTCGAGACGTCCATTTCCAACCCCCATAATTTTACGGTTGTTTCCGCCGTGGTGGATGACTGCTTCTGCAGTAATTCCATCCTCCTGTTTAAAATGACATTCGTCCACAGTAAATACAGGTTTTGCATTGATATAATTGTCCTCGAAGATGCGGTATACCCAGTCCGGAGTGAGTTCCCGGTGGGCCTTATCCGACACGTCTTTGATAAGATAGCCGACTTCTTCTCTCATCTTCTCCGGAAGGCTGATTCCGAAGCTCTGTTTCAGGATGTAGTTTACGCCGCCTTTCCCGGACTGGCTGTTGATACGGATAACGTCGGAATCGTATCTGCGCCCGACGTCCTGCGGATCGATCGGAAGATACGGAACATCCCATATATCCGTGTCATGCTCCTCTCTCCATGCCATTCCTTTGGCGATCGCATCCTGGTGTGAACCGGAAAATGCGGTAAATACAAGTTCTCCGGCATAAGGCTGGCGCGGGGAAACTTTCATCCTCGTCACACGTTCATAGACTTCTACAATATCGCTCATATCTGAAAAATCAAGCTCCGGATCAACACCCTGAGAAAACATATTCATAGCAAGTGTGATGATATCTACGTTCCCGGTGCGTTCTCCGTTCCCGAAAAGGGTGCCCTCGATCCTGTCTGCTCCTGCAAGGATGCCAAGTTCTGCGTCACTGATGCCTGAACCCCGGTCATTGTGCGGATGCAGGGAAAGGATCACATTCTCTCTTCGGAGCAGATGTTTATCAAAGTATTCCACCTGACTGGCAAACACATGAGGCATGGCGTTTTCCACTGTCGTGGGAAGGTTGATGATCGCTTTGTTATTTCTGGTCGGTTTCCACACATCAATGACAGCGTTGCATACTTCAAGCGCATAGTCGACCTCTGTGCCCTGAAAACTTTCCGGACTGTATTCAAAAGTGAAATTGCCTGTCGTTTCTTTTGCAAGCTGCTTAAGGAGCTTTGCTCCGTCGACTGCGATCTGCTTGATCTCCTCTTTGTTTTTCTTGAAAACCTGCTCCCTCTGAGCTACAGAGGTGGAATTGTATACATGTATAATCGCATGCGGTGCGCCTTTTACTGCCTCAAACGTCCTTTTGATGATATGTTCGCGCGCCTGTGTAAGTACCTGTATCGTCACATCATCCGGTATCATGTTCTGCTCTATCAGCGTACGGAGAAACTGGTATTCTGTCTCAGAAGCAGCCGGAAATCCGACTTCTATCACTTTGAAACCAACATCTACAAGAAGCTGGAAGAACTCGAGTTTCTCATCCAGACTCATCGGTTCGATAAGCGCCTGGTTTCCATCTCTCAGATCAACGCTGCACCAGATGGGCGCTTTCTCGATGCAGTCTTTCTTTGCCCAGTCATAGCACGGCTCCGGCGGCATAAAATAAGTCTTTTTGTATTTCTTCCAGTTTTCCATTTCAGTACATCTCCTTATAAATAATCAATTTAATTGTTTTATTTTATCCTCACTAATACTATCACATGATACAGACACGCACCAGTGGCAAAATTAATCATTTCAATTGATATATTTTAATATTCATTTCAGATAGAGGGAACTCACATAATCAAAACACGCTTTCAAAGTGCGTTCCGATACGCTCTCCCCGGCACAGACCGGATAAACAGCGATGCGGATGCCGTCCAGTGTGTAGACAGCCTGACCGATCTTATCATCTTCCGCAACCGGAGCGTTTAGATGATCCGGAAGTTCCAGACGGCACTCGACTTCATCCCCGCTCCCGGCCAGAACCTTCAGAGGATCTCCCTGGATATATATCGGTATCTCAGCTCCCGATCCCGTCGGAAACCCTCCGGTATAGCCGTTTCTGACCGTGATATATTTCCTGTCGATATCCGGAGTGATCTCACGATAGGTATAATTCTCTATGCCATATTCCATCAGCTTCTTTGTATCAGACCATTTGTAGCCCTTGTTATTGGGCCATCCGCAGGCAAGGAGCGCAACAATGAATGTACGGCCGTCATCTCTTAACGCTCCCACGTAGCAGTATCCCGCGTCCGCAGTAAATCCGGTTTTCCCCGACAGAGCGCCGTCCATCATCTTCAGGAAGGCATTGTGATTTGTACATGAATAGGATCTGTTGCCTCCAAGATCAGAAAACGTATATTTTTCCGTCCGGGTGATGTCAAGAAAAAGTTCCCGCTGGGGTGAATCCATGATGCAGTAGCGCATGATATTTGCAAGATCTGCTGCAGTCGTGTGATGCGTGCCATTCTCGTCTTTCGCATCCAGACCGTTTGGAGTGATAAAATATGTAGAAGTACAGTTTAGTTCCTCTGCTTTCTCATTCATCATATCTGCGAATGTTTCCACATCTCCGCAGACGTATTCCGCAATCGCTACCGCCGAATCATTGTGGGATTCAAGCATGAGGGAATATAACAGGTCTTTGAGATAAAACTTCTGACCGCTCTTCATGCCAAGCTTTACTTCGGGCTGCGACTCGGCGTTTTCACTGACACTCACCTCTCCATTCAGCTGAGAGTTCTCCAGCGCGAGGATGCAGGTCATGATCTTTGTCGTGCTTGCCATGGGCGCTTCCTCGCTGCCGCTTTTTGCAAATAAAATACGCCCTGTATCGGCGTCCATCAGGACTGCATAACGGGCGTACAACTGAGAGGGTCTCATCTCCTGTTCCTCTCCCCGGACTGTACAGACCGGGAAAAATGTCATAAATAATATGGAAATGCTCACCACAACAGGGATGAATACCGCCTTTTTCGGAAATATTCTCATCATGAAAGGCTGCCTCTGTATACTCTGTTGATATAGAATATATGACGGACTCTGTCAAAATAGAATACACCTTAGATATCAAGTGTCATCTGCGCTTCATCCTCGGCTTCTTCTTTGAAATGTTCGATCTGTTCCTGGTCGAGCACCGGAAGCTCATCCAGAGACTGGAGACTGAACCGGCGGAGGAATTCTTCTGTCGTGCCAAACAGCAGCGGTCTTCCGGGCGCGTCAAGCCGCCCCGCCTCCTCTATGAGTCCATATTCCACAAGTTTATTCACTGCGTGGTCTGATTTCACACCGCGTATCTTTTCGATCTCGAGCTTCGTCACAGGCTGTCTGTATGCAACGATAGAGAGCGTCTCGAGCAGCACATCTGTAAGTACGTATCTGCGGGGCTGTTTCGCGACACGTATCAGATACTCATACATTTCTTTCTTCGTACAGAACTGAAACGAATCATCCAGTTCAATGATTCGTATTCCTCTGTCTTCTTCCTCGTAGCGGTCCATCATATTATGAATGAGTTTCCGCGTTGTCTCCTCGTCATGGCCGATCGCTGCCGCAATCTTCGCAAGTTCAACGGAATCCCCCATTGTAAATAAGATCGCTTCGACCGCTCCCTGAAGTTTCTCAATTTCCATTCAAATCCCCCGTTCTTTCGATCAGTATATCTCCACACGTATGATCCTGCTCCACATGGATCTCCCCCAGTTTCATCATCTCCAGAACAGCCAGAAAAGTGACAACGACATGCATCCTGGTATGCTGTTTCTCCAGCAGCTGGCGGAAGCTGAATCTGCTGTGCCCTTTCATATAGCTGTGGATGTAAGTAAATTTTTCAGAAAGGGATACCTCCTCTTTCTCGATCTTTCCGAACTTGCTCCTCACCGGATCAATCTTATCATTCTGCCGCTTAAGGACATCCCGGAAGATGTCGTTTAACTGTTTTAACGTAAGATCGCCCAGAAGCTGGTCCAGATCGACCGGCTCCACATACTCTTCCACTTCTTCAGGGATCGTCGGCCCTTTATACATCACCAGATCTGACTCCGTCTCCCTGTCTTTCAGTTCATACGCAATGTACTTGTACATCTTATACTGCAAGAGCTGTTCGACCAGTTCCTGGCGCGGGTCTTCCTCTTCGCCGTCTTCATTTACCTCTTTTGGCAGGAGCATCCTGCACTTAATGTCAAGGAGAGTAGCTGCCATCACGAGAAATTCGCTCATGATATTGAGATCTTCTCTCTGCATATTGCGTATATACTCCATATATTGATTGGTGATCTCGACGATCGGTATATCATAGATGTCTATTTTATTTTTATCAATGAGATGAAGCAAAAGGTCGAGAGGACCTTCAAATACTTCCAGTTTAACAGGAATCCCCATATCTTCTCCCGAATATTTAACGTCAGTGCAAAGCAGGCTGTCTGCGATACCAATATTACTATTATAATAGAAGCAGCGCCCTTTTACAATGACTTTTTTATGCGTACAGTAATGAGCTCAGGCATATTAAAAAGCCTGATATTCAGAGTGTGTGTCCCCAGCCCGCGGCTTACGATCACGGTCTGATCCTTCTCTTTCCTCATCTCGCCGGAATACCTGGGAAAGAGAAATCCCTGTGGAGTGACGATCCCGCCAATCCCCGGGATACGGACAAGGCCGCCGTGGAGATGTCCTGACAGGATAAGATCAGCTCCCCACTCCAGGTAGGCGTCCATATAGGCAGGATTATGTGCGAGCAGTACGGTGAACGGACAGTCTGTTCTCTGTTTCCGGGCTGACGTATCAGAGCCCCCGCTATTTTGCATATCCGGCAGACAGCTCTGTATGTCAACGCCCCTGATGTCAGACTTCCGGAATTTTCTGTATGCTTCTGCCGGAAGTTCCAGCCCGCACACAAGGAGTTCCTGTCCTTTTATCATCACAGACTCTGCTGCGTTTTCAAGAAAAGTGACTCCGCTTTCTTCAAGCAGTTCTTTATACTTGAAATAAGCGCAGCCATACTCTTGAACATCCTCTTTCATCCGGCTTTCATGATTGCCGGGGGCGTAACAGACAGGGCAGATAGATGGAAGACGTTTTACGAAATCCAGTGCAGTATCATATGGCGCCCCTTTCTTTCCGACAAGCATGTCTCCTCCGATCAGTATAAGATCAGGCTGTTCCTCTTCCACAGCTTTTAACAGACTCTCATTGTGTTTTCCATAAACACGGTTGTGCAGATCGCTCAGGAACACGATTCTGACTTCTCCGTGAAGTCCTGCCAGTTTCTGTGATGATGTTTCATAACGAGTGATGCAGAAATGATGCAGCTCCCGATATATCTCCAGAAAGACTGCGATCAGAAAAGCCGCGGCAATACTCAAAAGTACAGATATGATGCTCATGACCGCTCCTCCGCTTCCATGCATGTAATCTCAGGACCGGTATGACACAGTCTGTCAGCGGCCTGGCCGTACCGGTCCATCTCATTATAAGACATCTGTCTGTCCGGGACAAGGATATTATAAAAATACTTCTCTGACTATATCACCCAGATGGTCGAGGTATGTGGCCTTTTTCATGTCTTCACCGGCTATAATCCCGCTCTTTCCGATTTCCTTTCCGTCAAGGGTATATACGATATATCCGAGCACATCACCTTTGCTGACAGGAGCAGATATGGGGGTGTTTAGCTGCACGCTCCTCTCAATTCCGTTGATATTCCCGCCGGATGTATCCAGGTACGAGAAACTCTCTGCCCTGACTGCATCGATTGTATCCTCTACACCATTTTCCACAGTGACAGGTGAGATACCCTCTGTGCTCTCGTCTGTATAAAGCTGACATTTCCCGAAGCCATAATTCAAAAGTTTCACCGCATCTGCAAACCGGTCTTTTGAATTTTCTGCAGCCATTACTACGGCAATCAGTTCTATACCGTTCTTCTCTGCGGTCGCTGATACGCAGAACTTCGCGTCTCCGGTCGATCCTGTCTTAAGCCCGGTCGCATACTCGTACTGCCTTACGAGCTTATTTGTGTTCGTAAGGCCGAATTCAGAGGTTCCTTTATTTGTCTCATGAGTGATATTCTCCATCCATATCATTGAATAATCGTGTACCTGGGGATATTTTGTAATCAGTTCACGCGACATCAAGGCGATATCCCGGGCGCTCGTAACATGCCCGTCTGTATCCAGTCCGTTGCAGTTGACAAACGTAGTGTTATCCATCCCCAGTTCTCTGGCACGTTCATTCATCCGGGCGACAAATTCTTCCTCATTTCCACATATGTATTCTGCCATGGCCACACAAGCGTCATTTGCACTTGCTACAGATATACACTTGAGCATCGTATCCACTGTCTGAGTCTCTCCCGGTTCCAAAAACACCTGGGAACCTCCCATGGACGCAGCATGTTCTGACACAGTCACCTCGTCTTCCAGGCTGATCGAACCGTTTTCAATCGCGTCAAAAATCAGGAGCATCGTCATTACTTTCGTCACACTCGCAGGCGGACGGGCGGTATCTGCATCCTTTTCAAAAATAACTGTGCCTGTCGAGGCTTCCATCAGGATGGCCGACGGAGCGCTCACCTCTACTGCCGGCTGCGCTTCTGTATTTTCCTGTCCGGCATTGCCGGCCTGCTCTTTCTCATCATCTGCACATACTTCCGACGGCATCACGAGGCTCATCACGAGCATCATAAATGCAAACAGAACTGCCTGTATCTTTTTCATCGCAAACCTCACCGCATATTATGTCTGTTACTAATATAAGCATGGAGACTTGGAAATATGCTCAGAAAAACCTCATCTCCCGCTGATTTTCTGTCTCATAGTACAATTGACTTTTGCCAGTCCTTGGCGTATATTTACCATAGGAGTATAAATGGATATGTTAATAAGGAGATCACAATGAAATCACACACTTATTATGACGTATTAGGTGTATCCAGAAACGCCACTCTGGAAGAGATAACAACAGCTAAAAATGCACTGGCAAAAGTATACCACCCGGATGCTAATGTACATAGAGATATTGATACAACAGCTTTTATGCAGGAAATCCTCGAAGCCTACCGCGTGCTTTCAAACACAGAGAGCAGAAAGATTTACGATCAGGAAGTCTTCGGAGAAACTGCCCGCGTCTTCCGTACCTTTACTGTCGGACCGGAAAACAATGAAGACGAGCCTGTATCTTTTGTGACATACTGGAATACAGCGAATCAGCTTCATGAGGTGATCGGCAGAAGCGTCCAGCTGATGAAACAGAAAGATCAGAAGAGGACGCTCCCCCAGCGTATCTTCCGCAAGATAGGGAAAAAGGACAGCCGTGAGGAATCATCCCGCACCAGACAGATCGAAAAACTGTCTGAGCAGGCAATCCGGTACATAACGATATTGAAAATGGCCGGCATCCCAATGGAATACTGGTCTCCGGACGCCATGAACTGGGTGCTCGTACGCTGGGGACAGAAGCAGACGATGGATTACCATATACTGTTCTCCCGATACGACGCATATATCGATGAAACAAAAACCGGAACTGAGAAGATGCGGCTCCGCTCGCAGAACCGGCAGTTCCATAACAATCTTAAAAAACTGCTCTCCTACGCTCTAGAGGCGTAGAAGGCAGTCCTGCAGGAGGGCTTCGCAGCCCTCTTTTACATCTCTGTAAGTCTCATCAAAATTCCCTGTATACCAGGGGTCTGCGATATCCGCCCCTCTTCTGTCCGTAAAGTCAAGAAGTCTGCAGACTTTGCCGTCAGGGTCACCGTTCCCGATGATCCGGTTTATGTTGCGGATATTCCATGTATCCATTCCGATTACATAATCAAACTCGTCATACTCTTCTTTCTGCATCTGGCGTGCCCGGTGAGGTACACACGGAATCCCGGCCTGGCGGAGTCTCCTCTGCGTCCCGTGGTGCGGCGGATTGCCGATCTCCTCCCGGCTGGTAGCTGCGGAATCAATATAAAACTTGTCTGAGAGACCGGCCTGGTCGACCATGTGCTGAAAGACCGACTGAGACATAGTTGAACGGCAGATGTTGCCGTGGCAAATAAAAAGTATTTTTATCATCTTGAATATATCCTTTCATAAGCCTACAAACCTTGATATTTCAAGCTTTTTGGCACTTTTCTTCAATTTTGCTTTTTGCCCCAAACCTACGCTTTTCTATGTAATTCTACGCAAATTCACGGGCAAATGGTGTAGTAAATGGTGTAGTAACTCTGTTCAATTTCAGCCTGATTTTCTCTGCTTAACTTGCGTACCGCTTCCCTTACACGCAGGCTTTGCCTGCGTTGTCCAGCAGTCGTCAAACACACTTGCAAGCAAGGTGTTTTCCTCGTTGTTCGCTCAAGTCGATGATTTTTGTCATCTGCTCCGCTGCCCGGTCATAGCTTGCATGGGTATAAACATTCAGCGTCACTCCCACATCAGAATGTCCCATGACATACTGCAAGGTTTTAATATCCATGCCTTTGTTTGCCATATTCGTGCAGAACGTATGCCGGAACACATGGGGCGTGATGTTTGGCAATGGCTTATCCGGGTACAGCTTTCTGTACTTTTTCATAGCCCACCGCATTTCATTCTCGATATGCAAGGCTACTTTCGGGTGACAGTCTTTATCAATCAGAATAAAGCCGCTATATCCGTCCACGATGATCTCCGTTTTCATTTTCCGGCGATTGGCAAGAATATTTTTCAGACTTTGATAGACTTCCTCTGTCATGGGGATAAAACGGCAGCCACATTCCGTCTTGGTTTTCTCAACGTAATATTTTCCGCCCCGTTCCCGGACAAGCTGGTGGTCTACCCGGATTTTCCGATTTTCAAAATTCAAATCGCTTTTAGTCAAGCCGCAAAACTCGCTGACACGCATACCCGTTCCCAACAATACGACAAATTCGTCATAATACTTGGCATAGGTCTTATCCTCCCGGATATAGCTCATCCAGATTTTCTGCTGTTCCTCTGTCATGGCAATCCGTTTCTGCGAATCGTTGGGTACAACGTCTACCAATTTGAAGTCAAAGGGATTTCTGTGGATAATGTCCTCATTGTATGCCATTTGAAAGGCTGGCTTGACAACGCCCCGGACACTGGTAATTGTGCTATATCCCTTGCCGTCATTGTGCAGCTTCATAATCCATTGCTGTGCGTCTGATACCTTAATATCCCTTATCTGCCGATAGCCGAAATCTTCTTTCTTAATCAGATTCAGCACAAAATTGTAACCGACTTTCGTGTTGTAGCGCACGCCCTGTTTCAAACTGATATACCGCTCCAAAAGGGCAATCACGGTAATTGCTCCGGCGGCATAGTCAATCCCCTCATCAAGCTGCTTCTGAATTGCTTTTTCCTTTTCCCGCAGTTCTTTCAAATCAGAGGAATAAACGGTCTGCCGCTTTCCGCGAATATCTGTGTACCGATATTGATAAATCAGGTCTTTTCTCTGGCTCTCTCCTGTCCGCAGGATTCTTCCTTTATGGTCTTTGCGTTTCTCGGACATTGTCAAACTCCTTTCCGTGATGGAAAGAGCCTTGATATGACACATTCATTGTATCATATCAAAACCGCATTTTACATCACTTATTTGCAAAAGATAGTGTTAGATGGAATACGCCTGTTCGATATACTGGTCAAACAGGCGTCGCTTTATCAATCGCTTATTTCCTACCCACAAAACAAACCGACAATTTTCATCGTTAGTTATGTCCCGCAGTTTATTTACTCCAATCCCGGAATAGGCTGCCGCTTCTTCCAGACTAAGATTACTCTTTTCCCAAATAGGGATTTCTTTCATAGGCATTTACCTCCATAAACTGACGTTGTCGCGGCAGTCGCCAAATGGATATGCAAGCATATCCGCTTGGCTCGTTGCCCACGCAAATGAAATATGCCCGACAAGAAAATGTCAGGCTGGTGTAGTGCGGAATATCTCAATGTCAACCAAACTGTCAACCGGGAGCTTTTTCAAAAGGGCAGCTCCATCTGCCGGGCTTCTTCCTCCGTGATCTCCTGAAAACCATCCTCATCCGTTGGGGGCTGGTTGACACGCTCCCAACCCTTTTGGGAACCGTACTTCTTATACCGCTTGGGGCTTTTGTAAGCCGTCCAGCCCTGTATGCTGCCGTTTGCAATGCCGGCGTTCATGATCTCGCAGATCGCCCGTGTTTCCCATTCTGCCGGGGGATTGCAGTTCCCTAACGCTTCCTCATAAAGCTGCTTGGAGCATACCCGCTCACCGGTGTAGTCCTCCAAATAGGCGTAGATCATACCGGCCTGCGTATCCTCCTGCATAAAATCCTGCTGGTGGGCTTTCAGATAAGCGTTCATCTCAGCGCTGAAAGACAGCTTGTATCTGCCGCTGCGGTAGATCGTCATGGCTTCCGCCCATATCTGGTCGATATACGCCCTCGACGCCGTTTCATCGTCCAGTATGTGAACCTCCGCCCGTTCCGGGTACACGGTCACGGGGATAAAGCGCCGGTTGCCGGTGCGGTCACGGGGCAGAAAGTCCTGCCGGTTGGTGGTTCCTCCAAACACGCATTGTCGGAGCCGGTCTGCCGGATGGGTTTCATACGGCACTTTGTAGGTTTCCTTTTGGCGGCTTAGAAAGGACTTGATCTCCTCAATGCTTCTGGCGTTGGCGGTGGCGATCATCTCCGACATTTCCATAATCCAATGCCCTTGCAGCTTCCGATATACGTTTTCATCGTCCAGCTTCTTCAAATCATCGGAAAACCAATCATCCTTAACTGCCAGCAGCCGGAAAAAGGTGGATTTCCCGGCTCCCTGACCGCCTACCAGACAAAGCATGACCTCAAACTTGCTCCCCGGCTTAAATACCCGCCGGATTGCTCCCATCATAAACAGTTTCAAGGCTTCAAAGGTGTAATCGTCCGCATCGGCTCCCAGAAAGTGGTGCAGGCAAAAGCGAATACGCTCTGTCCCGTCCCATTGCAAGCTGTTCAGATAGTCCCGGACTGGGTGGTAGCGGTTCTCGTTGGCTACGATCTGGATGGCGTTCTCCACTTTTTTCTCGCTGGTCAACCCATAGTGTTCTTCCAGATACAGAAGCAGATACTTCATATCCATATCGGTCAGTGTGTCACTGGTTCGCTCCCAGCCCAACGGCTTTACAATGTCCACTCGTTCCGATAAGAGGTTCAGCCTGATCGCCCCACGCAGCAGCGGGTCACGCTGGAACACCGTCAGGCAGTTTTTGATGCTGTTCTTCACGCCGCCTTTCTGCGTCTCCTCCAGCATCTCCCGGATTTCTTCCTGTGTCTGCGCCGGTTCCATCCAGTCCATTGTCCGCATGACCGCTTCCTGTGCTGCTGGCGGCAAGCTCTGAAATTCGTCGTTCAATCTCAATCACCCTCTTTCCCTGTTCGGCAATCAGCGCCGCTTTTTCTTTCATCTTTCCAAACAACAAAATATCCAATAGATATTCCACATAATCAATTCTCTGCAACGCTTCCACAAAAAGAGGATGCCAGACGGCATCCTGCGGCTGTGGGGCGTATTCGGTTTTCCAGCGTTCCAACAGGTGCAGATAATCGCACAATACCCGGAAACAATGCTGTTCAGCTTCCCTAAATCTTTGGTCGGCTGTCTTTTGGCGGGGCGGTGATCTGCGCCGCTTCCTGTCGGCGGGTTTTATATCGTCATAGGGAATTGAAAAATCCTCCGCAAGCCTGACAGCGGCTTCCCGTTTTCCCAAACCATGCAGCGAAGCGGCAAAGTCGATCACATCCCCGGAAGCGCCGCAGCCGAAACAGTAATAGCGGCTGTCCACTTTCATGCTCGGCGTCCGGTCATTATGGAACGGACAGCAGGCCATACCGTTTCTTCCCACCCGTATTCCGTAGAAAGAAGCAGCCTGCCGGGTGGTGACAGACTGCTTCACCACTTCAAATACATTCAAATGCTTCCTCCCTAATTATCCAATCTCCATATCGTGTTTCTTTCTCGGCGGCTCCTGTGTCTGCCGCTGCTCCAATGCCCGGTCGACACAATGTTGTACCCGGCGCATTTTCAGCAAATCCTCCCGGAGCGGCTTGTACTGCGGGGACAGCTCGGCGTACTCTGCTTGCAGCCGGTTATATTCCCGTTTCCATGCAGGTAACGTCACCGGCTTGCCGTCCAGCTTCTCTTTCAAAATGCGGCGGGCGGTGTAAAACAGCCGCAGATCAGCGTCATGGGCTGTTTCAAATTTCTCCCGCTGCTTTTTCCACTTGATGCCGTTCAGTTGGTCATATACCGGCTTCAACCGCTTGTAATTCTCGCCCTGACGTATCAGCTCCTGCAATTCTTTCATCCGGGCTGATTTGGATTTCATAGCGCCGCTCAATGCGTCAAACTCTGCGCTGACAGCGGATAGGCGGGTTTCCAACGCTTCCAGCGACAGCAGCTTATTTTCTATCAGGTAATTGACCGCTTCCGAAAATTCTTTCAGGTTCTTGCTCTTAACTCTCTGGCTCCACGCCCCGGCGTTCCTGTCCTGATAATAGGAGATCAGCAGGTCGGCAAGGCTCGGCATCTTAGGTTTAGAAAGTTCTTCTTTGACCTCCGCAATCCAGCCGAACAGGGATTTGATTTTCTTCTTTATATCCAGCATGAGCCGGTTAGTTGCTTTGATCCAGCGGTTCAGCTCGCCTTTGTCAGTGCGGATGCCCTTTGCTTCCATCTGCCGGACAGTCGGCCCCTCGTGGACGGTGGGGATCAGGTCAAGCCCCTGCCGCACATAGGAACGGTGGTCGATGCGGACATCAAGTCCCTTTTCCGCAAACTTCTCATTCACCATCCGGCACCATGTTTCCCGCCATTCTTCCAGCGTTTCCGGGCTGCCCCAGTCGGTGGTAGGTATGGCGTTGAATATTGGTTTTCCAGCTTCATCCAGTACCCTGTTGCCCGCATCGTCAAGGACATATTCCCGGCGCTGCTTCTGTCCCCATGTGCCGTCTGGATTGAGGGGGCGCATGATCGTCATGACATGGAAATGCGGGTTTGGGATGCCGACATCCTCCTTGTCCGGGGCGTGAATGGCAAGATCGGCAATCATGCCTCGGTCTACCAGACAGCGCCGTACAAACTCTTTTGCCAGCCCGATATTTTCCTCCATTGACAGCTCATTCTGTAAAGCAATGTCAAAGCTGTATGCAAGCTGGGCTTTTGGGTGTTTTTCCACCTGTTCCACCGTATTCCACAAGATTGCCCGGTCTTGGTACTCCGGCGGGGCATGGGACGGCAAAATAATCTCGGAACAGATCACGCCGCCCTTGCGGGTGTAGTCGCTGTACTCGCCGTAGTAATCACTGTAAAGCCGTTCCCCTGCTCGATAGGCTGCGGCGGCAATAGCGCTCTGTCCGGCGCTGCGCTTAATCTGATTGACCGTCAAATGATACAGCGCCATTGTCAGTCACCGTCCTTTGGGCTGACTGGCGTCTGATTGTGCTTCTCAACGGTCAACCGTACCATGTTCTGAACCGGCTGCCATTCGGATATGCGTTCCATCAGGGAATAAAATTCCTGCTCGGTCAGTATCTTCACCTCCGGCATGACGCTTTCAATCGCCGCCCCACGGGTAATGAGCCGGTGGCTGCGCTGCTTGCGGGAGCCGCTTTCCAGATAGGCTTTCCGGTTTTCCAGACGGCGCAGCTTACGACGTTCCTGTTCCAGCTTGGCGGTGTTTTCCTCGTATTCCTTTTGTAATTCTTCCAGTGATTTATTCATGTGACAATCCCTCCTTTGCTATGGGATAAGAAAAGACCGTATGGATAACGGTCAAGTGTCGGTATTCATCTATCAGCCTTTGCGGATGTGACAAGCCGGTAACGGGTTGTCACAGACACAAAGGACACAGGGGATAGCCGCTTGAGCGGCGCAAGGGGGTGTATCCCCCTTGTACGGAGCAAAGCGACGCAGGCTCCCGAACAGCGGATTCTATCAGCGGTCAGGGGGCAGCTCCGCAGGACGCACGATACATGGTCTTTAGACTATGTATAGAAGTGCGCCCTTTCGTTCCTCAAGGGATTTCTGCCGTTTCCGGCTCCGTTTCCTTTTTCCTCACCCTTTTACGGGAACGCTTGGAAAGATACTTCGGACATTCGATCACAACTGCTCGGAAGCTCTGCTTGCAGTCATGGCAGCATTTCCGGCAAAATTCGTTATAAGTGACACGGTTTCGCTCATTTAAGAAGAAAGACAGCTCCAACCGGCGCTTCTTACTCATTCTCGGCATAACAGGCTCCTTTCCCCGTTTCTATCCGACATACGCAGACAGGCGGTTTTTGTGTAGCGTTTCGGTATCATTTTTAAGGATTTTCCCCTCTGTATGCGCCTTAGAAAAGGACGGCAGTATTCCAGACAGGGGAAGATACTTTTCCCTCATTTGTCGCTTCCCGGTACGGGTTCAGTCCCCTTTGCCATCCAGTCAAAGAACGCCTTTTTGCTGACCTTAATCAGCCTGCCGCTCCGAAATGCCGGAAAACCGGGCGTGTGTACCAGCTCATAGGCGCTCACTCTGGAAATTCCCATAATACGCCGGATGTCCGCCACATCCAAAACCAGCGGCAGCTCGTCATAGTTATTCAATCTCTTGTTATCGCTCATTTTATTCCTCCCGTACTTAAAATCAGTTTCAATGCTTCCTGTTGCCGTTCTCCCCAAAAGCCGTTATCCTAAAAGCCGCATCCCTGCGGCTGCCCCATTTCTGCGGCGTATCCCTGCATTGGTGCGCTTCATGCGTCACTTCTCCTGCCGGTCATATCCCCTTTGGACGGTCATTTACTTGTCAAGGTACTGCATGGCACTAAATTACCATGTGCAATCATCATAGCGACTTCTCCTTGACAAAACAAGGCTTCTGCGATACCATGAGTGTAACGCATATTACTAAATTATAAAATTACCATAAGCAAAGGCAGGGGGATAGGATGGAAACAGGATTTGTGCGGCATGAGCCGTGTTATGACCGGATTTTGTTTGTCCTGACGTTGGACAGAAAGAAGATGAAAGAGCGGATTTTGATTGGGGAAGAATTGCAGGTGCGCTTCCGTTTACAGGGGGATAGGGATGCGGATGTGCTGTGCGACGCAACCCGTCCGCTCGGTACTTTCCTTTCGGACTTTGAGCATGACCCGGACGGGGAATGGAACCGTTTTGGGCTTGCTCCGCTGCGGGAAGCTCTGCACTCAAACCGCTGGAAGCAGCCAGCGTTGGAGCAGTCCGCCGGTGACTTCCTCCAAAAGAAATTTGACAGCGGCGATCCTTTGCGGATGTATGCGGCTTTTCGGATTTGGAATGGTTATCTTGTAACAAGGGAATATCGGGAACGGGATAAAGCCTGTGACCGCTTCATGGATAAAATGAGCCATTTTACCATGATGTTTCAGCAGAGAAGCCCTCTGCAATTTGAAAGCGATACTGGCAGGCCAGAACCATTCCATATATCCAGCCGCATTTTCGGCTCCGTACCGACAGCGGAAACACGGCTTGACCTCTGGTATCCAGACAACCGGCGCACAACGGAATGTGTTGCCGCCTATGCCACGTTTTATCCGCTGATAACCTACTATCTGAACCGCCTGAATGACTGGGGGCTGTGCTTCCGAAAGTGCAAAGTCTGCGAGCGTATTTTCCTTGCAAAAAGCCAACGGTATGAGCTGTGCGGCGATAAGTGCCGGAAGAAGCAGGCGCTTCAAAATAAGCGGGAGTTTGACGAGAGGGCAAGGGAAAACAACTATGATCTGCTCTACAAAAACGAGTGCCAGAACTGGCGCAACAAGATCAATAAGGCAAAGAAAACAACGGGCTTCCCAACTGACCGGCTGGAAGAAATGCTGACAGCGTTTGAAGCGTTCAAGAAAGAAGCACTGCAAAGGAAAAAGGCTGTCAAAGAAAAAACAGCCAGCCCGAAAGAGTTTACGGACTGGCTGTATCAGCAGAGTAATATTATTGTGGAACTGATTAATTATTAATAATCTCAATTCTGTTTGATGATGCCCCGTGCTTTTAAAATTTCAAAATTGATTGCATCTTCAATATCATTCTTTAACATACGCATATTGGGGTAAGCGCCTGCTATAATAACTTTTTCAAACAGCTTCAAAACAGAATTATTCTCTATGAGCTTTTTATCCTCGGTATCTACATGTTCCATCAGGCTTGTATAACATTTTTCCGCAATTTTAAGTTTATCATCTACGTTAATCGGATTGAAAATCACAACTTTTGAAAATCGGGAATAAATTGGCGTGCCCAAATATTTTTCTGCATCCTCTTCTGTCCTGTAATTGGTAGTACATATAATGATACATTTAGAAACATCAACAGAATAGTTTGCGTCAACAAATATACCTTCATCAAACATTTGATAAAAGGCATTATAGAACGCTGGCGAGACCTTATCAAATTCATCCAAAAGAATGACATTCGAGTTACGTCTAATAAGTTCACGAGCCAAACTATCTTCGCCATGATCTGCGCCAAATATGTACTGATAGGCACTATTAGTTTGTTGCATTGAAAACTGAATCCTGACCATATCTGTGCCTAAACAAGAACTGATGTACTTTGCTGTTTCAGTTTTTCCAATACCGGAATCACCCAGAAACAGAAGGGTAACCGGCCTCTTGCGTTCACTGCTTTTTAAGGAATAGATGGAGGCTAATGCTTGTTTCATTACATGAGGCTGTCCAATGACTGTCTCATTAAAACCATCTGCCATTTTTCGCATGTCATCAATGGTGACATCTGGATATTGTGTCCTATGTTCTGTAATGATTTCTTTATCATAATTCTTTTTAATATCCTCATAAATTTTCGTTGGAGGATTACACATCCACAAGTTTTTAATTTGGACCTTTAGGTGCCGTAGGATATTATTTGAGAATCCAAGAAGTGCCCACTCTCTAATACCACCATAATCATCAGTGTGTATTAGGAGGTTTTCCACGTTCATGGGAGGATCCTTATGATCTCCAACACCTTCGATTTTTAAATCCGTCTTATTAATGTGATTTATTACATCGGCTAAAAAATTAATGTTCTCTAAAGATTCCGTTGCTTCCTCAAAATCTTTATCTGCGCCCCAATAAATTTCTATCTTATCCATCAGACATCCAATACTCCAGCTAATACAACATCATATACTTCAATCTCTTCGGTGGTGGTACTATTATCGGAGATTGAAGCATAGTCTACACGTTTTGATATTTTTGTGGTTCCGAACTCAAATTCCTTTTGTACCTGTAAATCAGCCTTATCAATTTGGCCTACACGAATAGCATAATATGTAAGTTGCATTTTAGGCAGATCAGACATTGTATAGCTGTTTCTAAATGCGCTACGATTAAATCTCAAAATAACATCTTTGCCATCAATGGTAGATACAAATTCATAATAACCACGCCCTCTTTCTATTGCTTCTCCAACCTTAGTGATATCAATTTTCATTGCATTACCGTCATCGGTTTTAATTGGCAACTCTCCATCAATCATACTAAGAAATGGCGCAATTAACATCATATAGGAAAAAGAATTTACTTCTGGCCTAACAGTCATATTGGGAAAGATTTTAATGCCAGCACAACGTTTATTTTTAGTTCTTCTTTTATCAGCATCAAGCAGAGCAATAAAATCTGCAAGAAGCGTATTTTCAAGAATATTCT
>DXAU01000068.1 GCA_019116885.1 Candidatus Mediterraneibacter pullistercoris | reverse complement strand
CTCTAACCAACTGAGCTAAAGGTCCAAAATAATGATTGCTCCCGAAGGAACAAAGCCGATGATCGGACTCGAACCGATAACCTGCTGATTACAAATCAGCTGCTCTGCCAATTGAGCCACATCGGCATATTCATTTCGAGCTTCTGATTTGTAATCAGCGCTCTGCCTGCGATTGACACAGTCAATCTTATTAAATTGAGCCGCATCGGCATATTCATTTCGAGCTTCTGATTTGTAATCAGCTCTCTGCCTGCGATTGACACAGTCAATCTTATTAAATTGAGCCGCATCGACATATTCACTCCGAGCTGCTGATTTGTAATCAGCTCTCTGCCCGTGTGAACTGACCCCGACGGGAATCGAACCCGTGTTACCGCCGTGAAAGGGCGATGTCTTAACCGCTTGACCACGGGGCCAAAATACATAAAAAGCGCTGCCACTCCTAGCAGCGCTTTTTATAATATCATAATAAAAGTTATTTTGCAAGCACTATTTATAACTGTGAATATTTACAAATTTGCAATAGACTATACTTTCATTCCCCACTGATCCTATTTTCTGACATACACATATCCGTCCATAATCATTCTTGCAGTTCTGAATATCCCGATCTTTTCCACTCTGACAGCTCCGGACTCCACAGTGACACAGGACTCTACGTCTATGGCAAAGCCGCCCACTGCTGATGAGATATTCCCACAATTTCCGCCATAATCGATAAATGCTTTCTCTATGCTGACCTGTCCGAAAGTGTAATCCACGTCTGCCTCGCCTGTGCTGCATGGCGAGATCACGGCGAGTTTGCTGGTCAGAACATCCGCTCCGCCCAATCCGTCAATCTGGCGGATATCGGGACTTCCAAAGACAGAGAGGAGCACACGGTCTCTCTCCCCGGGATCTTCCGGCAGTTCACTTCTCATTATAAAGACTCCCTTACTTGTCCCTCCTCTCACAATGGCGCATCGTATCATATTCATCTGGCTGTGCATGTCTGTCCGCCTCCTTTCTCAGCTCTTTTCTTCTGATCCTGGATCATCACATGATGGCCGCTGTAACTGCCCTGAATAACGCTTTTCTGATATTTTGACAGTTCCAGCAGCTTATCAAAATCAATCCCCGTGTCATATCCCATCCTGTGAAACATATAGACAAGATCTTCCGTCGCCGTGTTACCCGATGCCCCCGGAGCAAACGGACAGCCGCCCAGACCGCCGAGGGTTGGCTGTATACTGCCGACTCCCTCTTCCACCGCTGCCAGCGTACACGCGAGCCCCATCCTTCTCGTGTCATGGATGTGGACCATGAGTTTCAGTTCCAGGCCGCTTATCTTACGGATTTCATTACGGACCTGCCAGGGATCTGCCGCTCCGATTGTATCGCACAGGCAGACTTCTTTTATCCCCATCTTGTGTACCTGTTCTGTAAATTCTGTCAGTTCACCGTCCTGCGGCCTGCCCTCAAAAGGACAGCCAAACGCTGTGGCAATATCTACACATATCTTCAGGTCCGGGTATGTATCCATGATATCTGCCAGCTCCCGGAGCGACTCCTTTCTCGTCCGGTTGGTATTCGCTTTATTGTGACTCTCGCTCAGCGAGACCACATAAGAAATATGGCGGATTCCTGCCTCATATGCCGATTTCGCCCCTTGAGATTCGGCACAAGCGCCAGCAGGTCGCTATCCGGATAGCGGCTTACACAGTACTCTGCCACTTCTTGCGCGTCTCTCATCTGTGGGATCGCTTTCGGACTTACAAAAGAACAGATCTGAATATGTGCCATTCCTGATTCTGTCAGCCCGTCAATGATCCTTTTTTCATTTCAGTGGGGATCAGCTTTGCTATATTCTGGCAGCCGTCCCTTGGCCCCACTTCAAAAATATCGATCTTCTTCATCTGTGATTCCCCTCTATACGACCTGTTCTTTTCTGAGCGTTTCCACTTCTGTTTCGGTCATGCCCAGATATTCCTTCAGGATCTCTTCTGTATCCTGTGACAGCACAGGCGCGAGTCTGAACGTATCAATCTTGTGATTCATCAGTTTGATCTGATTTCCGGTCATTTTCAATTTTCCTGCTTTCGGATGATCGATCTCAACAAACATTTCTCTCGCTTTTGCAATGTGGGGATCTTTTGCCGCACGGTCTATCGTGTTAATAGGCGCTGCGGGAATCCCTGCGGCAAGCAGCATATCCACTGTGTCATCGATCTTCTTATCGCTGAGCCATTCTTCGATGACCGGCTTAAGCTCCTTATGGTTGATCACACGGTTGTTATTGCAGTTAAATCTCTCATCATCCAGCAGTTCCGTCTTATCCATCAGGCTGCACAGTTCTCCGAACAGTTTATCATTTCCTGCTCCGATCACCATTAAACCGTCAGACGCTTCAAATGAATCATACGGATAGATCGCCTCATAGCGATTACCAATCCTCTCCGGTACTTTTCCCGTACACAGGTAAATAATATTAATGATCTCCAGCGAGGACACCATAGAATCCACCAGGGCTACATCTACTTTCTCCCCCCTCACCTGTCTTCATCCGGTTGATATACGCCGCCAGAACTCCAATACAGCAGGACAGTCCGCCCATCACATCTGCAATCGCGGTTCCCGTTCTGGTCGGTTTCCCACCCGGCCATCCGGTTGTGCTCATCAGTCCGCTCACCGCCTGTCCGATGATATCATACCCCGCCCTCTGAGAATATGGTCCGTAATGACCGAATCCTGATACACATCCATAGATCAGTCCCGGATTGATCTTTTTCAGATCCTCATATCCCAGTCCCAGTTTTTCCATTACACCCGGACGGTAATTTTCAATCAGGATATCACTTTGTGACACCAGTCTGCGGAAAATATCTTTCCCTTTCTCACTTTTCAGATTCAGGGTCATGCCTTTCTTGTTACGGTTAAGGTTCATGTAATATGCACTTTCACCATTGATAATTGGAAAATTCCCTCTCGCGTCATCCCCCTTGCCCGGTATTTCGATTTTGAGCACCTCCGCCCCCATATCGGCCAGCATCATGCCGCAGTACGGTTCTGCCAGTACTCTTGTCAGGTCAAGTACTTTTACTCCCTCTAACAGACCTGTGCCCGCACGTAAGGCAAGCCGCCGCAGGCGAATTTCTTTCCTATCCAGGAGACATACTCCGGGAGATTTGTATCGTTCTGAACGGCAAGATCCATATGATATCGGAAGATTTTTGGGGGAATCAGAATATCATAGCAGAATTTACGGAGAATTCCCTGTATGGTGAAGCCCACAGCATCTCCAGAGACCCTATGTTTTTTCGCTTGTAGCTGTTAAACCTGCATCCCTTCTCTTTTTGAATACACAGAAAATACTTGATATCAGAGAGCATGACGACAGCGGGGCCGAAAAACTGTATTACAATCTCATGACGATTATTATCCAAAAGAAGCTGAACTATATGAAAAAGGCAGATATTCTCTCCCACAGAAGCCTTCGGGAAAAAATTTCCGCTTTTCTCTCAGAAGAATACCAGAAAAACCAGTCTTCCTCTTTTACGATACCATATGACAGACAGCAAATGGCTGATTATCTGTCCACAGACAGAAGTGCGCTGTCCAAAGAACTCTCTAAGATGAAGAGGGAAGGGATTCTGGAATATAAACATAACTGGTTTCAGTTAAAGACTTTATAATTTTTCAACAGGCGTTGCAAAAGCAACGTACTTTTCCGTTTTTCTATTGTATCATAGCAGTGTCAAAAACAAGATTGCCGGCGGTGTTGAATCTTCAGTCTACTTCAGTGCCGCAGAAAGGAGACATCTATGAAAGTAACAAGCAGCGGGATCGTAAATGGAATCATTCAGGACAAATATGGAAAGCGTGGAGAGTGTAATGCTCTTGGCATGCCGATCTGCTCTCTTCCTCTATCCATCGAAGAGGCTCCCGAAGGGACAAAAAGTTTCGCCGTCATGATTGATGACAAAGATGCTTTCCCTGTGAGCGGCGGATTCGTATGGGTACACTGGGTCGCCGCAAACATATGCAAAACAGAATTAAAGGAAAACGAAAGCCAGACAGCAGAAGATTTCGTTCAGGGCGTCAATTCATGGCTGAGCATACAGGGTGGAAGCCATCCGGCAAAATCATGCAGCTATTATGGCGGTATGGCGCCGCCGGATGCTCCGCATATCTATGATATTCATGTTTATGCCCTGGACACTACACTGGATCTGAAAAACGGATTCTATATGAATGAAATGTATCGGAAAATGAAAGGACACATCCTGGCCGAAGCAGTCATTAGCGGAGAATATGCCAATTAACCCTGATACAATCCTAAAAAACAATACGAAGAGTGCTGCCGTGCGGATACTGCAAACGACGGAAGCACTCTTCTCTGCTGCAACCTGTATGAGCAGATGCATAACCTGTTTTTGAAAGCTGTAATAAGAAAGAACCGGGATATCTTGAACACAAGACAATCCCGGAATATTGTTCAGCTCCCCCTGTTGGACTTGAACCAACGACACTGCGGTTAACAGCCGCATGCTCTACCGACTGAGCTAAGGAGGAATATATAATTATTGAAGTATACCTTCAAAACTACATACAAAGAAAATTCATCCTGCCTATTCCCGCTTTGGTTATGCCCTCGACCTATTAGTAGCAGTCAGCTCCATACATTACTGCACTTCCACCTCTGCCCTATCTACCTCGTCG
>DXAU01000067.1 GCA_019116885.1 Candidatus Mediterraneibacter pullistercoris | reverse complement strand
TGTGCAGTTCTTGTACATGCAGTAGAGAGAGCGAAGACAACAGGAATCTTAAGATTCAACAGCAGAGTTGTCGTACAGGGATGCGGACCGATCGGTCTGATCTGTATCGCAGTTCTCCGTACACTGGGTATCGAGAATATCGTTGCAGTAGACGGCAACCAGCAGAGACTTGACTTCGCGAAGAGAATGGGCGCTGATAAGTCCGTAAACTTCATGGAGTACAAAGGCATCGAGGCTCTTTCGGGAGCAGTCAAAGATGCATTCGGCGGACACCTTGCAGATTTCGCATTCCAGTGCACGGGATCACCGGCAGCACATGCGAACATTTACAAATTTATCCGCAACGGCGGCGGACTTTGCGAGCTCGGATTCTTCATCAACGGCGGAGACGCTACGATCAATCCGCACTTTGACCTCTGCTCCAAAGAGATCAATCTGGTCGGCTCCTGGGTATACACACTGAGAGATTATGCGACTACATTTGATTTCCTGAAGAGAGCACAGGCAATCGGACTTCCGATGAAAGAACTGATCACTCACAGATTCCCGCTGGAGGAGATCAATGAGGCTCACAGAACAAATCTTGCACAGAAAGGCCTTAAGATCGCTATCGTTAATAAATAAGGTGGATCATTATGGGAGAAGCAGTAGGTATGTTGGAGGTCTTCGGGCTGGCCACGGCATTTGCGGCGGCTGATGCCGGATGCAAAGCTGGCAATGTATGGCTCGAAAAATTCGACAAAAATAAACCGGCGAATGCAGATGAATTACCTGTACCGCTGATCGTCATGGTCAAATTCCGTGGAAGCGTATCCGATGTCACGGCGGCGCTTGAAGCGGCAAAGGCAAGAGCCGAAGAGCTTGCGGGCGTTGTAACCGAATATAAGATCGCAAGACCGACAGAGGATACAGAGAAGATGCTGAAGCTTACCGGATTAGATAAAGGTGAACCACATATCATCAATGAAAAAGATATTGAAGAGATTTAGGAGGAAATGAACAATGGCAATGGCACAGCAGGCATTAGGAATGGTTGAAACAAGAGGACTTACGGCAGCAATCGAGGCTGCAGATGCAATGACAAAGGCAGCAGAGGTTACTCTGGTAGGGACAGAGAAGATCGGAAGCGGACTTGTAACAGTTATGGTACGTGGAGACGTAGGAGCTGTTAAGGCTGCTGTAGAGACAGGCGCAGACGCGGCAGGAAGACTTGGCGAGTTAGTAGCTACACACGTGATCCCGAGACCGCACAACGACGTGGAGAAGATCCTTCCTACTGTATAGTCATACTGCTTGCGGGAGGTCCTTACATTAAAGCAAAGGAGCAGTCTCATGGGAAACGCGTATGGATTTTTTGAGATCCCGAGTGTAACAGCGGCGGTAGTTGCTGTAGATATCATGTGCAAGACGGCGAATGTTCAGTTTGTCACATGGGAGAAAAAACTGGGCGGACGACTGGTCACGATCATCATCCGCGGCGACGTATCCGCTGTGCAGCAGGCCATTGAAGCTGCCGAGGCGGGCGGAATCAAAAAGCCTGTGTGCACTGTAGTGATCCCGAGTCCCCATGAGGAGGTACTCAAGATCGTAAACGGCAGTGCGAACAGAGTAAGTCAGGAGGCAGTTTAAGATGGCAGAGGAAAAGAAAACAACAGCCAAAGCGCCGGCAAAAACTGTACGTAGAGTGAGAAAGACGGCGCAGAAGGCGGAAACGGTACAAGAACAACCAACGATTCAAAAGGAGGAACGAAGAATGTCACAGGAAGCATTAGGAATGGTGGAAACAAGAGGTCTGGTAGCATCAATCGAGGCGGCTGATACAATGTTAAAAGCTGCTAACGTAGTTCTCGTAGGAACAGAGAAGATCGGAAGCGGACTCGTAACAGTTATGGTACGCGGAGACGTAGGAGCTGTTAAGTCAGCAGTTGAGTCCGGAGCTGAGGCTGCAGGAAGACTTGGCGAGTTAGTAGCTACACATGTAATCCCGAGACCGCACAATGATGTGGAGAAAATCCTTCCGGTTCTTAAATAATCGAATATTATTGGGAAGCCAATAATCGGGCGTTATTGACGAATCAGCCGGGGAACTGATCAGGAGACTGTATCAGTTCCCCGTGAATACAAGGAGAATCAAGATATGGATAACAGTAATGTAGCATTAATTACAAAGCTGGTCCTGGAAGCAGTCGAAAAGCAGAAATCTTCCGATGACGCGGGATATCTCGTTCCCATCGGAGTGTCCGCACGACATATCCATCTCACACAGGAGCATGTAGAAGTATTGTTCGGAAAAGGCTATCAGCTTACAAAGAGAAAAGAACTCATGGGCGGACAGTTTGCATCGAACGAGACTGTAACAATTGTGGGCATCAAGCTGCGTGCGATCGAGAACGTCAGAGTCCTCGGTCCGGTGAGAAAGCAGACTCAGGTAGAGATTTCTGCGACAGATGCGGTCAAACTTGGTGTGAAAGCACCGATCAGAGAGTCCGGAAATGTTGCGGGAAGCGCACCAATTGCTGTAGTAGGACCCAAAGGCGCCCTTTATCTTGACGAGGGATGCATTATCGCGATGCGCCATATACATATGTCCCCCAGAGACGCTATGGCGGCCGGAGTACATGACGGAGATATCGTGTCAGTCAAGGCGGACAATGAGAGAGGAACAATATTCAATCACGTGAAGATCCGCGTGGATGACAGCTTTACGCTTGAGATGCACATCGATACAGACGAGGCAAATGCTGCGAAGATCGCGACCGGCGACACTGTGAGGATTATATCATGCTGATAGGAAAAGTTGTTGGAAGTGTAGTTTCAACGCGCAAATGTGAAAATTTGGTCGGCAATAAGTTTATGATCGTAGATATTCTGGAACATATGCACTCCGGCGCAGACCAGCTCATCGCGATCGATAAGATAGGCGCGGGTATCGGAGAATATGTGCTCGTAGCTCAGGGCAGCGCGGCAAGAATAGGAAGCGGCATGCCTGACGCGCCGGTCGACGCGGCGATCGTGGGTATTATTGACGACGGATCAGGACTGGAGTAGTGGAATTATGGATATGAAAGAATTAAGCAGCATATTACAGCGAAACGGTATCGTCGGCGCAGGCGGCGCGGGATTTCCGACATATGCCAAGCTGGATGAACGTGCAGAGACGATCATCTTAAACTGCGCAGAGTGCGAACCACTCCTCAGACTGCACAGACAGCTGCTCGAGAAATATGCCGGAGAGATCGTAGATACATTCCATATGATTGGCGAGACGGTAGGCGCCAAAGAAGTCATAATAGGCATCAAGAAGGCATACAAGAAGACAATAGAAGCAGTGGAAGCTGTTATTGGAAAATATCCGGAAGTAAGGATCGGCCTGCTCGATGAAGTGTATCCGGCAGGTGATGAAGTCGTCCTTATCTATGAAGTAACCGGAAAGATCGTGCGCCCGGGCGGGCTTCCGATCGAAAGCGGTGTTGCGGTATTTAATGTGGAGACTGTGTATAATGTATACAGAGCATTAAATGAGAAAAGACCGGTTGAGGATAAACTTGTATCTGTCGTTGCAGAAGTGGAGCATCCAATTACAGTCCGTGTACCGATCGGCACACCCCTTGATGAGGTGGTTGCGCAGGCCGGGCATGTGACAACGCCGAATCCGGTTTATTTTGTGGGCGGTCCTATGATGGGAAATATCGGGACAGGAGCCCAGCCGGTGACAAAGACGACGAATGCGATCCTCGTATTACCGGAAGATCATTATATCATTCAGAAGAAATTGAAGAAAAATTCGATCGATATGAAACGGGCGGCGGCGTGCTGCTGCCAGTGTACGATGTGTACGGACTTATGTCCGAGACATCTGCTCGGACATCCGATTGAGCCGCATGCATTTATGCTTGCAGCCACCTGTAAGGATATACAGGAGCCGAACATTTTCGTTAATACGATGTTCTGTTCTTCCTGCGGTGTCTGTGAACTGTACTCCTGTTTCCAGGGACTCTCGCCGAGAAGCCTGATGGCTGAGTATAAGGCGGGGCTGCGGGCAAACGGTATCAAACCGCCGGCGGTGGAGGCAAAGCCGACAGGACCGGAGAGAGAGTACAGAAAGGTTCCGATGGAACGCCTGATGGCAAGGATCGATCTTACGAAATATAATAAAGAAGCGCCTCTGGATGAGTCAGAGATTGCGGTCAGGAAAGTAAAGATCATGCTGAGCCAGCATATAGGAGCTCCTGCTTCTCCAGTTGTTAAGCAGGGCGACAAGGTAACAAAGGGACAGATGATCGCTGAACCAGGCAAAGGCCTGAGTGTGGGCATCCACGCATCAGTCACAGGTACAGTGACAGAAGTAAATGACAAGTATGTCATCATAGAAACTTAGGAAGGACGTGCAGGCAATGAGTAAGGCAATAGGAATGGTAGAATATAAGACTGTTTCGGCAGGCATTACCGCAGCGGATGCAATGGTAAAGACCTCTGAAGTCAGTATAATCGAAGCTCAGACAGTATGTCCGGGTAAGTATATAGCGATCATCACAGGTGATTTGAGCGCCGTGAAAGCAGCGGTGGATAATGCAAAAGAGCTGCACGGTTTCCACCTGATCGACAGTTTTGTACTCGGAAACCCGCATGAATCTATTTTCCCTGCGATCTATGGCGCATCACAGATTGAGGATGTGTCAGCACTCGGCATCTTCGAGACATACGATGCTGCATCGATCATCGTTGCAGCCGATGAGGCGGCTAAGACGGCCATCGTCGATCTGATCGAACTGCGTATCGCAAGAGGTATGTGCGGAAAATCATACATGATGCTGACAGGAGAAGTCGCTGCTGTTGAGGCGGCGATCGAACGGGCAAAAGAGGCAATAAAAGACAGGGGAATGTTCCTCGATTCGTCAGTCATTGCTCATCCGGACGCCCAGATTCGCGACGCAATTTTATAACAGCTATTAACAGACAGGCTCTCCTCTGCTTACAACTGCAGTTTTACGGTGCACCAGTGTATGCGTATGTGCAGGGCGGTCGAGGGCCTGTTCTGGCGTAAGCAGGAGGCACGAGATGCTTGCAATAGAAAGACGTAATGAGATCCTGGAAAAGCTGCAGACAGACAGAAGAGTTGTTGTGAGCGAATTAAGCCAGCTGTACGACGTTTCGGAGGAGACGATCCGAAGAGATCTTGAGAAGCTGGTAAACGACGGTTATGCCATAAAGAGTTACGGCGGCGCTGTCATCAATGAAAATATCAATATTGAACTGCCATTTAATATCAGAAAGAACCGGAATATCTTAGGGAAGCAGCATATAGCGGAACTGGTCACAGAATTTGTGAACGATGGAGACAGTATCATGCTGGATGCCAGCACAACAGCAGTGTATATTGCGAAAGCACTGCAGGAGAAAGGGAAGAAAAACCTGACTGTCATTACCAACTCCATTGAGATTATCATTGAGCTGTTTGACGTGCAGGACTGGACCATACTCTCTACGGGCGGTGTTTCGCGGGATGGATCATTTGCGCTGGTGGGACCGCAGACAGACAGGATGCTCAGCAGCTACCATGTCGATAAATCTATTATCTCCTGCAAAGGTATAGATATGTCGGCGGGGGTTACGGATTCAGACGATCTTCACGCCAATAATAAGCGTACAATGCTCAAAGCGGCGAAGGAAAAGATACTGGCCATCGACAGCAGCAAGTTTGACAGGGTGGCTTTTACAGAGATTGGTGCTCTGGATGATCTCACGACAGTAGTGACCGATGAAAAGCCGGAAGATAAATGGCTCCAGGTATTTAAAGATTCAGGCATACAGTGTATCTACCCCGGCTAGAAAGAGTGGGAAAGCGCAGCCTGCCTGAATCAGAGAGGACAGCTTAATGAAAAGTTTTGATATCAAAACAAGGATTTATTTTGGAGATCAGGCGCTTGACCGCCTTTCAGAGATTCCGTATCAGAAGGTTCTGGTAGTGACAGATCCATTCATCGCTCAGGGAGAACTGATCGATCTTGTCACAGAGCCGCTGAGAAAAGGAAACAAACAGTTTGAGATTTACAAAGACGTTGTACCTGATCCACCAATAGAGAAGATCAGCGAGGGAGTCAAAAAGATGCTCGAGTACAGACCGGATGCGATCGTTGCAGTCGGTGGCGGGTCTGCGATCGACTCCTCCAAATCGATCCGTGAGTTTGCGCTCCGCGTGGATCATTACGCAGACGTAGGTCTGATTGCCATCCCCACGACAAGCGGAACAGGATCAGAGGTGACTTCTTTCGCGGTTGTTACAGACCCGGCAGAACAGGTGAAATATCCGCTCGTGGCAAGATCTATGACTCCGGATGAGGCGATCCTCGATGCGGAGCTTGTAAAGAGTGTTCCGCCGTCTATCACCGCGGATACCGGTATGGATGTGTTTACACATGCTCTGGAAGCGTGTGTGAGTACGAACAGGAATGACTTTTCCACAGCGCTTGCAGAGAAAGCGATCGAGATATGCGGCGTATTCCTCCTTCGGGCGTATCTTGACGGAAATGACACACACGCGCGGCAGAAGATGCACTCGGCTTCCTGTCTGGCAGGACTTGCGTTCAACTGCGCTTCTCTGGGACTTAATCATGGTATGGCGCATCAGCTCGGAGCTACTTTCCATATACCTCACGGGCGCGCCAATGCGATGCTGCTGCCGCATATCATAGAGTTTAACAGTGATATCAACAAGCACAGCAAGAGCCGTGCAGAGTATCTTCCGGCAGTGAAGAGATATTCTACAGTGGCTCAGATACTGGGCTTAAGCAGTTACAATAAGATCATGACCGTGAGATCCCTTGTGAACTGGGTACAGTTTATGTTAAAAGAGATGGATATCCCATTGTCGATCTCCCAGATCGGCACGATCTCAGAGGATGAATACTTTAAGGCGGTCGACCATATGGCGGACGCCGCCCTTGAAGACGCCTGCACGGCGACAAATCCGAGAGTGCCGACGAAAGATGATGTGATAAGGATTTATAAAAAACTCTGGTAAGAGTTGTGTCTGCCAAGACAATAAAAATAAGATGATACTGTATGCCATACCGGACAGCTCTCCGCTGATATACGGCTTATACAGTATCATCTTTTTGCGTGGGCGACAAGTCAAAGTCCGGGATTATCCTGTCCTTTAAATGCTGTTCTCACTGTACACTTCAAATGACTTCTCCATCTTATCCAGTATCTCCGAATACTGCAGAAATGCACTCTTCATCTCTATCTCATTAAAAGGCTGGTTTTTGTAGCAGATACGGTGCTCCATGGCAGCCCAGAAGTCCATGGATATTGTCCGGAACTGGATCTCTACCGGGTAATACTCCATCCCGTCCGTGTAATAGATGGGCACTCCGGTTATAAGATGATAGCTGCGGTATCCATTTGGTTTGGGTGTGGCTATGTAATCTTTTTCTTTTATTATAATCAGATCAGATTGTTTCTTCAGACACCCAGCGAGATGCCGGATATCCCGTTCAAAGAAGCAGATCACGCGGACTCCGGCAATGTCCTGGAGCAGAGTTTTCGCGTCGTGAACGCTTGTTGATGCATTTTTCTTTTTCAGTTTATTTTCTATACTGTTTTTTTCTTTGATCCGGCTGGTGATACTGTGTATGGGCTGCAGATCCTCGTTTTCATAGGTCGTATGGTTGAGCACTCCCAAACGGGTGAGTATCATCTCCATGGCATCCTCATAAGGATGGATCAGTGTATAGTATTGCTCATCAGTCATATGTCTGCATACTCCCTTCGACAATTATCAGTGTATTTCCAAAATGTGTAAAAATTGTGATGATCTGATTA
>DXAU01000066.1 GCA_019116885.1 Candidatus Mediterraneibacter pullistercoris | reverse complement strand
CACGATATCCAGAACCACAATCTGGCGCGCTAACCAACTGCACCATACCCACCATAACGAGCCTGGGGGGATTCGAACCCACGACCTACGGCTTAGAAGGCCGTTGCTCTATCCAGCTGAGCTACAGACTCTTATGCAAATATCCTCTTGCAAAAAGGCTCCTGATATACACAGGAAAAGCGGGTGATGAGAATCGAACTCACGTATCCAGCTTGGAAGGCTGGTGTTCTACCATTGAACTACACCCGCACACATCGGGGTGACAGGATTTGAACCTGCGACCTCCTGGTCCCAAACCAGGCGCTCTAGCCAAGCTGAGCCACACCCCGGTATAATCACTACGTATCCTGTCTTTCCCGTAGCGCAAGCATTATTATATTATATAGTAACCGCAATGTCAACATTTTTTTCTTTTGAGACATCCTTTTTTCTTTTGAGGTGTCCACAGAACGTTTTACTCCAGATAACGCTGGTCGTATGAGACTGTTCCATCCGGCAAGATTTCCATAATCATGTAACTTGCTTTTCTGTTCTCCTGTCTCGGGAAAGAGATACTGCCCGGATTGAGCACAGTAACTCCGCCTTTCTGCGCAAAAAAAGGCCGGTGTGTATGCCCGTACATCACGATATCCGCCTGTCTGGCCTGCGCTTCCTCCCAGATATATTCAGGATCGAGCGTCACATAATAGGAATGTCCATGAGTGAGAAAAACTTTCTGTCCGCCCAGATAGAATTCCTCTTCCTTCGGCAGGTCAGTGAAAAAATCATTATTTCCACGGATTATATGTTTTTCACAGGCCACCGCAGCCTCCAGATAATCCTCTCCACCCTCCACGTCACCCAGATGGATAAACACATCTATCTCTCCCGCTTCCGCCAGGGCGCGGTCAAGTCCTGTGTGTTTTCCATGCGTATCACTGACGATCAGTACTCTCATAATGTCTCCTCACCAATCTTCTCTTTCAAGATATCTCTCATTGCCCGGAGGGCTTTTCCCCTGTGGCTGAGTTCATTTTTCCTCTCCGGCTCCATCTGAGCTGTCGTGCATCCATACTCCGGTACATAGAAAATCGGGTCATAGCCGAATCCATTTTCTCCCGCTGCTTCCCCAGCAATCCTTCCCTCTATCGTCTTTCGCACCACGGATACTGTCCCGTCCGGAAATACTGCTGCCACCGCGCATACAAAACGCGCAGTACGCTCTTCCTCCGGCACTCCTTCGAGACGGTCCAGGAGTATCCGGTTCTTGATATCATAAGAGGTATCCTCCCCCGCAAAACGCGCCGAATAAATCCCAGGAGCCTTGTCCAGATAATCGATCTCCAAACCCGAGTCATCTGCGAGAACGATATCATTTGTGAGAACTCTGGCAACTGCCCTTGCCTTAATTTCTGCATTTTCTTCAAAGCTCATCCCATCCTCGACAATCTCCACATCAGCGCCCGCCTCTTTCATAGAGAGTATCTCCATCCCCAGATCTTTTAAGATCATGCGTATCTCTTTCATCTTATTTTCATTTCCTGTGGCAAATATAATTCTCTTCTTCATCTTCTTTTATATCCTCTATTTCTTCTGTCTGGGCGGCTTTGGTCCTAAAAACTGATAAAAGTAAGTCCTTATCATCCCATTGTATATCTTTCTGTTCTTATCCGCTTTTCTTCCGAAGTATCGTTCCGCCTCATCGTAGCTCGTGATCATATAGGCCGACCAGCTGTCAAGTCCTCTGAACGCCTCTCCAAACTCACGGTAAATGCCCGGAAGGCTCTCTTTCTCCTCGAGCCGCTCTCCGTAGGGCGGATTTGTAATGATAAAGCCGTATTTCTTCGGATGGCGCATGTCCCCGACCTCTCGCTGCTGAAAGTGTATCAGATGATCTACTCCGGCGGCCTGGGAATTCTGCCTCGCTGTCCTGAGCACTCCGCCGTCCGCGTCATACCCCTGGATGTCGGTTTCGATCTTGTCATCGATCATATCCTGCGCTTCGTCCGCCGCATCATACCAGTTCTTTCTGGGAATCAGCCCCTGCCATTCTTCCGCAGTAAAGGAGCGGTTCATCCCCGGCGCTATATTCGCCGCTATCATAGCAGCCTCTATCGGTATCGTACCGCTGCCGCAGAAAGGATCGAGCAGGATCCTGTCTTTATTCCAGGGAGTCAGCATGATGAGCGCTGCAGCCAGGTTCTCAGCGATCGGTGCCTTGCCTGCTGTGGGGCGGTAACCCCTTTTGTGAAGCGAACTGCCTGTCGTATCCAGTCCCACTGTCACCATATCTTTCATCAGAAACACACGGACAGGATATGAAGCTCCACTCTCCGGAAACCACTGGATGCGATACCGGGATTTCATCCGTTCTACCATCGCTTTCTTCATAATGGACTGGATATCCGACGGACTGAACAGCCTGCTCTTCACTGACGCGGCTTTGGCTACCCAGAACTTTCCGTCATCGGGTATATACTCTTCCCAGGGTATATCTCTTGTCCTGTCAAACAGTTCCTCAAATGTCTCCGCCCTGAAACTCCCTACTTTCAGCAGGATACGTTCTGCCGTGCGCAAAAAGATGTTCGCTCTGCAGGCCACCTCGATGCCGCCGGCAAATGTGACTCTCCCATCCTCAACCTGAGTGACCTCATACCCGAGACCGGTTATCTCACGTTTCAGGACAGACTCCAGCCCGAAATGACAGGGCGCGATCCATTCCATCTTATCCATGAACTTCTCCGTCCTTATATTTAGTCTGTATACATATTACTATAAATCAGGGGCAGAGTAAAGTTGAACTTCCCATTAAAAAAGACAAGGCAGTATCTCCTTGTCTACAGTCTGAGAAGGCATCCCTCTCCTGTAAAACTCACTCTTCACAGGCTTTGGGACGCCCTCTTTGCTCACCATTGCTGTGACACAGGACGATAATACAGCCTTATTACGGCACACTGTCCTGGTACACTGTCATCTTGACCTTGTTTTTCATCTAGTAGCGGTCAGACTCGTCAAATGCATCCATATTTCTCCCGCAGTTTCTGCTGTCGGAGACATTAGAACGCGTATTGCTGCTGTTTTTGTTAGCATTCTTGTTCTTGCTCTGTGTATCCCCGTAAGAGGAGTTGTTTTTGTTTGAAGTTTTGTTTGAATTGTTTGTATTACTATAGTTCTTTGCCATGAGTAATCCCTCCTGTTTTTTTGATTCAGTGTTAGTATCCCTTTTTCCAACAGTTTTATTCTCTTTTTTATCCTTTATCTGAATTTCATATTTTTAAAAATTTTTCTTGCTTTTTCCAGTTTTGTATATTATACTGTTCAATGTAGAAAGTTACTTTCTACAACCCCTTATTAATTATTTATACTCCCCTCAAAAGGCCGATGGCTCCCCCATCGGTCTTTTACTTTTACACTGCCTCAGGGATGTTCATAATTTGTTCATTTATCATTTAAAAATCTTTCATCTTATCAACATGTTTTCTTCATTTCTCCTCTATATACTAAAACCATCGAAAGAGAAACAACAAGATAAACACTTAAGTAAGACGCTGTCAAGTTTTTTTGAATAAACTTTTTCATAATACATGCCGGGGACCGAGCCGATCGGTCACCCGGCATCCTCCCTTTTTATGAGGTTTCTTCACCTACTGGTGAGGGCACATCATTATTCTTCCCCTCATATTTTTTTATCATTTCCGCTATCTTTTCTGAGTTTTCTATCTTTTCCAGTACTTTTTCACCTGTCTGTACTGCCGCGCTGTAATCGCCTCTTCCTGCCTCAAGCTCCATCTTTCTCACACCTGCTTTTTCGATTTCGGCTTGATCCTGTTCCAGTTCTGTCAGCCTTCCCCAAGCCAGAATCAGTTCAGCTTCAAGCCTGATCCTCTCATAGATCCCGTGGTGTCTTTCCGTTTCTGCGGCCAGCATCACAGCGGCGGCTGCAATCCGTCCGGCATCCTCATCATCTTCCACCGATGTTCTCGATATATCCGGCAGTATCTGATCTGATGTTTCCACAGCTGCAGCATTCACAAGAGCTGCTCCTGCTCCGACCTCCCCACTGGTTTCATCTGTATTGACAGATGCGCCTTCCCTGTCAGAGACGCCGGGATCTCCGCTTGATCCAATTCCGGGAGCCGCCCACAGAAGCAGAACCGCTGCAGCTCCCAGAGCAAGAACAGAGAGCGCTTTCCCTGCCCTGCCCACCTGGCTCCCCCAGAAGTCTGCACGGCGGCGCCGTCCAGGGACCGCCGGCAGATCGCTTATGACCTGCCTCATATCCTCATATCCTTTTTTCTTCTCCCCGATGCAGCGGCCGATCAGCCTCTCGAGCCGCACTTCTTCCCATCTGCTCAAAGACGGGGTAACCTCTGTGCAGGCAAGCATGAACTGTATCGTCTTCCCGAATGTAAAGAGGTCTGCCTCGTTATTCCTGCTCACCCCTATCCTATACACTGGTTTCACAAAGTGTTCGCGCACAGCACCTTTCTGCATCTGCCTTGCTGCCGCCGAATTATCAGGCGCATCCATATCCAGCAGCATGATCCGCCCCTCCACTGTGACAACGATACTGTACGGATTCAGACAGCGGAAATCCTGTCCTTTCCGGCATCTGTGGAACTGATCTACGCACACTGCGAGTTCCCTGAACCACCGGAACAGAGTTTCTTTTTCTACGCTGGGAGCATCCCGCAGATAGCTGAGCAGGATTGTACCCTGCACACAGTCCAGACTCTGCCTGCACTGTCCGCCATGTTCAATAAATTTCAGTACTTCATACATTTCTTCCATATGCAATTCTCTTTTGGCTGCGCATAAAGCCGTCAGGGCAGTCCCTCAACTGTCCGCCAGCCCACATACGCTCCGTCTCTAATGAAGTTTCATCAGATACTGATGCAGAAAATAAGAACATCCCGGGATCAGACCGATCCAAGTATAAGTATCATACTTGAATCGCCAGAAAAAAGCAAGTCCCGGGATGATAATTTTGAAAAGAGAACTCAGGTTCACGGGTATCCGTCCATCTGTCACGGCTTCAACTCGTCAAACTGCTGCAGTGCCGCCGCGATCACCTTGTCCATATCATAATATTTATAGTTGCCGAGCCGTCCGCCAAAGATGACATTTTTCTCTTTTGCGGCAAGTTCGCGATATTTCCCGAAGAGTTCATTGTTCTTCACATCATTTACCGGATAGTACGGCTCCATGCCTAGTTTCCACTCTGAAGAGTACTCTCTGGAGATCACAGTCTTCTCCTGCTGTCCGAACTCAAAGTGCTTGTGTTCGATCACCCGCGTATACGGAACTTCGCGGTCTGTATAATTGACCACTGCATTTCCCTGATAATTGTCACAGTCCAGAACCTCTGTCTCGAACCGCACAGAACGATACTCAAGTGCTCCAAGCTGATAGCCAAAGTATTCATCAATCATACCTGTAAAGATGATTCTGTCTGCGATATCGGGATACTCTTTCCTGAAATCAAAGAAATCCACGCCCGTCCGAACTTCTGCACCTGAGAGCATCTTCTCCACGATCGCTGTGTAGCCGCCGTCCGGTATTCCCTGGTATCTGTCGTTAAAATAGTTGTTGTCGTAGATGAATCTGCAGGGAAGCCTTTTTATAATAAATGCGGGGAGTTCCGTACATTTTCTGCCCCACTGCTTCTCTGTATATCCTTTGACCAGCTTTTCATAAATGTCTCTTCCAACCAGAAACAGCGCCTGTTCCTCAAGATTTTTCGGTTCTGTTATCCCCGTTTCTCTCCTCTGCCGATCTATGATCTCCTTAGCTTCCTGCGGCGTCCGTATCCCCCACATCTTACTGAATGTGTTCATATTAAAGGGCAGATTGTAAAGTTCATCCTTGTAGACCGCGACTGGTGAATTGATGTAATTATTAAACTCTGCAAACTGATTCACATAATCCCAGATCTTTTTATCGGAAGTATGGAAGATATGCGCCCCGTATTTATGAACATGGATATTCTCGATATCCTCACAGTAGACATTTCCGGCGATATGATCCCGCCTGTCGATCACCAGGCATTTTCTGCCCTTTTTTCCAAGTTCATATGCCATCACCGCACCGTACAGCCCGGCTCCCACGATGAGATAATCATATTTCTTCATTTTTCACCTCTTCTGCGCGGTATCAGCGAATGTGCCCCGCGCCCGATCTTATTATTTTCAACAAGTATACCATCTTTTCCTGCATATTTCCCGTACAGCTTTTCCTTTTCGTTATTTTGTCTAAATTCTATATTTTTTCATTTACAAATTAGTGATTATGCACTAAACTATATTTATAAGCGCTTTGGTATACATTTCACCAAAATGACTAATTGCAGAACGGAGGTACCAGACAATGAAAGGAAATGTAATCGTCGGACAGTCAGGCGGGCCCACCGCGGCGATAAATTCAAGCCTTGCAGGAGTCTACCGCACCGCTAAAGACCGCGGAGCCGCTAAAGTATACGGGATGCTGCACGGCATCCAGGGACTGATGCAGGAGCGCTATATCGATCTGTCCGAATATATTACAAATGAACTTGACGCTGAGCTCTTAAAAAGAACGCCAGCCGCATTCTTAGGATCATGCCGCTACAAACTGCCGGATATTCACGAGGACCAGGCCGTATATGAGAAAATCTTCGGTATCCTGGATAAACTGAACATCGAAGCCTTTATCTATATTGGCGGAAATGACTCTATGGACACGATCAAAAAGCTGTCCGACTACGCGATCGTCACCGGTCACCCCACTCGTTTTATCGGATGCCCGAAGACGATTGACAATGACCTTGCACTCACAGACCACACTCCGGGTTATGGAAGTGCTGCAAAATATATCGGAACTTCTGTAAAAGAGATCATACGCGACAGTTTCTGTCTGGAGTATGAGAAAGGTCTGGTCTCCATTGTTGAGATCATGGGCAGAAATGCCGGATGGCTCACAGGAGCCGCAGCACTCGCAAAAGGCGAGGACTGTTCCGGTCCTGATCTCATCTACCTTCCGGAACTCCCCTTCGACATAGAGGCTTTCGGCGCAAAAGTAAAAGAACTGCTGACAAAGAAACCTTCTGTCGTAGTCGCTGTATCCGAAGGAATCCGCCTTGCAGACGGACGTTATGTGTGCGAACTGGGACAGAGCATTGACTTTGTGGATGCTTTTGGCCATAAACAGCTCTCAGGTACAGCGAACTATCTCGCAAGCTATATAGCAGGCGAATTAGGCTGCAAAACGCGTTCTATTGAGCTGAGTTCACTGCAGCGCTCCGCTTCTCACTGCGCTTCCCGTGTAGATATCCTGGAAGCCTACCAGGTGGGCGGCGCCGCTGTCAAAGCCGCAGATGAAGGTGATTCAGGTAAAATGGTCGTTCTTCAGAGACTGTCCGATGACCCATATCAGAGCGGAACAGAAGTTAAGGACGTCCACAAGATTGCAAACGACGAAAAACTTGTTCCCCGTGAGTGGATGAACGAGGACGGTTCCTATGTGACCGATGAATTCGTCAGTTATGTACGCCCGCTCATCCAGGGCGATGTATCTCCTGTCATGGTAGACGGTATACCGCGTCATCTTTACCGCCAGATATAACAAAACGGGAGATGCTGTAATCGTCCGGATGCTGCCGGAAAGATATTCCTGTCTTTGACGGGATGTCTTTCCGGCTTTTTAATTCTACTGAAAATCCTTCTATGCTCTCCTGATGAGCCAAAATACATCCGGACGGGATCAACGCGCATGCCGCTTGCCAATACAGTCTCTTATAAGCTATACTTTATACAATGGCCCTCTCTATGCAAGGGCATCAGAAATCAGAACAAAGGAGCTCTTATATGCTGATAAAAAACGGACATATCATCAATCCTGCCACACACGAAGCCTATACTGCTGATATCCTCATCCGCGACGGTGTGATCTCCGATATCTCAGATCACATCAGCTCCGCCGTATCAGAGGAGATCATTGATGCAGAAGGGCTCACCATTGCCCCTGGACTCATTGACACACATGTGCATTTCCGTGATCCCGGATTCACTTATAAGGAAAACCTCCATACAGGAGCGCTTGCTGCTGCAAAGGGCGGTTTCACATCCGTGATCTGCATGGCGAACACTTCGCCAACAGTAGACAGCACAGACGTATTAAAAGACATTCTGGCCCGCTCAGAAAATGAAGCCATACGCATCTTCCAGGCAGCAAGCGTTTCCCACTCTCTCAGGGGGGAGACACTTACTGACATGGCTGCACTGAAAGAAGCAGGCGCCTGCGGCTTTACCGATGACGGCATCCCGCTCAGAAACGCGGCTTTCCTCTATAGAGCAATGGAAAAAGCAAAGGAACTCAATGCCCCCCTCAGCCTGCATGAGGAAGATCCTGCATTTATTAAAAACAACGGCATCAATCACGGAGCCGTCTCAGAGAAACTCGGCATCTACGGTTCCCCCTCTGTCGCCGAGGAGTCTCTTGTCGCCAGAGACTGTCTTCTCGCACTGCGCTCCGGAGCGCATACCGTGATTCAGCATATCAGTTCCGGCCGTTCTGTAGAACTTGTCCGGATCTTTAAATCGCTGGGCGCCAGTCTCCACGCCGAGGCCACGCCTCACCATTTCACGCTTACCGACGAAGCAGTTCTTAAATATGGTTCGCTTGCAAAGATGAATCCGCCGCTTCGCAGTGAAGAAGACCGCAGGGAAATCATACGGGGGCTTTCCGACGGCACGATAGATATCATAGCAACGGATCACGCGCCGCACAGCCGGGAAGAGAAAGAACGCCCAATCACCGCCGCTCCAAGCGGCATTATCGGACTTGAAACTTCGCTCGCTCTCGGCATCACCTCGCTGGTACGGCCCGGTCATCTCACTCTCATGGAGCTCCTCGAAAAGATGACTGTAAATCCTGCCAGACTGTATCATCTCCCTGCCGGAAATATCGCAGCAGGTGAAAATGCCGACCTTGTCCTCTTTGACCCCGAAGAGCTCTGGCAGCCCGGAGAATATGTATCACTGTCGTCTAATTCTCCTTTTACCGGGTGGGACTTATACGGCAAAGTCAAAATGACCATCTGCGGTGGAAATATTGTGTACAGCTCTTAAGAAAAACAGAAAAATTAAGTCTTTACAAACCAGATCGATTATGATAGAATATCATTTGTCGAGCGGAAGTGGCGGAATGGCAGACGCGCTAGATTCAGGTTCTAGTGGGAGTTAATCCTGTGAGAGTTCAAGTCTCTTCTTCCGCATGAATCCCGTAATCCAAGTGATTACGGGATTTTTCATTTTTCCGCGTAAATACGCGGTTTGCTAGACTTTAGTTATTTCAGAATAATTCTAAAATATTAGAATCCGTGTTGCATTTTAGAGAGTTATGCAACACGAAATGCAACACGAAAATTGAAGATGGTACAATATTCTACCCCGGAGCAATAGCCCCGGGGCAACTTATTACAGGTTTACTTTGCCGTCCTTGACGGTCACTTTCACGTTTGCTTTTCCTGTGTAATCGAAATCAACCTTGCCGTTGTCGATGTACCAGACTCCGTTTTTATTCTCGGCGATCCCGTCATAGTCGAAGTCGACTTTACCGTCTTTGACATACCACCAGCCGTTTTTGTTCTTGGCTACAGTCGTGGCAAATGTGACCTGGCCTTTGA
>DXAU01000065.1 GCA_019116885.1 Candidatus Mediterraneibacter pullistercoris | reverse complement strand
GACAATTTTTTTGTACTTCGTCAAAAATATATAAACGAATATATATCTAGCGATAATAAGAAAGAATATGCTCCTAATGCATCTGGCATAGATGATTCTAATCAATCAAAACAGCAATGGATAGCGGATGGAAGACTTTCGGAAGAAGAAAACGACTATTATATAGATAAGTCTAAGTTTGAAATTGAATTAGATGAAAGTTTAGATTATGCGGATATTACAATACCGTTGGAAAATACATATAATGATACAAGGTATGTAGGGTATCCCGAGTATGTTTCAAGCGATTCTCAGTCGAAAAATATTCGTGGATATTATTTAAATATTGGTTTTGATAGTGCGGAAAAAATACAAATACCGGAGGAGGGAGAATACACATGGAATATCATTGCTGATGCAGGTTCGACTGGTTTAAATATCAGTAATGATGAAACGACAGATAAGATCCAGGCTTTATTAAGTGAAGATGGAATGGCGACTGCTATAGTACAAGGTGATACAGCGACAGTTGAAATGCATTTAAATGAAGATGTCGAAGATGTCAAAATCTTGAAAAAACGAACTTTGTCGGGCTACGCAGGAACATTAAGTGCAAGGTTCAATACAAAGAGTTCAAGAGACAGTGATTATGAAACAGTCGTCCAAGAAAGTAATAAAGTAATCTTTAGCGTTGATTTGTCTTCTTATAAGGATTTAGTATTTGGCAAAAGTATCCTTATATCAGCTAAAACAGAGCAAAAAAATTTATATAGTATAATTTCTTTTGTGACAAGTGGAATAGAGAAATTAAATTTAATAGATAACAATACTGGATTATCTTATGAGACAGATTCTACTAATGTTGCCAAAGAAACAGTATTCAAAGCGACAGAACTTACAGAAGAAAATAGCTCTTATGCAACATATGAAAAGTTTTTTGGAACATCATATGCGGAATGGATGGGCTGGTATACTAAACTGGAAAAAGACGGAAACGAAATACTTCCTAAACGCAACGGGACACTGAGTATACCGTTACCTGCAGGATGGAATACGGAATTAATCCATCTTTTCCGTGTAAATGCATATGGAAATTACGAGGAGCAAGATATAACGATAGAGAATGATGTGATTACAGTACAAGCATCACAGATGGGAACGTATATTTTGTGTGTTGAACGTGATTATTCGACAGATGGTTCACAATTAGAAGATGGAACTTATTCAATTGATGTTGCAGTATGGAATATGATACAAGACCAACCATCTATGGCTGACCAAGGGGTGAAATCGCCTGCAAAATTGGTTGTAAAAAACGGAAAAAAGATTTTATATTTGGAATTTGAAGCAGTAAGCAATTTAAATCTGTCCTCTTACATGACTCATATGTGGGTGTATGGGAGTGATGTGTCATATTCTGAAGCCGGATATCCACAAGGGGATAAATATGCTGTTACAGCCTATGAATATTATCGAAATGATAATAATGATTTTTTGACAGATGATTTTAATAAAGGGAGTTTAAATTATTATCCGAAACAGATTTACTTTGAACTTCCAAATGATGATTCGGAATTCCCGGTTCGTTTTAGAGTACCTGTAATGGATGCTATTGGAGGTGGGGATTTTGCCCAGGATGCTCGTTTCCGAATTGACTATAGTACGGCTAAATTAATTTCAACTGCAACGCCGGATGCGCCGATCAAAGATGCTCTCGGAGAAATGATCTCCATAGCGGAAACGGCTGTCAAAGAAGAATATACTCCGGCAACATGGAGTGTATTAGAAGAAGCATACAAGACAGCTAAGGATGTTTATGAGAAGAATGCCTCCACAGAGGAAATGGAAACGACTTACACTTCTCTCCGTGATGCAGTGGACGCTCTGGAAAAACCGGAGGCAATGGAACTGGAACCAGGGGTTTACACGGTAGAGGACTCTTTTGACCAGGGCGATGGAGTTACACAGACCCGGCTTCTTGTGTCGGAAAATGAGACGAAGGTTTATTTTACCCTGAACGGAGTAAAAGAATTCTATTACTATGATACGGAGAATGCGCAGTATACAGAGCCGGAACTGGAGACCAGCGAAGACGGTGAAGGGAATCAGGTAATAGAGCGGGCGGTTATTACGTATGCGTCAACGCCGTCACTGATATCGGTTAAATATCTGGCGGGGGATAATGAGACAGTTACAGGTTCCCTGACACTGAATGACTGCACGAAGCAGGAAGTGACGAAAGAGGCTCTTGCGGCAGCCCTTGAACAGGCAAACAAAATCATAGAAGCAGCAGCGCAAACTCCGGAAGATTATGATGGAGAAAAAGTAGACGCATTAGTCCAGGCGGTTGCAGCATCCACAAAAGTAAACAGTGACCCGGTTGCAATCCAGACAGAAGTAGACGAACAGGTTTCTGTACTGGAAAAAGCGGCTGCAGAGGCGAGCAGCAATACTGAAGAAGAGCGTACGGCATTAGAAGCAACGATTACGGCGGCAAATAGGGAAGCGGCAAAAGAAGATGTCTATACTGCATCGAGCATCAATGAACTGAAAGATCTGATCGCTTCGGCGCAGGAACTCCTGAATGGAACGCCGACTGCTTCCGAGCTCGAGGCTATGACGCTCCGAATCCAGGCATTCTTGGAAGAGGGGCTGATCCTTAAAGCGGATTTCTCAGAACTTCAGGCACTCTATGACACAGCGGTGAAAACAGCGGAGAACGCAGACGAAAGTTATTCCGGTTATACAAACCTGACTGAGATCATCAAACAGGCAGAAACGATACTGAATAACGGTGATGCGTCACAGAGTGAAGTGGATTCTATGGCAGAAGCCCTTACTCTTGCAATCAGTGCGTTGGACGATTCTGTGGAAAAAGGGGATCTCAGAGGATTGGTAGAACAGGCGGAGAAACTGATCTCAGACGGAAATTATCAAGGATGCACCCAGGCGACACAGGAACTGCTGAATGCCATCCTCGAGGCGGCCAGGGCGGTTTTGGCTGATCCAGCGGCGACACAGTCTGAAGTAAATAAGCACTACGATATGCTCCAGGCTGCAGATGCGGCTATGGTCAAAGAGAAGACCGGGCTTGCAGATGGAATTTATGAGGCGGATGCAACGATACTCCATGCGGCTGATACAGACGGAACCCAGCTTAGCATGGCAAATTCCGCAGTGGATAAACCGGTGCAGGTGATCGTGGAAAACGGAGTTCCAAAAGCGATCCGCTTAAGTTTCCACGCTCTGACCACTACAGGACTTACAGGATATCTCGGAAATCTGTGGTACTTCCCCGGATACCGTGATGCGGCCGTGCCAAACGGACAGACACCGGTGCAGGCGGAAGTAGAAACATGGTATACCGATGAAGAAATTGGCGAGGATCCTTATGCGGACTACATGGATGGAAAGCAGTATCCAAAATCTATGCTGATCCCCATTGAGTCAGATGGAAACGGTGTTTATTATACGGAATACTGGATCCAGGTATTCGTGCCGGTCATGGAATCCATTAATACCGGAAGCGGAACCCAGTATGCAAGGCTGAAGCTGGAGATCGATGACTGGAGCGATATGAAGCAGATCAGCGGAACTGAAAACGCAGATAAAGAGGAGCTTCAGAAACAGCTTCAGGTATTAAAAGATTTCCTTGAAGCGATTTCCGAAGAAGATGCAGATCCGTCAACAGAGGACTTCCGTACAGAAGATCTGGCAGTGCTCGAAACTGCGATCACAGCCGGAACTGCTGCCGATGAAAATATGAATATCGGTCAGGAGCTTGTGGACAGCACAGTGAAGGCACTTGCCGCAGCAGAAACACTGTTTGCTTCAGAAAGCATTGAATCAGATAAGACTGCGCTGAATGAGGCGATTGCGAAAGCTGAGGAAGCACTGGGCTTAGAAAATGTTGTCTACACAGAGGCGTCCAGACAGAACCTGGAATGGATTTTAAATGCGGCGAAGGTTGTTGCCGGAAATGTGTCGGCGGAACAGGCACAGATCACATGGTGGACCACAAGGCTTGAGCAGGCGGTCGAGAACCTGGCGCTGATCAGCGCGGACAAGACAGAGCTGGCAGCTGCTCTTGAAACAGCGGAAGAAAGGCTGAAAGAGACCGACCTTTACACAGGGGCATCCCTTGACGTCCTAAGAAGTCTGTATGAGAGAGCTCAGGAACTCTATGACAATGCCGGAAGCACCCAAGAAGACATAGATAAATACGTAGCCATGCTGAACTACTACGTGGAAAGCATGGTTCCGGTCCAGGAAGGCGAGACATTCCGGGATGGCCTGTATTCCATGCTGCTGACAGCGTCGAACATGGCAGGAAGGGAAAACTCCTTTACAGATTCCACATTAAATGCACTGAAAGCAGCAATCAAAGCAGCGGATGCTGTATATCAGGATGAGGACGCAACTCAGGCTGAGATCAACGAACAAGCGTCTAAGCTCTATTATGCGATCCTCGCATTGGAAGCTAAACCAGCGGAAACACCCGGAACAGGAACCGGTGACGGCGGAAGCGGCAATGATAACAATGACGACGGCAATAACGACGGAAATACAGATCTTGACATCGAGAACCTTGCCGACGGCGTATACTCCATCTACGGAGAGATGGTGAAGACAGACAAGACTTCCGAATCCATGTCCAATGCGGCGGTCAACCATACGATCAAGCTGTCGGTTGAGGACGGGAAGTATTACATCACTATGAACTTCAACGGCCTTCAGTATGCCGGACAGTACGGCTACTTAAAAGACCTGCAGTATTTCCTGACCGGTTACACCACGAATCAGTACGGCGTACCCCAGGGAGACCTTGCAGACGTGACCATCGATTCCTACCAGACGGACGAGGATGGAAACCGCGTCAGTGATTCCTTCGGAACAGATTATCCGGATTATGTAACCTTTGAACTAATCCCGGAGGCTCTGGAAGACGGTTTTGTACCGCTCCAGGTATTCGTTCCGATCATGGAGTCCATCGCTGACGGCACAGGCACTCAGGCCGTTTATCTGAAGCTTGACTGGAGCAGCCTGAAGCTGACAGAAGCGGATGATCCAGACTTCGAAGATGACGGAAATAATGACAACAATAATAATAACAATAACAATAATGGCAATGGAAACGGCGGTTCCGGCTTAAGTGGTGGCAGCGGACTGGGCAACAATACATTGGGAAGTACTCTTGGCGGTTCCAGCCTTGGCGGTTCCAGCCTTGGCGGCTCCAGCCTCGGCGGTTCCAGTCTTGGCGGCAGCTCCCTTGGCGGCTCCAGCTTAAAAAGCGGTTCCAGCTTGACCGGAGCGTCCAGTGTCAAGACAGACGACATATCTTCCGACATCAGCGGATGGGCGGCGGTACTTGCGATCGGCTGCATGGCTTTGCTGGTGGGCGTTCTGGAGAAAAGGTCACAGAAGAAAAATAAGGGAATGTAAGCCTTTATATCGGTAGGGGCGGCGCATGGAACAGACGCTGCTCCTTTCCGGTTGTAATGATTCCATCCAGAGAAGGAAGCTTCCCGGACGGAACAAGAAAAGAGACAGGAGAAAAGGATGAAATCAGTAAAGAAAATAAGAAAGATTTTTGCCGGCCTGCTTGCAGCCCTTGTGCTGACAGTGACAGGGGCGGGAGCCGGAGCGGTTCCGGTTCTGGCAGCCAGCGGCAATGTTTATACCTGCGTGATCCATCCCTGCTACGCACATCCGGTCACCGGCGTGATCGAAGACTCCGGCGGGGAGGCGTCCTATGCCACAGGCCAGGGGATGGTGGACGGCGCCATTTATACAACCGGTATCCTGGAGCTGACGGACAGCGGGGAATATTACCTGACGATCCGTATGAGCCTGATGGATTACACGTCCAACCACAGCTTCTGGGTGCAGAACGTGGGGGATTCCGGCTGGTCAAGCCCGGCCATCGGCGTGACAGGCAACGGGACAGATGACAACGGTGCTACGGCAGACATCTGTATGCAGGTGCCAAGCGAGAACTGCGTAGTCAGGGGCTCCATGTATGTGGAACCTATGGGAAGGGACGTGATCTTCTATCTGTATCCCAGTGATTACACGGCAGGAAACAATACAAATATGAATGCGACGATCGTGACAGAAGCCTCCGGAAGCGGCGGGACAGCGACAACCAGCGGCTCGGGGAGCACAGGCACAGAAAGCGGGACGAGCGGCTCCGGCAGCACGAGTACCGGAAGCGGCAATGCCAGCCTGTCCGGTTCCTCTCTTCAGAGCGGTTCCGGGTTATCAGCCTCCGGCTCTTCAGATACGGAGGCTGGAGACGGCAGTACGGAAGCGCCTGCACTGTCCAGTTCCATTGACGAAGCAGCCCAGCCGACTCCGTCTACCGATACAGAGTTAAATGACGCCCAGGGATTAAGCCTGTCAACGGGAGCAGACGCATCCGAAGAGGCGGAAGAGACGGGAAGTTCCGGCGGAGGTAGCGCATTTGCCATCGGAGCGGCAGCCACGGTCTCCGGGCTGATCCTGATGGGGACAGCGGCGGTGATCGTCTATTTCTTCCGGAAGAACTGGAAACGCTGGGGCGGAGGTTACGATGATGATGAAGCATAACTGGATCAAAAGAAACAAGAGGCTCTCGGCCCTGGCTGCCTGCGCAGCTCTCTCCTGCAGCCTGCTTGCAGGGTGTGTGGATCAGAGCGGCGGGGATGCGGGAGAAGGAACGGCGGACGGCAGCGCTTCTTCTCAGACGGAAAGTGTGGAGACCATGTTGGAGATCACGGATCCGGAGGAGAAAGCCGCCGTAGAAGCGGCAAAGGCAAAGGTGCAGGGAATGGAGGGGGAGCCTAGGATCATTGCTACCTCCCCTTCCACGGCTGAGATCTGCGACCGGCTGGAGCTGGACCTGGTGGGTGTGTGCTCCAGTTCCATTTCAGAGCTGCCCGAGCGATATGCAGAAGCGGAAGAGGTGGGGACCGCCATGGCCCCTGATATGGAGATCGTGGCGTCCCTGGATCCGGACTGGATCTTAAGCCCTGCCACCCTCCAGGCCGACCTGCAGCCCAAATACGAAGCCATCGATACGGACTGGGCATTTCTAAACCTGCGGAGCGTCCAGGGCATGTACCGCTCCATCCAGGAGCTGGGCGAGATCTTTGGCAGGGAAGAGCAGGCGCAGGACATGGTGGATGAGTTTACAGAATTTTATGAAGATTACAAGGATACCAATGAAGGGAAAGAAGCACCGAAAGTGCTGATCCTCATGGGACTGCCCGGCAGCTATATCATTGCCACCGAAAATTCCTATGTGGGAAGCCTGGTGGAGCTGGCAGGGGGCGAGAACGTCTACGCCGGGACAGACCAGGAATTCCTGACAGTCAATACCGAGGACATGAAGACAAAGGAGCCGGATGTGATCCTGCGGGCGGCACACGCCCTGCCGGATCAGATCGTGGAGATGTTCAATGAAGAGTTTGCCACAGACGATATCTGGCAGCATTTCGATGCAGTGAAGAATGAACGGGTGTATGACCTGACCTATGAGTACTTTGGCATGAGCGCTGATTTCGACTACCCGGAAGCGCTGGAGGAACTGCAGCCTATGCTCTATCCGGAGAGCGAAGAGGATCAGGAAAAGGCCAAAGAGAACAGCGAGAACGCCGCAAAGGCAGCCGAAGAGAGCGAAGCCTCCGAGAAGGTAGACGAAGAGACACTGCAGGAGATCACGAAGTAAGGAGGGAGAGCCATGAGTGAAGACAGAGACTTAAGACAGGACGGCAGCCTTACGGATCCGGTGGTTCCAGATTCCGGGAAGCAGGACCGGAGCAGAAAGAAACGAAAGACAGCCCGGGCGGCGGCCGCCTTTATTATAACAGGGATACTGCTGGCGGTGCTGATTGTCCTGTCCGTCAATATCGGGAGCTTGAAGGTCTCCCCCTCGGAGCTGTTCCGGGGACTGTTTATCGAGCGGATCGACGATGTGGCGGCCATCTACGACCTGCGTTTCCCGAGGATCGTGATCTCCCTGTTCGCAGGGGCGGCGGTGGCGGTCTCGGGCGTCCTTTTCCAGGCGGTGCTGAAGAATCCGCTGGCGGACCCGGGGATCATCGGCATTTCCAGCGGCGCAGGTTTTGTGGCGGTACTGATTACGGCATTTCTGCCGGCCCTTTACTTTTTTACCCCGCTGTTCGCATTTGCCGGCGGCGTGCTGGCCTTTTTCCTGGTGTACAGCCTGTCGTGGAAAGGAGGCTTAAGTCCGCTGCGCATCATTCTGACCGGCGTGGCAGTGAGCGCCATGTTTACCGGGCTTTCAGACGCCCTGAATTCCATGAGCGGAGGAAATTCTTCCGGCGTGGCGTCCATCGTGGAAGGAAATATCACACAGAAGACATGGGAGGACGTGCAGACCCTGCTCCCCTATGTGATCGCAGGGCTGATCCTTGCGCTTTTGTTTACAAAGATGTGCAACCTGATGTCTCTGGAGGACAAGACGGCCAGAAGCCTGGGCATCAATGTGAACCTGATGCGGATCCTGATCTCCCTGGTGGCGGTGCTCCTTGCCAGCATCTCCACAGCGGTGGTGGGAGCCATCAGCTTCCTGGGGCTGATCGTGCCACATATCGGGAGGCTGCTGGTGGGCAGCGACCACCGGGCGCTGGTACCATTCTCCATGCTGGCGGGGGCCTTTACCTTCCTGCTGGCGGATACCATCGGCCGGACCGTGGCGGCGCCCTACGAAGTATCGGCGTCCATTATCATGAGCGTGATCGGCGGACCGTTCTTTATCATTCTGTTAAGGAGGTCGAAGAAATATGCAGCCTGATATGAAACAGATGAAACCTGACAGCGCCGGGCCCGGAGAAGCGGTGCGGCCGGTACAGAAGCCGGCCATGGAAGTGCGGGACCTGTTCTTTTCCTACGGGAAGAATAAAGTCTTAAAGGGAACATCCTTTACCATAGAAGAAGGGAAGATCACAACCATCATGGGGGCCAACGGGTGCGGGAAATCCACCCTGTTCAATCTGATGACCAAAAACCTCTATCCCAGGAAAGGGAATATCTTCCTCCATGGGAAGAACATCCAGAACCTGGGGCTGAAGGATTTTGCCAGGCGGGTGTCCATCGTCCATCAGTATAATTCCTCTGCGGACGACATTACGGTAGAGCGGCTGGTATCCTTTGGCCGCACGCCCCATATGAAGATGATGCAGGGGCACAGCGACGAGGATGAGAAGCTGATCCAGTGGGCCATGGAAGTGACCAATGTCCTGAAATACCGGGACAGGGAAGTGAGCCGCCTCTCCGGCGGCCAGCGCCAGAGGGTGTGGATCGCCATGGCTCTGGCACAGAACACGAAGATCCTGTTCCTGGACGAGCCAACAACCTATCTGGATATCCGTTACCAGATCGAGATCCTGGAGCTGGTAAAGAAGCTGAACCGGGAGTATGGGATCACCATTATCATGGTGCTCCATGACATCAACCAGGCAATCCACTTCTCAGACCGGATCATCGGACTTAAGGACGGGCAGGTGACCGCCCAGGGCGCGCCGGATGCGGTGATCACAGAGGAATGCATCCGGGAACTGTACGGGATCTCCCTGGGAGTGACCACCATTGAAGGAAAGAAATTTGTCCTGACTGTGTGACGGCTCGCAGCCATAGCCCTGTAAGAGGCTGAACTGGAGTGCGTAAGCACGACGGGTGCGCGTACGGGGCGGCTGTGAACTGCGCGCAGCGTCGGGAACAGAAATAGGAGTGAAACAAAATGAAGAATAAGAATCCATTACGGATCTTCTGGATACTGCTGGGCTTTCTCTGCCTGGGGCTGGGGGCGGTGGGCATTGTTCTGCCGATTCTCCCCACCGTGCCCTTTTTCATGGCCACGGTGTTCTGCTTTGCGAAAAGCTCAAAGCGGCTCCACGACTGGTTCATCGGAACGAATCTTTATAAAAAGCATTTGGACAGCTTTGTGAAGCAGAGGGCCATGACTATGGGGACGAAGCTGCGGATTGTGGGAACCGTGACCGTGGTGATGGCGGTGGGATTCCTGATGATGAGCAAGGTCCCGGTGGGAAGGATATGCCTTGCCATTGTGTGGGTGTGTCATCTGCTGTATTTCTTCCTGCGGGTAAAGACAATCCGGCCGGGAGAAGCACAGGCGGCAGAGTAAAGGGAGTGCAGGATGATTAAGAAAAGATTAGTGGACTTATTGTCCCATGCGAAAAAATATATTGTATATCAGGTGGCATGGAATTGTCTTTCCCTGCTCTGTCAGATCGTCATGATCTACTGTGTGTCCATGCTTTTGGAGCAGGTCCTGTTCTGGGGAGTGACGACTGGGGAGGCGGCCCGCTTCGGCGGGATTGCTGTTCTGGCTATGGCGCTGCGCTTTGTCTGTGACCGGGGAGCTTCCAGGGCGTCCTACTATGCGTCCGTGGATGTGAAGAGAATCCTGCGGGATAAGATTTATGAAAAGCTCCTGCGGCTGGGCGCAGCCTACCGGGAGAAGGTCACGACCTCCGAGGTAGTGCAGATGGCGGCGGAAGGCGTGGAGCAACTGGAGACCTATTTCGGGAAATATCTTTCCCAGCTCTTCTACAGCCTGCTGGCACCGGTGATGCTGTTCCTCGTGCTGTCTTTCGTGAGCTGGAAGGCAAGCCTTGTCCTGCTCATCTGTGTGCCCCTGATCCCCATATCTATTGTGGCGGTGCAGAAGTTCGCAAAACGTCTTCTCAATAAATACTGGGGCATCTATACGGAGTTGGGAGACAGCTTCCTTGAGAACCTGCAGGGGCTGACTACGTTGAAGATCTATCAGTCGGACGAACTGAAAGCACAGGAGATGGATGCGGAATCCCAGCGGTTCCGGCAGATCACCATGAAGGTGCTGACCATGCAGCTCAACTCCACGAGTGTGATGGATATTATCGCATACGGCGGGGCAGCCGTGGGCATGATCGTGACTCTTTCCCAGTTCATACAGGGGAACTTAAGCGTACACGGCGCCCTGATGCTGATCCTGCTGGCGTCGGAGTTTTTTATCCCCTTACGTCTCCTCGGTTCCTTCTTCCATATCGCCATGAACGGCATGGCGGCAAGCGATAAGATATTCGCCCTTCTGGACCTGCCGGAACCGCCGGAGAAGACGGAAACCCTGGAGGGAAAGGAGATGGATCTGGTATTTACCGATGTCCATTTTGCTTATGAAGCGGACCGTGAGATCTTAAAGGGTGTCAGCATGGAATTTCCGGCGGGAAGCTTTACTTCCATCGTGGGGACTTCCGGCTGCGGCAAGAGCACGGCGGCGGCCATTCTGATGGGAAGGAATCAGGGATATCAGGGTAGTGTGACCATCGAGGGAAAGGAACTTTCTCAGATCCGGGAGGACAGCCTGATGGAGCACATCACCCTGGTCAGCCATAACAGCTATCTCTTCAAAGGGACAGTGGAAGAAAACCTGCGGATGGGAAAGCCGGACGCATCAGAGGAAGAGATGGAGGAGGCTCTGCGGAAGGTGAACCTGTGGGGCTTCCTTTCCTCACAGCAGGGGCTCACAACGCCCCTGGCGGAAAAAGGAGAGAACCTCTCCGGCGGCCAGTGCCAGCGTCTGGCCATCGCCCGGGCGCTGCTTCACGACACGCCGGTCTATATCTTTGACGAGGCCACCTCGAACATTGACGCGGAGAGCGAGGAGATGATCATGGACGTCATCCATGCGCTGGCGAAGACAAAGACCGTGATCCTGATCTCTCACCGTCTGGCAAACGTGGTCGGTTCAGACCGGATCTATATGATGACGGACGGACGGATCCCAGAGACAGGAAGACATGAGAAGTTGATTGAGCAGGACGGAGAATACGCAAAACTCTATCGTTCTCAGATGGAACTGGAGCAGTACGGAAAGGAGGCGGCAGTATGAGCGGAGAAATGAATCGTGAAGCCATGGGTGCAGGGACAGCCAGGGAAACGGCGCCCCGCAGGCGCAGCGGCATCCGGATCATGGGGCAGCTGATCGGTCTGGTGCGTCCCCTCCTGCCGGTCATGCTCCTTGCCATCGTGCTCGGTACAGTGGGCTATCTGTGTGCCATCTTCCTGACGATCCTGGCCGGATACGGGCTGATGCATACGCTCCTCGATGCGGCCATGGAAGCTCTGGGGCTTGGGATAGAAGCGTCCGGCGTCGGATTTTTCCTCGGAATGGAAACCGGCACCCTGTTTCTTGTACTGGTCGTGATGGCAGTGATGCGGGGGATCTTCCACTATGGGGAGCAGTACTGCAACCACTTTATCGCCTTTAAGCTGCTGGCAATCATCCGGCACAAGGTGTTTGCGACCTTGAGGAAACTCTGCCCGGCGAAGCTGGAGGGGCAGGATAAGGGGAACCTGATCTCGGTGATCACCTCAGACATCGAACTTCTGGAAGTGTTCTATGCCCACACCATTTCGCCCATCGCTATCGCCATCCTGACTTCCCTGGTCATGGTGCTCTTTATCGGGCATTTTTCCATCCCGGCGGCCGTTTTAGCGCTGATCGGATATATGACTGTGGGAGCGGCTATCCCTCTGTTCTTCGGAAAAAGAGGAGCGGATAAAGGGATGGAATTCCGCACCGGTTTCGGGGATCTGAACAGCTTTATCCTGGATTCCCTCCGGGGGCTGGATGAGACCATTCAGTACGGACAGGGAGAGAAAAGGCGGAAAGACATGGCGGAGCGCTCCGATGAACTGAGCGGGATGCAAAAGGAACTGAACCGTCTGGAGGCGTCCCAAAGATCGGTGACGAACCTGGCAATCCTGCTGTTTTCCTTTGCCATGCTCTTTCTGATGATCGGGCTGCGGCAGGCAGGGGGCGTGGATCTGACCGGGATGCTGGTGGGGACCATTGCCATGATGGGATCCTTCGGCCCGGTGACGGCCCTCTCCAATCTGTCCAACAACCTGAACCAGACCCTTGCCAGCGGGGAGCGGGTTCTTTCCATTCTGGAAGAAACGCCCCAGGTGGAGGAAGTATCCGGCATGGAAGAGGTCTCCTTTACCGATGCGGAGGCGGACAATGTGGACTTTTCCTATGAAGAGGAACAGATCCTGAAGGATTATACGATCAGGATCCCGAAAGGGAAGATCGTGGGGATCCACGGAGCCAGCGGTTCCGGCAAATCCACGCTGCTGAAACTTTTGATGCGGTTCTGGGACGTACAGGGCGGACAGATTAAACTATCCGGCCGGGACGTGCGGGGGATCAACACAGAGAATCTCCGGCGGATGGAATCCTACGTTACCCAGGAGACCGTCCTATTCCACGACTCTATTGCAAATAACATCGCCGTGGGGAAACCTGGGGCGTCCAGGGAAGAGATCATGGAAGCGGCGAAGAAGGCATCTATCCATGACTTTATCCTGACCCTTCCGAAGGGCTATGATACGGAGGTGGGCGAGCTGGGCGATACCCTGTCCGGCGGTGAGAAACAGCGGATCGGGATCGCCCGGGCATTCCTCCACGACGCACCCTTTATTCTTCTGGACGAACCTACCAGTAACCTGGACTCCTTAAATGAGGGCATGATCCTGAAAGCCCTGAAAGAAGGGTGGGGAGATAAGACGGTGCTGCTGGTGTCCCACCGAAAATCCACCATGAACGTGGCGGATGTGGCGTACCGGATGGATAATGGAAGGCTGTCATAGGGCTGTAGTTCACTGCAGTTGGAGACGGTAAAAGAGCGATACATCAGAAGACAAGGAGAAAAATATAGGAATATGACAGGACACAGATGGAGGCGGACGGCGGCGTTCCTACTGGCAGGAGGGATGCTGCTGTCTCAGGGAGGATATGTATATGCGGCAGAGCAGGAACCGGCGGAGATGATAACTGCAGAGCAGGAAACCGGCGCTGTCTCTGAAGCGGCGCCTGTGACAGAAACGGTACCGGAAGAAGTTACCGCTTCTACAGAGGAAGCACCGCTGTATGCGCTGGATGCTTCCGGCGCATCCGTCCAGGTTTCAGATACGGTGTGTGCCATGATCCATGACGGGACCGTATATCTGGACGAAGCCAGCGGGTATCTGCGCAGGACTGTAGACGGGAGCTGTGTAGATCCGGTGTCTGGAGAGGCTTTCCCGGAAGAGGAAGCCCCACAGCCAGCCCTGGAGGAAGACGGGGAAGCTGGCGCAGATGGCGGGCAGGCAGAACCGGAGGATCCAGAGACAGCGGGAAATCGGCAGGAAAACGGAGAAACCGGTGATATTGAGGAGGAAGATGCATCAGATACCCCGGGATCCGGCACGGAACCGGAGAAAGAGAACGGTGGGACAGAAGACGGAAACGAGCCGCCGGAAGAGCAGATGCCGGAAGATGCACAGAAGGAGGTGACACAGCCAGAGCCGGAAGACATCCAAAAAGATGAAGGACAACCTGAGACGGAAGAACCCCGGGCTGAAGAAGGAACCGGCGCTTCGGACAGGGAGTCTCTGATCCAAGGGGCGCAGATCGTACAGGCGCCGGTGATCGTTGATGATTTCCGCTTCTGGACCGTGGCGAGAAAATATGGCTTTGCAAAGGAAGATCTCTATATCCGGGAAGCGGTTCCAGAAGATACGCCTGCACTGAACGCCACTTCTCTGGATGAGGAAGTACGGGCGGTCGGATACCTGAAGCAGGACGGGCTGGTCTATATCCTGAAAGAAGAGGAAAACGGCTGGCTTTACGTGGAGTCCGGAACAGTACGGGGATTTATTAAAGCGGATGAAATCCGCACAGGGGAAGAGGCACAGAAGATCCTGGAAGTATATCAGCAGGAGGCAAAGCAGAAAGCAGAAAAGATGGGGCGGGAATACAGCGGTATTGAGATTGCGGCGCCCATAGCGGAAGCGCTGGTATCCCCTGCGGACAATGAAGCATACGCCTGGCTTCGGGCAACGGTAAGCCAGACCGTGATTGCAAAAGAATATGCCCTTGCGTCTGTTTCCGGTCTTAATATCCGGGAAGGAAAAGGAGAAGATACGGACGTTGTTGGCACGATGGAGGAAGGCACTCTCTGCTATATCATCGCAGATAGAGCGGATGACTGGGTCTATGTGGAATCCGGTGATGTGCGCGGATTTGTCAGCAGCAGCTATCTTGAGACAGGCGATGATGTCACAGCCCGTGTGGAGGCTGCCGGGGAGGAAAGTTTTCCGGCTGCCAGTGAGACTGTCATGCCGGAGGAGAACGATGCGCTCTACTATACGCTCACTTCCGTGAAGTCAGGTGTGCCAGGCGGCGAGGTGCGGCAGTCCCTCCTTACGTTTGCTTCCCAGTTTATCGGGAATCCTTATGTCTGGGGCGGCACCAGCCTCACCGATGGTGCGGACTGTTCCGGTTTTGTCCAGAGTATTTACCGGGAATACGGCTATGAGCTGCCAAGAGTGGCTGCGGATCAGGCTTATGCAGGTACACAGATCCCGGTAGAGGATGCATTGCCGGGAGACCTCGTTTTTTACGCAGATGACAGCGGGGATATTTACCATGTGGTGATCTATGCCGGCGACGGGAAAACGATTGAGGCGCAGAGCAGAAAAACCGGGATCGTGCAGGGAACCCTTGATACGGCAGACGCTGTGTGGGCGGTACGTCTTTTGGAAGACAGCGCATTATCGTATGGTGCCGGAGATATCAGTGAAGTGAACGCTTCCACAGATATGTATGGTGAGAACCTGGGTGTTTTTGACCTGACCTACTACTGTGCCTGTGAAATCTGCTGCGACGTGGAGACCGGGGTCACAGCTACCGGAACACCGGTAGTAGAGGGCAGGACCATCGCGGTGGATCCTTCCGTGATCCCTTATGGGACACAGGTCATTATCAATGGACATGTGTTTACTGCGGAAGACTGTGGCGGTGCAGTCAAGGGAAATCACATTGATATCTATGTGAACGACCATCAGACGGCGCTGGAACTGGGAAGAAACCAGGCAGAAGTGTATCTGGTGAAATAGAGGAAGCATTCCGGAAACGGAAAATGATTTCCGGGATGCCAATTATTTGGCGGCAGGATCTTTCATTTGGGAGGTGGAAGATTATGGAACTGGGACAGTCCTTGGAGGATTATCTGGAAGCCGCTTATCGGCTTTCAAAAAATCAGGATGTACGGAATATTGACATCGCCCTGCTCCTGGGAAGATCAAAGCCCAGCGTATCTGTGGCTGTGAAAGAACTGATGGAAAAGGGTTATGCAAAAAAGGATAGCCGGGGCACCATCATCCTGACTGAAAAAGGAAGAAAAATGGCAGAGAATGTCTACGGCCGCCACCTGTATTATACGAAACTATTGATCGCCGCCGGGGTGGACCGGGAGAGGGCGGAGTATGAAGGATGCCGGATGGAGCATATCCTGTCTGACGACAGCCATGAAAAACTGAAAAAATTTATTGGACCATTATAGAAAATAAAATGGGAAAGGATCGGATGAAAGAATTCCGGTCCTTTTCTTTTGTCAAAAAAATAACTTCTGTATAGAAGAAAACATTGGATCCCGTATTCTTACTGTCTGGAGATACGGAAAATTACGATCCAAAGTATCCGGAATCCAGGAACCGCTATGTCACTATGGTACTTGGTGCAAGGCAATCACCAGAGAAACATTGTTCGGCATCCTTTGGGAAAATTCTGCTGAACCGGATATTATGGAATCTGTAAATTGCGATAACAGTCTTATATTCTACCTGTGATGTAGAGAAAAATCTACATGGTGCGTAATGGTGGAAAGCGCCGGATACATTTATAATTTAATGTACCGAAAGGAGAAACTGTTGGAGAACAGAGATTTTATCATAATCGGAGAAAATATCCGGCGATTGCGCAAAAGTAATAATTATACACAGGAGTATCTTGCAGAGAAACTTCATATTTCCTCAAATCATGTATATCGTATTGAAAACGCAGAAGCACATATCAGCATGCCTCTTCTTCTGAAAATAAAACATTTATTTGAAGTTGATGCAAATGAACTTTTAGAAAAACATGATAATGAAGAGAAAGAAATTTTATTCAAGAAAAATCCTTTACATAGTCTGAAGAGTATGACAGATATTCAGGCTCTTCTGGCAGGATGTACGGAACAGGAACAGGAACTACTTCTATGTAATCTATATCAGCTTTGTGACCTTTTAAAGGCCTCCAGACACAGCTGAAAAATGGACTTTCTTGGTCCATAAAAAGATATTTGGAGAAAATATCTTTTTATGAGCCAAGAAAGCTCAGGATTCTACAAGGATCGTGTACCTTGAAAATTTCATATCAGCATTATAGTAACGTTCCCGTCTGGGGGAGCGTAGCAGAAGAAAACGCAAGGATCATGTAAGACAATACGGTTCAGTCAGACAGCAGGATCGGCTTCATGCAGAACATCATGCGCTGACAGCAGAGATATTACAACAGAGGCAGTGACACCGTAAAGTGCAGACAATATAGACATCAGGTCTGACATCGTAGCAGAGCATCAGCAGCCGTATTTCTTATATAGGAGCGCCCCTTTCATTCTGAGAGCAGCCGGTGGCATGGCTGCAGCGCCACGAACCCGGATGGATGATAATGATACACCATAGTCCAACACTCAGACGGATAGACCGACCTTAAGTTGTAATCAGGAAGACTTCTGGAAGATCTGTGCAGGTATCTGTGCCGGGTACCGGCTGTAATGCTCCCTATGATATCAGGGGTGTGAGAGGACAAATTCGATATCAGAAGAAACAGAACAAAAAGAAAATCAATCGAAGTGTGCTGTTGATATCAGATACATGCGGCCAGGGCAGAGCTCTGGCCGTATTGATGTGGTTTCAACAAAATGACACTGGGGAGGATGAGAATAAAGATGAGCGTGAGAGAAGATGCATTATAACCGCTTTCAGGAACAGGCACATGAGGAGATAGATAGAATCTTTCGTATTATATTACCAAAGCACAATATGACGATCCGGGAAGAACAGATTGACCTTTGCCACCAGATGTTTAAGGCTCTCTGGAACGGGCAGGTTGCTTTATGCGATGCGGCAGTAGGAGTTGGAAAAACGTATGCTTATCTGATCGCAGGCATCTTGTTCCGGAAGTACAGCGGTACACAGAATGGCAACTACTGCATGAGCCGGGATACCCGGCCGATTGTGATCTCCACTTCAAGCATTGCCCTGCAGGACGCACTGCTGGGAGAATATATCCCATTACTATCAAAGATACTGGCAGAAGAGAGGATAATCCGCCGTCCGATTCGGACAGTGCTCCGCAAGGGAAAAGAGCATTTTGTATGTGATGAGAGGCTTGATTTGAGAATATCAGCAATCAGCAGTAAGAAGAATTTTCGCCAGAGAGAGGCGCTGGAAGAATTATGTAAGACTTATGACATGGATCTGGTAAATCATCTCAGCGGTTTTGACCGGAGAATGGTCTGCGTACCGAAAAGGTGTCCGGCGGATTGTTCCTTACGGGAGCATTGCAGATACCAGTCTTTTTTGAAGCAGGCCGTAGAAACAGACATCGAAATCCAGATCTGCAACCATAATTATCTTCTGGCTGATGCGGCTCACAGGAGCAACGGTTATCGGCCATTACTAAAAGAGTATCAAATCTTGATTATAGACGAAGCTCATAAACTTCCGGAAACGGCACAGCAGATGTACGGAAGACGTCTGGAAAGAGAAGATGCTGCTGAAATCTGCACACTGCTGGAGCAGGAGAAATATACTCATACTGCTGCGAAACTGAGGGAGGGATTCCATCAGCTTTTCTCAGCAGTTATCCAGGAGACAGACGCTACAGACAGGAATCAATGTAGAACAAAAAAATCAGATCAGGAACGGTTTTCGTTTCTTCCGGGAGAACTGCCAAAGGAGGCATTGAAACACTGCATCCGACTGCTGAAAAAGGCGGAGGATACCACGGAAGGAAAAATCCCCCGGTGGCTTTCAAATCGGCTGGGAGAAACCAGAGAGCTTCTACGTCTGTTCTTCTCGGTGGACCGAAACTGGATCTTTTTTCTGGAGTTCACAAGAAAAGGAGAGCCCATACTCTGCGCTGCCCACCGAAAGATAACGGAAAGGCTGGAGCGGGAAATCTGGGAACAGGGGATACCATCCATTTTAACCTCCGGCACACTGGCCGCAGGCGGCAGCTTCCAGAGAATCCGGCAGCTTTGCGGGCTGTCGGAGTATTCCCGTGTGCAGGAGTATACAGCGGCATCCCCTTTTCATTATAGAGAAAATGTCCTGCTGTATTTGCCAAAGGTTTATAGGGGAAAGAAGAGAAGAACTCAAAGAAAATATTCATTGGAACAGAAACAGATCAGACTGGTCGCTGACCAGATCGAAATGCTGATCCAGGCCACCAACGGGCATACTCTTGTGCTTTTTACCTCTTATACGATGATGGGAAGCGTTTATCGGGTACTCAGGGGAAAAACCAATGTTCCAATACTGCGCGTATGGAAAGATTCCCAGCGAGTGATCCGGGAATTTAAAGATCAGAAGAATGCAGTCCTGTTCGCAGCAGGATCCTGTTGGGAGGGCGTGGACTTCCCCGGAGATATGGTGTCTTCGCTGATCCTTGTGCGGCTGCCTTTTCCGGTGCCGGATCCGATGCGGGAAGCAGAACGTGAGAAATACGATAGTCTGCAGGAGTACATTCACCAGATTATTGTTCCGGATATGCAGTTGAAGCTGCGGCAGGGATTCGGCAGAGCCATCCGGACAGAGACGGATACCTGCGTTGTGTCCATTCTGGATGGCAGGGCAGCGCCGGGAGGACGATACCATCAGGCAGTATTGGAGGCTTTACCCGAGTGCCGGATGACGGAGCAAATTGCGGATGTGGAGCAGTTTATCCGGGAGCGGAAAGGCATTGAATATTATATGTAAAAGCGGCGTTAGGATCAGCTAGAAAGATTGGTGGTTCTGCTTGCTTTTCAGAAAATAGATTGGTGGTATTGGTGAATAGCTTGTTTCACATGAAGTGGGTATACTGTGTATAGCGTCAGAGAAAGGAGAGAGGCCCGTGAGACGATACGAAGTTGGAACAGTAAAAGACGGAACCGTGAGATACTATTTCGTCCGGGAAAAGGAGACACTTGCAATCGAGCCTCTGACAGCCAAGTACCTGAAGCATTATATCAGCAGCAACCATTCACCCAACACGGCAAGGAGGGCGGCATATGCCCTGTGCTTCTATCTGGAATATCTGAATGGGAAGCGGATGAAGCTTACAGAGCCTTATGATTTATCCTTTGATGAACAGTATCAGCACTTCACAGGATTCCTTTCCTGGCTGAAACAGATTCCTTATAAAACTGAAGATAAGAGGATCCCCCGGAATAAAACCTGTAACGCATATTTGAAAGATGTGTTCAGGTTTTATTCTTTTATCGAGAGTGAGTATCCGGATACCGGTTATCTCAAAGTATTGTCTTATCAGCAGACCGTAGCCGTGAATGCGGTGGGAGTAAGAAAGACTCTGCGGTATCGGACATTCAAAGGTTACCTGAAAGACGAGGAGCGCGATGTCCGGGCGGCGAGCCAGGAAGAAGTCCTGGACACGCTGAAAGCCTGTACGAACTGCCGGGATCAGCTTCTGATCCTGATGATGGCGGAACTTGGCTTCCGGCTGGGTGAGATCCTGGGGATTGATTACACAAAGGATATCGATTATGACACCCACGAGGTAAAAGTCCGGTTCCGCTCCGATAATGAGAATGAGGCAAGGGCGAAGAATGCGGAAGAAAGACGGGGAAAACTCAGCGAGGATACATTCCTGTTCCTGCTGCATTACATCAGCGAATACCGGGAGCTGCTGCAGTACCAGACATTTCTTTTTATCAATATCGCAGGTGACACCAAAGGGAAGCCGTTGAAGCCAGCCTCGGTGTACGATATGTTTGAGCGGATGGAGAAAAAGACAGGGGTAAAACTAACGCCCCATATGATCCGCCGTTACTTCGGAAACCTTCGGTATGAATCCGGATGGGCGCTGGAGCTGATCAGTTATGCGTACGGTCACCGGCATCTGGAGACGACAAAAGATTATCTGGATATCATAGACAGCAGGCTGATCGATGCCAGCAACCGATTCTATGAAGAGACAAAAGATATTTACGGAGTGGATGAACTGCTGCGCAGGAGGTGAGAAACGTGCCGGCTTATCAACTACATATTGCAGACCCACAGGAAATCCGGCAGGAAGAGCAGAGAAGAAAAGAATTAAGAGATGAACTGGAGAAATGCACCCAGGTAAACGGAACTTTCCGCAATAAGATTTACCCATTCCTTGTAAGCAGTGGAATTGAGCATCTAACAGAGATTGATTATCCGCTGCGGATCCAGTTTAAAGACTTTGCAAAAAAGAGTTTCCTGCAGAAAAAGCAAAATATCATGATAAATGCTTTTGACCGGATCAGACAGCAGGCAGTATGGGAAGAACAAAAGACACTGGCAGGAAGGAAAAAATATAAGCTGCGGTATGAGAACGCTCTGATCTTCCTGAAATATCTTCCGGACCAGGAGATAGCAGAGAAATATACGATTGCCAGAGACGAAAGCAATCTGGTATGGGATTTCCGCATCGCCTGTTCAGAGAAGATGAAACAGCAGGTCTTCCGCGCAATCTGTTCCCTGTCCAGAGAGAAGAAAAGTTCCTGGGAAAGAAACATGTCGCTGACAGGACTTCGATGTTTATATCAACTTTGTATCCGGGCAGAAATCGATGATATCGAACATATGGAACTGGAAGAGAAAGAACGGTTCGCACAGGAACTCCGTAGACTGCCGGGATCAGAGAACAGCCGGAAAAGCATGTTCGGTATCCTTGCGTGGATTCAACGCCACGAATTCCTGTCGGCAAAAGAAATCCACTGGCAGGCAAACGTCTGGTATCTGGAGCGGCTCCATATCGCAGGGGAACGGATCAACGAGAGTAATCCGGCAGGCTGTCTGATATTCGAAGATGTGAAGAACAGGGAGAATCGGGAACTGCTGAAAAGGTATATGAAATATCTGATAGCAGTATCTGACTTGTCGGTCAGTAACATCCGGGATAAAAGCATGTACCTGCGGAACTATCTGAAATTTTTAGATGGGGAGAAACTCACTGTAGGTGCAGTGGTCAGAGAAATTTTCGAGGTTTATATCAATCAGATACTGGAAAAAGAACTGGAGCCTAAAAGCTTTAATACAGAACTTCTGGCAGTCACACAGTTTTATAATTTCCTGCTGGTAAGGGGAGAAGTCAGCCATATGCCCTATCAGCCCAATGACTATATACAGAAGAGTTTAGAGATCCATCATGACCGAAGTGTGGAAGCGGATATTAGCGAAGAAATCATCTCAAAACTTCGGTATTTCCCGGAACATCTCAGGCTGATGTATCTGCATCTGTGGGGGATCGGTCTGAGAGCCAGTGAAGTATGTACGCTAAAGGGAGATGCCTATGAATGGGATGGCAGGGATGCCTGGATCAAGGTCTGGCAGCCAAAGATGCGGAAATACAAGAGAGTTCCGATTCCGGAGATGCTGTATCGGCTGATGAAGGTGTACATCAAAAAATATGATATTGGTGCAGATGAATATCTGTTCCCGAACAGTAAAGGCGGAGCATTCCGCTACGGAACCCTTCGATCCCAGATGCTGCGGTACTGTGAAGAAAAGCAGATTCACGGCGGGGAATATATATTCCGCTCTCATGATTATCGGCATAACGTGGCGACAGAATTTTATGACAACGGCGTTCCATTATCCAGTGTCAGAGACTACCATGGACATACCTATGATGAGATGACATTGCAGTATGTGGATCATATGCCGGAAAGGGTGGAGAAAGCGGCAGACGCTGTATTCCGTAACCCGGAGAATAACCTGGCGGCAGGACTTCTGAAAACAATGAATAAGGGAAAGAACATGAACAGATAGTTATGCGAGTTTGAAAGAAACAAAGGTGAGAACAGATGAAAAATAAATATTTTATCCGGGAGATGCCGTGTTATACAAAGGCGACTTTTGAACAGAGACAGCGGATTCCGCCAGGAGCATTTTACTATTTGAAAGCCTTGCCGACCGAAGGACTGAGAAATGAGTTCTATGATTTCCTGAAAAAAAGAGGCAGGGAGGTAGCTGCGACGACTATGTACTCCGAAGTGTGGAGATACGATGCGGTCAGCACGTTCCTGGCAAAACGAGCAAAGAGAGTTCAGAGCCTGAAGGAAAGAGAACCGGATGTTTGGCTGAGACAACTGCGGGCATGGATGTTGGAGAAAGGATACCACCTGACCGTCTCTGCCGTCAGTGAGTATGGCGTTGAAAAAGTGATGCCGTCTGTGATAATCCGATATTTCCGTATGGTATTAACAGAACTTACACCGGAAGATGAAAGGATGGAAGTGGAAAAGGATGTCTGGAAGATAAAAAAACTGGATATTCCTGTCAAAGAAAACCTGATTCGGAACGATCTGACGTTAAACTTTACAAGGATACCACAGCCGGATATCCGGGCAGAGACGAAAAAAGGAATCTATGTGAATCTGCGATCAGAAGCGGTCGATACTATAAGGAAAGAAATCCATGCGATCCAAAGATTTGCGGGATATCTGAAAGAGAAATATCCTCAGATACAGTCCTGTCAGGACATAGACAGAAATCTGATAGAAGAATATCTGGTCTGGTTCCGCACAGAGATCCGGAAGAAAGACTATCGGGCGGAACTGACCCGGTTAAGGAGTATTCTGGACAGCATCGGGAAAGTTTACGGTTACCGCCATCTTCAGGTACTATTTTTAAATACGGATATCCCGTCTACACCGCAGGCAGAATTCAGGACCTATACAGACTGGGAAATCCAGAAATTTAATGCGGCGGTGGCAAAACTGGACATCCAGATAGCAAGGCTACTGGTGATCCACCAGATGCTGGGAACTCGGATCTCCGACACACTGACACTCTGGACGGACTGCCTGTTCGAACAGAAGCAGGTGCCTATGATCCGGATCCGCCAGATGAAGACGAATACCTATATCAAACCCATCAGCCGGGAATTGGAAGAGCTGATCAAACTGGCAATTGCAGAGACAAAAAAGCGGTATGGAGAGACAAAATATATATTTGTCCGTGAAGAAGATCCAACCAAGCCCATGAAATACGGAACATTGCAGGGAAAGATCATGGCAATGATCCAGAAAGAGCAGCTCAAAGACGGAAACGGGAAACTCTTCGGATTTAATACCCATATGTTCCGGCATTACTATGGCTCGAAGATCACAGAGATGGATCTGGATGACTGGACGCTGGCAAAGCTGTTCGGACATAAAAGCATTAAGAGTGTGAAATATTACCGCCGGATGAGCAATCATCGGCTGGCAGAGGATACAAGAGAAATCCGGGAGAGAAAATCACAGTTCATCGCAGGGTACTTGGAAGGATGGGGAGAGGAATATGAGCAAGTACGATAAAATGGTAGCTCTGAATGCAGAGCGGAGCAAAGAGAAGATTGAGAAAGCAAAGAAGACAATCTGGGATATGGTAGATAAGGAAGAAAAAGTGACGATCCCAAAGCTGATGCAAAAGACAGGGCTGTCCAGAGGATTCTTTTATAAGAACAATGTCATCCGGGGAGAACTGGACCGGGCATTAGAATGTCAGGTGGGGATGATCGATCCGAGAAGGAGTATTATCAACCATGCTATGGATCAGCAGATCCTGCGGCTGCAGAAACAGATCGCAGAACAGAAGCAAAAGATTGAAAGTCTGGAGAAAGAAAATGCAAGGCTGAAAAGAGCCATAGATCAGAAATCGGTGAACTTCCTGAAGAATTTGTAGGAAGAGAATAGTAGAATTAAAAAAGAAAATAAGGATGATCGGCAGACATGCGGGGAGCGTGTCTGTTGGTTGTTGTGGAGATATTATTTGATTTTTGTGGTGAATAAAATTAAAATGGACTTTAAGGAATATTAGGGAAGGAGTCCTAAGCATGGAGGTTAAAAAAATTGAAAAAACCATTGAATTAGATGATGGACGGCAGACAAAATTTGAATTTAGCCAATGTAATAATGAGGGATTTAAAGAAGAGCAAATTGATTATACGATCGAATTAATTCAGAATTATCTCAAGAAGTATAAGGGATTGGTGATTAATAGAGTAACTGATTTTTCTGCAAATACTGGAGATTTTTATAAAGACGCACATGGAAAAAGTTATGATGATATGTCTGAGTTAGGAAAATATTATTATGCTCAAGAAGAAATTCAATTGAACCATATACGTACTTCACGGATGCCCTTTCAAGAAAATGAATTTATTAAGAGGATTGAAACCTATGCTACAAAAGTATATAAGGTTGAGAGTATAATTGATCAAATGAAATATCATGCAATGAAAGCCCGAGTGCCATTTGAAAATCTAAAGACTATCTTTGCGGAAGACCCAGTGGGTAAAAAATTTATTGAAGATCTTCATGAAAATGATATATTGACGAATCCACTTGAAGATGGAATTTGCAGTATATATCTGATTAGGAAGTTAGAATTTCAGGAGTGCATTAAACGCATTATGATTCATGAAATAGGGCACGCAATAGCAGATCAATATGGCATTACTGATGATCAAGGGATAAAATCACTGTATCAAAAATATGAGAAGGATTTTGAAGATATAGATGAATTTATTGCCGAGTGCTTTATGGCTAGTGAATTTGCATCAAATATAAAAGTGGCAAGTAATGTCAGAGGAATTATTAATAAATATACAAATGTATGGGAATAAGACTTGATATAAGCTATTGAGTTATATAAATAATATCACAATGTAAAAACAAATAGATAAAAACAGCGGATGAATTTTCTGAAGAATTGGAGCAGAAATTTTATCCGCTTTTTATGATGCATAAAGAAGACGGAACATAAAACACAGTTTTGTACACTATTAAAGCCAGTGTTTCCGGGCAGGAAGGGGGGAGGGCTAAAGTTTACTGACGATCTGGTGGGGAATCGCTGCATGGCCGATAGATACGTTTGTAGAGGCGAATGACTTTACCGGAAAGACAGTGATTCCGTTCTGTACTTCTTCTTCATCCGGAATCGGCGACAGCGGCACTCTTCTGGCAGATCTGTCAGGAACCGGAGAATGGCAGGAAGGAGAGAGATTCCGGTCAGGGGCTGATGAGGCAGATGTTCAGGAATGGGTAGAAGGATTAGTATTCTAATTACAGGACTGGAAAAACACAGATGACAGCGACTCTTACAGAAGAACTTGACAGGCCATTGTACCTGAAAGGCTTTACCGGAGGAGAATGGGAAGAGTCTGATGAGGATCAGCGGATCGTGTTTCCCAGTTATGTGGAAGGAAACTATTCTCCGGCATTTTTTGCTCCATATTACAGTATGCGATGGATTAGAGGGACAGATCGAGAGTTTAAGATTTCTCGCAGATGGAGAGCGGGCAGATGCCGGAGATTCTGATGGATACCGGCCAGGTTCACCGGATCTTTGACAATCTCCTGAAGAACAGCGTCAAATATGTGAAAGCAAGTCCGGTTAGAATCGATATCCAGATCCGGAAACAAAAGAACTGCGGATAAAAGAAGCACAGAGTAGGGAAAGAAAGTGGTATATGCACAGACAGCATAGTTCTGGAGTGGAAAGATAACGCGCAGGGGGGAACGGTGGAGAAACTGCCGCAAATTTTCGAGCATTTTTACCGCTGTGATGAGTCCAGAAATGAAAAAAGCAGCGGTGTTGGTCTTTATGTGGTAAAATACATTATAGAGTGTCATGACGGAGCAGTGAGAGCGGAAAGAGATATGGAACGGATCCTGACGCAGAAGATGATGAGAAGATCGCCCTTCTGGAAAAGGATGATCCGGAGAGCAGCGGCTATAAGGTGACGGTCATAAAGGAGGAGACACGCGTGATCTCCAGCCTGATGAAGGGCGGCTGTGACCTGGCGCTGCGCCCTTTGATCCATCCCAGCTCGTAGCGCGGGTTCGCTCTCATCTGAAGCGGTATGCCCGTCTTACTTCCGAAAGAGACGGTGAGAACAATCAGACGGTTCTGGACAGGATCACAGTTCGGATGTGGTGATTGAACCGAGGATATGGGGCTGCTATTGATGTGTCAGACGCGGCTGCCGTATACGTCCATATCAACCGTCTGTGGGAGAAGAGCGAGGACGACGCGCGAAATCCGAAGGTTATAGAGACTGTATGGGGTGCAGGATACTGTCTGAACAGACAGGGCGCCTCATCCTGGTAATCCATTATCCGATGAGCAGAAAGAGGGGATCATGAATGTGGCTTTTGTATGCGGCAGGATCTGCATTTTTCGCCGGGGTGACTTCTATCCTGGCAAAATGCGGAATCAGAAAAACGGATTCGACTGTAGCGACAGCAGTCCGCACAGTTATAGTGCTAGCCTTTTCATGGCTTATGGTGTTCCTGTCAGGATCTCTTGATCAGATCTCTTCGATCAGCTGGCATACATTTTTATTTCTTGTTCTATCGGGAGCTGCGACAGGAGCGTCATGGCTGTGCTATTTTAAGGCGCTTCAGACAGGAGATATCAATAAAGTCGTACCCATTGACAAATCCAGCACGATCCTTACAATTATACTGGCCCTGCTCTTTCTGCACGAGGGAATCTCTCTACCGAAAGCCGTGGCTTCCGCCGCCATCACCGCGGGCATATTTCTGATGATTGAGCGCAAAGATGTGGAAGAGACGAAGAAAGCAGGAAAAGGAGGATGGATGCTCTATGCGGCAGGGTCTGCATTTTTTGCCAGTCTGACGGCAATTCTAGGGAAAATCGGCATCTCAGGAGTAGAGTCGAATCTGGGCACTGCCATCCGCACCTGTGTGGTGCTCATTATGGCGTGGGGGATGGTATTTATCACCGGAAAACAGCACGAAGTCACAAAGATTGGAAAAAAAGAGCTTGTGTTTATCTGTCTCTCGGGAGTCGCGACAGGCGCGTCGTGTCTGTGTTACTACCGCGCCCTCCAGTCGGGGCCTGCAAGCATTGTTGCGCCTGTTGACAAACTGAGTGTACTGGTGGCGGTGGCATTTTCCTATTTTGTGTTCGGGGAGAAAGTGGGAAGGAAAGAAGCGGCAGGGCTTGCTCTCCTGACTGTGGGGACAGTGGCAATGGCGCTTTTATAACATAAATGGAAAGCTATTCTTCTACCCGGATCAGATTGCTGACATACGGTCTTTTTCCAGTGAGCACTTCATCGTAGAAATTCTGTTTCCAGTCAATATAGTCGACGCAGCCTTTCAGTTCCTCGATGGAATCCAGAAGGGCTTTTCTTTTTTTGTCCAGCATCTCTTTTCTCCGGTATATCGTAGATTCTCCCTGCAGGCACAGATCAAGGTATTCTTTCATCTCCTGAATGCTCATGCCGCATTTCTTCAGGCACACAAGATCCTTAATCCACTTCAGATCACGCTCGTCGAAGACACGGCGGTTATTCTTATCCCGTTTTACGTGGGGGATCAGACCCTCGTTACAGTAATATTTCAAAGTCTGGTAAGTCATATCAGCTTCTTTACATATCTGCATCATTGTATACATGGTAAGCCTCTCCTTTCTGATAAATAACCATTCAGCCCGCGCCATTCGCAAAGCCGCACTGGCGTGCTGACTGCGGCTATGCCGCTTCTTTGCTCATATACAGGCGCTCAGCGCATCTGACAGCCATTCGCCGGATTCTTATGCAAGCATAAATCCGTCTCCTGACGTCAGATGGCTGAACTGTTTCATAAAAAGTTCACAAATTTTATTTGTAAAATCTATTGACCGGTAGTAACAACCGGTTGATACAATCATAGTGTACAGCAAAGGGAATTGAAAAACAAGTGCAAAATCAAACATGGCAGGCGGAATTTATAATGAATGAATTTACTTTTACTTATCCGACAAAAGTTTACTTTGGAAAAGGCATAGCAAAAAAAGCTCTCAAATCCGAGATTGACAAAATTGGAAAGACAGTTATGCTCGCCTATGGCGGCGGCAGTGTCAAAGCAAACGGCATCTATGACGAGATGAAAGGCATCCTGGAGGAAGCAGGCAACATCGATCCGGTGTTACTGGAACGCCTGCGGGGAGAATGTGTCAAGGAAGTCAAAAGGCTGAATGGCTCCTTCTCTTTTGATGATGCGGTGAGCTGGCAGAAAGGATGGGAAGAAAACGAGTAGCAATTGAAAACGAATTGCAATCCCCGGTTCCT
>DXAU01000064.1 GCA_019116885.1 Candidatus Mediterraneibacter pullistercoris | reverse complement strand
AATAATCTGTCGGATTTGGTCTTTTGCTACTGCCATAAATAAACTCCTTTTCGATAAGAATTGTCATATCTGTAATTCTTACCAAAAAGGAGCCATTTTTTACCAAAGCCACAAAGTTTTTTACACTACCTCTTATGGTCTATATGGCATCGATATCTTCCTGGGTAATCAGATTAATATCAGGGGCATCAGTTTCTATGATTCTAACTGCCATTTTTCTGGTCAGCTTTTCATTCAGATTCCGAACCCATCGCCCGTTGCTTTTGTCGAAAGACTCTGCGTATTTTTTATAGACCAGATCTGCATATGCGTTCTCATCTATTTTCAGCTTGGAAGCATGCAGAGACTGGAGGCCGATTTCAACCAGCTCATCTTCCGTATAGTCTTCAAACACAATTCTGTTTGGAATACGGCTGCTAAGACCTTCGTTGCTTTCCAGGAATTTTTCCATACTGTGTGTATAACCGGCAAATATCAGTACAATGTCCGTGCGGTGGTCTTCCATGAATTTAAGGATCTCATCGATAGCTTCTGCGCCGAAATCTTTATGATCAGATTGTTTCCACAGCGTGTACGCTTCATCGATAAACAGAACGCCGTTCAGGGCAGATTCAAGCACTTTGCGCGTTTTTTGAGCTGTTTCTCCGATGTATTGCCCGACCAGTTCCGTGCGCGAGGCCTCCACAAAATTATCGGATTTGATAACGTTTTTTTCATACAGTATCTTGGCTATAAGGCGCGCAACTGTCGTTTTTCCTGTGCCGGGATTTCCAAGGAACAGACAGTGCAGTGAGAACCCCGGGATTTGAACCCCCTGGGCTTCGCGCCTTTTATTCAGTTCAGCCAGGGCAATGAATTCCTTTACAGCCTGTTTGGCCTGACGCAGTCCGACCATTTCATTTAGCTGCTCAAGTGCGGTCTTTTCGCCAAAGTATGTAATCTCTGACGCATCGCCGATAATCTTGCAGAAGCCTTCTTCATCAGTGACAAACTGCTCTGCCTTAAGGTCGTACGCCAACTGGCTCATCTGCCCGACATTTAGAGAGGTGTTATACTCAACTTTGACATTCGGTTTGCTTAATTTGCCAAAACAAATAACTTCTGCTTTGAGTGAGGATTTTTTATTTACATAAAGATTAACTTTTCCGTTATCCCTGCCCAGGATGTCGATTTCTTCAGCTTCCACATGTGAGCCGTCACAGATCCCGATACTTTCGATAATGCCGACCGTGCCCATGGCAACTTCAGATCCGGAAAAATACAGAGAATCATACCTGCCGCTGTTTAATGTGACTTTTGTATTTTTTGCCTGAAAGGCGCCGTTATAGTTTGGCTGTTTTACCGTCATATCGGAAGCGGTGAACTGAGAATCAAGCAGTTTAATACAGGGAATCGATCTTTTTTCAGTCTCAATGCCGCCTTCGATGGACGTACCTGTCATTGTTATTACATTTTTTTTGTTGGCAAAAAGAGCATTTGATTCCCAATATTTAATGGCTGAATTCTGGCAGTCCAGCCGGGAGTTCGTCAAATTTATTCTTGAGTTTATGAGAGAATTGCGTATTTTCAGCGTTGAGCCGTCCGCATAAGTTGATATATTGGAAGAGTTCGGCTGATTCACTGTAATATTGGCAGCGGTGAATTGTGAATTCAGTAATTTTATGCAGTGCCAAAAGTCTTTACCAGCTTCTGCTCCGCCTTCAAAGGTTGTATGTACTGCTGTCACCACACTGTTTTTCTCTGCAAAAAGCGCGTTTGATTCCCAGTATTTAACGGATGAGTTCTGGCAGTCCAGCCTGGAATTTGCCAAAGCTATTTTTGCATTTATAAGGGAACTGTCTATTTCCAGCTCTGAGTCTTCAGCGTAGATTTTATAATTGCGGTCATGTATATTTCCGGGAGCAAGTTCAATATTGCTAAGTTTTACCCGCGACTTGCCTTTTATAAAAATGACAGGATAGTTTACTCCTTTGGACGCATAAGATGTGAGGAAAATATTTTCTGCTGTTAAAGCCGCTCCCGCCCGAATGATTATGTTATTGCATTTATCAATGTTCCGGCGGATTTCCAGATTTCTCAGAGTAACAGAAGCGCCGGCTTCTATAATTACCCCATCGATTGTGTTCGCTGAAATCCGTCCGTTTCCTTCATCTTGAATCAGATGTCCTTCAATTGTAATGCTTTTGGTTATTGTTATTGGTTTGTTGTTTTGTTCATAGAAAGGAGAAAATCCTTCTTCAAGTTCAATGATATCTCCGTCATTGGCAAACTCTATTGCCTGGGAAAAATCCCAGGTTGTTTTTAAAAAGCCTTTTTTGCCTACCAAATATCGTGTCATTTTTTTCTCCTCCAGATCAACTTCTTCATTTGTATTATATCAAAACAAATTTCAAAAGCAATGATGAAAAAATACTTGAAAGATGGCGCTTCATATGGTATCATGAATAACCGTGACATACTGTCGGATCTTATCCGGTCAGTTTCATAATTCCTTGCTCCCGCGTCAGAACGGGGGCCAGAGACCATAAGGAGGTGCAGGACCATGAATAAGTATGAATTAGCTGTTGTTGTGAGCGCAAAACTCGAAGACGAAGCAAGAGCAGACGTGATCGAGAAAGTTAAAGCTCTTATCACACGTTTCGGCGGCAACGTGACAGACGTGGATGAGTGGGGCAAGAGAAGATTCGCTTACGAGATCCAGAAGATGACAGAAGGATATTATTACTTCGTACACTTCGAGGCTGAGTCTACAGTTCCGGGTGAAGTGGAACAGCGTATCCGCATTATGGACAACGTGCTCAGATATTTATGCGTGAAACAGGAAGCATAAGCGGAAAGAGGTATGTATGAATAAAGCAGTATTAGTAGGACGGTTGACAAGAGATCCTGAAGTCAGATATTCACAGGGAGACAGCGCGACGGCGGTCGCGAGGTACACGGTTGCTGTTGACCGCAGATTCAAGAGGGACGGAGAGCCTACAGCGGATTTTATTCCGTGCGTTGTGTTCGGACGTTCCGCAGAATTTGCAGAGAAATATTTCCGCCAGGGGATGCGTGTTTCCGTTTCCGGCCGTATTCAGACCGGAAGCTACACAAACAAAGACGGCGTGAAAGTATACACGACAGAGGTGATCGTGGAAGAGCAGGAATTTGCAGAGAGCAGAGCGGAGAGCGAGGCAAACAGAGCATCCTATCAGCAGTCTGCACCTGCGCCGGCTCCGAGCGCCCCGGCAGGCGACGGATTTATGAATATCCCTGATGGCATTGATGAGGAGTTACCGTTTAACTAGGGAAAGGAGATATCATCATGGCTTACGAAAAGGGAAGCAGACCAGAGGGCGGTTTCAAGAGAAGAGGCCCGGCCCGCAGAAGAAAGAAAGTCTGCGTATTCTGTGGCAAAGAAAATAACGAGATCGATTACAAGGACGTAGCAAAATTAAAGAAATATGTTTCTGAGAGAGGCAAGATTCTTCCGAGAAGAATTACAGGAAACTGTGCAAAACATCAGAGAGCTCTCACAGTAGCAATTAAGAGAGCAAGACATATTTCCCTGATGCCGTACGTTCAGGACTAATTGAGAGATAAAGGCTGATTTCCAGGAATGATCCGGGAGGTCAGCCTTTTATTATTGCCTGCTGTCCGGCGTCAGCTTTTTTGGTGAAAAAAACGAAATAAACAAAAAAAGTGGAGTAAAGGCGTGATATAATAAAGTCACGTCTTTACTGCGTTTTACTTTGAGAGAAGAGAAAGGAGCCTGATATGGATACAAATTACTGGAAAAATGCATACAAAAAAACCTGGGATCAGTCATCACAGCGTGAAAATGCGCTGATTGAAATTCTGGAAAGTGCGACAGGGAGAAGAATCACATCTGCGGGGCTTGGCGCGGGAACAACCGACTATATATCCGGGAGCGCCCAGGAGAACGGCTATGAAAAAGGTGACGCAGATCTGCATGTCGAAGGTACGAACATATATATCGAGGTGACAGGCCCCCTTTCAAAAAGAGTAATGCCGGCGGCGCCTCTGTGGTTCCGGCCGGATAAGATCGAAAATGCAATACGAAACCAGACTCATGACGTTTTCCTGGCTCATCACTGCACATCGGTAAATTTATGGCGTGTGATTCATGTGGACGAGGCGTTTAAGCGGAGATATGAAGCGGGGCAGTTTCCGGTTGTCCAGCCTGTGATAAACGGCAGACGTGAAAGATATATCGAAGTGGATGCAGATGATATATGTATCCAGAGCCTGGAATATCTGAAATCTTATATTGCAGGTCTGTAGGAAACGGGGGCTGTGGGAGTTTGGCTGTAAAAAGTTTCGCGCTTTAATGCATTGAAGAGTTTCCGGAGTTGTGATATACTGAACCTGATTTTAATCTGGATTCTACAGATAACCAAGATAGCTGGAGGAATAGACGATGGAAGAAAGAATTACCGGACATACAAAACTTTACGCGCTGATCGGTTCCCCGGTGGGACATTCAGGTTCCCCGGCAATGCAGAACTACAGCTTCCAGAAGCTGGGGATTGACGCGGCATATCTGGCGTTTGACGTGCCGCTTGAGAAGACGGAAGAGGCTCTTGACGCGCTTCGCACTCTCCATGCAGGCGGATTCAACGTGACGATGCCGTGCAAGACTGCCGTGGCCCGGCTTGTGGACAGACTGTCTCCGGCCGCGGAGCTTGTGGGCGCATGCAATACAGTCGTCATTGAAGAGGACGGCACCATGACAGGGCATATAACAGACGGAGTAGGATTTGTCCGCAATTTAAAAGAGCATGGCGTGGAGATTAAGGACAAAAAGATCGTGCTTCTTGGCACGGGCGGGGCCGCCACAGCGATCGCTGTGCAGGCGGCGCTGGATGGTGTGGCTGAGATTGCAATCTTCAACCAGAAGGACGAATTCTATGCCAATGGAGAAAAGACAGCGGAGAAGATAAAGAAAGCGGTTCCGGGGATCGGGAGAGTATACATCGAGGATCTGGACAACAGAGACCTGCTGAAAGAAGTGATCCGGGAGAGCGATATCCTCGTGAATGCAACACGCGCGGGAATGAGTCCGCTGGATCAGGTGATACCCGTACCGGCAGAATATCTCCACAAAGATCTGGCCGTGGCTGATGTGGTGTACAATCCACGGGAGACGCTGCTCATCCGGAAAGCGAAAGAAGCAGGATGCCGCGCCGCTGTCGGCGGGATCGGAATGCTGCTCTGGCAGGGCGCTGAGGCGTTCAAACTCTTCACGGGAAGAGAAATGCCTGCGGATGAGGTGATGGAGAAGTTTTTCAGGGAGTAGCATGTGAAAAGAGGGAGAAAATCAGTACAGAGAGCTGTCCGAATGGACGGCTCTCTGTTTGTGTAAGAACCGGACCGGCTGATATGCCGCAGATTGAAAATCCGCTCCGGGTTTCTGCTGTCTCATGCAGTCATGCGTTCCACGATTTCTGCAAATTCCATCCCGTGGGATGCTTTGACAAGGAGCGTATCCTTTTCCCTGAGAACTTCTCCGGCAGATGAGAAGAAGTCTTCTTTTGTATCATAATGATACACCTGTATCGGAGAGCCTGCTTTGGCGGCGGTCTCTCTCGCGCCGAGGGCGGTCATGGAGCTTAAAGGTCCGATGCAGACGAGTACGTCGATTCCGGCTTTGACAGCATGTGCGCCTACGCCGTAATGCATCTGCTCACTGCCAGTTCCCAGCTCGAACATGTCTCCGAGTATTGCGACTGTCCTCGTGTCTGCGCAGGCCAGTACGTCGATAGAAGCCTTCATGGAAGCAGGATTCGCGTTGTAGCAGTCATCAATGACTGTATAATGTTTCCCTTCGATGAGATTGTTGCGGCCGGCGATAGGTACATTTGCCTCGATGCCTCTGGCGATCTCATCGTCTGTCATTCCGAGCGTATATCCGACGGCTGCCGCAGCGAGTGCATTGTATATCATATGATCCCCGGGAATGGAGATGTGCGCATCAAACGAAGAAACGGGTGTGAGGAATCGTGCATCCGTCCCTTTCAGTCCGCGGCTTTTCACTTGTTCTGCGTGATAAGGGCAGGATGTGTCAAGGCCGAAATATACAGGGGAGAGACCGTTTTGGGGGATGAAAGAGCGCAGCTTGTCATCATCACCGTTCAGGATGATCGTGCCCTGCGGAGACATGTAGCCGAACATCTCGGTCTTTGCTTTGAGGATGCCGTCCCTTGACCCCAGACTCTCGATATGAGCGACACCTATATTCGTGATGACACAGATGTCAGGACGGGCAATTTTTGCGAGACGCGTCATCTCCCCGAAGCCACTGATTCCCATCTCGAGTACTGCCACCTCGTGTTCTTCGCGGATATTGAACACGGTAAGGGGAAGCCCGATCTCGTTATTGAAATTTCCTTCGGTTTTAAGTACAGAGAACCGCTGGGACAGGACGGAAGCGATCATTTCTTTTGTACTGGTCTTTCCGACACTTCCCGAGACGCCGACCACTTTGATATCCAGTGAGCGGCGATAGTGTTCTGCGATATCTTTCAGAGCCTGTTCACAGGACGCTACACGGATATATGGGTACGGAACATCTCCCAGGTCCTGTTCAGATACAGAACAGAGAGCGCCCTTTTCCATCACCTGCGGGATGAAAGTATGTCCGTCTGCCCTTGCTCCTTTGATCGCGACAAAAAGACTGTCTGTTCCTGCCTTTCGGCTGTCTATGACAACACCGGATACTTCCCGGGAAATTCTGGCGGGATCTCCGTGGTAGACGCCGCCGCAGGCTGCGGCAATCTCTTGCAATGACATATGTTTCATAAGATGTTGTGTTCCTTTCTGTGTGAAATATCCGGGATACTCAGAACTGCCGCCCTGATGCCGGAGCAGAAATGTCAGAGAGAGTATCTCGCTTCCAGGGACTCCCTTATAATGAGTTCGCACAGATCACTGTAACCGATCCCTATGGCCTGCGCCTCTTTTGGGAGCAGACTTGCGGCCGTCATGCCGGGGAGGGTGTTCATTTCCAGACAGTACAGGCTGCCCGTGTCATCCAGCAGAAAATCAGCGCGGCTGTATACATTGAGTTTCAGTGCACGGAAAGCTCTGACTGTAAGTTCCATCATGCGTTCTTCCACGTCTTTGGGAAGATCGGCAGGACAGATCTCTTCTGTCGCTCCGGCCTGATATTTATTGGCGTAATCGAAGAATCCGGTCTTTGGAATGATCTCGATGGGCGGGAGCGCTTTTCCGGCAACTATGCCGCAGGCGAACTCACGTCCTTTTATATAAGCTTCCACGAGGACTTCGTCTTCATATCGAAAAGAATTCTCAAGAGCTGTGTGATATTCCTCTTCACTGTCTACGATGTAGACCCCGATGCTGGAACCGCCGGAGCAGGGCTTTACGACAACGGGGAGAGAGAGTCCGGTGGATGCCAGAGAGTGGTCTCCGTTATTCTTGTGCAGGCATACCCCGGGAGGAGTGTCGATGCCGCTCTGGAGAAAAACCTGTTTGGTAAAGCCTTTGTCCATGGCAACAGCACAGCCAAGGGAATCAGGGCCGGTGTAACGTATGCCAAGCAGATCAAAAGCAGCCTGGAGTTTGCCGTTCTCTCCTTCGCCGCCGTGAAGTCCGATGAACGTGATATCTGCAAGACGGCACAGTTCAACCACATTGGGGCCGAAAAAGCAGTCGGATTGATCAGGCCTCGAGGCTTTCACAGCCGCAAGATCAGGTTCTTCTTTACTGATATTTCTGGCGATCTCCAGCCCGTGCCCGGGAAGGGTAAACACTTGCGTCAGGTCTTCCGGCGCATCCTCAAGACCGAGAAATACGTCAAGAAGAAAGGCGTCATGGCCTTTCTCCAGGAGAGTCCTGCATATTCCGGCGGCTGAAGCGAGAGATACGTCTCTTTCTGTGCTCAGCCCGCCGGCCAGTACGATGATTTTCATGATTTTAAATACTCCTTTAAGGTGTTATCGTTATCAGCCGTCAGACCTCAACGCTGTTGAGGAGGGCTGTCTTCGTGTCATAGAGCTTTCTGGAAAGGTCCACATACACTTTGTGAGGATTGAAGAGACGTTTTGTTTCATCCCAGAGCGTCTCTTTTTCCTGCCTGCAGTACTCAGCAATTTCACGGACGGACGGAGACTGGTATTTACATTCACCGCGGATAAACACGGGTTTCAGGATCTCTTTCATTGTGTATGAGCCGCCGGCCAGGCGCGTCTTTTTCCATGTGGCGTTCGGATCGAACAGGAGAAGATCCTGGGACGGGTCATATTTTTCCCCGACAAAGCAGATCAGATCCGCGCGTATTTTTCCTGTTTCTTTATCATAGATGCGATAGATTGTCTTGTTTCCAGGATTGGTGATCTTCTCCACATTTTCTGATATTTTGATTTTCGGTACAAATTCACCCTGGTCATTCTGGATCGCGGCCAGCTTGTACACGCCGCCGAAAGAGGGACAGTCTTTCGAGGTGATGAGGTTTGTCCCCACGCCCCATGAAGTGATGGCGGCGCCCTGTATCTTAAGGTCGTTTATCAGGAATTCGTCCAGATCGTTAGAGGCGGCGATCACCGCGTCGGTGAACCCTGCGTCATCGAGCATTTTGCGGGCCTTTTTTGAAAGGTAAGCCAGGTCGCCCGAATCCAGACGGATGCCGTAGTTTTTCGGGTGTATGCCTGCCTCCCGCATCTCTTTGAAGACCCGGATGGCGTTCGGCACGCCGGATTTTAATGTGTCGTATGTGTCCACGAGCAGCGTGCATGCGTCCGGATAGAGGCGGGCATACTCCTTGAATGCGGTGTATTCGTCTTTAAAACTCATGATCCAGCTATGGGCATGGGTTCCCAGGACTGGCACATCGAACATCTCTCCGGCAAGGACGTTAGAAGTTCCGATACATCCGCCGATGATGGCGGCTCTTGCTCCATACAGTCCTGCGTCCGGTCCCTGGGCGCGCCGGAGACCGAACTCCATGACGCCGTTCCCCTGAGCTGCATGGACGACTCTTGACGCCTTCGTCGCGATCAGGCACTGATGATTGATGATCGTCAGGATGGCAGTTTCCACGAGCTGCGCTTCCATGATCGGAGCAATGACTTTGATGATGGGCTCTCTTGGAAAGATCACGCTGCCCTCAGGGATGGCATAGATATCCCCGCTGAAATGAAAGCCGCTCAGATAATGGAGAAAGTCCTCGCTGAAAAGGCCCAGTCCTCTCAGGTAATCTACATCCTCATAGGAGAAGTTCAGATTTTTGATATAGTCTATGACCTGTTCAAGCCCCGCCATGACAGAATATCCTCCCTTGTTCGGATTCTCGCGGAAGAACATGTCAAAGATAACAGTTTCATTTTCCTGTGTCTCAAAATACCCCTGCATCATGGTCAGTTCATATAAGTCCGTGAGCAGAGTGAGATTCTGTGCTCTCATAATTATTTGACCTCTTTTCGTATACACGGAGCGCCCAGGATATAAGGCGCTGTTTCGGATTTCCTAACGATTATAGCATAAGACGGGGGAGAGTTCTACATAAAAAGTGTGGACATATTGTAAAAGGCGGCCGATTTCCTGGCCGTTTTCGACGGGAGCGGACGATGCAGAGGAACAGTCATAAGAGAAACTCCTGATTGTACTCCTGGATATTTCATGCTACACTATTTACAGATTTTGAGAAAAGACCAGGAGTATATTATATGCCAGTTTTTGATTTTAATGATTCGCCGCAGGAGCAAAAGGCTCCTGTATGTACATTTGAAGTTTTTTATGCGAATGAGTCTGAGGCATCCGCAGAGCACCCGATCCTTGTGCTGGACAACCAGGCGGGGGCGCTCCGGCACCATACAGGCGGTGTATTTACTAACCCTCTCAGGCGGACGGCCTTTGAGTTCAAGGGGGAAGACGGGACTGTCAGCGCGGACATCCTGCGGATAGACGCGCGGTTTGTGAGCCTGCTCAAATGGCTGGGAGAAAACCACATCAATGTGCGTCTTTCAGGAAAGGCGCGGGAAGACGGATATGCTGTGTACAAGATACGAGAGATCGCGTTTGGCGGCGGGGCGAAACTGTCAGCGGAGGACGGTTTCCTCCAGTTTATGATCGAGCGCCTCCTCTCGAGTGACGCTCCCTCTGAAGAAATCCCGGACGAGGATGAAGAGGAGACAGGCGACAGTATGAAGCTGACAAGCATCCAGAGCATCACTGATTTTATCACATGTGCAGGGAGAACGCTTCCTGATAATATTCGCCTCTGGGCAAGGCGGAATCTGGCGGTCGCCCGTTCCCATGAGGTGTCCGCTGAGGAACGCCGCCATGCACAGCGTGCTCTTTCGATTATGATGAACATCCAGTGGAAAGGGAATTATTTTGAGGCGATAGATCCTGAGGAAGCGCGCAGGATACTGGACGAAGAGCTGTACGGCATGGAGCGGGTGAAGCAGCGGATCATCGAGACGATCATTCAGATCAACCGAACCCATACGCTGCCGGCATACGGCCTGCTTCTGATCGGACCGGCGGGAACGGGAAAGTCCCAGATTGCCTATGCTGTGGCCCGTATCCTGAAACTTCCATGGACGACGCTTGATATGAGTTCCATCAATGACCCTGAGCAGCTGACCGGCAGTTCCCGGATCTATGCCAATGCAAAACCTGGCATTATAATGGATGCTTTTTCCATGGCCGGCGAGTCCAATCTTGTCTTTATCATCAACGAGCTTGATAAGGCCGCTGCGGGAAAAGGAAACGGGAATCCGGCCGATGTGCTTCTGACCCTGCTGGATAATCTGGGATTTACAGATAATTATATCGAATGTATGATTCCGACCGTGGGAGTATATCCTATTGCAACTGCCAATGACAAAAATCAGATCAGTGCGCCGCTCATGTCCAGGTTTGCGGTCATTGAGATTCCGGATTATACGCCGGAAGAGAAGAAAGTCATTTTCGCAGAATATGCGCTCCCCAAAGTGCTGGAGCGAATCGGCATGAGGGAAGATGAGTGTGTCCTGACCCCCGACGGGCTGGATGCTGTCATCCGTCTGCACGCAGATACAAGCGGAATCAGAGATCTGGAGCAGGCGGCCGAGCATATTGCTGCGAACGCCCTGTATCAGATAGAAGTTGGACATGTCGGTTCTGTGATGTTTGACGCTGCAATGGTTCGAGAACTTCTGTCATAGAGAATGTAAAAGCACCGGGGAATTTTATCCCAGTGCTTTTTTTAATACTTCTGTTACCTTCTTTACCGGAATAATCTCCAGCTTTTCTCTTACTTCTTCGGCTACATCCTCTAGGTCTTCCACGTTATCCGCAGGAATAAGAACTTTTTTGAGTCCGGCTCTCTGTGCCGCCATCAGTTTCTCAGGAAGCCCGCCGATTGGGATGACTCCGCCCCTGAGAGATACCTCTCCGGTCATGGCAAGATCCGTGTCTACAATGCTTCCGGTGACCAGAGATGCGAGAGCGGCAGTAAGGGTGATGCCGGCCGAAGGACCGTCCTTTGGGACAGCTCCGGCGGGGATATGGATATGCAGGTCATGATCCTCAAATATCCTGCTTTCTTTCGGATATAACGATTTGACAAGCGTCAGTGCGATCTGGACAGATTCTTTCATGACGTCGCCCAGCTGGCCTGTGATCAGGAGCTTGCCTTTACCCTTGATGAGCTTTGTCTCGATAAACAGGATTGCGCCTCCCACGCGTGTCCAGGCAAGTCCGGTCGCCACTCCCGGCGTCTTCGCTGTCAGTTTCCGTTCCGTACGTATCTGCTTTCTGCCGAGATGATCGGACAGGTTATTCTTCGTGACGGAGATACGTCTGCTCTGCGCCTCCTTGACAAGTTCTACGGCCGCGGATCTGCAAATAGTCTCGATAGATTTTTTCAGATCGCGGACACCGGATTCCATCGTATATTCATCGATGATCTTCCGCAGGGCGCTGTCTGTGATCGAAAGCATGTCTGGACCAATCCCCATGGTATCCATCGCCTTTGGGATGAGGTGCTTTTTCGCGATGTGATATTTTTCCACGGCTGTGTAACCGGGAAACGAAATTGCTTCCATGCGGTTGAGAAGCGGTTCAGGAATTGTATCCGTTGTATTTGCAGTGCAGACAAAGAGAACATTTGACAGATCGTATGGCACGTTCATATAGTGGTCGGTAAACGTACTGTTCTGTTCGGGATCCAGCACTTCGAGAAGAGCGCTTGCCGGATCGCCGCCATAGTCTTTTGCCAGTTTGTCTACTTCATCCAGCACCATAACAGGATTGGAGACGCCGCTCCTCTTCATGGCTTCCATGATCCTGCCGGGCATGGCGCCGATATAAGTTCTTCTGTGTCCCCGTATCTCGGCTTCATCGCGGATGCCGCCGAGACTGATGCGCACATATTTTCTCCCGAGTGCCCGCGCGATACTCTGACCGATGCTGGTTTTGCCTGTTCCTGGCGCGCCTACGAAGAGGAGGATGGAGCCGTACTGTTTCCGGTTCAGCGCCATCACTGCAAGCTGCTGGATGATGCGGTCTTTTGCTTTTCTGAGGCCGTAGTGGTCCTCGTCCAGTATCTTTCCGGCGCGTTCCAGATCGATAGGCGTATATTCCGGCGCTTTCCAGGAAAGGCTTGTGACAAAGTCCAGATAGTCATAGAGCAGACCGTATTCATGGCTCTCTTTCCCCTCCTGGCGCATGCGTCCCAGCACTTTTTCAGCTTCCTGGCGCGCCTCTTTGTTCATGTCCGACTGAGCGATTTTCTTCTCGAATTTTCTCACGTCAGAAACATTTTCCGGATGCATGTCGTCAAGCTCTTTCTGGAGATAGTCTATCTGCTTTTTCAGGGCAGCTTCCCGGTAGAGCTGTTCCTGATCGCCTTTCTGGGCTTCCTGCGCTTCAGAAGAAACTTTAGCGATCTCCATAAATTCTCTGATGGCACGGTCTATGAGGGCATATCTTTCCCTGACTGAATCCGCTGACAGAATCTGGTATTTCTCCTCTGTGTCCAGGTTCAGATATTCGGACAGTGAGGACGCCATGTCATAAATATTCTTCCTCTGAAGGATGAATCCCCGTGCCCAGAGTCCCCATTGATATCCCTGGACGAACCGGAGCAGATCCGTGCGGAGATCTGCAAACGCTGTCTGCTTTTCTTCTTCTGTCAAATCTTCGGCAGAAGGGCGCACAGTAAAGGAAGCATGCACCTCTCCGTTTTCGATCACAGGATCGACAATATCCACACGCTCAAGGGTGCGGACCTGAACCACATCTTCTTCACTGATACTCTCAAGTTTTGCAGAAAGACCAATGGGATAGAAATCTTCGGGAGTCAGTTCCCTGTCAGCCGCTTCGTCTTTCAGCAGCATGAACAGGATATCAGTATCGGCTTTTACCTCGCCGGCATTATCCGCAAAAAAATCTTTTTTAAAATAATAAGTAACATCGGGTAAAAGGAGTATATTATAAATAGGCTGAATAAACATAGAGAATCCTCCTTGCTGATGGGTATGTTGTCTGTGTTATTAGCACTCGTGGAAGGAGAGTGCTAAATCTTATATAGAAAATTATCACAAAATACAGGGAATGTCAATAAGATGCGTCATTTAAGGACAGATCTTTCTATGCAGATCCGGTGAAAGGCGGTGGTAAAAAAAATAGATTATTAAAATATTAGCACTCAACTATTGACAGTGCTAACAATAAATGCTATAGTACAGATATAACAGAAGGGGACAAACGAAGATGTTCCGCTTTATGAAAGGAGATATGACTTATGTTGATGCCTAGCATTTTTGGAGAAAATTTATTTGATGATGACTGGATGAAGTTCCCATTTGACCGGGATTTCTGGGGAAGATCGAACCCGTCTTATACCAGAACGGGAAAGAACCTGATGAAGACGGATATTCGAGAACACGATGCGGGATATGAACTTGACATCGATCTGCCGGGATTTAAGAAAGACGAGATCAGGGCAGAACTGGAGAATGGATATCTTACGATCTCTGCGACGAAAGGCACGAGCAGTGATGAGCAGGATAAGCAGGGGAAATATATCCGCAGAGAACGCTACGCAGGGACGATGCAGAGAAGTTTCTATGTGGGCGGCGATGTGACTCAGGAAGATATCAGGGCAAAATTTGAGGACGGGATACTGAAGCTGAGCATCCCTAAGAAAGAAGCAAAAGCGGTTGAAACAAAGAAATCTATTGCGATTGAAGGATAATACCGGGAGATCCGGCGCGGGGATAAGATAAAAGAGGCTGCTGCACGAAATGGTGTGCTTTCCGTCAAGCAGACAGTGAAAAAATATAAAGTTTTTTAGGAGGGCGTAAAATTTTCTGTGTCTATGGGGAAAATCTTCTTTGATAAGAACCAGATATGTATAATTGTATTGTCCAAATTTCTGGTTTTCTGCTGTCGAATTATTTATCTGATAATAGTATTGCCCAT